>JAEEQB010000046.1 GCA_016285075.1 Prevotella sp.
CAACGAAAAAAAAGAAATGATAGAACTGATACCCGCCATAGACATTATCAACGGGCAATGCGTACGGCTGACGAAAGGCGACTACGACCAGAAGACCGTCTACAGCAACTCCCCTGCTGAAGTAGCAAAGGAGTTTGAACAGCTGGGCTTCCAGCGGCTGCATGTGGTAGACCTGGACGGTGCCAAGTCCAAGCACATTGTGAACAGCGCCGTGCTCAGTCAGATAACGACGGAAACCAGTCTCACCACAGACTTCGGGGGCGGCATCAAGACCGACGAGGACATTGAGAAAGCCTTCGCTGCAGGCGCATCCATGGTTACTGTAGGCTCCATAGCTGTCACTCAGCCAGAGCTTTTCATCGGCTGGCTCAGGAAATACGGAGCCGAACGGATGATACTCGGAGCCGATGTCAGGAACGGGAAAATCAGCATCAACGGCTGGAAGGAAGATTCTGAGGAAGACCTGCTGCCGTTTCTGCAGAAATACATCGAAGCCGGCGTGAAGATGGTGCTCTGTACAGAAATATCCAAGGACGGCACACTACAGGGACCTGCTATTGAGCTTTACAAACGGGTCATGGAGAAATATCCGCAGCTGCACCTCATTGCCAGCGGCGGTGTGGCGTGCATGGACGACATCAAGGCATTAGAGGCTGCAGGAATCCCTGCCGTTGTCTTTGGGAAAGCCATCTATGAAGGCCGCATCGACCTGAAGGAACTCATGGACTGGCGAAACAGTAAATAGTAATTTGAAAAATTGCAAACAGAAATGGGATTAGCAAAACGCATCATACCCTGCTTAGACGTGAAGGACGGCGAGACCGTCAAGGGCACGAACTTTGTGAACCTCCGCTCGGCCGGAGACCCCGTGGAGCTGGGCAAGACCTACAGCGAACAGGGAGCAGACGAGTTGTGCTTCCTCGACATTACCGCCAGCTTCGAGGGGCGGAAGACGTTCACGGAGATGGTGACACGCGTAGCTGCCGAGATCAACATTCCCTTCACGGTGGGTGGTGGCATCAACGAGCTGGACGACGTGGAGAGACTGCTCTATGCCGGAGCCGACAAAGTGAGCGTGAACAGCGCTGCCATCCGTCACCCGGAACTCATCAATGACATTGCCAACCGTTTCGGCAGCCAGGTGTGTGTATGCGCCATTGATGCACGGCTGGACGAGGACGGGTGGCACTGCTACCTGAAGGGCGGCAGGGAACGCACGGAACGCGGCCTGTTTGAATGGGCGCATGAGGCACAGGAGCGCGGTGCCGGGGAAATACTCTTCACGTCGATGAACCATGACGGTGTGAAAGAAGGCTATGCCAATGAGGCACTGCGCAAGCTGTCCGACGAGCTGTCGATACCCATCATTGCCAGCGGCGGTGCAGGGAGGAAGGAACATTTCCGCGATACGTTTATCGAAGGACATTCCGATGCAGCACTGGCTGCCAGCGTCTTCCATTTTGGTGAGATACCCATCCCCGAGCTGAAGAAATATTTGAAAGAAGAAGGTATAAACGTTAGATTATGAACATAGACTTTGAAAAGTGTGGAGGCCTTGTGCCTGCCATCATCCAGGATGCACAGACAAAGACGGTGCTGATGTTAGGATATATGAACCAGGAAGCCTACGAGAAGACCCTGGCAACGAAGAAGGTAACCTTCTGGTCGCGTTCGCGCAACTGTCTGTGGACAAAAGGAGAGACCAGCGGCAACTACCTGAACCTGATCGACATCAAGGTGGACTGCGATCAGGACACGCTGCTGGTACGTGCCATCCCCGACGGTCCCACCTGCCACACAGGCACCGACACCTGCTGGGGAGAGGAGAACAAAGCATCAGACATGGCGACAAAGGATGACAATCCACTGCTGTTCCTCTCAGAGCTGCAGGACTTCATCAACCGCCGCCATGAGGAGATGCCCGAGGGCAGCTACACCACGTCGCTGTTCAAGGACGGCGTGAACCGCATGGCACAGAAATTGGGCGAAGAAGCCCTGGAGGCTGTCATCGAGGCCTGCAACGGCAGAAACGACAAGTTGATTTATGAAGCCAGCGACATGATCTATCACCTCATTGTGTTGCTCACCAGTAAGGGGCTACGCATAGAGGATATTGCCTCAGAGCTGCAGAAGCGGCACGACCCCAATTGGGACAAGAAGCGCCGCACCGCCAAGGCCAAAGGAGAGATGAAGTAAAAAAACAGTTGAGTGTTGACAGTTAATAGTGTAGAGTGATGCTGATAGACTATAAGAACGCAAACATATACCACAGGGATGGCGAGCCTGTGCTGCAGGGCGTCAATTTCCATGTGGACGAAGGAGAATTCGTCTACGTCATTGGACGGGTGGGCTCAGGTAAGAGCTCGCTGCTGAAGAGCATCTATTTCGAACTGGACATCGACGAGGCCGACGAAGCTACTGTGCTGGAACAGAACCTGCTGACGCTGAAACGGAAGCATATACCTGAGCTGCGGAAACAGATGGGCATTATCTTCCAGGATTTCCAGCTGCTCAGCGACCGAAGTGTCTTCCAGAACCTGCGTTTCGTGCTGAAGGCAACGGGTTGGAGATACAAGGATCGTGTCAACACACGCATCAATGAAGTGCTAGAGGCTGTAGGCATGTTGGAAATGAAGGACCGGATGCCCCACGAGTTGTCAGGAGGCGAGCAGCAGCGCATAGCCATTGCGCGTGCCATCCTGAACAGTCCGAAACTCATCATTGCCGATGAACCGACGGGTAATCTTGATCCCGAGACAGCTGACAGCATCATCCAACTGTTGCGTGACATCTCCCTGAAAGGAACAGCAGTAGTCTTGTCCACACATAACATACCGCTGCTGGACCGTTACCCTGGCACAGTATACAGGTGCAAGAACAATGAGATTGAGGATGTGACCAACGACTACAACAAAATAGAAGAAATAGAAAACTAAAAAAACATAAGCGCTTATGAAAATCATGAAGTTTGGCGGCACCTCTGTCGGTACGCCGCAAAGAATGAAGGAAGTGACCTCACTCGTTACGAAGTCGGGAAACCCTGTGTTCGTAGTACTCTCTGCCATGTCGGGTACGACCAATTCGCTGGTGGAAATCTCAGACTACCTCTACAAGAAGAATCCTGACGGTGCCAACGAGGTTATCAACCGACTCGAGGAAAAGTACATGAAGCACGTGGAGGAACTCTATTCCACCGACGAGATGAAACAGCAGACACGTGACTTCCTGAAGGACGAATTCAACTACCTGCGTTCTTTCACCAAGGAGATTTTCACTTCCTTCGAAGAGAAAAGCATCGTGGCACAGGGCGAGATGATGTCAACCAACATGGTGACCAATTACATGAAAGAGCTGGGTGTCAAGGTGACGCTGCTGAATGCTCTGGACTTCATGCGTACAGACAAGAATGCCGAACCCGACCCCGTGTACATCAAGGAGAAGCTGACGGCAAAGATGGAAGAGAACCAAGGACAGCAGGTATACATTACACAGGGATTCATCTGCCGCAATGCCTATGGCGAGGTAGACAACCTGCAGCGTGGTGGCAGCGACTACACGGCATCGCTCATCGGTGCAGCCCTGGATGCAGAAGAAATCCAGATATGGACCGATATCGACGGTATGCACAACAACGACCCACGCGTGGTAGACAAGACGTCACCCGTGCATCAGCTTCACTTCGAGGAGGCAGCCGAGCTGGCTTATTTCGGTGCGAAGATACTGCATCCCACATGTATACAACCCGCTAAGTATGCCGGCATCCCCGTGCGTCTGCTGAACACCATGGACCCCGATGCCGAGGGCACAACCATCTCCAACCAGACAGAGTACGGAAAAATCAAGGCCGTGGCTGCCAAGGACAACATCATTGCCATCAAGATCAAGTCCAGCCGTATGCTTCTGGCCACAGGCTTCCTGCGCAAGGTATTCGAAATATTTGAAAGCTACCAGACCCCTATCGACATGGTCTGTACTTCAGAGGTAGGCGTCAGCATGTCAATAGACAACTCTGCCCACCTCGGCGAGATTGTAGACGAACTGAAGAAATACGGCACAGTAACGGTTGACACCGGCATGTGCGTCATCTGCGTCGTAGGTGACCTGGACTGGTCGAACATCGGTTTCGAGACCCGTGTGCTCGATGCCATGAAGAATATTCCCGTTCGCATGATCTCTTACGGAGGGTCAAACTACAATATATCCTTCCTCATCCGCGAGGAAGACAAGAAGCGTGCCCTGCAAAGCCTGAGCACCAACCTCTTTACGGATTAAGGATATGAAAGGACTATTCCCGGTAGAAAGGCTGGAGCGCCTCCAGACCCCTTTCTACTACTACGACACAGAACTATTGCGCCAGACGCTGCGCGCCATTAATGAGGAAGCCGGCAAACACGAGCATTTCGTGGTGCACTATGCCGTCAAAGCAAATGCCAATCCGAAGGTACTGCGTTACATACGTGAGGCAGGCCTGGGAGCCGACTGTGTAAGCGGCGGCGAGATTGAGGCATCGCTGAAGGCAGGATTCCCCGCATCGAAAATCGTCTTTGCAGGCGTAGGCAAAAGCGACTGGGAAATCAACATCGGACTTGACAACGATATTTTCTGCTTCAATGTAGAAAGCATACCTGAGCTCGAAGTCATCAACGCTCTGGCCGAAGCCAAGGGCAAGGTGGCGCGTGTGGCATTCAGGCTGAACCCCAATGTGGGTGCACACACCCATGCCAACATTACCACGGGCTTGGCAGAAAACAAGTTCGGCATAGCCATGAACGACATGATGACTGTCATAGAGAAGGCTTCGGAGCTAAAGAACGTGAAATGCGTCGGACTGCATTTCCACATAGGCAGCCAGATACTCGACATGAGCGACTTCGAAGCCCTCTGTAACCGTGTAAACGACTTACAGAAAGAGTTAGAACGACATCGTATCATGGTGGAACATATCAATGTCGGGGGAGGACTCGGCGTGGACTATCAGCATCCGAACCGCGTATCCATTCCCGACTTCAAGGCCTACTTCAACACCTACGCCAAGAAATTGAAACTGCGTCCAGGGCAGACTCTCCACTTTGAGCTGGGACGGGCAGTGGTGGCACAATGTGGCAGCCTCTTCACCCGTACCTTATTTATAAAAGAAGGAGCGGTCAAGAAATTCGCCATTGTAGATGCAGGTTTCACCGACCTCATACGTCCTGCACTCTACCAAGCTTACCACAAGATAGAAAACGTGTCAAGCGACCTGCCCACAGAGACTTACGACGTGGTAGGACCGATCTGTGAGTCTACTGATGTGTTTGCTAAACAGATTGACCTGAACGGCACCCGCCGCGGTGACCTTCTGGCCATCCGTTCGGCAGGGGCATATGGTGAAATCATGGCATCGCAATACAATCTACGCCGGCTGCCACAGGCCTATTTGAGTGACGAGATTGTGTGACAAGGAGAACAGTAAACCAAGAGAAAGGAAAAATCCGAAAAGAATGGAACCAACCATCTCAGTCGTCATGACTGTCTACGACAATGCACGTGAGCTGGAAGAAAACCTTCCTGCCTATCTCAGCCAGGACTATGCTGCCGGCTATGAGATGATTGTCGTGGATGAGTCATCGACAGACGATACCGATGACGTATTGACACGTTTCAAGAGCACTCTTAGCGAGGAAGGACCTTCGCGGCTTTACACCACGTTCCTTCCTCGTCCTAACCGACTCGTAAGCCGGCAGCGCATGGCGTTGACACTGGGGGTAAAAGCGGCAAAGAACGAATGGATTGTCTTTTCCAACATCCACAATGTCCCCTCCCCTACTTGGCTCAAGGAAATAGCGGAGTTTGCCAAAGGGTCGACAGAGCTCATTATAGGCTACGTGGGCAAAAACGGTGACATACGGCTCCAGCTATTCAACGAGATAAGCAGTGCCGGTAGCATCATTGGGAAAGCAGAACGTCAACGGGCCAACGGGCACAAAGGAAAGTTCATGCGCCACCTGAGAGGGAAATACGACTTCATGGCAGTTCCTACCAGGTTGGGACATGACGTCCTGCGGCTCTATGAACTTCCCATTCGTGGCAGCCAGCTGTTCAGATACCGGGTGCAGACCATCCTCTACAACATGGTACATTAAAGCAAGAAGGACATGAACGTAGTGCACCTGTATCCTGACAACGATGAACTCATCGCGCAACATGTAGCGATGCTGCAGGTGCACGCCAGCCATCCTAAGCACGAGACCGACACCAACGTGATGCAAGACTCGCCAATCGTACATGTCCATGGATGCTGGAACCGCAGGATAGTACGCCAGGCCCTGCATCTTCATCGTCAGGGTGCACGCATCGTGCTCTCACCTCACGGACATCTGGAACCGTGGATCATCAGTCAACAGAGGATGACGGAGAAGACAGCCAAGATACTGCTCTGGCAGAAACGCCTTGTACAGAATGCCTACGTCCTCATAGCCCACGGCAAGATGGAAACAGAAGCGTTGCAGGCACTTGCCTGGAATCCACGCATAGAGACCATCAGCAATGCGCTTATCAGCAACACGATCACCCAAGAGGCAATGGCCAGGCAGACAGAGACCATCTATCAGAAAGTCCTGGACTCCAACACGATAGAACACATGGATGAAACTGTACAGCATCTGATGTCTGTGCTACTGAAAGCCGGCATCACAGGAGACCGGCATTGGGTGGAGGACGACGATTCACCATCCACGCCCAACATTCCGCCCCTGTCCTGGCGTAACCTGCTGCTCTATGCAGACCACCTAAATATCCGCAACATCCTGGACAAGGGACTTCGTGTGATGGACATCAACCCGCCTTTCGGCACCGACATCCTACCACTCAACACACAACAGATACCAGCCTACTTCCCCACGAATTACAATAAGCCCTCACTAAGCACTACCGATGCCATTGAAATAGCTGAGGATGCACAAAAACATCAACTCACGATGTTCCATCTTGTAGCATTGGCACATGCGCTTCGACGTCCTGATGCCAATGATGAAAAAATAGCAGAAGCCTTGTCAGGTAAACGACTCACCCGCTATTTCCAACGGCTACTACAGATTCTGCAAGAACAGATGCTCCAAGAAGAAGGTTTTATGCCCCTGCCTCCCATTGATGACAGGAAAACACAACGCCTTCGCAAAGAGGTGGCCAGTATTCTCAGAATTTAGAATGATACGCTTTCCATCAGCAAAGCAATATTCTTTCTTGCTATATCCGGTTTCATCGCTTCTTCAATGGGAAGTTCTGAAAGAACGGCTTCGTCTCTACTCGTTACAACACGGTTCCAACTACCTGGGGCGTTTATGCACTCAACCTGCTGGAAACCCGCATCAAGCAAAGCTTGGCGGTCATTGATACGACCAGCAATCAGCATCACAGGAACATGATATGACTTTGCCCGCAGGAGAATACCATAGGGAAGTTTTCCCATGAGGGTCTGACGGTCGGCAGCGCCTTCTCCTGTGATAACGAGAGCAGCATCCTGAAGATGTTCATCAAAGGATACAGTGTCGAGCAGCAGGTCAATGCCCGAACGGCACTCGGCATTCAAGTATTGCAGAAACGCATAGCCCAGACCTCCTGCCGCCCCTGCGCCAGGCATGTCCTGACGATCGTAGCCAAAGTGCCTGGCAGAGAATTCCGCAAAACGCTTGGCGCGAGCATCAAGAGCTATAATTCTGTCCAGGAGAACCTGTTTGTCCGACTTTTGAATCTGTTCACGCCCGACAACCGGGTCATGAACCGATTGTTCTGCTTGAACTGCGAACTTTTGTGGTCCAAACACATAAGCAGCCCCGTTCTCGCCACAAAGCGGATTGGTAACATCGGTAGCTATCGTAAAACGGACATCATCCAGCACATGGACATCATCCCAGGAACCTCCTTTCGCAACATTGTCGATGATAGCACGAAGCATACCGATGCCACAGTCAGAGGTAGCGCTACCGCCAAGCCCAACGATGATGTGCTTACATCCTCGGCGCACGGCATCAACAACAAGCTGGCCAGAACCATAGCTGGTAGCCACCATGGGATTACGCTCCCCTGGACTCAGCAACGTCAGTCCACTGGCCTTGGCTATTTCTATCACCGCCGTATCACCCTGTACCAGATATTGTGCAACGATTGGCCGCATGAAAGGGTCTTTCACATGAACATCAACCATCTCACCGCCCACAGCACATCGGAAAGCCTCCAGCCAACCCTCGCCGCCATCGCTGACAGGTATCTGTACAACCTTCGTCATGTCCGACCCAGACGCTCTTGCCTGAATGCCCTCAAACGCTGCCTGATTTGCTTCCGCTGATGTCAGGCAACCTTTGAACGAATCGATGGCAACAATTATTTTCTTCATACGACATTGACCGGATGATGATCCAGGAAAGCCTGGACGTTATCTGTGGCTACCTGGAGCAATCGGCTACGAGCCTCCTTCGTGGCCCAGGCGATATGAGGGGTGATATATACATTCGGGTGTTTCAGCAACGGATTGTCTGCCTTGGGCGGTTCTTCCGTAAGCACATCGGCACAGAAGGCTGAGAGCCGTCCTTCTGCAAGAGCCTCAGCCACAGCCCCATCATCGACCAACGGGCCTCGGCCTGTATTGATAAGGATGGAGGCAGGCTTCATCTTTCTGAGAGAATTGGCATTGATCATGTGAAGTGTGCTCTCTGTCAAAGGACAGTGCAGAGAAACGACATCCGAGGTCTGCAACAGTTCTTCAAACGATACTTTTATTACACCTGATGGCAGGTTTTCTATGGATTTACTGGTCATAGCCTTTACTTTCATGCCAAAAGCGAAGGCTATCTGAGCAATGCGCTGGCCAATGTTACCCAGTCCCACGATGCCGAAGGTCTTGCCGGAAAGCTCCATGTGGGGGAAGTCCCAATAGCAGAAATCCGGACTCTCCGTCCATCGGCCTTCTTGATTGGAAATGGCATAGTGTTCTGTCCGGTTCGTCACCGTCAGCAGATGCGCAAAAACCATCTGTGCTACACTCTCAGTGCTATAAGCCGGCACGTTGGTTACAATAATACCGTGTTCATGAGCCGCCTCGACATCCACCACATTGTATCCTGTTGCCAATACACCTATATATTTCAAGTTAGGCAAATGCTCTATCTCCTCCCGCCTAATCAAGACTTTGTTTGTCAACACAATCTCTGCATTGGCAATCCTGGCTATGGTTTCATTGTTTCTCGTTCGGTCATACACCGTCAATGCTCCCAGCCTCTCCAGCCCTTTCCACGACAGGTCGCCGGGATTTGCTGTATAGCCGTCAAGAACCACAATCTTCATATATACTTCCTTATCATCTCTGTAATGCCGGATGATGTTGCTTTCCGGATAATTCTAATCATGCTTCAGATAAAATCCACACCTATGGTTCGCATGGCACTTTTGGCAAGTCGTTCGTAGACAATACCTAATTCGGAAAAACGATAGAGAGCATTCTTCGCAGCCTTCCTCACAGCAAGGCTGTCACTCTGTAGCGCAACCAACGACTGGTCTATAAACTCATTGATGCCACGTTCATTGGGTT
Source organism: Prevotella sp. (assembly GCA_016285075.1). Taxonomy (GTDB): domain Bacteria; phylum Bacteroidota; class Bacteroidia; order Bacteroidales; family Bacteroidaceae; genus Prevotella. The sequence goes on from JAEEQB010000046.1 coordinate 9,563, forward strand.
CCTGTCCCCGCATGAAAATGCGGGCAATGACCAGGAATCCACAGAGCTGGTACAACTCTGACGGACTCGCCATCCACTCATACGCTTTTACTGGAGCAAAAGGCAAGTGCTGATAGAGGTTGAAAGAAGCCTGCTCGGCTATCTCGGTCGTTTCCGTCTGCTCCATCCATATATCGACCACTTCCGGCAGGATATCTTCTGGTGGCATGATCATCGTTGCCAGAATCTTGCACTCACGCACATTTTCCTTCCACAATGCAATGGCAAGATGATAGTCTTTGCCCTCCTTTTCGGCCATTTCACGAAGTCTTGGCAAAGTGACTCCCCAGTTCAGATGGTAGTCCACTCCTTTGCTCCTCATGGACTGCGCTACAGCGCCGTCCATCATCTGACGGAATGAGAGTTTTATCTGCTTAACCTTGGCCTGTATTTCTTTTTCCATACTTCAAATTAATGTTCCGTATTCAGTACTGTAACGCAGCATCTGGTGGCTGTAAGTCTCAGAATAGTTCACGTGAATGTCGATAATCTGTCCATCCTGACCCGTAACAGGTATCAGCCAAGGATTGATGAACCCTTTGTAAGGAGCCAGGTTCAGCCGCTGATAACGTGCCAGCACTTCACGGTGGAGTTCCGCATCTACCTTCACTCCATATTTTTCCACCAACTCACGTGCGGCCTCGTAGTCACCTTCACTCTTGATGCGCTGAACCTCGGCCAGAAGTTGGGCTATCAGTGCACGCAAGCCCTCAAAATCGTTGATTTTCAGATAGGTCTTACCATCACATTTAAGTAATTCGAGGACTGAGCCATGAGCCTGACACCAACGGGCTATCAGTGCACGATTACGCATATGAGCCTCTTCTATTTGATTGCCAGGAGCGATGCGGATGAGCTGCGTCATAAGGCCATTCATCATGTAGGTGTAGTATTGTGCCTTATAAGCTTCGCCGTTGGGAAGCAGTCCTAATTGCACCAATTTAGGATCGGCAATATAATAAAGTCCAAATAGATCAGCACGCGCCTCCTCTATGGTATTCCCATAGGCTTTCAGCGCATCGGGATCAGTACCTGGCAGCAGCTGGCCGCTGCCATGTCCCAAGCACTCGTGCAAATCGGTATGCAAGTCATCGCATACATCACCATATTCCGCAATTAGAGCCAGCATCTGCTCGTCAAGTACAAATTCCTCGCGGAAACCGCTACCCTGAGCAGCTTTATTGTAGGCATCGGTGATATTACTGATAGTGATGCTCTTAGAGCCGTGTTCTGCCCTGATCCAGTCGGCATTGGGCAGATTGATGCCAATGGCGGTGGATGGATATTCTTCACCACCCAACATGGCCGCGCAAATAGCATTGGCCGTTACTCCCTTCACAACTGGTTTGCGGAAACGGGGGTCAACAGGAGAGTGGTCTTCAAACCATTGTGCATTCTGACTGATGGCTTGTGTGCGTTTGGTGGCTTCTTCATCCTTATATTCTACGATGCCCTCCCATGAGCCTTTTAACCCCAAAGGATCGCCATAAACTTCAATGAAGCCATTCACAAAGTCAACCTTACCTTCCTGCTCCCCCACCCATTCAATGCAATATTGATTAAAAACGTGTAAGTCTCCTGTTTTATAATAACTTATTAAGAGATCAATGACTTTCTTCTGTTTTGGATTTTCTGCCACCTTTGCGGCCTTTTCCAAACACGCCACGATGTGACGGATAGCATTCCCATAAAGTCCGTCAGATTTCCACACCTGCTCTTTCATCAGCCCGTCGGCATCCTTCTCAAGAGTTGAGTTCAGTCCGAACGAGAGAGGTTGTTCATCTCGGCAATGGGATGCTTTCAGACCAGCATAGAACAATTCTGCCTCTTGTTGGGTGACCCCTTGATAGAAGTTGCAGGCCGAGGTAGTCACCAAGTCTTCCCCGTCAGCTTTGTTGACCCGCTTAGGCAAAACGGAAGGGTCGAAGATAACAGGTACAAGCTCATCAAGCAGATGCTGCACCGTCTCTCCAGAACGCAGCGGGAGTCGCTCTGGAGCAACCTGAGCTACCGCGCTTCGTAAATAGCCCTCACTAAAACCTGGAAGAAATTTCTCACAGCCATAATGATGATAGATGCCATTAGAAAACCACAAACGTTTCAGATAGATTTCCAATTGGCGGAAGTTTTCTGTATCATGCGCTACCAATGAGTCGGTATAGACCGTCTCTAACAGTTTGCGAATACGCAGATTGTAAATGCCATACTGATCAAACGTTATATCACGCCCGAACAATGTTGCTTCTGATAGATAATAGACAAGTATTTTCTGCTGAAGGGTCAACGATTCAAAACCATTCAGCCTGTAACGGAGCATCTGCAAATCAGCAAAACGCTCATCGTTGTAATTGAACCCGCTTTTACTCATTCTTTTTTTCCTTAGACTTTGTCTTCTTCACAGAATGCTTAATACGATATTCACGGGGTGTCATTTTCATAAATTTGTAAAAAGAAGCATAGAACGACTGACGGTTTGAAAAGCCCACCATATCGCTCACCTCCTCCATCTTCAGTCCTCTATAGCGTTTGTCCGTAAGAATGGTCATTGCCTCTTCTATACGGAACTTGTTTACAAACGACGAATAGTTTGTATGAAAACGCACATTGACAACTGCCGAGACATAACGAGTGTTGGTACCAAGGTCTTCAGCTAATTTCTTGGCCGAATAGTCCTTGTCCTTGTACTTCTTCTGCATGACGATGATATTCAAAATCTTCTCCTTCATCTCGTCCATCAGTGTAGGATTGACTAAAGTCATGTATGTGGCATCCTTCACTTTCTTCTCCTTAATGTTATATTTTGCCATGAGAATAACAGTAAAATGTTTGACGTTTATGGTTTTACCCTGCAAATATAGTAAAAAAAAACGAATGTTGTATCATTTTATTCAAAAAAATATTCTTTTTCTTCAAAAAAAACTTAACTAAACGTGAAAATGGCAAACAAAAAGGGGAAAATCGGAGTTTTTTTATTACCTTTGCATGGCAAAAAGTTATGAAAGATGGCAAAAAGGAAAATTCTGTTTATTAATCAAGAGATAAGTCCCTACGTTCCTGACACCACCCTATCGATCATGGGCCGCAACCTTCCGCATGCCATGCAGGAAAAAGGTCACGAGATACGTACCTTCATGCCTAAGTGGGGGAACATTAACGAACGCAGGGGCCAACTGCACGAAGTCATCCGGTTGTCAGGCATGAACCTGATTATCGATGACACCGACCATCCCTTGATCATCAAAGTCGCCAGTATACAACAGACCCACGTACAGGTTTATTTTATAGATAACGATGACTATTTCTCCAAACGCCATATGGAGAAAGACGAAATGGGCAACGACTATCCCGATAACGGCGAACGTGCCATCTTCTTTGCCAGAGGAGTATTGGAGACTGTCAAGAAACTGCGCTGGGTACCAGACATTATCCATTGCCAGGGTTGGATGAGTGCCGTCATCCCTCTTTATGTCAAGACGGCCTACCATGACGAACCGTCGTTTGCTGACACAAAGGTCATCTCATCGCTCTATTCCCAAACCCTACACAACAACCTAGGAACGAACTTTAAGAAATGCCTTGAGTTCCGCGACGCCAAAGCAGAGTTACTGGAATCTTATGCCGATGATTTCGACTTTGATGAGTTGGGCAAACTCGCCATTGACTACAGCGATGGCATCATATTAGCAGATAAGAATGTAAACAAATCCTTAGAACAGTATGCCAAGGACAAGCAGATTCCTGTTTTGGAACACCAAGAAGACTTTGCTGAGTCCTACGAGGAATTCTATCAACAGATTTATCCAGAAGAAGAATAATTATCACCTATGAAACTCCTTCACATCATTGGCATTGCAATATCTGCAATCGCCCTTTCATCATGCACCGACAGTGACGACCTAAATATTGGAGGCTCACTCACTGCGGAGAACGACAAGATAGACGCTACTTCCGCCAACTTTGCTGTCAGCACGAGAACCATCCAAACTGGCAATATTCTCTCTCGTAGCAACGAGTGCTATTTCGGCCGCATACAAGACCCTGAGACAGGAGCAACAGTTACTAGCGAGTTTATGTCACAATTTGGGATCCTTGAGAGTTTCTCCCTCCCTTCGGATAATAATATTCTCAGCCGATATGACAACATGGCTGGTGCAGACTCTTGTTTTATAGACCTCTACATCTATACTCCATCATCCTGTAGCGACGACTCGGCTGTTCTCAAAATGAAGATATCGGAGATGGACAAACCTGCAGAAGAGACCGAAGATTATTATTCTGACTTCGACCCCGCAGCTGAAGGGCTGATCCGACAAGACGGACTAACAGTCGAGGAATCATTCTCCTATGCCAGTATCGAGCCATTGGCCGACGCAGCCACTCGATTAGCCATTCCTGCCAATAAGCCCTATACCGACAAGGATGGGAAAACCTACAATAATTATGGTACATATCTGATGCAGCAGTATTATCACCATCCTGAGTATTTTCGGAATTCCTATTCTTTCATCCACCATGTGTGCCCAGGCTTCTATTTCCAGATTACCGACGGCTACGGATTCCATTCCCCAATACCCTACGTCGGAATGCGCGTTTTCTTCCATATGAAAGATAACGATTCCACTTTCGTAACCAGTGTCACTTTTTCTGGTACTGATGAAGTGCTGCAAACCACCAAGATTAACAACGATCCGGAAATACTTGCTTCGCTGACCAACGACAACAGCTGTACCTATCTCAAGAGCCCTGCAGGCCTCATTACAGAAGTCACAATACCTATCGATGATATCATGAGAGGTCACGAGAACGACTCGCTATTAGCCGCCAACATCAACTTCCCACGTATCAACAATGACAATCAGAAGGGCATCAACCTCGATATACCCCGCAACCTGCTACTTATACACAAAGACAGTCTCGAAACCTTTTTCCGCAACAACAAACTAACTGATAACGAGACGTCATTCCTCAACAATACTACAGTCAATAGTGCTGGAAAGACAGTGCTCGACCTGCGTAACATCTATACATATGACAACATTTCCAATCTCATCACCTACATGGTGAACGCACGACGGCAAGGGCAGAGTGCAGACCCAAACTGGACTGCCAAACATCCGGACTGGAACCGCGCTGTACTTGTCCCAGTATCCCTTATTCAGACAACCTCATCCAACGGTTACAATAGCACTAAGACCACCACTGGCATTCGACACAACATGTCTCTTACCAGCACTAAACTTGTTGGCGGCTCGCAGAATCAGCACGACCCCATCACCCTCAACGTAGTCTATGCGAAATACAAAAGAAACTAATGCTGTTCCACCCATATAACTTCACTCAAGACTATGGCTGATGGTTATCTTGAACAACACCAACGCGATTATGAGGCAAGGAAAGAGGCCTGGCTTCGCAAAAAGCGCCATCTTCCCAAATTGACTTTCCCCAACATTCAGCGCCCCGATGACGAGTCGCTGTAGTCCTGTATATTTGCCATCATTTCTCGCAGAGCCAATATACCGGGCGGCAAACACCATGCGGTGACGAAAGGTGAAATGGAAGTTGTTCAAAGACGCTCTTCAACAGTTCTGAGTCGTTATGAAACAGCAGATGCTCAAACGTAATAATGCATATCTATTTCTTTGCGATAATCTTAACAAAAAGACTGGAACCTGACAAGCATGAAACGAGAGGAGAGATACAGACAAGTTTTGGCCTACTTTGAGAAGGAAATGCCAATAGTGACTACAGAGTTGGAATATGGTTCTGTATTCCAATTGTTGGTAGCTGTGATGCTGAGTGCGCAGTGTACAGACAAACGCATCAACATGGTAACACCCGAACTGTTCAAGCATTACCCTGATGCCCGTACAATGGCGGCAGCAGAGCCTGAGGATGTGTACGAGCTGATCAAAAGCGTGAGTTATCCTAATGCAAAAGCGCGCCACCTGGTTGAGATGGCGCGCGTACTTATTGCACAATATAATAATGAAGTTCCTGCAGATATGGACAAATTGCTAAAACTGCCCGGTGTGGGGAGGAAAACTGCAAACGTCATTTTGGCTATTGCTTTCGGCCAAGCCGCCTTGGCTGTGGATACCCATGTCTACAGGGTTAGCCATCGGTTAGGACTTGTGCCTAAGACTGCCAACACACCATTTAAGGTGGAGATGGCACTGACGAAGCACATCTCAAAAGAACTGATTCCTCGTGCCCACCACTGGCTATTGCTTCATGGACGATACGTGTGTACCTCGCAACGGCCTAAATGCGTGAAGTGCGCACTGGCCTCTATTTGTCCTTCTTGTCTTCCTTCTTGTCTTCCTTGACAGCGGTTTTTTTCGTACCGGGCTTATAACGCTTGTTCAGACCGTTGATGACATCCTGAGTAATGTCGAAGCGTTTGTTGGCCAGGAGAATATTGTCGCCAGCCTTAGACAGGATAATATCATATTTCTTGTCCGCATTATATGCCACAAGGAAATTATTAAGAGAATCGCGCAAGGCAACATTGAATTCTTGGGTCTCCTTGGCAAGCTCGCTTTCCAGACGTGTCTGCAGCTCTTGAAGATCACGCTGCTGACGTTCGATAGCAGCCTGTACACTTGCTGCCTGCTCGCGGCTCTGGAAGCCATTATTATTAAGCTTCTGCTGGAAATTGTTCACGGCTGCCTGCAGCTGGTTACCCTTCTGGGTTAAAGTGTTGCGGGCGTTGTTGCTCTTCTTCTCTAGGGTTACGCTGTAGTCTTTAGCAAAGGTGTACTGGGTCATCAATGAGTCTACCTCTACGTAGGCAATCTTCATGCCGCCAGTAGCTGCCTCTGCCTCAACGGGTTTCTCGTCCATTTTGGGACTCGCATTGTTGCACGAGGCCATCATTGCCGCAATGGCCAGTGTGCTGAAAATGTACTTTTTCATTCTTTATGGTTTAATGATTACTTGTTTTTTCACCGTTCCGTGACTGCATAAGGACTCTTCTGCCTCATTTCACTATCCTGATCCATGACGCAATGAATGCCACGTTCCTTCATGGCTTTACTGTCGTGTATATGCTGTGAAGCGAAGCGTCCATCCGACTTCAACAGCACCTTAACAAGCAAAAAAGCCATGCTAATAGCAATTATTAACGTGGATATGATAAGAGTTTCAATCATTTTTTGTAAATTTGCGGCTGCAAAGTTACACATTACGAATCAAAACACCAAAATAATAGTATTAAAAATGAATAAGAACGACCTAAAACCTGCTGTAGTATTCCAGCAGTTTGCCAAGATTAACGAGATTCCCCGACCTTCGAAGCATGAGGAAAAGATGATTGAGTACCTGAAGCTTTGGGGTGAAAGCCGTGGTTTGGACACAAAGGTGGACGATACAGGCAATGTCATCATTCGAAAGCCTGCCACCAAGGGTATGGAAGACCGCAAGACAGTGATTCTGCAGAGCCACATGGACATGGTGTGCGACAAATTAGTAGATGTTGAGTTTGACTTTGACAACGACCCCATCAAGACTTATATAGACGGAGAATGGCTGACTGCAGAGGGAACCACGCTTGGTGCCGATGACGGTATTGGCTGCGCCATGGAGCTAGCCATTTTGGACAGTGACGATATAGAGCATGGCCCTATAGAATGCGTCTTTACCCGTGACGAGGAAACCGGACTAACGGGTGCCGAAGGCATGAAGGCAGGCTTCATGACGGGTGACTACCTGATCAACCTTGACTCTGAGGACGAAGGTGAGATATTCGTCAGTTGTGCAGGAGGCCGAAACACTCAGGCCCGCTTCACTTTCAAGCGCGAAGAAGCTCCCAAGGATCTCTTTTTCCTAAGTGGACAGCTGAAAGGACTCGTGGGCGGCCATTCCGGAGATGACATCAACAAGAAGCGTGCCAACGCCATTAAAGTGTTAGGCAGGTTCCTGTTCCAGACGATGAAACGATACGAAGGTGTAAGGCTTTCACAGTTCCATTCGGGCAAACTGCATAATGCAATTCCGCGTGACGGACGCTTTGTAATAGCCGTTCCCAACGCATTGAAGGAAAACATACGCGCTGACTGGAACATATTCTCAGCTGAAGTAGAGGACGAATTCCATGTAACCGATACCAGCATGGAGTGGCTGATGGAAAGTTGCGAGGCAGAGCCTGTGATTGAGGCTCAGGTAGCCAGGAACTTCATATGGGCGCTACAGGCTGTAGACAATGGCGTCTACGCCATCTGTCAGGACGAGGCTTTAGGTGGCATGGTGGAAACATCAAGTAATATTGCCAGCGTTCATACCTTAGACAATGAAATTACTATTCTCTCTTCCCAGCGCAGTAACGTAATGTCCAACCTCGACAACATGTGTGCCACCATTCAAGCCACATTTGAGTTAGCTGGTGCCGAGGCAAAATCCAGTGATGGCTACCCTGCCTGGAAGATGAAGGCCGACTCGAAGCTCACCGAGATTGTTGTAGATGCTTACAAGCAGTTGTTCAAGAAGGAGCCCGTGGTACGGGGTATACACGCAGGTCTGGAATGCGGTCTGTTCTCTGAACGCTATCCCAATCTGGACATGGTTAGTTTCGGTCCCACCCTACGCTTCGTCCATACCCCCGACGAGCGTCTGCACATTCCCACCGTACAAATGGTATGGGATCATCTTCTGCTGGTACTAAAGAATATCCCTTCTGTTTATTAATAAAGAATATCTCTTATATATAAATAAGGTATAGAACTCTTCCATTGTCTAAATAAGTTATGTCCACAGGAACTAATACGCACTATCTGCAGCTGCTGTCGAAGTTGTTTCCTACCATAGCTGATGCTGCCACCGAGGTCATCAATCTGGAAGCCATCATGAATCTGCCTAAGGGTACTGAGCATTTTCTTGCCGACCTTCATGGTGAAAATGAGGCATTCGAACACGTCCTGAAGAATGCTTCTGGTAACATCAAACGAAAGGTGAACGAAATCTTCGGCAACAGCATTCGTGAGACTGAGAAAAAAGAGCTTTGTACGCTCATCTACTATCCCGAGCAGAAGCTGGAACTCATCAAGGCGCAAGAGACCGACCTTGACGACTGGTATCGTATCACCATCCACCAGCTCGTAAAAGTATGCCGTGACGTTTCTTCAAAGTACACTCGAAGCAAGGTGCGCAAATCGTTACCCGATGATTTCTCTTACATCATTGAGGAACTACTCCACGAACGTACAGAGGACCAGGACAAGGCAGCCTACATTGCCGTTATCGTGAACACTATTATCTCTACTGGCCGCGCCGATGCTTTTATCGAAGCTATCTGCAATGTTATACAACGCCTTGCCATAGACCAGCTGCATATTCTCGGCGACATCTATGACCGCGGCCCTGGTGCTCACAAGATTATGGACACCTTGAAACAGTATCACTCTTGGGACATCCAATGGGGAAACCACGACATTCTCTGGATGGGTGCATCTGCAGGAAACGATGCTTGTATATGTAATGTGCTGCGTCTCAGCCTACGCTATGCCAACCTTGCTACCCTCGAGGAATACGGCATCAACCTTGTTCCATTGGCCACATTTGCGCTTGAAGTGTATGGCGAAGACCCTTGCGAGGAGTTCCTGCCCAGGCTTCTTCCTGGCAACACAATGGACGAGAAGACTCAGCAGCTGACAGCCAAAATGCACAAGGCTATCACCGTCATCCAGCTTAAGGAGGAATCCCAGATTTTCTGTCGACATCCAGAATGGCAGATGAAGGATCGCTGCCTGTTAGAAAGCATAGATCCGGAGAAACAGGTGTGGCACAAAGACGGAAAGGAATACGAGATGAAATCATGCAACTTCCCTACGATATTCCAGAACGACCTGAATAATCCAACCTATACTCTCACATCCGAAGAGGCAGATCTCATGAAAAAACTGCATCACTCTTTCCGCATTAGTGAGAAACTCCAGAAGCATATACGTATCCTGCTTTCACACGGTTGCATGTACGCTATCAGCAACTCCAACCTGCTCTTCCATGCCAGCATTCCCCTCAACGATGACGGTTCACTGAAGGAAGTGGAGATCTATCCTGGCAAGAAATTCTGCGGGAAAGAACTGATGCACAATATTGGCATCATGATACGTGCAGCCTTCAACACCAATGTCAGCAATCAGAATGCAACAACAGACGAATATCCTCGCGACTATGCCCGCGACTATTTCCTATACCTGTGGTGTGGCAAGGACTCCCCCCTGTTTGACAAGTCGAAGATGGCTACCTTTGAACGCTATTTCTTAACAGACAAGGAGACATACAAGGAAGAAAAGGGTGCCTACTTCCGTCTGAGGAACAATGAGGAGGTTTGTGACCGTATTCTCGATGCCTTTGACGTAAATGGTCCTAACCGCCACATCATCAATGGGCATGTTCCCGTCCACGTTGCCAAAGGCGAAAATCCTATCAAGGCAGGAGGACGGCTGATGGTGATTGACGGTGGTTTCTCAGAAGCTTATCACAGCGAGACGGGCATTGCCGGCTATACACTCATTTACCACTCACGGGGGTTCCAGCTAGTACAGCATGAGCCGTTTACCTCGACCCAGGACGCAATACAACGGGGTACCGACATCAAGTCAACCACGCAGATTGTTGAAATGTCAGCACACCGCATGCTTGTAGCTGACACCGACAAAGGAGACGAGCTCCGTTCACAGATAGCCGACCTAAAGCAACTGCTCCACGCCTATAGACACGGTATAATCAAAGAGAAAAGGAACTAAGAGCTGCTATTCTAATTCAAAGACTCCTGTAGGCAGTTTGCGGCGAAGAATGTCTAATTGCAGATCTTTACCTGCTATGATACCATACTGACGCAGTACGCTCTCTACCGTTTTACGTGCCAACTCCGGATGGTTGTTTTCCTCGCTAAGATGACACAGCCAGACATGGCGAAGGTCCTCTGACATATTCTCTGCTATAGCACGTCCACAGTCGCTATTGCAGAGATGACCTATATCGCTCGCTATGCGATCTTTCAAATACTGCGGATAAGGCCCATGACTCAGCATTTCCACATCGTGGTTTGCCTCAATGACCAAATAGCGTGCCCGTTTGATATAGTCTTTCATCTCTTCTGTTACCTCACCGGCGTCAGTCATTATGCAAAAATTGGTATTGCCCGCCTCGATGAAGAAACCAACATTGTCGCTGGAATCATGAGGTACAGAGAACGGTGTGATAAGGAAATCACCAAGTTGAACGGATAATTGTGGCTGAATGACATGTTTCTTGTCATTAGCAATCTTGCGGGCAACACAATAGTTGCGCTCTATGCCATCATGCACTTTCTCGGTACAATATACAGGCACTCCAAGCTCATGGCTGATACTACCCACACTCTTTATGTGGTCGGCATGATCATGAGTAATCAGGATATAATGGACACTATGAAGGTTCAAACCATACTCTCTCATGTGTTTTTTGAGCATACGTACCCCCACGCCCGCATCAATGATGAGTGCATCTGTTGAAGTGGCAAGATAATAGCAATTACCGCTACTACCACTGCCAAAGGATATGAATTTCAGCATTATTTGTTATTATTTTTTGCAAAAGTAAGAAAAAGTAACGTGAAATCCAAAAGAAATATGTATCTTTGTGGAAGTTTTTTAAAAATATTAATGCTTATGAGAAGTTTTATCCTGTCGACTGTCGTTTTATTGGCATTTTCATCGTGTGATTTACTCAATAAAGAAGGGAGTGAGATTGTTGATGAAGCCGCTACCCAATGGGCCGAGGCATACTTCAACTATCAGTTCGACCGTGCATCAAAATATGTAACACCTGAAAGCAGGAAATGGATTCGTTTTGCAGCCTCCAATCTATCAGAGCAAGACATTGATTTGTTGCGCCAACAAGAAAATATGGCAGCAGTGAGTCTTCTGGACTGCGAACTGGCAGATGACTCCACATGGATAGCAACCATAGAAGTGAGTAACTATGTGAAGACAGATTCACTGAACCAGGTAGGGTATTTAGTTGACAACGATACAAAGTTCCAAATCAAGATAGTAGAACGCGACAAGCGCATGTATGTTAAAATGGAAGGCCTACCGCAAAGTGGAATGCATAATCGCGACTGAATCGGGGATGCAAAAGCGGATAGTGTTCCTCTTCATCATAAGCAGGATTCACAGCCTTCATACCAAGGTCGAAGCGGACAATGAAATAATCAAAGTTAAATCGCAGGCCAAAGCCATAGCCTACGGCTATCTGTGAGGGGAAATCCTTCAAGGAAAACTGTCCGCCAGGCTGGTCCTTATAATCACGAAGCGTCCAGATATTCCCCGCATCCACAAAGAGTGCACCTCCCAGTTTCCAGAACAGATGGGCACGATACTCCAAGTTCATGTCCAGTTTCATATCTCCCGTTTGGTTAATAAAGTCTATACGTCCGTCATTGCCTTTGAACTTTCCTGGTCCCAACGAACGGACACTCCATCCACGAACACTGTTTGCTCCTCCAGCAAAATAACGTTTTTCAAAAGGAAGCACCGTAGAATTGCCATAGGGCCAAGCAATACCAAAGCCGACATGGAAGACAATCTGATTATCGTAATCTAGTTGTATGCTTCTAGTAAAGTCTATGTCACCTTTCACATATTGAGCAAAGGCTATGTCAAAGAGGCGGTAATGGCCATCTTGATCCTTGTCGGAACCAAATACCTGAGAACCAAGACTTAAAAGATTACCAGAGGTTTCAATGTTAGTTTTCAAGGCTATACGTCCATTGTTATACGCATATCCAAACCCCATCTTCATGATAAACAAGTCCTCGTAATTATAACGCAGGATGGCGTTGCGGCTACTGACATCGTCAAGATACTGCCTGTGGAAGGTTTCACTGATCCACGGCATAAAGACATAGTTCAGGTCTATCAAGTCTAGCTGGTACTGGTCACGATGCAGCTGGGGTCTCCATTTATATCGCCAGGCGGCAGAAAGCAACCTCCGATGAAATTCCGGACGGTCTTGAAGGTCATAAAGCAAAGACACTTCACTGGTAGCATTGATGCTTCGACGCAAAGAGCTACTCAGGAAAGGAGAGATGAAACGTGGGAAGGTGAGGCGGCTCTCAATGCTGTACTCCACGAAATCCTGATTACGATATCCTTCCAGCCCTCGGATGGCCTCATAGGCGCCACGAAGCTCCACTGCCAGGTTTTCTGCTCCCCGGAACAAATTACGGTTCTGATAGGTGATAGAAGCAGCGGCCCCCAAATCGCCTGCCGTATTGGTTCCCTCAGGCTGAAAACTGATAGTTGACGGTTTGCTGGTTTGAATCTGGATATTACAGTCGAGCAATGCCGTGTCAGGATGTTCTGTAAAACTGATGTTTGTATAGCGTACATTTCCCAACCGAGAGAAGTGGTTATAGGTGTTCTGCAACGCAGTTGTGGAATAATAGTTTCCTTGCTCAATATACGTACTTTCTTGAAGAACCTTGCGCCGCAGGTGAATGGTTGTGTCAGCAGGATTTCCACTGGAAAAGGTCACATCCCCCACCCTGTAACGGATATGGCTGACCTCGGAACTGTCAGACGGAGGCTGGCTGAGGACAAGCGTAAGGTCGATGATGTGAGAACTGCCGGTAGAGTCGGCCAAGAACCGGATGAACTCCTTATGGAACCGGAAGTAACCACTATCGTTCAACTTTTGGGTTATACGATTACGTTCGGCATTCAGGTCATTGACACTGAACTTATTTCCACTCTTCAGCACCTGGTTTTCTGGCAGATCCTTGCGAAGCAACTGCCTAATCAAGCTATCCTCAATCTGATATGTCACCTTACCTATATAATACGGTGCTCCTGGAGAAAGCACGTAGGTGGCATCAAGCCGTTTTCCTCTTGTCTTAGTACGAAGGAACACCTGTGCATCATAATAACCTTTATTATGAAGTTCCTGACGGAGATCAGCAACAGAAAGCCCAGCTTGCAACGAGTCGAACAACACAGGAGCTTCACCCATCGATTTCAAGGCACGGTTGATCCACCGGGCAGAGTCTTTTCCTGAAAGAGAATAGGCAGCAAGGGGGAGTTTAAAGGCAGAGAACCAACGTGAATTGCCTTTCTGGCGTACATAGTTCTTCAGTTTTGAGGTATTGATGTCGCTATGCTTCTCTGTCATGGTAACCTTCACGTCATCAAGCAGGTACATTCCATCAGGAACATACTTTGTCACCGAGCACGAAGCAAGCAGCAAAACTGCCAATAAAGAGAATATTATAGGTCTCAAAATGTCTTTTCTTTGCTAATTAGTTGCAAAGATAAAGAATTATTTTTATCTTTGCGGCTGATTTAGGAATTTTTTTATAAAATGATCAGTAAAAACCAAATAAAGCACATCAGGCAACTTGAGATAAAGAAATACAGACAGCGCGAAGGACTGTTTGTGGCAGAGGGTCCAAAGGTCGTGGGTGACCTGATGAAGGCCGGGTATTCCCCCAAGGAACTTTATGCTGTAGAAGACTTTCAAGGTGCTGTTCATACCATACAGACTGTCAGCCAGGATGAACTATGCAAAATAAGTTTCCTTCAGCACCCCCAACAGGTGTTAGGAGTTTTCCGCATTCCTTCACAAGATTCAAAATTGCCTTCGCCCGATGGCAGGCTTTCACTGGCACTCGACGGCATTCAAGATCCAGGAAACCTTGGTACCATCATCAGAATAGCAGACTGGTTTGGCATCAGCACCATATACTGTAGTGAAGATACTGCAGATGCTTGGAATCCCAAGGTGGTACAGGCAACAATGGGAAGCATTGCCCGTGTGAACATTGTATATACATCTTTACAGGAAATCATCCAGCAGGCCAGCGTGCCTGTATACGGAACATTACTCGATGGTAACGACATCTACCAACAGCCACTGTCAAAGGAAGGTATCATTGTCATGGGTAATGAAGGAAACGGCATCTCACCAGAGATACGCCAGATGATTACAAGAAAACTACTTATTCCCAGTTTTCACCAAGGAGACACAGCAGAATCGTTAAATGTCGCCATCGCTACTGCAATCACCTGCTCGGAATTCCGGCGTAGAGAGTATAAATGAAGCCACATAACTTCAGTTTCGATACCATTTTGCAAGGTCTCAGCGAAGAGTCCGGTCAAAGTTAAGATAACTGAAGTCCCCCACCCTATAACAGCCTCAGCCAGGCTTCAGGGGGTGAGAGGACGGGACTTCGTTGGTGTAAGTACTGCTTTTTCTGACACCACCAAACCTACCGCAACAAAAAATTCCTACAAGATTAACCCACCATTTACTGTTTCACAATTCACAGTTTTTTTCCGTGAACGACGAGTATCGATAATTTCACAAACATCTAAGAAACAATAACTTATGTCGTTATTAAAGGACTATCCCCTTCACAATTAACGTCAAACAGCAACTTCTGACGGCAGAATCGAAGTGTTAAAACGCCAAAAAACGCGGCTAAAGTGGCGAGTATCACCCCTAAAGTGCCGAGTATCACTCCACACTCAAAGCGTGAATACTGCTCACAACGAGCGAGAATACTGCTCACAAAGAACGTGAATACTGCTCACACAAAGTCATCACATAATTACCTGACTGTCATGTGAAAGCAACCTTGCTTCACTTCATACTTAATGTAGCAACGATTTTGCTTACGCATATCACGAAGCACCTCGGAAAGCACAAATTTCAAAGTATCATTACGCACTTGATACCGTTTGGGGCCATCAGGTTCCTCAACAGTCTCGTAGCGATTGTAACAAATATCGAAGGTGGTACCATAGAGATGACATGAGTTTTCCGTAGCATTGCCATTGAAGTTTCGCAGACGAGCCACATCTTCCTGAGTACGCAATACACTGGTCACAATAAAACGGTGAAGAGGTACACCCTTCACATAAAGACTATCAAAGAATGCCTGTCCTATGTCCTGAAGCAATATGGCAGCACGGGGAACCAGGTAGGGAATGCTCTGATGCAGTTTGTCTACATGATAGAAAGGCGATGAAGCTACATAGACAAGTTCCTTTTTTCTCGCTTCAGCATCTTCACGGTTCTTTACTGGTGATACACCCCATCGACGGGCTGCCACCAGCTGCACGGCATTGGTGTCAGGAAATGCCTCTTTATAACTTGGCACAGAGAGAATACGATGAGGCTTGGAACCATCTCTCCGCAAACTACGAAAAGACTTTTCCTTAGCAATACCCGGTTTTTCTTCCTTTTCTTCGACAATGCTCGGCTTTTCTTCGACAATGCTCGGCTTTTCTTCGACAATACTTGGCTCTTCTTTCGCAATAGTCGTCTCTTCTTGCATGGCATTCTCCATCTGCTCTGAACGAACAGCCGGCTTGTCATCCTTGGGAACTGCAACTTCTGGAATGGCCCATCTTACGATTGCCAACAGTATTACAACAGCCGCAAAGCCCTGCAAATATTTCTTTTTTGTCAGTTTCATTTAAAATATTCTGTTTACGAGTGCAAAGATACGAATATTTTTCGTAACTTTGCAAGCAAAAATTAAATTTGTATAGAGATTGATAGAGAAGCATATTGTTTTAGAGGATATTGACCCCGTGGTATTCTATGGTGTTGGCAATGGTCATCTGCAGATGATCCGTTCACTGTATCCTAAACTTCGCATCGTGGCGCGTGACAATGTTATCCGTGTCCTAGGCGATGAGGAAGAAATGGCTGCACTGGAAGAGAGCGTGGAAAAAATGCGCCGCCACATATTGAGGTTCAATTCACTCAAGGAAGAGGATATACTCGACATCATCAAAGGTGGTAGAGCCAAGGAAGTGCCTGAAGGCGTTCTCGTTTACACCATGTCGGGCCGTCCCATCAAAGCACGTTCTGAAAACCAGCAGCGGCTCATCGAGGCCTACCAGCAGAACGACATGATATTTGCCGTAGGCCCTGCAGGAACAGGAAAGACATATCTGTCAATAGCCTTGGCTGTCAAGGCCTTGAAAGAGAAGACGGCGAAGAAGATCATCTTGAGCCGGCCTGCTGTGGAAGCAGGAGAGAAACTGGGATTCCTGCCTGGTGACATGAAGGACAAGATAGACCCCTATCTACAGCCTCTCTATGATGCGCTGGAGGATATGCTGCCACAAGTAAAACTGCAGGACATGATGGAGAAACACATCATTCAGATTGCACCCTTAGCCTTTATGCGAGGCCGCACACTGAGTGACGCAGTGGTTATCTTGGATGAAGCCCAGAATACCACACCTGCCCAGATACGGATGTTCCTCACCCGAATGGGGTGGAACACCAAGATGATCATCACAGGCGACACATCACAGATAGACCTGCCCCGTCCGCAGAAGAGCGGACTCATAGAGGCCCTGCATATATTAAATAATGTAGAGGGCATCGGCATTGTCCAGTTAAACAAGAAAGACATTGTGCGCCACAAACTGGTGACACGAATAGTACATGCCTACGAAGAATATGACAAAGAAATAACAAACAGCAATGAAAGCATTAACAAAGACTGAATTCCATTTTGATGGACAGAAGAGCGTATATCACGGCAAAGTACGTGATGTGTATGATATCAACGACGACCTGCTGGTCATGGTAGCCACCGACCGCATCTCAGCCTTCGACGTAGTGTTGCCAAAGGGTATTCCGTTCAAAGGGCAGGTGCTGAACCAGATTGCCGCCAAGTTCCTTGATGCCACTACCGACATATGTCCCAACTGGAAGCTGGCCACTCCTGATCCCATGGTTACAGTAGGACTGAAGTGTGAGGGTTTTCGCGTGGAAATGATTATCCGTTCCATTCTTACCGGCTCGGCCTGGCGTGAATACAAGAACGGCTGCCGCGAACTGTGTGGTGTGAAACTGCCTGATGGAATGAAAGAAAACGAACGGTTCCCTGAACCCATCATCACTCCCACCACCAAGGCCGATGAAGGCCACGACATGAATATCTCGAAAGAAGAGATTATTGCCCAGGGACTGGTTTCTGCCGAAGACTATGCGGTGATGGAGGACTACACTCGTCGCATTTTTGCCCGTGGACAGGAAATTGCAGCCAAGCGCGGACTGATACTTGTCGATACGAAATATGAATTCGGAAAGCGCGATGGTAAGGTTTTCCTTATTGACGAGATCCACACACCCGATTCAAGCCGTTACTTCTATTCAGACGGCTACGAGGAGAAACTGGCTAAGGGCGAGCCTCAGCGTCAGCTCTCAAAAGAGTTCGTACGTCAGTGGCTCATCGAGCATAACTTCATGAACGAACCCGGGCAGGTCATGCCAGAGATTACCGATGAATATGCCGAGAGCGTCAGCGAAAGGTACATTGAACTCTACGAGCATATTGTAGGCGAGAAGTTTGTTCGTGAAAACAGCGAAGAAGACATTGCTGCACGAATCGAGCAGAACGTCACTGCCTGGCTCAAAAACCGCTAAAAGCACAACATCCCTTCAGACCATTACCGCATGCCATACACTCAGGAAACAATAACTCCCTATCATCCAGGCGAGAAAGCAGAACAGGTGGAGCAGATGTTTAACAACATCGCTCCAACCTATGACACACTGAACCACCGCCTGTCGTGGAATATTGACCGTGGATGGCGACGCAAAGCCATCAGGCAGTTGGCACCCTATAAGCCACAGGCCATCCTTGACATAGCAACAGGAACCGGCGACTTTGCCATTATGGCTGCAGAGATGCTGAAGCCCCATACACTGGTAGGCATTGACATCAGTGAGGGCATGATGGACGTAGGACGCAAAAAGGTCGAGCAGCAAGGCTTACAGCATATCATCTCCTTTGCCAAGGAAGACTGTCTTGCCCTCTCCTACCCCGATGCCTCATTCGATGCCGTCATAGCAGCTTTCGGCATACGGAATTTTGCCAGTTTGGATCGAGGGCTTAGCGAGATGTGCCGCGTCCTAAAGCCTGGCGGGCACTTGAGCGTAGTAGAACTAACCACGCCTGTTTCATTTCCCATGAAACAGCTTTTCCATATATATTCTCACACGGTGCTACCCGTCTATGGACGTCTGATCTCCAAGGACACAAACGCATACAGCTATCTCACACAAACCATTGAAGCCTTTCCACAGGGAGAGCGAATGATGGAGATTCTAAAGAAAGCCGGATTCCGAGAAGCAACATTCCAACGGTTCACCTTCGGCATTTGCACACTCTATACAGCAACCAAATAAACCTTGACATTATGGACAAATACGGACTCATTGGCTATCCGCTGGGCCATTCCTTTTCCATCAGCTATTTCAACCAGAAGTTTGCTGACGAGAATATTGATGCTGAGTATGTCAACTTTGAAATCCCAAGCATTGATGATCTTCAGGAAATCCTCGACACCAACCCAGACCTACTTGGTCTGAACGTCACCATTCCCTACAAAGAGAAAGTGATACCATTCCTTGACAGCATCTCGCCTGAAGCACAGGCCATTGGTGCGGTCAACGTCATCCGTATAAAACACGAGGGCAGGAAGGTGAAACTGAAAGGTTTTAACTCCGATGTCATCGGTTTTACTCAGAGTATTGAACCCATGCTTGACAAGAAATGGCACCAGAAAGCCCTCGTATTAGGTACCGGTGGCGCTTCAAAGGCCATTACCTACGGGTTAAAATCGCTGGGCATTGAACCTGTCTACGTCAGTCGCTACCAGCGACCTGGCACCATTCAGTATGAGCAGATTACGCCGGAAGTGGTCAAGGAATACAATGTCATTGTCAACTGTACACCTCTTGGCATGTATCCGCATGTGGAAGAATGTCCGTTGCTTCCCTATGAAGCCATGGATTCACACACTATCCTCTATGACCTTATCTATAATCCAGACGAGACCCTCTTCATGAAGAAAGGCAGAAAACAAGGCGCCGATGTGAAAAACGGGCTTGAAATGCTTCTCCTACAGGCCTTTGCTTCATGGGAAATATGGAACGGGAAATAAAAACACGTTAATCAGACATGGAAGAGTCACAGAAGAAGAAAACCCTTTCACGTAGCCAGGCCAACATGCTACTATTGGCAGCTGGAGGCTTAGGGGCTGTTCCTGTCCTGCTTAGTACAGCCTCCAGCCCTACTATTTACATGGACGTTTTCACCATGTTTGCCGTATACCTCATTGGCCTTGGTGCTGGTGGAACCTTTCTTACACACCGCTATGAAGGCAAAGAACAGCAACTGATAGAAGAGCGCGACAGGAAACTAAAAAGCATTGCTGACACATATAACAAAAAAGTTGACACCCTTGTGGAGCTGTACAACGAGGACGTTGACAACAACAATGGCGTCGGAACTTCCTTAGAGTCACTACGAGAAAGGGTATTAGGTGGAAACAGCCGCCCCAACAAACTAACAACCCGGCAATTAAAGAAGGCCTACTCATCACGTTATGAGAACTGCTCACGCCAGTTTGCCGCTGCACGTCATTCCTATCTCAACAGCTTCAAGCAGGAGCACGGTAGGGAACTTGTATTCAAGCATCTGTGGGGATGGCTGTTCTTCATCGGCATTGCCGTATCCATGATTTGCTTCTTGTACTCGGCAGGTGCAGGAGAACCCGGGACGACAGCAACTCCACTGGCTTCCAAGCAGGAAGTCACCTATTGGAATGCACAGAACATTCCCATACCCTATTTACAGGACTCCACCCAGTATGTGTCTAATCCAGACCATGTACTCAGCGATGATGCCGTCAACCGTATCAACTCAACAATGAAACGAATAGAGCATGAGACAAATGTTCAGGCCGTTGTCATCGTAGTAAACCATATTGAGAACGACGACCCTTACCGGATGGCACAGGACGTAGGCAACAATTACGGAGTAGGCTACAATGACCGTGGCCTCGTGGTTGTTGTAGGCTACGAGGACCACAGCATCAACATGTCTCCAGGCCGTTCATTAGAAGCCGATCTGACCGATGCAGAATGCAAGGAACTACAGCAGCGGTATGTCATTCCTGCCATGAGGGCTGAGCAACCCGATTCAGCCATGATCTATCTTTCCGATGCCATCTTAGCCAAGCTCCAGTCCAAGGAGCTTCCGCAGATGGCTTCTCTCCGCAGTCCGGCTGACGAAGAGGAAGACAAGATGGCTCAGGCCATGGGACTTTACACCTGCCTGATGCTTTGCTGGATTATCTTCTTCGTATATAAAAACAAGAAATACCGCTGGCTAGGTGCAGCTGCCGCAGCCCATTTGGTAAGCAATCCCTTCTATGTGCCAGAGAGCAGCGGCGGTGGTTTCTTTGTCAGTGGAGGCGGTGGCGGAGGAGGCTTCCATGGAGGAGGAGGCGGAGGCTTCGGAGGCGGCAGCTTCGGCGGTGGAAGTTTCGGTGGTGGAGGAGCTACATCACGCTGGTAACTTCAAATATGAACAATCATTATTAGAATCATAAAACCATTAAACAGAGCATTATGAAAAAAAGTATCATTGTTTTAATCGTCATCGCCGTTATAGCAATAGCTATTTTCGGCTGGGTAAAGGGTTCATACAATGCCATGGTGGGGGCAGAGGAAAGTGCCACTACAGCATTAGCCAACTTGCAGTCTACCTATCAGCGCCGTGCTGATCTCATTCCTAATTTGGTTGAAGTGGTGAAGGGTTATGCCGCTCATGAAAAGGAGACATTGGAAGGAGTAGTCAATGCCCGTGCCAAGGCCACCCAGATTACGCTCGATCCGGAGAACATGACACCAGAAAAGCTTCAGGAGTTCCAAAAGGCACAGGGTGAGCTCGGCTCAGCATTAGGTCGACTGATAGCTGTCAGCGAGTCATATCCTGACCTGAAAGCCAACGAAAACTTCATGAACCTACAGGCACAACTCGAAGGGACTGAGAACCGTATCAACGAAGCCCGCAACAAGTACAATGCCGTAGTACAAGACTACAATGTGCTCATCCGTTCCTTCCCGAAGAACTTGCTGGCAGGCATGTTTGGATTTGACAAGATGACCAAGTTCGAGGCAGAGGCAGGTGCACAGAAAGCCCCAGAAATTAAATTCTAACAATTCAGCAAGTTGCAGTACCTGGCAACAAACAAAACTGAAATATGAGCAACAACCGTTATATGTCGCGTGGTGTCTCTGCCGCCAAGGAGGATGTCCACGCTGCTATAAAGAATATTGATAAAGGACTCTATCCACAGGCTTTCTGTAAGATCATCCCTGACATCTTGGGGGGTGACCCAGAGTACTGTAATATCATGCATGCCGATGGGGCCGGCACCAAGTCCAGTCTCGCATACATGTACTGGAAAGAGACAGGCGATCTCTCCGTATGGAAAGGCATTGCTCAGGATGCCATCGTCATGAACACCGATGACCTGTTATGTGTCGGAGCAGTGGACAACATCCTCGTGTCTTCCACCATCGGACGCAACAAAATGCTTGTTCCTGGAGAAGTAATCTCTGCCATCATCAACGGCACAGACGAGCTCCTTAGCGAACTGCGCAAGATGGGTATCGGCATCTGGCCAACTGGCGGCGAGACTGCTGATGTAGGCGACCTGGTGCGTACCATTATCGTTGACTCTACTGTCACTTGCCGTATGCGACGGGCTGATGTCATAGACAATGCCAACATCCGTCCGGGCGACGTCATCGTTGGCCTATCCTCAACCGGACAGGCCACCTACGAGCAACGCTACAATGGCGGCATGGGCTCCAATGGGCTCACGTCAGCACGCCACGATGTCTTCGCCAACTATCTTGCAGGGAAATATCCTGAAAGCTATGACCACGCCGTACCTGCCGAACTGGTTTACAGCGGGAAATATGCCCTTACCGATGAGGTTCCTTATACAGACGAGTTGTGTCCGCAGGCAAAACTTCCCGACATGGGTTATCTTGTGCTTTCTCCTACCCGGACCTATGCGCCTGTTATCAAGCTACTGCTTGACAAGCTGCGCCCAGAGATTCATGGCATGGTGCACTGTACGGGTGGTGCCCAAACAAAGGTTCTTCATTTTGTGGGCAAGAATTGCCGTGTCATCAAGGACAATATGTTCCCCGTTCCTCCTTTGTTCAAAGCTATCCACGACTGCTCTGGCACCGACTGGCGTGAGATGTATCAGGTATTCAACATGGGTCACCGCATGGAAATCTATGTACGTCCTGAGATTGCCCAACAGGTCATCGATGTGTCACGTTCTTTCAATATCGATGCACAAGTGGTGGGACGTATCGAAGAAGGAAAGAGGAGCCTGACCATCCAATCTGAGTTTGGTGAGTTCAACTACTGACCGTTCCTCTCACCCTTTCCCCACAACTATTATTTACAGAGAAATGCCGCTTTTCATTAGAGAAGCGGCATTTCCTAAATATATCATCTTAAGCGTATTGCTTCACCAACCTGCAATCCATCTTCAAGGCTTAGGCGATTCATCTTGCAGAGCGATTTCAGTCGGATGCCATAGTTCTGAGCAATGGAATACATCGATTCACCTTCCCTTACATAGTGAAGGTATCCATCATATTCCTTAGGAGCCTTTTTCTGCTTCTTCTTGAGCCAGATTCTCTCTCCCACCTCCAGAGCATCGTCGGCTCCACGTTCGTTGTATCTGGCAATCTTCTTGTAGGAAACACCTATTTCCTTTCCGATACTACGGAAGGTGTCACCACGACGTACATGGATGTAATAGTTCTTATTATATATCTTGATGGGATGCAGCTGCTCTCCTTGAGGCACACGGTCTCTTGAATGTGCCACAATATACTTGTCATAGTTCGTTGCCTTATCATATTTATAAAGCTGGTACAGCTGAATCAGTTCTATCAAACGGTCAGCATAGAGAGGATTGGTAGCATATCCGGCTGCCTTCAACCCTCGTGCCCATCCCCTATAGTCTGTCAGTTCCAGGCTGAACAGCGAACGGTAACGCTTCCCTTTAGCCAAAAAACGGGAATGGTCCTCAAACGACTGATAGGGTGAATCGTAGGCACGAAAACATTCGTTACTCTTATCATCATCATGATATACTGTACGCCCCTTCCATTCATGACACTTAATGCCGAAGTGGTTATTACCCTTGCGAGCCAGTTCGCTATTACCTGCACCACTTTCAAAGATGCCCTGAGCCAACGTAATGGATGCAGGGACTTTCCAACGCAGCATCTGCTCGATGGCAATGTCCTTGTACTGGGATATATATTGCTCGTAGCGTTCATTCCATTTCATCTGCTGTGCAACAGCAGCATACGGGACAAAAAAAGCTACCAGCAGT
Organism: Prevotella sp.; assembly: GCA_016285075.1. Taxonomy (GTDB): domain Bacteria; phylum Bacteroidota; class Bacteroidia; order Bacteroidales; family Bacteroidaceae; genus Prevotella. The sequence goes on from JAEEQB010000046.1 coordinate 33,835, forward strand.
AATAGTTTCTTCATTATCATTTCGTATTTGCATGCAAAATTACAAAATAATCCATATTCAGAGCCGATAATTGTGCACTATTTTGTTTTTTTAATGATGTTTGTGGCCTTTGGTTCAGAATTATTTTATATTTTTGCAGAGAAAACTATAAACTCATGAAAGAATTACAACTAAAATCCAATATTCTGGAATGCCAGTTGGAGGAACTAACTGAAGAAGAGCAGCATCTCGTCAGTCTGGCCATCGAGGCCACACATAATAGTTATGTACCCTACTCCCACTTCCATGTAGGCGCTGCGGTCCGTCTGGCCAACGGCATGGAAATCTCTGGCTGTAACCAAGAGAACGCAGCATTTCCGGCTGGTATCTGTGCCGAACGCTCTGCCATCTTTGCTGCAGGAGCAAAATACCCTGACCAGCCCATTGAGATGCTTGCCATAGCTGCAGCCAACGATGAAGGCCTGCTACAACAGGAGCCCGTAAGTCCTTGTGGCACATGCCGTCAGGTCATTATTGAGACAGAGACGCGCTTCAAGCATCCTGTACGCATCCTGTTGTATGGGACACGTTGTACTTATGTCATCAACGGCATCAGCCAACTCATGCCCCTCTCGTTTACTGAATTCTAAACCCATACACATAGCTACCATGTTGATAAAACACATCATAATAGGTGTTGCGCTATTGTTTGCACTACCCCTGTCTGCACAACGGGCGCGGAAAAAGGCTCCCATCAAGAAGAAACCTGTGGTGGAAGAACCTCAGGAAGACCCAAGGATCACAGCCATGCGTGAAGCCACACAACGGATTGTCTTCATTGACAGCATCGTTGTCGATAAGCAAGGGTTCCTAAACCAATACAAGCTTTCTGCCGAATCAGGACAGCTGATGTACTATGCCGACTTCTTCCATAACGATGAACAGCCCTACTCCATCTGCTTCCTCAACGAACTGGGTAACAAGGCCTGGTTTGCCAAGTCGGGGACTCTTTACACCACAGACCTGCTTGGAGGCAAGGAGTGGAACACACCAGCCCCCCTGGAAGGACTCGACAGAGAGCTTTTCTCGCCTGCCAATTATCCGTTCATGATGGCTGATGGCACTACATTCTATTTCTCAGCAGCAGGTCCTGAGAGCATTGGAGGCCTTGACATTTTTGTCACCCGCTATGATTCCAACACGGGAAAGTTTCTACTGCCCGAGAACATTGGAATGCCATTCAATTCCGAGGCCAACGACTACATGATTGCCTTTGACGAAATGAGCAACATAGGCTATTTTGCAACCGATCGACGCCAGCCGGAAGGGAAGGTATGCATCTACACATTCATCCCCAACAAGACACGTCGGACGTACGACACAGATGCACTGGAAGAACAGACCCTGCACTCTTTGGCCGATATTCAGTCCATTGCCGACACATGGGGAGAGGGAAACGAACGCAAGGAAGCTCTCGCACGCCTGCAGGCACTACACAGTTCGCAACAGGCCAGCCCCCAGCAGAAACACAGCAACGAGATGTTTTCTTTCATGATTGACGACCATACCACCTACCATGCACTCGCCGACTTCATGGTGCTTGACAACCGTACTCGCTACATGGAGCTCCAGAATTCTGAAAAACAATTACACCAACTCTCCAAAACGCTTGACACCCTGCGTCAGCAATATGCCAACGACAAGGCCAAGGTGAATCCCAATGACATCCTGCAGTCAGAGGAGGCATATTACAACCTGCAACGCTCTGTCCGAAAACTAGAGAAAGAAATACGTAATTCCGAGATAAAAGCCCGTCAATAATAACCTAAAAACAGAAAGCCCTATGAATACAAAAAGAACATTTCCTGAGTCAGAACTGATTATCAATGCCGACGGCTCATGCTTCCATCTGCATCTGAAGCCAGAACAGCTGGCTGACAAGGTTATCCTCGTGGGTGATCCTGCACGTGTTGACACCGTTGCTGCTCATTTCGACTCGAAGGAATGCGAGGTCAGCAGCCGTGAGTTCCACACCATCACCGGCATGTTTAAAGGCAAGCGCATCACCTGCCAAAGCCACGGCATCGGCTGTGACAACATCGATATCGTGATGAATGAACTTGACACGCTGGCCAACATCGACTATGCTACCCGCACCGAGCGTGAAGAGCATCGTACCCTGACCTGTGTGCGCATTGGTACTTGTGGAGGACTACAGCCGTTTACCCCGACTGGCTGTTTCGTAGCCTCCGTGAAGAGTATCGGCTTCGACGGTCTGTTGAACTATTATGCAGGACGTAACGTTGTTTGCGATGTTGAGATGGAACGCGCGTTCAAGGAACACATGAAGTGGAACCCCATCAAAGGCGCTCCATACGTGGCCATTGCCGATGCTGACCTCATTAACCAGGTGGCTGCCAACGACATGGTACGCGGCTACACAGTAGCATGCGGCGGATTCTACGGCCCCCAAGGGCGACAGCTGCGCGCAGATATTGCAGACCCGGAACAGAATGCCAAGATAGAGTCGTTCGAGTATGAAGGCATGAAAATCTGCAACTTCGAAATGGAGTCAAGTGCCCTCGCCGGTCTTGCCTCGCTTCTCGGACACCGTGCCATGACCTGCTGCATGGTGATAGCCAATCGGTACGCAAAGAAGATGAACACTGACTACAAAAACTCCATCGACACGCTCATCGAGAAGGTCCTTGATAGGATATGACAATGATTTATAAATTTGCAGCACTATTTATCGTCCTTGCCATTATCTTTCTTATCGGCAAGGGCGATAAGCTCATTGCAGGCTACAATACTGCCTCAGAGGAAGAACGGAATGAATTCAACATCCACAGGCTTCGATTGCTAATGGCCATCATCAGTGTCCTAACTGCGGGCTTCTGCTGTATTCTTCCAATCATAGGCAAAGAAAAGGAGAATGTTGTGGGGGCAACCTTCGCCTTCATCATCGTCACCTTTGTTTTTGTAATTCTTGCTAATACCTGGGCCAAGAAGAAATGAGAAACAACGAAACGATTTGCGCGCTTGCCACTACTCCAGGCGGAGCCCTTGCCATTATTCGTATCAGTGGTCCTCGGACCTTTGATGCGGTTTCGGCCGTCTGTACTTTACACTGTGACACTGTTGCTGCCAACACCATCCATTATACCCGCATCATTGACGCTGAAGGTGAGGTTATTGACGAGGTATTGGTTTCCATCTTCCGCGCCCCTCACAGCTATACAGGCGAAGACAGTGTAGAGATTTCCTGTCACGGCTCACGCTATATATTAAATAAGGTGTTGGAACTCCTAATCCAGCAAGGTTGCCGCATGGCCCAGCCAGGAGAATACACCCAACGCGCCTTCCTCAATGGCAAGATGGATCTCTCGCAGGCCGAAGCCGTTGCCGACCTCATTGCATCCAGCAACAAAGCCACCCACCACATTGCCATGTCTCAGCTTCGTGGCGGCTTTTCTTCAGAGCTTTCCCGCCTCCGCGAACAACTCCTCAAACTTACCTCCCTCCTCGAACTCGAACTCGATTTCTCCGACCACGAAGACCTCGAATTTGCCGACCGAAGCGAACTGCTGAACATTGCAAAAAAAACCGACAACCGCATTACACATCTTGCCCGTTCCTTCGAGACGGGACAAGCTCTAAAAAACGGCATTCCCGTTGCCATAGTCGGCAAAACAAATGTAGGCAAGTCAACGCTCCTTAACAAACTGCTGCGTGATGACAGGGCTATCGTCTCTTCAGTACACGGAACTACCAGAGATACGGTAGAGGATGTGATAGACATCCAGGGCGTCACCTTCAGATTCATCGACACAGCAGGTATCCGTCAGACCACAGATGAAGTCGAGCAGATAGGTATCAGCCGCACATACACTGCCATCCAGAAAGCCCGCATCGTGCTATGGATCATCGATGCAGAACCCACTACCGAAGAAGTTAAAGATATGATTGAGCGCAGCAAAGGCAAATCGTTGATAATCATCCAAAATAAAATTGACATCCAATCACCTGTAGATTCTTCAATTTTCAGTTTAGTTTCGCAACTTGTCCCGTCCAACGACCCTCAACCTTCAATCTTACAAATTTCTGCCAAGCAAGGTACGAACATTGACAGACTGGAAAAGACCATCTTCGAATCAGCCAACATCCCTGAACTCTCCGAGCAAGACATCATTGTTACATCAGCCAGGCAATACCACTCTTTGCTCAGTGCCCAAGAAAATCTCTCACGAGTGCTGTCCTCCCTGGAATCCGGCCTCAGCGGTGACCTGGTCTCTGAAGACTTGAGGCTCGTTTTAGACGACCTTGCGAACATTACCGGTCAGGGCCGCATTGTAACCGATGAAATTTTAAGAAATATCTTTACACACTTTTGCGTGGGCAAATAGAGTCTACGTCGGTATATAAATGACAAAGCCCGGACACGAGGTGAGTCATATCCGGGCAATTGAAAAGAAATTGAGAGTCACTTGATGGTAATCCAGACAGACTCACCCCTACCCTTGGCTTCGACGATTTTCTGTTTCAGGCGATGAACCCAGATGCGGCTGTCGAGCACTTTGCCGACTTCGCGGTTCTTGCCAACGAGGATGCAGCCTTCGGTGTCTTCTGAGCAGTTGCCTGCATGGATGCGGATGCCCTCAAATTTCGGTACGCCGAGCAGGATGGGAAGCCATTGCTTCATCTTCGGACTCCATGAGATGACTACCGCGTAGCGGCCTTCGGGGATGGCCGAGCGGCCTTTCACCTTGTAGGCACCGTTGGCGTAGTCACGCCAAGTTGGTTCCAATGTGTCGCAGAAATACTGGTTCTCTGTTCCTGCCAGATACTCATCATCCATGCGTCTCTGAATATAAAGGTGACCGATGGTGTAGGTCTTGCGCTTTGCTATACGTTCTAATATCAGTTCCATAATTATCAATTATCAATTTACAATTATCAATTGCACGAAGTGCTTAATGTGGCAAAGTGGCATTGTGGCATTGTGGCGTTTTATGCCAGTGTTTGCTATCGGTTTTCTCTATCCAACCATCGCGCTTCCAGCGGGTGATGATGTTGCGCAAAGCTGACTCTCCACAGTAGCCACGTTTCAAAGAGCGGAGGTCATCCATCGTGAACGAAGGAGCCAGTTGGTCGAACACAGAGTGATTGGCGCCATACCGCTGGCATTCATCGCTGGCATCGACGTATTGATTCTGCAAGGCCTCGCCGAAGGTCTTGATCTGCTGACTCAGGCAATACTCAGCCATCATCAGCGCGAAATCCAGACATTGCTTCGATTCTTTATCTTTACCAGACAACAGGTGGAAGATCACTCCACAACGGAAGCCGATGACGGCAGCACGCTTGCGATAGGTGTCCTTCACGTGGTCGATGTCCTTGGCGGCCTCTACTCGTTTCTCTTCCACCCATACCTCGATGGCTTTCCTCAAACGTGGTACATCCACGAGTCCGCTAAACGAGCGCAATCTGGTTACAGCCTGTTGGATTCGGGCCTCATCCTCAGCCGAACGTTTGCCAAATTTCGGCATCTTCTGGAATGAGGAGTCTGGCATTTCGGCTACCAATATTCGAGAAGAAAGTCCGTTCTCGATATTGTCCGACTTAAAGCACTTTCGCATAGCTCCGTAGGTTCCGAGCATCGTCCAGTTATAGGCCACTTTCACCACTCCTGATTCAGCCTGATCCGAGTTGTAGTCCTGTCCCCACTCACCATTATCAAACGAGAGGCGGTAGATGTCGTACTTCGAACTCCAGCTGCCAGCACCGTTGGTTTTTCTGAGGGTGTCAAGTTCCTCACCAAACGAGTATAGCGTGTGCCCTTGGGCATTCTTGAATCGCTTCAACAGCGTAGAACACGAGACCGTCACCGGCACCATTCTTATCAAAACGTGCGGATCTTCAGGAGCCTTCTCGTTGGCCTTGCGGCCTTTCTTGCGCTCCTTCCATTCCTCTTCACGCTTGCGGGCAAGAGCATCCTCCTCTTCCAATTGGCGCTTCCAGATGTCAATGGCATTTTTCACCACTGACTTGTTCGAGGCCTGCTCGCCGCGAATGATGCTCATCAGTCCGAGGTGATGAATATTGCCGTCACAATACTCCACCTCCACCTGGTCGGCATATGCCGCTGCCATCGGCATGATGCCACAAAGCACGGGCATGTGCATGGAAACGGGAACACCCGTCAGCGACTCTTTCAAACCAATGGGCAGGGCTTTGACATTGACTTTCACACCAGTCTCAGCAGCCACAGCCTCGGCATCCTCGATCTCATCCGAAGAGATTCCCATTTCGAGCGCACTCACAATCTGATCTATCAGTCGTGAACCCTTGGTGGGCTCCTTGCAGGCCGAATGGATAATGCTCCTCATTTCCTGAACGGACAGTTTGAAATTAGGCATCACCTCTAACAGCCATTCCTCGTTATTGTCACAGATAGCACGTAGATTAGCCGCCAACTGATGCAACCGCTTGTTACGCTCGCCCTCGCTGGGTTCACCTCCCGTTCTGCGCCAGTACTCACATATAATAGAGGTATAAGGCACGCCTTTGAACTCTTGCGGGTACTTAGTTTCAACTTTCTCTGCAGGGGCTTCGGGGGGCACGGCAGGTGCTACAGGGGCAGGTGTTGGAGCATCGCCATCATCACCTGGATCATAGAAAGAACCATCCTCAGTACGACCATCAATGCTCAGACCTCTATCAGTATATGCCTTGCGACGCTGAGCCACCTCTTCCTCAGAAAGTTGCTGGTACCAACCGTCGGCACGATAGATCTCAAAATCGGCAGGCGAGATGTAGATAAACCTCTCAGGGGTAAAGCACGAAGTATCACACTCGACACCCAGAGCCTTGCAGTACTCACGTTGCGCCTCGGGCACCGTCATACCTAATGGCAGACGAATATCGATGTGCAGTTTGCGACGGATAGAGTAATCCTTATGGAGCATCAAGCCCTGCCAACGTCCACCTATCTCAACATCGAGTTTTTCAGACATCTGGTTGGCTTTCTCCACCAACTCAGGGTCATCAATATCGATGCAAGTCTGCCAAGTGAAACTCTCGGCAACGATATGTTCACGATCCCGATAGTCATCACGATACTTGGTATAATGCGGACAGCGGAACGGCAACCAGCCCTTTAACTTGCGCTGCTTTTCTTCATCCTGAGTGCCGTTGATGCGCTGCTCCAACTGCTTCAATCTTGGTGACTTCGTAAGAGAATCATAGTCTTGGAGCGGGCATTCTTTTACGAATGCCCTTGTTTGCTCCTTGTTCTGTCGCGGATTGATGGCTATTAGCCATTTCATTTGCTCCATACAGTTTCCTCCTTTCTCGTTTTCAGGTAAGACAAAATTTCATCGGCCTCCTCCTCATAGAGAGCCTTGGTCAGAGCCAGCCCGTATTTCTTCGGGAACTTGAAGGTGACATAGATGTACTCCTCGTTGATGCGTCGGCGACCATCGCTGGGACGTATTTGAGGTCGTGTCATCTTCACCGCTCCGTGAGGAGTCTCGAAGAGTGTGTCGTGGAGTGGACCTCTTGCCCCCCGGTTCCATCTTGTCACTCGTGTCAATCCGTTGGGCTCAACCTTGATGCCACCCTCATAGCTCACACACTCGCCGTTAGTTACTTGTTTTTCATCCTCCCACGGACACGGAATCACCGTAATGTCACCGTTCACGTTGAAGTTAACACTGCCGTCCATCTGGACGTTTTGCAGCAACAGCTGCTTCTTGAATTCGTTCTGCATAAATCTGATTGAATTTGCGAGATGAAGCAAGTGCTGAAATTTGGCCATTTTCACTCGCGAGACTTCCCTCACTCGCATTCAGCTCAGATTAAACTTGTGTTAGCGATTAAGAAATTTTACGTAGAAAGGCTGGTTCTTGCTTAGGCAAGCGTCTCCTGACGTCGCCGAGCGCGCTACTCCTTTGC
>JAEEQB010000079.1 GCA_016285075.1 Prevotella sp.
AAGGTCAACAAGGGCTTTGAAGATTTTGCCAAAAGTTGGGGCTGCACTCGCCCGCTGGATGATAAACCGTATAGTTAAAATGAACGCAGTAATATACATACACGGCAAAGGCGGTAGTGCAGCAGAAAGTGAGCACTACAAGTCGCTGTTTCCTGACTGCGAAGTGATAGGCTTGGACTATCAGACGTTCACACCTTGGGAAACAGGCAAGGAGATACTCATAGCCGTAGAGGAACTGAAAAGCAAATACGAGAATGTCATCCTGATTGCCAACAGTATCGGGGCTTTCTTCAGCATGAATGCTGGCATTGATGACATGATTCAGAAAGCCTACTTTATCTCTCCTATCGTGGATATGGAGAAACTGATTACCAATATGATGCAGTGGGCCAATGTTACAGAGCAGGAACTGGAATCAGAAGGTGTAATTCACTCTGACTTTGGTGAAGATTTGTCGTGGGAGTATCTGAGTTATGTTAGAAGTTATCTTATTACGTGGCATGCGCCAACGCAGATTCTGTACGGCAGCAACGACCTTCTGACATCACTTGAGACCATCTCTGACTTTGCCAACAAACATCAAGCCACTCTAACTGTCATGGAAGGCGGCGAACATTGGTTTCACACAGAAGATCAGATGCTGTTCTTGGATAGATGGATTAAAAAATTGATATAATGGCAATAACCGAAGACAGACTCAGACAGACGTTCAGCGAGGGCGGTGCTCAGGAAATCTACCAGGATGTGAAGGCAAGTGGTGATTTCCTGGGTTTTGCGCGTCAGTATGCATTCAGTGAGGATTACCTCGTAGCAAGGAGCGCTTTATGGGGACTGACCAAAGCCAGCAAAGAAGACTTGTCCCAGCTGCAGGTGATACAGAACGAACTTATCGATCAGGCAATGAAGACAAAAAACTCATCCGTCAGACGACTGTCCTTGAACATCGTTGAACGATTGGATATGTCAGAAGATGACCTTCGGACGGACTTCCTCGATTTCTGCTTCGAGCACATGATAGATGTCGAGGAGTTCCCTGGCATTCAGTCCGTCTGCATGAAACTCGCCTTCCGTATGTGCAAGTTCTATCCAGAACTGATGGATGAACTGAAGCGAACCCTCGAAGCAATGGAGATTGAATACTACAAACCTGCCGTAAAATGCGCCCGTAGCAGGATTCTAAGTGGTAAGCTCAAATGAAATGAGGACTATGCCGTTCGGCCCTATTGCATAAATCAACCAAACAAAAACAAAGATCAATCGTTGTTTTTGCAATGATTTTATAACAAATCTGAGCTTTATCTTTGTATTTACAATTTATATTTGTATCTTTGTAGCTGAAACACATAAGACATTGACAATATGTGGACAGAACTTAGTGATACATCCATACTTAACAAGCTTGGATCGAGGCTGAAAGCTTATCGTATATCAAGTGGTCTTAAACAGCAAGAACTGGCTGCTGAGTCGGGCGTTGGCGTTAGCACCATCGCTAAAATAGAAAGCGGGCAGTCCGTTTCGCTCTTATTACTGATCAGTGTCATAAGTAATGAACAGCCATCCTATCACGGTAATGAATAAACATTTATGAAGAAACTATTTATCACATTACAACTCGCGCTTACACTAACTTACGCTCATGCACAAAAAGTATATACCCTCCAAGATTGGAACATCAAGGATTATGAACCAGGCAAGGAGTTACGTCTGAATGTCAGCGAATGGAAGATTGACGACAAGAATCCGCTCTTCTATCAAGAAGGTTCCATTACGCAACTATTCCGAAGGACCTTGGCTCTTCAAACGTGGCAATCTTTATTATAACGTATATGCAAGCGATGCACCAGGCGTACAGACAGAGCAGATGGCATATTCGTATGCCACAAGCATCGAAGGTCCTTGGACATACGGCGGGTTTGTAAGTACATCGGCCAATTATGGATTCACCATTCATCCTTCTGTCATCCTGTTCAAGAACCAGTGGTACTACATCTATCATGATGGTTCCTACATGCAGAACGGGGAACCTGGTGGACAATGTCGCAGAAGCGTTTGTGCAGAATATCTTTATTTCGAGAAGGATGGCAAGATAAGGTTCGTTCCTCTTACCCAAGAGGGTTTAAGTGAAAAGAAAGCAAGATGAAGAAAACGTTATTCATAATCTCTATCGCTGTTATAGCGTCTCTGAACATTCTGGCTCAGGGGTATCGCAACCCTGTGCTTCCCGGCTTTCATGCCGACCCAAGTGTGTGTACAAACGGAAAGGACTTCTACCTTGTCAACAGCACGTTCCAGTATTTCCCAGGAGTACCTGTCTTCCACAGCAAGGACTTGATACACTGGGAACAGGTAGGCAATTGCCTCTCGCGCAAGTCGCAGCTTGACCTCTCGGGGCTTTACACCCAAAACCAGCCGGAACTGGGTTGGACAAATGCGGGCGTCTATGCTCCAACCATCCGCTTTCATGAGGGCCGCTATTACATGGTGACCACCATTTTCCCATCACGTCGTCATTTCTACGTATGGACAGATGATCCCTCTAAAGAATGGTCCGACCCCGTATTCATAGACTTTGCCATCGGTAGTTGCGACCCTACGCTCTTCTGGGACGAAGGGAAGTGCTATTTCCTATGGAAAGCAGCAGCAGACGAAACACGCCCAGGAATCAAGCCGGGTGAAATCAACATCTGCGAAATTGACGTTAATACTGGTCGGCGTACAGGCGATGTTCATCACTTGGGAACGGGTCTCGGCGGACGTTATCCTGAAGGTCCACACCTATACAAAAAAGACGGATACTACTACATGATGCTAGCCGAAGGGGGCACAGAGCATGGTCACCATGTCAACATCTTGCGAAGTAAATCACTGTTCGGACCGTATGAATCGAATCCTGCCAACCCCATTCTCACGCATTTCAGTATGAAGATGCAGAACAGCAATATTCAAGGACTCGGACATGCAGACCTCATACAGGCTCCCGACTCCTCATGGTGGATGATATGTCTGGGCTATCGCACAAGCGGTTACCTCTTGCATGTGATGGGACGCGAGACAATGCTTGCACCTGTACGTTGGGACAAAGATGCATGGCCTGTGGTCAATGGCAATGGCACTATCGCTATCGACATGAAGTGCAACACCTTACCTCAAGCACCAATGCCTCAAGACCCTATTCGTGAAGAGTTCAAATATGTCAAGCGCGATGTTCCTGCAGACAGCTACAGCAGCATTGGATTGCCTTGGGGATGGATGAGTATCGGTAATCCCGATTATTCCCGCTACTCTCTTACCGAGCGAGAAGGTTGGTTACGTCTGCGTTCCACTTCTACTCCTCTCGATGCAGCCACGTCGCCCACCTTTGTGGCAAGACGTCAGACAGAGTTACGTTTCAGCGCCACCGCACTCATTGACGCATTCCATCTGGCAGAAGGCTCTCAGGCTGGAATCACTGCCTATGCAGCCCCCCTGAATCATTATGATGTGATAGTAGAACGAAAGAACGGAAAACTATTTGCCAAGTCGAACATCCGTGTGGGAGCACTCAGCCATGGCGACCAACCCGTTGAACTGAAAGATGCTCAGGCTTACATACGCATCAGTTCCGACAAGGACTATTACTACATGCAAGTTTCAGCCGATGGCAAATCATTCACCACACTCAGCAAGATGGACTACCGCTACCTATCCACTGAGGTGATAGGTGGGTTCACAGGCGTTATGCTTGGCTTGTTTGCCTATGGTGAAGACGATGAAGGATCTGCAGATTTTGATTGGTTTGAATATACAACAGAATAAAGAAAAGAGCATCATGTAGATAAGGGGGTAATCGTTATCTAGATGATACTCTGTAGAGTGTTTTTACGAGTTCCACGATTCCGTGTAACATTAGATTTGCGTGCCGTCAAAAAAAGAAAGAGAAAGGGGCAGATTGGATTGAATATTGTGCAGTTTAGTTTAACTCCATATGAAATATCCATAATCCAAGCCAAACCTTTTATCTTCCGTCTACAACATATATATATTACGTAACTAAAGTTCCCCACCTTTCTAACTGCCTCAGCTAGGCTTCAGGGGTGAGAGGACGGGACTACGTTGGTGCAAGGTCCAAGGCGAATGGGTGGTGGTAAAAACGCTTTTGCCTATACGCAAAACACCTTGTGCGTATACGCAAAACACCTTGCGCCTATACGCAAAATCTCCTCGCCTTAACGCAAAAACAAACGGCATTTTTCCGAGGCTATCACTAAGACAGGCCGTGCGAACGCCAACCTGGAAACGCCCTGAAGGAGACAGCAGTTGTTTTCCCAGGGCAGCCCTGGGAAAACAGGCGTGGTAACCATCACCCAGAAGGGGCAAAAGCCAATTGCTGAAACGTTGATTCTTTTGCCCTACAGGGTGCTGCTACACACCACATGAAAACCTAGGGCGATGCTCTGGGCTGGTAGCTTCTGCCCTTTCAGGCCGTTTGCTGCGCCGTACCTTCTATCTGCAGGTCGTTCCAACCTATGAGTTATTGAGCATCGATGTTTTCAACGTCAGTGGGTTACATCTTTCATAGGATGGGAAACTTATGAACTGATGACGGAGCCGTACGAGACTCACGTATGCCCGTATCAAATAATTCCTATGGATTTAGATACTTTGGCGGGGCAATTTGTTTCCTATTTATATAGGAAAGATTCGAAAAAGAAATAATCCAAAGAAATAATTCGGCGGAAATCGAAATAATCCAAAGAAATAATTCCCAGGTCTCTGCTCAACCACAGCTTATGCGCTGATAGGCCAGTCGTTCGTCACCGGAAGCCAGATAGATAATCCCGCAATACGAGAAGCCGTGTTTGGTGATGTTGTGTTGCATGATTCTATTGTCACGATGGGTGTCTATACGGATGTTGGGATCGTGCGCGAGACAGTAGTCCATGATGCTGCGGAATATTCCGTGAGCATCGGGATAACTGGCTATACGATGGACTACGTGGTAAGGGCTTTCATCATCCAGCCACTTACCGTCATAGATTCTGGCATAGGTGGGTTCGGGAGATGGCAGGTAGGCAAAGTAACCGACAACCTTCCCATCGTCCTCGACTACAAACCCGCCGTTTTTCGCCATATCCGCAGCTATGACGGTCTCTGACGGATAGCCGTCCGTCCACTGATGCATGTTTCCCGATTGCCGCATGATCTGCTTTGCAGCATCCATGACCGACATCACATCAGCCATGTCCCTTGGCTGGACTTCCCTGATAATCCTATTCATTCTGCTTGATGAGATTCACCCCCTCTTCGTTATTCTTGCCAGATAGTCGTAGTGCTCGCCTTCGGCCACCACCTCTGCAACATAGCCGTTCTCCACCGCCTTCTCTTTCAAAGTGTCAGCATCGATATAGAGCCAGTCAAAGGGATCGCCGATGGTGTCCTTGTATTGCATGTTGAAACTATGCTCACCGTAATAGTCCGTTTCGCTCGGAATATCCATCATACCATCATCTGACCATAGCCCCTCATCCTCAAACACATAGGATATATCAGACGAATCGCACAGCACCTGTCCGCCAGGAGCCAATATCTTGTCAAGATGACGGAAGAACGCAGGCAGACGCTTCAAGCTCCCCACAATCCCTATACCGTTCATCAGCATAAGGATGGTGTCGTATTGTCCCTCAAACGTAAAGAAGTCCTGTTCCATCACCTTCCTGATACCACGTTCCTTCATGGTCTCAACCGATAGCGGGGAAATGTCTATGGCAGTCACATCGCAGCCCCGTTCCTGGAGAACAAGAGAATGGCAGCCGGCACCGGCACCCACGTCAAGCGTCGTTCCTGTAGCCATGTCGAGCGCTTTCTGTTCTATCCCCGGCATGTCCTCATAACTGCGGAACAACGTGGTCAGGGGAATCTCATCCTCTTCAAACATCGGCGAAAATACCTGGAGCCTGCCTGCCTTTCCCGTCTTATGGTATTCGGCAATAGCTCTGCCCATCGGATCCTTTTTTCTATTCATAATCTATCAAACAGTTTCAATACTCGTAAATCGCGAGACAAAATTAATCATTTCTATCCGATATCCTGTAACTTTCGACTCATAATTAGCATTGTTTATGAGATTCGGGTACGGCAGAGAATCATCATTGAAAAAGGGAACCCTCATTACTGAGAATTCCCCCGTGTCCTTTTGAAAGGCATATATAGAGGCTAAACGCAATCCTTATCTGCGTCCTCCGAAGTGACCTGCATTCATGCGTCCGTGGCGTGGTGTATTGTTTGCCAACATGTGGTTTGGCATACCGCGGCGATTGTCAATCCTCACAGGTGTCTGAGCGTGATGCGGAGCAGGTGCCGGATGGTGCACGGCTGGAGCGTGGTGATGTGCTGCGGGCATGTGCATGTGAGCATAGTGCGAGCCATGAACCCTGTTATGACCGCCCTTGTAAGTCACGAACACCTTAGGATGTGCATGGTAGAAACGGCCTCTGTTGTAGTGAGAGTATACTGCGAACGTCCAGGCACCGGCCTTCCAAGCCACAGGGCGATAGAAGTGGCTCAGAGCCACGTACTTGTCGTACTGCCAGCTGTTCAGCACATAGCGGAGGTCAGCGTTGCGGCGGTCCCACCAGATGCCGAATACATCGCCGTGCCCGTTCAGGCTCATCAGGTAGTCGAGATTGATCTCGTAGACTGCCTCATACTGTGCAGCGGTCAGGTTGAGCTCGTAAGCCATCTTGTCAGAGAGAAAGAGGGCCTCGTTCTTTGCTGCGTTATAGCTCATTGCGGTGGCAGAGATTGTCATGACCATCATCATTGCCAGAATCATCAACTTCTTCATATCTTTATCTCCTATACTTTTAAAGAGTTAAACATTACCTTTGTTTCTTTTTCACGCTGCAAAGTTCGGCATTTTTCATGGCATTTACAAAGGAATAATCCTAAACTGAATAGGTGTTTTCCCTAAACCTGAGTAGGGAAACACCTCCCCATCAATGTGCTTGGCTATGTGATTCCCACTATTAGGGCTCACTCGGGACTTCCACCCGTTAGACAATGCTCATGCCGAGCCTACAAATAAAACTCCGGAGGGAGCATCGCTGCGGCCTCCAGAGTCGTCCCGGGTACTTTTATACTAACTTTACTACTCGTTTTGAGTTAGCTATGGTGATATCTCATTAATTTCGAATCGAATCAGTCACGACTCGTCATCAACCCAAACATGTTTTTTGAGACTGGTCTCGCTGCTCCGATACTTGAACATGGTTTTGAGACTGGTCTCGCTGTCCCGTCACTTGAACATGGTTTGCTTCATCAGCTGCTGGATTTCGGCTGGTGTTTCCCTCATGCGGCAGCAATCAACGATGTACTTGGACAGCTTTTCGGGTATGTTCGGCTGCTTCTTCCAAATGTCGTGGCGCGTCT
The DNA here is from genome assembly GCA_016285075.1 of Prevotella sp. Classification (GTDB taxonomy): domain Bacteria; phylum Bacteroidota; class Bacteroidia; order Bacteroidales; family Bacteroidaceae; genus Prevotella. The sequence goes on from JAEEQB010000079.1 coordinate 7,408, forward strand.
TCCACGTACCCTTGTAAGTGTACTTGTCGGTCAGGATGACAGCATCTTTCAATGGCTCACGCCCCATCTCCATGTACCACCCGTCCTTGAGATAGTAAGTGCCATATTCATGGGGTATTACAACACACTTACCCTCCTTGGTCAAGGCAATCTCAGCGCAGGCATACTCGCCATCGGCTCCATAGTACTTGAACTGAATGTAGCTGAATCAACCAGCATCCCCATCTCTAAAGAACCGACAGGTATCTCCAGCGTCAAGTTAACGCCTGATGCCTCTGTTTTCTTCGACCTCCAGGGTCGCCACATTCAGGGTGAGCCACAAGGTAAGGGCGTGTATGTGCGTGGGGGAAAGAAGTATGTGAAGAAGTAGTGGCAAGACTGTTGACCAGTAGTAGCTCTCTGCTTCGTTTGCACAACCGGTCTATCAACGTACCCCCCTAAGGGTTAGCAGGTCATACCCCGTAGGTGCCAGGGTCTTTACCTAAGGCAACAAACCTTACGGCTATAGGCAAAAGGGGTTGCGGCTACAGCCAAAAGGCTTTACGGCTATAGCCAAAATAGACGCGTACAAAAAATTTGAGTAGTATCTTAGTAATACCATAGTAGTGCTATTTTAGATGATAGTACTACCGATAACTTTCATAAAACCAGTAGATTAATGCTCAAAGTAGTTCGAGTAGTGCTATTTTGTGATTGTAGACCTCTGGATGTACTCAATGAGATTACCAATTCACTAACAATTCTTAAATTTCACAAGTTTGTGATTCACAAGTTTGTGAAATTCAGGTAAAAGACTTATCTTTGCATTCAAAATCAAGAAGTTATGGAGAAGAGTTTCGTTTACGGAGTGGCTGTTACCGACTACAATTTCACTGGTCGTAAAGAAGAGAGCCGACGTTTAAGGTCAAACTTTGAGAATGGTCTCAATACCATTCTGATCTCCCCACGACGCTGGGGCAAGACTTCCTTAGTCAATCATGTATGTCGACAATTAGAAGGAACGGACTTGATAACAGTTCGTCTGGATATTTTTGGTTGCAAAAGCGAGTATGAGTTCTACAATGCATTGGCCGCTGCAGTATTACAACAGACCGCATCAAAGGTGTAACAATGGATGGAAGAGGCGCGTGATTTCTTGGTACGTCTTACGCCCAAGATCTCTATAAGCCCAGACCCAGCTTCAGAATTCAGCGTGTCATTAGGTATTACCCCAGAGACTCATACGCCAGAGCAGGTTCTTGAAATGGTCGAGACGATTGCCAAGCGAAAGAACAAGCATATCGTAGTATGTATAGACGAATTCCAGCAGATAGGAGAATTTGCCGATAGTAAAAGCGTTCAAGCTCGGTTACGTTCTGTGTGGCAGCACCATCATCTCACTTCCTATTGTCTTTTTGGCAGCAAGCGGCACATGATGAGTGATATCTTTCTGAATCGTAGTATGCCCTTCTACCAGTTTGGTGACCTGATATGGCTTCAGAAGATACCTACAGAGGACTGGATTCCATACATCATCAGCCATTTTGAAGCAGCAGGACGGCATATCTCTGAGACGATGGCCAGGCATATCTGTGAGACGGTAGACAATTATCCCTCATACGTTCAGCACCTAGCTTCTATCATGTTGAGCAGCTTACCGGAAGGAGCCTCGGCCACAGAGGATTTGCTCGTGCCGAGTGTCACCGAACTTATCAGTACCAATGAGGCCCTTTATATGCAACAGGTAGAACCGCTCTCTGTCTATCAGATGAATCTGCTTCGTGCCATCACCTCTGGCATTCATACAGGATTCAACGAAAAGCGGGTACGCCAACAGTTTGATTTAGGAAGTCCCTCAAACTTCGTTCGTCTCAAAACAGCTCTTATTGAACGGGACCTCATTTATTCCGAGATGAAACACCTGAATATCACCGATCCTGTGTTCACTCTCTGGTTCCGTCGCAGATTCTAAATCACTTCCTCACATACTTCCTGCCATTGCGGAGATAGATGCCCTTTTTAACTGGCTCCCCCTGAATGCGACGGCCTTGAAGGTCGTAGACAGGAGCGGAGGGGGAGGCAGGATGGTTGTTGATGCCGTTTACCTTTACTGTCTCGTGGTCTGGTTCGAGGCGGCCATAGATGCGCCAAGAACCTTGCAGCAGGTCCACTTCCATGTCCTTCGTAAGGTTGAAGGGCAGCTCAACCTGCATCATCGATTCAGTGACCTCCGTCGTAAACAGCGTGTTACCCTCATTATCCACAATGTTCAGGGTATAGGCAGGGTGCTCGCCCTGGAACTCCAGCACGTTGCCATTCACCAGAAGAACCGTTGGAGCAAGGGGCGGATTCTTCATCACAGGGGGAACACCAACCGTATGGTCAATCTTCTCAATTTCGAAATAAAGTGGGTCACCTTCACTGGCCGGATATAATTGCCGTCCATCGACATCGAAACAGGCAAGGAATTCTTCATAGTCACACAGGCACGAAGGTTTTCTCATTACATAAGGAATACGAATACCACCCGTCTTCATGCCGATACCCTCTAACCACTGATACTGGAGGGTACCGTCTTCAGAATAGAAGGTATATTGGTTGTATTGGCTTTCATTCACTTCCAGCGTATC
>JAEEQB010000080.1 GCA_016285075.1 Prevotella sp.
TCGTTGTCGTCGACGGCTTCGACCTCCTTGGTCAGCTCAGCAACGTCACCCGCACCCTCAACGCCCAGGGGCGCACTGAGACCTACACCAACGTCATGCCCCGCTATACATTGTTCCATATCATCTACCGGCTGAACAAGCAGCCGAAGAGTAAAGTTCTTGGGCAGAGCCAAGCGGCAAAGCCGAGCGAGTAAAAAGTAGTAGACCCGGGTAAGGCTGGAGGCCGCAGCGATGCGCCCTCCAGCTATTTCGAAAGGCACCAAAAGTCCTTCAGACAGCATGTAAACTGAGTTTACAAATCACTTGAAAACTGTTTGTAAACCGAAAAATGCTGTTTCTATCGCCCTTTTCCTCTACCTTTGCAGCATATTAACCCCATAAAACATTTATCAACATGCAAAAGATTATTGTGACAATGATGGCCTTTGCGCTGACGGTGCCGACGCAGGTGCAGGCGCAAGAAGACGGACTTGCCGACTTGAAGGCAGCGATGATTGCGGCCAAGGTTCATCAGGTGTGTATCGACACGGCTAACCTCGTGGTGGCCTACGACTACGAATGCCGGACGCAGGATGCCGACGGCAAGGCAGTGACCGACCGCATGAAGCTGTGCCTACTGGTAGGACGGCACTGCACGCGCAGTTTCCCCTACCGTAAGTTCCGCAAGGAAAGGGAATGGGCTGAAGGCAAAAAACAGTCGGCCGCCGATTTCCTGCAAATGAACAAGCGGGAATACATGGAGGGCTACGACTTCTTCTCCGACGAACTGCCACTGTTAAGGGCAGAGTCGTTCTGCTTCATGCCCCAAGTGTGGACGGACTATCCCGAGGGCCAGGTGACGGTGCGCGACGCCATTCCTCCCAGCATCTATGAGACGCAGGAGAAGCGGAAGAACATCAAGTGGACGCTCAATGATGACACGCTGACGGTTGCTGGCTACCTGTGCAAGACGGCCGTATGTCAGCTGCACGGAAGGAAGTGGACGGTGCGCTATGCAGAGGACATCGCCACGACGGCTGGGCCGTGGAAGCTCTGCGGACTGCCCGGCCTGATTGTAGAAGCCGTGAGCGACGACGGCATCCACCGCTTCACGCTCACCGAACTGCAGCACGCCACTGCCCCCATCTTCTACGAAACCAACGCCATCACCGTGAAGACCTCGGAAGACAAGCTTATCAAGAACCGCAACAAGACCTTTGGCAACAGGCTCTATCCCAAGGATTCGCACTATTACATCGCCAACCTCCAATCCGTCGACGTCGTTTACGTCGACGAGGGTTCGATCATCAATGGCACGTACGTGAGCAACAAGGCGCATGTGTACATGCCGCTGGAAAAGGAGTAATCAAGGATGGGCGTGTTCAACAAAAAAATCTGTTAAATAAACACGAATTTGTTTGGTAATATCAAAATATATGCGTATCTTTGCAGCGGAATCAAAAGAATACATTGTTAATAAACACCTAAAAGCAGTTTGAAAGATGGAGAAACTTACAAGCAAAGAAGAGGAAGTGATGGAGCTGATCTGGCAGCTTGGCCAGTGTGCACCGAAGGACGTCGCGTCGCTCTATCCCGAGCCGCAGCCCAGCGCGAATGCCATTGCGCAGGTGTTTCAGGCCTTAGAGAAGAAAGGCTATCTGGCACACGAGCCTAAGGGGCGCGGTTTCGTCTATCGGCCCATCGTCGACAAGCAGGCCTACGGGCGGGGACGACTGACGAGCGTCGTCAACCGCTTCTTCAGCGACTCGTACATGAGTGTGGTGTCGGCCTTGATTCAGGAGGAGAAGGTCACCGAGGCCGACTTGTTGCAGTACTTGGCTGACCTGAAACGTAGGGAGGGCTGACGTATGGCTGCATTCATTATCTACGCCATCCGGTGGGCACTGACGCTGACGCTGCTCTACTCGCTCTACAGGCTCCTGCTGCGGCGCGAGACGTTCCACCGTCTGAACCGCGCCGTGCTGCTGGCCATCCTCATGATGAGCCCGCTGCTGCCGCTCGTGCCGCTGCATACCGACAGGCCGACGGCCTTGGATGCGATGTTTACAAGGATTGAAGGTACAATCATTGAGGGGCCGCTGATGAGCCAGCCGTATGAGAATGTGGCTGGAAATGCACTCACTGCTCAAGAAAAAGAAGAGGCGACATCCGACCGCTGCATGCGCTACGGTGCATACATATATATAATAGGTATAGTCATCGCCGTCGCTACTTACCTCTTCCGGGTGCTGGCGCTGGTGCGTGTCATTCGCCGTAGCCGCCGCATCACTCACGAGTTGGTTCCCGATGGTGTTCATCTGATGCTGGACATGAGAATCACACAACCCAGCAGCTGGATGCGCTGGATATTCATAGGGCCTATAGACCTGAAACAGAACGCGGAGACCGTGCTCCGGCACGAACTGGCTCACGTAAGGATGAAACATTCGTGGGACGTGGTGCTCTGCGACCTCACCTGCCGTCTGCTCTGGTGCCTGCCCTTCGCCTGGATGCTGCGGCAAGACCTGATGGATGTGCACGAGTTCCAGGCTGACGAGGCCGTACTGCAGGGCGGCGTGAAGCTGGAGGACTATGAGCATCTGCTGGTGCGCAAGGCCGTACGGACGCAGGCGCTGCCCATCATGAACACCCTGCGCCGCGGAGCCGTGAAAAAGCGTTTCGCCATGATGCACAGCAGGCGGTCGTCGCGGTGGTCACGGCTTAAACTGCTGTATCTCGTCCCTGCCCTCGCCGCCTGCCTATGGGTGTCGGCACAGGCTGAGGAATATAAGGAGAAAACGGTGGCCATAGAGACAGAGCCCGAGGTTGTCATGGAGGCAGACCAGATGCCTCAGTTCCCCGGTGGCGATGCGGCCTTCAAGCAGTATATGGCCCACCACTTGCGCTATCCGAAGGCTGCAGCCGAGAACGGTGTGAATGGGACGGTCAAGGTGCAATTCATTGTCGAGACTGACGGGCGCATCACCCATGTGCAAGCCTTTGACTCTTCTTCGGAAGAGACTGATGCAGTGGCCTACTCATACGGAGCAACGGACAAGCATCCGACGCAGGATGAAATAGATGAGGGACGCCGGGCCCTGCGTGAAGCGGCAGAAGAGCTCATTCGCGGCATGCCGCCTTTTGAGCCTGGCCGACAGAATGGGAAGCCTGTCCGCGTGCAGCTGACGACATCTCTCAATTACATGTAGAATAACACTCACATATTAATGGTTTTATAATCCATCTTAACGGTGGACAGCCCTTATTATGCCCTAATAAAAGTGAAAAGTGAAAAGTATATAATAGCAAAAGCCATGCGAAAGATTATTGTGACCATGATGGCCCTTGTGCTAACGATAGCAGCACAGGCCCAGAGAGACACGATTGGCGTGTCGAAGTTTACGGCGATTTATCGCTATGAGTGTAAAACCACTGATGCCGACGGACAGCCGGTGACAGACTCTATGTATATTGCAGTGCAGACTTCGGGAGGCATCATGAAGAGTTTCCCTTACGAAGAGTACGAAAGACAGAAGAAGGGTGGCTCACGCATCGCTGACGGTTATCTGGCTGCTCAGATGCACATGGGTACCATCTTCACGAACTACCCCGAAGGAAGAATCACAACGCAAGAGATGCTCTATCCGTATCGCTACATGACGGACGAGCCATTGGAAAAGCAGAACTGGAAACTGACGGATGCACAGGACACCATTTGCGACTATGCCAGCCTGTCTGCCACAGCCAAGTATCACGGCCTGACGTGGAACGTGTACTACACGGAGGATATACCAGCCAGCATCGGGCCTTGGAAGTTGGGAGGCTTGCCTGGTCTCATCACGAAGGCCACCGACGGCAAGGGCATACATACCTTTACGCTCTACGGTTTCCATCAGGAGGAAACGCCAATCATATTCACCCAGTACGTCACTTGGATTGTCCCTGACGGACGGGGCAAGTTCGCCAGCCAGCGCGTGGACTATCAAAAGAAAAGCGCCACGGAATTTCTCGCCTACAAGAAGAAGGTACTGGGCAACCGCCGCTACCTGAAAGATCCCACCTACTACGCCCCCGACCCTATGACGGCCTTCGGCTATGTGGAGAATAGTTTCAGCTCATCCGGCGATAATATTAGGAGTGTTGCTGGGGTAGTTTTAATTTCCAATCCCCATCAATATCAGCCGCTGGAAATGGAATAGCTTCCGACGTACAGTAGATTGCTAAGAAAAGCTTTAAGTAAAGTTAGTAAAGTGAAGACCTATAGGTATTTGCTCCGTTTCGTCGGGAGATGCGATGGAGTTTCTTTCTGAAACTTTTACTACCATCATACAAAGAAGGTATAGCCCCATAAAACAATTAGAGCAATGAAAACGAAACTCTCATTAATCCTTGCATTCGTTGCCAACACAATGTCGGCACAGATGCTTATACGAGACAACGAAAAGCTTGATACTTTGTGCCAGACGAAGTTTACGGCAATGTATCAGTATTCCATCAACACATCCGACGCAGAAGGAAAGCCTGTCACCGACTCCATCCGTCTGGCCTTGCAGGTAGGCGATGGCGTGTGGAAGACATGGACTTACGAACGCTATCTGTTTCAGCAGCAAAGAGACACGGAGATAGGCGAAGACCACTTCTGGTTCATGCATAATGAGGCGCTGATGCATATCGCCACAACTACGGTTGGCTATCCGGAAGGTAAGACCATTACGCTCGAATCGATTCCGCCACTTCAGTATGAGGTAACTGAAGATACAGAAACGCCAACATGGGACATGGTGGAAGGAAGCGATTCTGTTTGCGGCTATCTGTGCCAAAAAGCGAATGGCAAGTTTCGTGGCAAGACATGGAATGTACTCTATGCCGAGGACATTCCTACCGTTGCCGGCCCTTGGAAATTGCAGGGATTACCAGGTTTGATAACATACGCAGCAGATGATGAGGGTATTCATACGTTCAAGCTGATTGGCATTTATCAGGAAGCAGTACCCATCACATATTCTGCAGGCTCGGTGGTCTCGGAGTTCGTCATACAAGAGCGACGTATGAGAAATACTGTGGTACCATTCGAGAAAACAACAAGAGAGAAAATGCAGAAACAGAAGAATACCGTGTTTGGCAATCGCTTATACCTTACTAATCCTATGTTTTATATGACTGGGCCAAAAACAATCTTTCATACTTACGGAAAAAGTGAAAACGAAAACTATCAGTTTGTAGGAGGATTGTATGTGCCGGATAGGGCTCATAAATACCAACCGTTAGAGGTGAAATGACAGGTTTTTGTGACATAAAGAGACAAACATCCCGCTCAGCCAGGAGGGGGAGCGGGATGTGTAATTCAAAAGACATCGGAATGGGTTCCTGTGTCAAGCAGAAGGAGTGTCAACTCTGTGTCATTTTGCTTCCAGAGCAGCAGCCAGTTTGGTTCGATGTGACATTCCCAAATGCCTGCATATTTGCCAGACAGAATATGAGGCCGGTACTTAGCGGGGAGTGTTCCAGTCTCGGCCAACAGGCTTACCACAGTCTCAAAGTTAGCGATGTTCAGCCCATGACGCTTGCAGAGCTTATAGGACTTCTTGAAACGACTGGAGTAGTTAATCGTGTATTTCATGCGTCCAACTGCGCCATTAAGTCTTCTACGCTCTTGGCCTCATACACACGCCCGGCTTCTACGTCTTCTAAAGCCTGCTGTAAGCCGCTCTTGCGCGGTTTCCTGATAGTCCAACCCATCTTGCGTGACAGACTACGGGCGAAGCGCACCTCGCTGCGAGGCACCTCCAAATAGATTCGTTCGGTTGCAACAGTTTCCATATCAGTGCTTATTTGAGTTTTACGAGTGCAAAGGTACAAAAATAATTATATATTCAGTTCAAAACGGAATAATTTATGAAGAATTCATGGTTGATTCGTGGCAATTTGTGTAAAAAAACAACAAAGCGACTCCTATACATTATATTATATATGGTGCTGACAGTGTCGGTATCAGCACAAAGGCTACGGGTAGGCGAGCAAAACTCGGGAATGGTAAAGGTGACAGGACGGGTGATTGACCTGCAGAACCGACAGAGCAGCGAGAGCCATACAAGCTTGCTTGTGTATGGCCGAGTCGTGACGGAGGAAGGCAAAGCCAACAAGCCAGTGAGCGATGTGATTGTGAAACTGGTGAGCGGCAGCAAGACGCTGGCGTTTACCAGCACGAATGTGAAAGGCGAGTATGCGTTGGAGGTCAAGAGTGCGCCCAGCGGAGAGGTGACGCTGCAGTTCACCCACATCAGCTATGAGAAGGAAAGCCTCCCCCTTCCCCCTCCGAAAGGAGGGGGTAAGCCCATAGTGAAGGACATGGTTCTGACACCCAAAGCCATTTCGCTGAAGGAGGTGACGGTAAAGCCCGACCCGCTGCGGCAGAGGGGTGACACGCTTTCATACAACCTCGCATCATTTCTCAGGAAAGGTGATGTGACGCTCGAAGACGGATTGAAGAATCTGCCAGGCATCAGCGTCTCGGATAATGGTGCCATCAGCTATATGGGCAAGGACATTTCGAACTTCTATATCGGCGGTCTCGACATGCTTGGAGGCCGCTACAATCTTGCCACGAAGAATATCCCGGCAGAGTACGCCACTCAGGTGGACATCATGAAACACCACAAGCATCGCAAGATAGATGCTGACGAGGAAAGCGATGCCGTGGCAATCAATGTGAAACTGAACAAAAAGGCACAGTTTAAGCCATTTGGACAACCGGAGTTTGGTGTAGGCATGAGAGAAGACAAGGTCTTGTATGCAGCAGGTGCTACCGGCATGATGTTTACCGATAATTTCCAGTTGCTTGCTTCTGCGAAATATAGCAACAGCGGCAACTTTGGTCTCTACGATATGGTCAATCACTCTGGTGGCGACAGCTTCGGCTCGCTGGCTACCGACAAGCTCCCTGCATGGGGACAGGCAGGCAGCGGCGTGGGCGAATCGGTCTATCGCACAAATGGCTATGGTAGCCTCAATGCCATACAGAAGATTGACAGCGTGCGACAGGTCAGGGTCAATGCAGATTACACCTACGAGCGCATGAACAGCAGCGCCAGTTCGGAGGCGTTCTACTTTGCAGGAGGTGATAACATCAATATCTCTGAGTCGGTCAGTCCGCTTGCCAAGGCTCATCGCCCCATGTTCAGCGTGAAGTTTGAGAACAATGCCAGCAATCATTATTTCTCTGATACTTTCAGCGCAAAGGCACAATTCTTTGCTGTGCAAAGCGACGTAGTCGAGCGTCTCAGGAATGAAAGTCCCACCCAAGTTCTCCCCCTATCGGTGGGAGGTAGAGGGGGGCCTGATGCCATGTTAAACAGTCAACACAGAGATGCTACTTCAATCAATCTGCGCAACAACTTTTGGGGAACCATACGCATGGCTGGGAAGAAACTGTCGTTTACAAGCAATGTCGATTTCATCCGCACGCCTGAGGTGTTGATGCTGATGAACGATATTTCGCAGAGTGGTCAGAGCACCCAGCTCAACACGCGCCATAGCACGTCACTACAGGTGAAACTGGGAAGCAAATGGAAGATAGACATGCCTGTCGACCTCACGGCCAACTACAACTTCATTGAGACGAAGCTCGTAAAGCCAGGCTTCGCTGACCAAAGCCAGCGGATGAGCGGATGGAAGCTCGTGCCAAGCGTCAACCCTTCCACCTCATGGACATCGGCAAATAAGAAGCTCTATTCATCGATGGGAGTCAATGTGAAGATGTTGAATCTGAATTATCTTTCCAGGTACGATAACAAACGCACTACAATGTCTGAGGTGTTTGCAGAACCTCATGTTACTTTACGTTACACTTTCAGCGCAACCTCTGAACTGCACTTTAGCAGCGGTTTCAGCAATGCTGCCGGCGACATCATGGATCTGCTTACCACGCCTGTCCAGACAAGTTATCGCAACACTTCCGCAGCATCGGGAGTGATTGCCAAGAGCCAGTCGTGGAGCACCGACCTTGGATATACCAAGCAAGTGCCCTTCAGCTACTTCACCTTTGGCGCAAATGCCAGTTACAGTCAGGGCAAACGCAATGTGCTCTCATCCCGCACAGTGAGTCAGACGGCAACAGAGAGTACGTCGATATTCCGTGACAGCCATTCGCGGTCGGCAAGTGGAGGTGTCAATGCGTCGAAGAACATCCTGTCCATTTTCACGAAGCTCTCTGCCAATGCCAATGTGTCGTGGGGGAGCAGCGAGTATATGATGCAGGGCGGTCTTGTCACCTCTTACCATACGGGCTACAGCGTGCGTCTGCAAGCCGACATCACGCCAGTCCCGTGGCTTGAGACAAACATCAAGGGCGACTATGGAAAGGACTTTATGCGCACCACGTCCTTACGCCAGTCGTCCGACAATCTCCGCTGTACTGGTTCGGTGGCAGTCTTCCCGATACCAGCCATTGAGATACGCAGCACATGTAACTATATGCACAACATGGTAGAGCCTGGCAAGTACAAGGATGCCTCCATGCTCTCAGCATCGGTTCAGTACAAGACCAAGTGGGCTGTATGGAAACTCACAGGAGAAAACCTCCTCGATGTGCGCCAATATAAGCGCACTTCATTTGTGGATACCGACCGCTTCGTGCATACCACGAACCTCGTAGGTCGCACCGTCATGCTAACATGCAAACTACTAGTGGCAGGTAAGAAATAAAACACCTACGACTACGGTCTCTGCGGCCGCACCGCCCTAATGAGATTAACGTTTAAGTTGTAAGTTAATTGAAGAAGACCATTAGTGTCCCGTTAAAATGGGACGAGTTTTAATATTAATCAAATAACCCCGGAATGAGGGGACCCAATTGATCTTTGACATCGTTGAAATTAGTCTTATCGAACAGGTCTCGAAGGTGAGTCTTG
>JAEEQB010000047.1 GCA_016285075.1 Prevotella sp.
ACATGGCCACAGCACAGTAAAGGTGATGGAGCAGCGTCCTCACACGCTGCTCTTCACCTTCGACAGGTAAGCCGCCCAACTCTAGCAAGTCGGCGACATATTGTTCGATTTTTTCATAACCCATACTGCCAATCATGATTAGTTTCTCAGTTCGTTGTCCAGTACTTGCAACACGTTCATCAGGCTGTTGTAGACATCCTCATCGAACACCTGTCGCGTCTGTCTGAGCTGTCCTTTGCGTCTCAGGTAGTTGAACACGTGGAAAGCCATGCGGTAGTACACCAGCTGAAGCCTCACTGGGAGCCTGCTGCCCAGGTTCAGCACGTCGGCATAGCGGCGCAGCTCGCTTATCAGGGCTTGACCGTCACGACACGTATCTATCTGGAGCAGCTCCATCCTCAGCTGCTCTGCCAGCTTTTTGTCAAGATTTTCCTTTTCCATGTCTATTCTACTTTGAAGTTAACAGATTCCATTACGTTGCGCACGGTCGATTCCGAGACCTCGCTGTTGGTCTCCATCCATGCCATGGCCTTGGCCAGTCTCACATATTCGTCCTTGCAGGTCAGCGGCTCGTCGGGCAGCAGCTTGACCCGCTTGCATACGTAGTCGATGTAGAGGTCGGTGTGGTTCTCCGTAGGCGGCGCGAATCGCGTCACTATCTGTCTTACGGTCTTGCAGCCGTGCACTATGCGGTAGGTCTGCATGAGCTTCACCCATGCGCGTATGCACCACCATCGGTCTTCGAACTTGCAGAATCCCTTGCAGCTGCCTCTCTGTCCCTGCCACGCCTGTCGCGAGGCACGGATGTTGAAAATGTTGTTCCTTGCCATCATACTATGAAAATATTAAAGAATTCCATTGCTTTCATCACCTCTTGTATGTCGAGTTCATAGTCAGTCTCGTATCGCGCCATGGCCTGTGCCAGACGTGCGTACTTCCACTTGTTGGTGAGCCGTTCATCGTGGAACAGGCCCAGTTCCTTGCACAGGTAGTTGATGTAGTCGTAGACGTCTACGTCGTTGCGTCCCTGGCAGTAGGCCAGCACGATGGTGTGCACGTTGTCGAATCGGTTTTCCTTGCGGTACTCGGTCATCAGCTCCAGCCATGCCTTGATGCAGTAGGCAGGTTCCGAGAACTCCGAGTATCCGTCTTCTACGCCCGTCTCGCCTACCCATTTGGGCTTCATGCGGTCGTGGGGTCTGATGTTAAAGAAATTGTTTTTCCTCATGATGGTTGTTTTCTTTTGTAAGATAATTTCAGATGTTAACGTTGATAGATTTTACCTAAGAGAGTGGTGTGATAGAACAGCCGGAAGGGGTCGGCCATGAAAACTACTTTGCCGTGCAGATTTGTCCTATACACCCATTTATGCGGCGAGATGCCAGGCAGGGCCGAGTCCTTGTTTGGTTTCCAAGGCAGCAGCTGGTTCAGCTTGTTGTCCGACTGGCTCGCTTCGCGCAGGTTCTCGATGTGGTTGTCGGTCTTGCAGCCGTTGATGTGGTCAATTGTCTCCGTGGGCCATCGGCCGTGGCAGATGGCAAAGACGGCACGGTGCATCTTGATATATATATGTTTACCACCCAACCACAAACCAATCTCAGAGTAGCCACGATTCTGTATCTTGCCCTTCGGTGCCTTGTCCGTCTTGCGGTTCCTCAGCCTGCCCAGCTTGGCATCGTATCTGTAGTTTCGTTGCAAGCGGAGCAGCAGCTCCTGCTGCTCCGCTTCTGATAGATGAGTCCTGTTCATAATTCTAGTTTTTTCGGAAAGAAATTGTCAGAAATTAACCAATAATTACTCATAAAGCAGTTATTTCTTTGAGAAAATTTCTGAGCCATTTCTTCGCTCATTGCTTTCTTTTATAGGTGCTCAGGCGAGCAAGCTCGGAGCTGTTAATTTCTTTCCGAATAATAATTATCATTTATCATTTATCATTTATCATTTAGCGCGAAGCGTGCTCAGTCTCCTGAATCGATACCCCAGTGCAGTCCCAGTTCCGGGCAGTGGTAGTAGTGGTCGGTGCAGCGCCAGCAGGTCTCGCCGCCGTTCACCGTCCATCCTTTCTTCTCACGCTGCTCGTCAAACGCATCCATGATGTTCTGTATCATCTCGGAGCGCAGGTAGTCGCCACGATAGTAGCTGATGCAGTTCAAGTAGCCCAGGTCGCCAATGGGCGCCAGCTTCGTCAGGTCGTCCAGACCATGCTTCTTAATCTTCTCGGCCAAGGCCTCTAAATCCTTCTGACTCATACTTCCTCGGTTTTACAGGGTTGTGGTTTTACGTCGGCAGGGCAGAGGTCTTGCTCGCACTTGAAACTATAGCTTTGTTCGAGCGAGTAGTAGATTTGGTAACTCCCGTCGGAGTAGACAAAGACGCTAATGCTATCCACGTCGTCGTAGACCAATGCTCCATTGTCGATGAAGCATACGCGGTCGCCAATGCTGTACTTGGTTACTATGTTCTGTTTTTTCAAATCTTTTTTCATATAACTTTAATTTGTTTAATTCGTGAAATTACTGCGAGCACTCGTGGGTCTTCGACAAGTCTCGTGAAATTCGTTGTTTCATCATTAATTCGTGAAATTCGTGAAATTCGTAGTTCGTTAAAATTATCATTTCGTGAAATTCGTTGTTCGTAAACATCATAACTCTTCCACCGTGAAGTCCTTCATGTCCCAGTCTTCGCAGTCCTGTACCAGCGTGCGCAGGTTCATCTGTGCATAGAGGTGGAAGCCTTTCTCTTTCATCACAGTCTCAGCCAGCTTCTTGCAGTCCTGGATGATCTCGAGTGGCGTGCGTGACTCGTTGCGGTAGGCCTCTTCGAGGTCGCAGTCGGGCACCTCGGTGATCTGTGTCACCACGAGGCTTCCGTCCACGGGGTCGTACTCACGTTCAGCGAACGTGTAGGGAGTGGTGTCTATGCAAACGCTGTCCGCCTTGACCAGTGTGGCCGAGACGTACACCTCCACTTCCTTCTCCACGGGATGGTTGTAGGGAGCATGCGGGTCGTGCGCTGCTCCGGGAGGGTAGTTATCCATGGCGGTCGAGTTGATGTATTACGTCGATGTTCATTACATTCTCGGCCTTGAACGAGCGGAACTCGTTGCGGTCGATGTCGAAGTAGCAGTAGGAAGTGTCCTCCTCGTCCCTGCGGCGGGGCTTCCTGTCGGTCTTGGGCTGATAGCTGTCGTAGCCCGGGCAAACGCCCTTGCACAGCGTGCCGCGTGCCTTGCGGATGAATCCGTCCTCCTTCCTGTAGGTGAACTCCACTTCCCCTTCGCCCAGTGCCGTGAGCAGGTCTCGGGTCAGGTGTGCCTGCTTGAAGGCATCGCTCTGCGTCAGCATCTTGTGATACTGCAGCTTGTTGGCAAGCATTGTCACCCATCGCGCCAGCAGCTGTACGTCGGAGGGAATCTGTTTTTCTTTCTCCATGATCATTATTTTTTTTGTTTAATAGAGTTTTCTACCTCGCGGCAGGAGGACCGGTCTTTCTCCCCGCTCGGTTTCTGAACGCAAAGTTAGAAAAAACAAAATCCCCACACGTCAAAAAAAACGTGTAGGGAAAGATTCGGGGAAAAAAAGAAAGAAATCGGGAAAGATTCGGGGAAAAAAAGAAAGAAATCGGGAAAAGTAATCGAAAAAAGATTAAGATTTTCGGAATTTTCGGTATAGACTCAGGAATCTCTTGCCAGTATTGATGCGTCGTGTACCCTCTGACATGTCACAGTCTGTAAACACCCAATCAGGGAAAGTGCCAGTGAATACGTTCCGCTTTTTTTTGATGGTGTCATCCGATGGCAGCCGCTTGATGCCATTATTTTTAAAATAGGTAATAAACGAACTGGGGGTGTTGAACTTTGGCAAGCCCTTCGTCAGGTTCATCACCTCCATGATCCAAGTATAGTCGTACAGGTATTTCAGCGTCCCTTCCTCGTTCATGATCTTAATGCAATGAAATATCCGTTCATCGTCATTCATCTCGTCTACCTTCTCTCCTTCCTTCCTTTGCATCATAGCCTCCCTGACAGCCAGCAGCGTCAGCAGGCGGGTATACAACTCGTGCGGCAGGGCCGAGTAGAGCAGATGCGTAGAGAAGTTGCTTCTGTCGGCCAGATAGAAATGGAAAAGGTGTTCGGGTGCCTGGTGCAGCAATGCCTCGATGTACTCCAACGTCATGTTGGCGCTGTCGAACAAATCCACCACCGAGCCAATGCCGGGGTCATGGAAATAATAAGGCAGGCAGCTGTCCATCCACCAGTCCATCCTCTGTTTCGACCCTCGGTGTATCATGGTGTAGAGCAGCCGGTCGCTCTCGTCCCTGACCTGTTGTATCTCCGAGTCCTTCATCTTCAGATACAGCTCCATGCCCTTTGTGTAGCCCAGCGACGACAGGTCGTAAGGCAGTTCGTCTATCACGTTCTCTATGCGGCTCTTCATCACTTCGTTCCAAGCATCGCAGTCGTTCAGTCCGTCCTCCAGCATCATCATGCTCAGCTCCAGCCACTCGCCCTTCCTGCAAGGCATCAGCTTTGGCAGGTTACTGGCCCAATCCTTGTCAAAGTACAGGCTTTCGCGAGGCCGGAAGGTCAGCTTCATCGGTTTCACAGGCTTCGAAATCATGAAGCCGTACTTTGTGCTCAGTCGGCTGATGCGTGCCCTGACACATTTCTCATTGTTCGCCTCCATCCATTCGCCCATGGCATAGGCCTGATACATCCACAGAAACCCTATGCGCTTCATGGTTGGTGTGAAAACCCCGATGGCGTAGGGGTCGTGGTCGTTGGCGGTCTTCATCAGGTAGAGCGTCTCGCCGCCGGTGATTATCTCCAGTTCTTTCTCGTCTATGGGTGCACCTTTTTCAAACAGGGGTGTCAACTTGTCGGCCAGGTCCCCATAGCGCCCGCCGACAATAACTAATTCGTCCGTCTCTAACGGTTTGTTGTCCATAATGTTTAATATTTATAATTAGAGGTTATTAGTAAATAAGATCAGCGCCCACGTAAGAACAGAAGCTATGGACACCAGCAGAAAATTACGCAGACCAGGATTACCACATCCTAACGGCGACACCACCAATGCCCACGCTTCTGCATACACGTGAGCTGGCAGCTTTCGACTCGCCGTTACAAGATTGTTTGTGGTAATTTGGTCTGCAACGAAGCTTTCAAGCTGTGTTCTATAATTCGCTAATCTTGGGTGCAAAGATAATCATTTTCTTTCACACCGCAATACTTTCTATGTACTTTTTCTCATAATCGTTGTTTTAGTTTGTTTAAGTATCTATTCTATTATGTGTATATTACCAAACACCAGGATCGTCAGCAGACCCGTCATTCATGCTTTCCCAAAGCTTTTCGCCATGCCTTTGAGACTCATATTCATCTACGCCTGTCTTTGTATCGTTGTCACCGAAGTCAAATAATTCCTCAGCACAGGTAAAAGTGTATTTCCATACAGCAAACAATGCTACATATAAAAGGATATTAAAGATTGAACATAAATGTCCCAACCAAACAACAATGTAAGAAAGAAGATCTCCTAAATTATCTATCTCCATATCACCAATTGTTTCATTTTCAAAACGAAGCAATCGATATAGTAAATAGGTTAAGCCTATCGCTACAATTAGCAATAGAACAAACGCGAATTTAGATTTCCCATTCTTCATATCTTCAAATACCATTGAGATGTTTCTCGTAATCAGAAATGATTAATAGGCGTCAAGAGATTAATACTATCTTAAGAAACCTAATGGATGTATTCTTTTCCTGATTTTATCACCCAGTTTCTTGTGAACCTCTTTTAGTTTATTCATCTCAGATATACCAATTTCCGCATCTGTCATTGAGTAGATAATTTGATATCGACCAACGCCCCATGTTTTTATTTTGTAACGATTAGTATTGATTGAATTCAAATTCTGGAAATATATACGATAGACCTCGCTTGCTGCTGCAACTACATCTGCTGCAGCCTTGCTTAAATTCTCAGAATTATCTGCTAACCATTTGGCTGCAAAACGATCTTCGTCTTCAGCTGTAATGGTGATGGCTATATCTTGGTCTTGTATGCCCCATTGTTTTACTTGTTCTATGGTAAAAGGAAACAGATTATTATGTATCTGATAGGTTCTCCCTTTAAATTCAACATCTTTCAATGCGACAGTATGATTACTATTGGCAAATAGACTCCATACCACACAATCATAAGCAAAATCCATTGGGAATTCTGGAGTTTCTCCCTCTACATATCCCAATTGTTGTACAACTTCATCGTGCAGGTATTCGTTATAGGGCTTACAAAATTGGTCGCGGTCATTACTCCAGTCTTTCTTAGCAACCTTCCTGACTGCATGAATAATCATTGCTTTCAGGAAATTCTCTTTTGTAACACTAAAAGCTCCTGCACTGCAATATGGCCCTGAGTATAATGACACATACTTTTGGTTTTGTAAGTCATTTCCTTTTGCACACAAAGAACATAAGAAACCGGGGCTTATGCGATCTCTTAAGTCTTTCCTTTCCTGAGTAATTGCCAATGCTGATGAGAAAGCAGGGTATACTTTTGTTGCAGGTAACCGATTTACCCATTTGTTTAGAAGCAATCGTTTATCAATGACGTTAAGCACTTTTGTTTCTATTGCTTCTCCCTTCTTATTACACTTTTCCACAATGATATTTTGCGAGGCAAAATCTTTTTCCCATTTATTAAGATTCCAGACAAGAAAGCCAATGGGATATTCACCTGTTACACTATCAAAAACACGGGCATCAAATATGAAACCTTTTTCGAAATGATAGCGAAAGATTGTTTCCCTGACTTTTTGGTCATTGTTCGCATTTATATATTTCAACTTCGAGAACAACCCTAACCAAGCCTGTTTATTCTTAAACTCGTGATGGATACGGTAAAGGAATTGTGTGAATAGTTCGCGACTGGCTTCTCCAAGATGGTTTATGGTCATGTGGTCGCGAACTTTTGTCATACTAATATCACGTTTACTCTCGTCAGCTTTGCCTTTGTTTTGTGCCGTGCCAAAGGGTGGATTAATGAATATAATCCATTTCAACTCTGGATTTGCCAAATCATTAACCAGTTCCTGGGGCATTTTCCACCCTATCGTATTGTCTTGGCCCAACAGCCGGTCAATATCATCGTTCAAATAATCATATTGGAATACTTTTGCATCATGGAACATCCCTTTACAAAAGACTACATCTTGCTGATGAAGTGTGGACATATAGCAGTAACGGTACGACTTTGCAGGTAAATAGTACTCCAAATTACCCGTTCCGCAAGCCATATCCCAAAGTCGATAGTTACCCGATTCCCAGTCTATCTGTTTCATATCACCACCAACGACCACATCAAGGTAGTCAATTGCCTTACGCGCTAAATGGACTGGTGTGTAGAACTCCCCTTCGAACCTTCGTTGAGTTTCTTCGGAAAGACGATCTGCTTTAGAAAGAATGCCGCGAATAACATCTACATTTCCTGTTCTGTTTTTATTGTATAAAGCCCAAAAGGCCATATAATCTTTCAAGTTAAGCTTTTTGGGAATGCTTATTCCTTCCTCAATATCAAAATACACGCGACTGGTATCCTGCCGAATATACGATTTTCCCTCTTGAATGTCACAAATGAAATATTGGGAAGGTTTATAGCCGTTTCGTACGTCTTCAGCGAATTTATTGTACCAGCTTTGATATATATCTTCAAAGTTCCGTTCCGTAATGTCTTTCTTTACAATCAAGCTCTTTTCTATTGCATTGGTATATACGCGATGAAAGAAGTCGTCAAGGAATTGGAGTTCATTTAAATCAAACGGATGAAGTACGCGCATATTGCCAACAGCTTCCGATATTTCCAAATCATGTATGAGCTTTGTGTCTGGGCTTGACGGTGCAGCAGTCCAATCGTATGTCGGATTGTTATAGAATGATTCCCAAAGAATTGTTTCTGTCACAATGGTTTCATCTACATCGGCAATGCACAAGAAGGGTGGAATACTCTTTTCACCCGGTTCAAACTTCAAACGGTGAACATAGTATATTATCTGGGCTTGCACCTCAGCCCTAACGTGACGATTGGCGAATTTTCTGTCATTTTTGAATTCAAATAACACTTGTGGCGTATAGAGATCACGATTATTGGAACTGTCCTGAGGTAAAGAGAAGAATTTTCGATAGGCTGCCTTTACATCCTCTTCTACTGACGATCTTTTCAGTTCTTGATGAAACTCTACGTATCTTGCCTTGTTACCTCTTTTTATAGAAGCATAAGATTGAGGGAAAATAGTATCTTTACCACCTAAATGTGTCGCTGTTATTTCTATATTTTTCTTTGCCATTTTTGCTAAAAGTTATCTTCTATATACTTCTTCAATTCTTCGTAGTCCTTATACGAGAGATTCAATGCGCCTCTTGGGGCCATCTTCAAACCATGACTCATCAGGTGAGCAAGATTCAGACGCGAAGAATTGGTTTGTCCTGTCATACGGAAATGTGCAAAGCGATTGTGGGCCTTCCATGCTCCAAAGTCACTCTTGTCAACAAAGAATTCTTCCTTGAAGTCCATTACTGTTGAGTAAGGCAGTTCTGAGTCTAAAACCTCGATGCTGTAAACAATGGCACTGTCTGGACTTGACATGTATATATAGCCAGTATCGCCCTTGCGGAAATTGAAGTATTGCGACCAATACATTTCGCCATACTTCTTGAAACACCCTTTTAGGTCGAAGAACTTCTGATTGCAAGGTATCATCCAAATGCGGTTTTCACCTTCGGAACTATGATGTGTTCTTATGCTCTTCTCTGATTCTTCTACTATGTCTTTCTTATACACTTCGTCTATCTCTGCATCGTCGAGCAGCAGCGACACATCTTTGAAAATCTCCAAGGCTTCCTCCGGCTTAACGTTAAAAAACTCACGATTGTTGCGAATACGCAAGTTTGTAAAACGCTCGATATAGCGATGAACTAACCTCTCTGCCTCATTATACTTCACCGTCTTCATTGTGGCAAAGATTTCAAAGGGCAAGGGTACTGCAGTATTGTCAAGCTCCTTGCTTCTCACGTCAACAGGACGTGAGCTCTTGCCTATCTTAACCCAGTCCTCTCTGAAGCTTGGGTTAGTCAATATGTATACATAACCAGGTTCTTTTGTTGCCATATATCATTGTTTACGTTTTGTTCTACTGAAAAACCAGCTATCTTCGCAGACTGCTGGTAAATAATCTCTAAATTATGAAATCCGTCACGTTTTTCACGTGACTTGTATTTATTTGCAGTTACTCGCGGACTTCGCAGCGGGCGAATTAACTACTACAAATGAACAATAAGGCCCTCTGGCCTTAAAAATATATGTTAGTAACTTACTGTGTTATGCCCAGCCCAGGCAGTGTCGATCACGACGTTGCCGTAAGTGACGGTGCCTGAGTCGGTTTGTGACGTGTTGCCTCCGGTGGTGTCACCGCCGAAGGTGATGGTGCGGTCTTCGCCCCACGACGAGTCGGTGAGGCGCAGCGAGAGACTGATGTTGCTCTTGATCTTCGGATAGAGGGGGGCTTCAGTCGCATCGGGATTGCGGGTGACGAAGTCCTGCACCTTGCGCGAGAAGCGCACAATGCTGTCGCGGGGTGCCGCGCTGAGCTGCTGCGACTCGGCATAGTAGGCCTCCAGCTCGGCATAGTGCAGCCGGGGCTGCTCGCAACTGGAGAAGCCCAGTGGTAGCAATAATAAAAAAAGATACATAAAAACCCTGCCACAAAAGGCACATGCCTGATGCAGCAGGGGCGGGTCTGCTAAACCGATAGACTTATTGTTTACCTTACATGACGAAATAGGGGTGGGTAATAACTCCCTGTGTATCAATGCGTTATGTAGCTTATAGCGTAGGTTCATATTGTTTCTTGTCAGTTTTCTTTGTGCAAAGGTAGTGCAAATCTCGGAAATGCAAAATAAATCGCGATTTATTTTTCATTTCCGAGATGCAGCCTACCCATTCCCGAGCTCGCCTACCCGTAGCCTTTCGACGATAGTCAGAGATAGTGCAAAATTTCGATTTAGCGAAGAGAAAGCAAAACTTTTTTGTTTTCTTGAGCTTACATCCCAGGGCTGCCATGGGATAAGAGTAAGCCGTCATCACGCCTTGAAGAATCAAGGGGACAGGTTTTTGAATCGTTAATTCTCAGATTCAAAAACCTGTCCCCTTGATTCTTAAATTGTCTTACGCAAATTGTCGGGATGCATTCGCATATCCCAGAAGGCTGCTACACGCAACACGTCGCCTTTAACATAATAGACCATCTTGTAATAGTCGTTGATGATAACGGAACGATAACGTATCTTCCTGTCACATAATAAGGGTTCAGGATAACCCGTTTCAGGATACTTCAACAGACGTTTCTGCTTTTGCAAATACTTCTGATGAAGTTTGGCAGCGGCCCTTTCTCCACCCATCTCATTGTAATATACAAGGATGCGTAGCCACTGGCGCTGGGCACGTTTCGAAACCTCTACTTGCATTACTTATTTGCAAAGCTGTCAATGAGTGCCTGACACTGGACATTGAACTCTTCGCCAGAAAGCACATCACCACGTTCAAATTCCCGTTCCGATTCGTCAAGATCTGACATTGCTTCCTCCCATGTCTGTAACACAGGTGGGGCTGAAGTTTGGTCATCGACAGGCGCTGTCAGCTTTTCTGCCAGCCATTTACGATTGCTGGCTGTAAGCGATAGTCCCTGAATATAAGTCCAAAGGTTGTTCAAAGATACTGCATTCATAGACGTATAATTTTTTTTCCGCAGGCAAAGATACAAATAATTCCTGATAATAAAATGTTTTAACTCATATTTTATACATTATTTAATAACCCAACCAACCCACGTCAGAGTTTTACTGCCGCAAAACTCGGACTTTAGTGGCGGTAAACTCCCAGTTTAGTGGGGGTAAACTCAGGGGAGATTTTTTTTGAAAAATAATTGGAAAAATGTTTGGATATTTCAAAGTTTTTTTGTACCTTTTTAACGTAAATGAGAGGGATGAAAGAAGCGCGCGTTCTGAACTCTTAAGCCCCCAGAAACAAGGGGAAAACAAGCGGAAAATGGCGACCCGTAACCCGAAAGTTCGCCTTAATAATTTAATACCAAGAAAAGTTATGGCAGTAAGAAAAATTGCAATGGTTGTGAACCTGCGCCAGAACAAGAACGAGGCAGCAGAGAATTTCGGAAAGTGGTACCCCGAGGTGGACGAGAAGAAGCCGCTCGACCTGAAGGGCTTCTGTGCCCACATGACGAGCCACGGCAAGCTGGCCGACTACCAGATGGTGGTGCTCGTGGTGCAGCAAGTGGTGGAATGCATGAAGGAGCTGGTGCTCCAGGGCCAGCCGGTGAAGCTGGAGGGACTGGGCACGTTCGGCCCCTCGATCGAGGCCGCCAAGGGAGGCGCCGTTTCAGTGGCAGCAGCCATGGAGGCAGGCATCGACACGCTGATCGAGGGTGTGCACATGAACTTCACCCCCGAGAACACCAAGGGCGAGCGTCTCACCTCGCGTGCCCTGAAGGACGAGTGCGTGTTCTCTGCAGGCTACGTCGTGGAGAGCGTGAAGCGCACCGTGGATGGCAAGGTGAAGCGCTTCCAGAACAAGACACCCATCGCGTTCATCTTGTCTCCCGCAGGCACCGATGGTACCGGCGGCGGCAGTGACACCCCACCTGACGACGGGCCCACGAACCCTGGCACTGACGGGGACTAACCGGCAGCTGGCGGCAGGGCTGGCAATGAAAAGCCAGGCTGCTGCTGAGGGTTAGCTGCTGTTGAGGGTTAGCTGCGACTGAGTCGCAGCCAACCGTGGAGCAACAGCAGAGAGAATGGAACGGAAGTCCTTGAAGAAACCGAAAAAAGGCAACCGAAAAGCAACCGGAGGGAAACTGAAGGAAAGGGCAGCCGAAGGAAAGGGCAGCCGAGAAAGGGCAACCGAAGGAAAGGGCAGCCGAAAGGGAAACTGAAAGGACAGCCGATTGGTGAAATGAAAGAAAGAGCCGCGGTCCTCATTGAAAGAGGATGGCGGCTCTTAACGCTAAATACTTAACTCTCGACTTTCGCAGGTAAGAAATGCCTGAATGCCAAAAGTTTACATCCCAGGGAAACCTAAGTCACTGATATTCTTTGAACAGTCTGACAACAGAGTTCAGTCCGCTTGGCATAGAAGACCATTGGTCATAGGTGGTCTTCTTGTAGTTGATGTCAACGACATTGATTTCTTCCATCTTGCGCCATGGTATGCCTCGTCGGTCTAAGTCGGCTATACGATTGGCAGGCAGGTTGGTTACCTCGATACGGATTTCATTGTCACCGGCTTTCAGCGTTTGCTTACAGTCGAGCACGAACGGTACGCTCCAGGCGCAGCCGATGAATTCTCCATTGATATACACGCGGGCGGATTCGCGGACGTCGCCAAGGTCGATTTTCCAGCCTCTGACGTTCTTCATATCCTTCTTCTTCAATTTCAGGTGGGTGGTATATACTCCCGTGCCCATGGTCACCTTGACAGAATCATCATCCAATGTCTCCCATGTCTGTGGCTTGTCCAGCGTAAAGGTCTTGTTCACTTTCGGGGCTTCTTCGGCGAACGACAGCGTCCACGGCCCCACGATGTCAACAGGCTCGGAAAGGGTCGATGGTGAAGGAGCACCTTGCGCCATCGTCTCTTCACGGAATACTTGCAGGATCATGGACTCACCGCTACGGAGATTGATAACGATTCCATCCTTGTCGGATGTGGCAGGGATGATGTCTCCGTTGAGAGGATTGAACCACACGGCACTCTTGTAATTGACGGCCAATGGCTCGACAGTATGAATGTCGTTTGGCGTGAGGTTGGCAATAAAGTAATGATATCCAGAGGGATTGCTGCGGCGTATGGCCTTCAGTCCACATTCGGTCTTCATGGGTTCTGGACGAGCAGCTTTACGCAGCAGGGTGGCGTCAGTATTATAGAATATATGGGCACCCTGGGCCTTTAATTCCCTGATGTGCTGTTCGATGCTTGCGGGCATGTTGCCCGAACCGGGAATGATGAGTCCTTTATAGCGTGTGCCGGCCTTGGTCTCCAGCATTCCATTCTTGTACGTAACACCCATGAGCAGACGCTCGGAGATGTAGTCGCAGTCGAAACCGGCACGGTCGATGTCAAGGATGGTCTTGATGAATTCCGGTGCCAGGCTCCCCATAGCGTGAATAGAGAACTGCATGAGCAGTTTCCTGGGATTCTTCTGCCACATGTCGCGGACAGGCAACAACACCAGGAAGTCGTTGTCAGGCTGTCCCCACTGGAGGAATGACTGGCAGCGCTCCACATATTGCATGAAGTAGGGTGCATCGCGCCAGATACTGTTCGTCGGTGACATGTCGATAGAGGCATAGAATTTCCAGCCAGGCCATGTGTCATCCTTCGGTGAGTAGCAGGTGCCGTGGAAGAACATGTGGTTCACGCCAGCACAGAACATCAGGTCGAGGTCGGGCTTCAACTGCGACAGGCTGGTGCGGAAGTGCTCCGTCAGCCACGTGAAGGTCTCGCTGCTGGTGTAGGGCTTTCCGCAGACGTGAGCTGCCGAAGGGGCGTATTTGAACATCGAGTAGTCGGAATCGTTCTTCCGGGTCTTCCCCGGATCAGTACGTAAGCCCTTGATGCCGAAGTCACTAAGTCCGAATCCTTCAATCTCTGGTATATCTACTGCAGAGTAGCAGTCGATGAGGTTGGCAGGTGAGCCATGAGCCTGGTTCCTGGTGATGGCTCCGTGCTTGTGGGCCCATGCCGTCCACTGCTCGGTGAAGTTCTCCAGGAGCAGGTCGCTGAGCGTTTCACGGTAGTCGGAAAGAACCTCCTTGGGCTGTCTGCCCATCCACACATGATCTGATTCGCTGGCATGGATAAGTTTCAGAAGACAATCCTGCAGCTTATAGCCGCGACGCTTCTCAAACTCCTCAAATAGCGTGGGGGTCCATGTAGCGTCGGCTACCTCGTAACTATCGTTGAAAAAGGTATGGGGGTAGGGGGTATGAGTACGCTCAAACGCTTCTTCTATATGTTTCAGATAATGAGCCACAGCCTGATGGTCGAAATGGTCGATGACCAGTCCTTCACCGCCAGGGGCTGCACGTTTCACCTTCATCACACCATATTTGATATAGACGGCAACGACTGTCTTCACATCTTCCTTGCCTGTCCCGATGAAGGGAATCATCTCCTTGGGTATCTTCCATGAGAGGCTTCCGTTGCTTACATGTTCTGTTATGTCGGCCGAAAAATCGTCACCGCCATAAAGCATGACTTTCTGCAGGACAGAATTGTTACGTTCCTTTTCTGCCGGCAACAGGTTCAGGTCTTTGACTTCCTTGCCTGTAAACTCCTTTTCTACAAACACCACCCTGCAGGCCGATTCTTCCAATGGTACCCACGGGCCACCGAAAGGCCAACCAGTGCCTGTGGCCATGTCGAGTTCTATGCCGTTCTGCTTGCACTGTTCCTGAGTGTATCGCAGCATTTCCATCCATTTGTCACTCAGGTAAGGGATGTTGTTAGCCTGATTGCCCTGGACACCGTACAGCGGCGTTATCTCTACGGCCCCGATGCCGTGGTCAGCATACTGCTTCAGGTTCCAGTTCAGGTTCTCCCTGTCCACTGCAGAACCGAGCCACCACCAACGGGTGCCAGGCTTGGCTTCTGGGGTTGACATCGGCCATGACTGAGCCATGGTGGTGAGGGATGCTGCTATACCGCAGCAGAGCAGACATTTGCGTATCATCAAGTTACTTTTACCCATTGTCTTTCCTTGTTTTTTAGTTTCCATCGGGTTTTACGATATCTTTCATTGGTGAGGGTGCCCACTTGAATGTTTTCCAATCATCGGGCTGCGTGGGGTCGAAGTCCTGCCATTCAGGACGCAGGTATCTGACTATGGGCAGTTGCAGCTTCTTCATACCCATCACCACGCACTTGGCCACCTCATAGGCACCGTAGGGATTGAAATGGGTGTTGTCTGCCAGTTCGCGTCCGTAAAGCTCCTTCGGATAGTGTACCAATGCGCGCTTAGAATCCTCAAAGCCAAGTGTTTCGAAGAATTGCTTCGTCATAACGTTTAAGTCTATCACAGGCACCTTCTCCCGCTCGGCAACGCTCTTCATGGCAGCGGGAAACTCACCGTGGGTGTTGGTGATGGTCTTTTTATCCTTGTCGAAGGCACGTCGCTGTGTAGGTGTGCAGAAGACGATGTCTGCCCCTTTTGAACGTACCTGATCAATAAAGATTTTCAAGTTGTAGACATAGTGATACCACGCACCGTCACCGGGACGTTTTTCTTTCTCGTCATTATGTCCGAACTCGGCTATCAGCAGGTCACCGGGCTTCAGTGTGGTCAGGATCTTGTCCAAGCGTCCTCCAGCAATAAACGTGCGTGCAGTCAGTCCGCTCTCGGCATGGTTGGAAATGGCCACCTCAGGGCCAAACCAGCGGGTAATCATCTGTCCCCACGAAGCCCAAGGCTCACTGTTCTGGTCGACAACAGTGGAGTTTCCGCACAGATAGACGGTCGGCACCTGGTCGTCACGCTCAATATGGATGCTTTGTACTGCCGGTGCATCACCGTTGAATTCCAGCGTCAGCTTGTCATCCCATGCCAGATAGTCCTTCTCGCGGTCCTTGATACGTACGCGTGACTTGTCGTCAATGCGGGGAGAACGTTTGTTCACCTGAAACTCGAAGGTCTCTGTCTTGCCTTTCTTCGTAGCCACGTTGTGAACCATCAACCGGCGCCCTTCTGCACGGACAGTGGTCTCTCCCGCCTTTTTCTTGGAGCCTATTACGACGCGGATGCGGTAGTTACCATCGTCCACCTTTACTGAGAAGTAGAAAGGCTCGTTTGACGTCTTCTTCGTCGGGGCTGCGACAAGGTCGTATCCGTAACCGGTCTCCTCGTTGTAGACAGGTTGTGGCTTCGTCATGTCGAAGTCGAAAGTCTGCGCTGCTGCCATCAGAGGCAGAGCGCAGAACAGTGTAGTCAGTATTTTTTTGCTTTTCATTGTTATGGCAGATAAGTTTATTTGTAGAATCTACTCTGGTAGGAGCAGAACGGTTACACTTCGCGCTGCCTGTGCACCCATGACCAGCACTTGGGCTATATCTGCAGTCTTTGAGGGACCGCTGATGAATGAGCCGTAGCCGTACTCATCGAACAGCTCAAGGCCGGACTTGGGATCGCGTTCTCTGAGCCGGCGGTAAGCCTCATGCATGTTGTTGACAATCTGGGACTTGGGCAGAAGGATAACCAGATTCTCTGAGATGAAGCATACTGCTTTTTCCTTCATCTGCTGGGGAATCCAGATGCAGCCGTTCTCAGCCACGCCGAACAGTCCGCGTATCACACCAACATCGGTTCCGTTGAGATCGCGGGCACGTCCTACTTCATCAGGATTCCTTGTGGCGATGGTGACTTCTGGAAGATTCGAGGCTATCTCCTTGGCGTCAGGATAGAGTTCGCGGATGAGTCCGTCGACAGTGCGGTCACCCTTCACTTCTATCACGTGTCCACCCACGTTCTCGCTCATGGCAATAAACTGCACGAGAGGGTCGGGATAGGTGATGGCCTTGATGTCGCTCAGGTCGGGCATGTCGTATTTCTTCTGTACATTTGCCCTATACCTTTTTAATATATCTTCTTTGTTGCTCATAATTTTAAGGTAAAAGTGAATAGTGAAAAGTGAAAAATTTGCTTCCGCTTTTCCTCTTTACTTATTTTCGTTGTTTTGTTTCTTCGCTATTTCCTTGAAAACTGTGTGGAACGGTTTCTTCGGGAATGTCATCATCTGGTGGCCTTCAGCCCAAGGGTTGATCTTCATGTTCATCAAGAAGGGTGGAATGATGTTGGCAATGGGTGATACGGCGGTGGCCATCCTGTAAAGAGACGGGGAACCGAACAGCATGTTCATGCCCTTGCACATGAGTTTCTTCTCCGGGTTGGCGGTGCCGAACTCATCAAGCTGTTGGCGCCATTTGTAGATCTGGTCTCCAAGGTCTATCTTCACAGGGCATACTGTCTGGCAGCTGAGACACAGCGTACAGGCAGAGACGTTGCCGGAATGCTGTTGCACGTCACGCAGCATACCGAGGTTGATGCCTACAGGACCGGGTATGAAATAGCTGTAGGAGTAGCCCCCGGAACGACGATAGACAGGACAGGTGTTCATACACGATCCACAGCGGATACACTTCAGCACCTCCCAATGCTCGGGATTGCCAATCCATTCTGACCGTCCGTTGTCGACAAGGATGATATGCATGGGATGAGCCGTAGGACGAGCCTTGCGGAAATGGCTGGTATAGGTGGTCGTGGGCTGGCCAGTGCCTGCACGGCAAAGCATCCTCTGGAACACTGCCAGGCAATCGTAGTTGGGAATCACCTTTTCAAGTCCGATGGCAGCAATGTGCAGCTTTGGACAAGAAGTAGACATGTCGGCATTGCCTTCGTTGGTGCAGACGACAATGTCACCCGTCTCTGCTATACCGAAATTGGCACCTGTCATTCCTGCATCGGCTGTCAGGAACTCATTGCGAAGGCTCAGGCGTGCCATGTAAGTAAGATAGGTGGGGTCGTGGTTGCCTTTCTCCTTCGAGATGCCTTTCTCCTCGAACAGTTCTCCCACATCGTTATGGTTCAGATGGATGGCAGGCATGACAATGTGGCTCGGCTTCTGTCCTTTCAACTGGATGATACGCTCTCCCAGGTCTGTCTCCACCACTTCTATGCCCTTGCTCTCAAGGTAGGGATTCATCTCGCATTCTTCGGTGAGCATTGACTTCGACTTCACCATCTTCTTCACGTTGTGCTGTTTCAGAATGCCGAAGACTATCTCGTTGAACTCATTGGCATCCTTGGCCCAATGGACGATGCACCCGTTCTTTTCGGCATTGGTGGCAAACTGGTCAAGATACTCGTCCAGATGGGTGATGGTGTGGCGTTTGATGGCACTGGCTTTCTCACGTAACTGCTCCCACTCGTCCAGCCCCATGGCCATATTGTCGCGTTTGCTGCGTACTGCCCAGAAAGTGGCATCGTGCCATTTGGCGTATGTCTGGTTCTTCAGGAACTCTTTTGCTGCTTTTGAATGTGCTGTACTCATAATCCTGCTGCTAAAATTTCCACTACATGTTTAAACTCTATCTTAAGCCCTTGCTTCTTGGCCACACCTGCCATGTGCATCAGGCACGAACAGTCAGGACCGGTCACATATTCCGCGCCAGTCTGGATGTGGCGTTCCACCTTGTCCTTGCCCATCTGTGCAGAGACGGCGGTCTCCTCGATGGAGAACATTCCTCCAAAGCCACAGCACTCGTCAGGACGCTCGGGCTCTACAACTTCACATCCGTCGACTAATGCGAGCAGGTCCTTGATCTTGTTGAACTTCTCCACGTGCTGTTCACTGGGAGATGACAGGCCGAGCTCACGTACACCGTGACAAGAGTTGTGGAGGCTTACTTTGTGAGGGAAGGTGCCGAGAGGATGGTTCACCTTCACCACATCGTGAAGGAACTCAACCACGTCCATGGCCTTCCGGGCGGTTACACACTCATGGTCGAGAAGCCGCGGATAGTTGATACGTACAAAGGCCGTACAGCTGACACTGGGTGCAACTACATAGTCATAACCCTTGAACATGTCATCGAATTTCCTGGCTAATGGAACGGCTTGCTTCTCGAAACCGGCATTGGCCATAGGCTGTCCGCAGCAAGTCTGTCCTTCGGGGTATTCCACGTCGAGTCCCAGATGCTTCAGCAGTTTGTAGGTGGCCAGGCCAACCTCAGGATAGACTGCATCCACATAGCAGGGTATGAATAATCCGATCTTCATAATAGTATTTGATTTTAGTTTTTAGATGTTTGTTTCGCTGTGGTACAGAGGTTCACCAGATAGATGATGCTCATGTAGGGAATACCTGTGTTGGTCTCCAGGCCGATTTCACAGGTACGGCTGTTGGAGTAGCCCACCTCTATTCCGTTCTTCTCTATTTGCGGACGGAGCTTACGCAGGGCGTAGCTGTTCATCTCGGGGAAGGTGAATCCCCTGTCACCGGCAAAGCCGCAACAGCCTACCCCCTCAGGCAGGAACACGTTGTTGGAGCATAGCCTGGCAAGGGCTATCATGTCCTTGTCAACACCCATCTGACGGGTGGAGCAGGTGAGATGCAGCGCGATATGCTTGTCGGTGGGATGGAAGTCAAGACGGTCAACGAGGTAGGTCATGATAAATTCTGCGGGTTCGTAGAGCTTCATCTTCTTCATGACTTTCCTCATGCGGTGCAGGCAGGGACTCTGGGCGCAGAGCACAGGGTACTTGCCCTCTTCCGAGGCTTTCCATAGTGCGGCTTCAAGTTCTGCGCTCTTACGGTCGGCAATGTCGAGCATTCCTTTCGACTCCCAGATCTGTCCGCAGCACATCTTCTCCATGCCTTCCGGGAAGATCACCTCGTAGCCGGCCTTTGCCATCAGCTGTATCACCTCGTCCACGAGTGCGTGTTTCACGGGCGCTTCCTTCGAAAGACCCATCGTCTGGTTGATACAGCTGGGGAAGTAGACCACCTTCAGGTCGGAATGTGTTTCTTCCTTATGGGGAATAGACTTCTCGATGATGAATTGCGTGAGGTCGGATTTCTTGGGCTGTCTCTTCTTCTTAGGCATGGCTGTCGTCCAGAGCGGCATACCCATCTTGTTCATCGTCCTGCATACATGGGTCATCAGCGTGGGACCCAGGGTGACGTGGGCAAGATGTGCAACATCGAGTACCACGCGCAAACCCGATTTGATGCCTGCCATGTGGTTGGCAGCAAACTCTCCGACCTGGTAGCCGAACTTCGATTTGTTCATGTCTAACTGGCGGATCAGGTGTGTCAGTTCACCCGTGTTGATCTTCATGGGACACGAGGTAGAGCACAGGCCGTCGGTGGCACAGGTCTGGTCACCGTAATACTTATACTGCTTGCGCAGAGTGGCTGCACGCTGAGGATTGGCACCTGTGGCTTCCAGTTCACGGATCTCACGCTGTACAGCAATACGCATTCGGGAGGAGAGGGTGAGTCCACACGACATGCAGTTCACTTCACAGAACCCGCACTCTATACACTTGTTGGCACGTTTCACCTGTTCTATGGTCTCCTTGGCTGTCGAGAGTGAAGGATCCATCAGATATTTACCGCCATCAGGTATGCTGTCGAAGTCATAGTCCAGCACTGGCAGGGGTTTCAGGCACTTGATGAAGCACTCTGGGTCATCGTTGAAGATGACACCCTGGTTCAGCAATCCTTCTGGGTCGAAGATGGCTTTCAGCTCTTTCATGGCTTCATAGGCTTTCTCACCCCATTCGTACTTGACGAAGGGGGCCATGTTCCTACCTGTCCCATGCTCAGCCTTCAACGAACCGTCATATTCCTCTACGACGAGTTTTGCCACATCACGCATCATCTCGGCGTAACGGGCCACCTCGTGCTCATCGGCAAAGCTCTGATTCAGGATGAAATGGTAGTTGCCTTCAAAAGCGTGTCCATAGATACATGCATCAGAATAACCATGGTCGGCAATCATCTTCTGCAGTTTCACGGTGGCCTCGGGCAATGACTCTATGGGGAAGGCGACATCCTCTATGAGGCAGGAGGTGCCCACAGGACGGGTTCCACCCACACTGGGGAAGATTCCTGAGCGGATAGCCCAGTACTTGCCATAGACAGCTGGGTCTTCCGTGAATTCTGCAGGGATATAGAGCCTGAACTGGCCTAAGCACTCCTTGATCTTGTCGATCTTTTCAAGCAGTTGCTCGTGGGTGATGCCTTTGGCCTCGGTGAGAATGGCTGTCAGGTTATGGTAGTCGCCTGGTTCCACGCCCTCTATCTTTCCGGCATCCACGTCTTTCTTGTATTGCAGGAACACAGGGTCGTCGACAGAATTCAGCGACATGTAGTCGAGCATCTCGGCACTCTTCACCATCAGGTTCTCGGCACTCATCTTCAGGTCGTCATCGCCTGCCTTCAGCTTCTTCATGGCCACCACAGCCTCGCAGCTTTCCTTCATCGTGAGGAAATACACCATTGCCGATGCTTTGTATTTGTAGTCATAGAGCGTTTTCATCGTCACCTCGGAGAGGAAGGCCAGGGTGCCCTCGCTGCCTACCATTGAATGGGCGATGATATCAAAGGGATCGTCATAGGCAATCAGCGGACGAAGATTCAGTCCCGTCACATTCTTGATGGAATATTTCTTCCTGATGCGGTCAGCTAATTCCTTGTCAGCACGGACTTTGTCACGTAGTGCCTCAATCTTCTTCACAAACTCCGGATGACTCTTCCGGAAAGCGGTCTTGCTCTGTTCTGAGCCTGTATCAAGCATCGTTCCGTCCGTAAGGATGATACGGGCAGAGAGAAGCATGCGGTCGCTGTTGGCATGTACTCCGCAGTTCATGCCCGAGGCATTGTTGATTACAATGCCACCGACCATGGCAGAACCTATCGATGCAGGGTCTGGTGGGAACACCCGTCCGTAAGGTTTCAGGATTTCATTCACCCTGGCACCTACAATGCCCGGCTGCAGCTTGATGGAGTCTTGGCTCGTTCCGAGTTCATAATTCTCCCAATGCTTGCCAGCCACAATCAGCACCGAGTCGGTACAGCTCTGACCGCTCAGCGAAGTGCCTGCTGCACGGAAGGTGAACGGCATCTTGTGTTTCTGACAGGTCTTGACGATGAGAGAAATCTCCTGCTCACCATCACTGCGTATGACTACTTTCGGAATCTGACGATAGAAACTGGCATCGGTTCCCCAGCCGAGCGTACGCAACTCGTCTGTGTAAATACGATCTGACGGAAGGAAAGTCCTGAGATCTGTAAGCAAATTGTTTAGCATAGGTAGTCGTGGCTTTTTTAGTTACGTGTATTTTTGCCGCAAATATACAAAAAAAACTTGAACTACCGCAACAATTTGGAAAGAAATGAATATTTCTTTTAAAAATTGTCGTCTCATGACGCAAAGCTACCCACTTACTCAGTTCGTACCGGGTAAGTGGGTAACAGGTCTTGTGGGAAGGAGTCTACTTCTCGTTCACCAGCTCCTTGGCACGGTCGAGCGCAAGGTTGATGTGTGAGCAGATGTTGTCTGAACCCACCAGCTCGTCGAACTTGGCACGGTGGAGGGTCTGCTGTACTTGGGGGCTCACACCAGAAAGCACCACCTGGATGCCTTCCTTCTGCGACATCAGACAAAGATTCGTGAGGTTGTGGATACCGGTGGAATCGACAAAGGGTACCTTACGCATGCGGATAATCCGCACCTTGGGACGGTGATGGCCCAGCGCACCCATGATTTCCTCGAACTTGTTCCCGGCACCGAAGAAGTAGGGACCGTTGATCTCATAGACCTCCACACCCTCGGGAATGGTGAGGTGCTCAAGGTTGCCCAGCTGGAAGTCACTGTCTTCTTCAGAGGGGTCGATCTCGTCGCTGATGACCTTGACTTCCGTGGTCTCTGCCATACGGCGCATAAAGAGCAGACAGGCGCAAATCAGGCCTACCTCAATGGCAATGGTCAGGTCGAAGATGACTGTCAGCAGGAAGGTGACCCACAGCACAATGATATCGCTCTTGGGGTTCTTCATGATACCGAGTACCGACCTCCAGCCGCTCATGCCATAGCTCACTACCACCAGCACACCGGCCAGGCAGGCCATGGGGATATACTGTGCCAGCGGCATGAGGAACAGGAAGATGAGCAGCAGCACTCCTGCATGAACGATACCGGCAATGGGAGTGCGGCCACCATTGTTGATGTTGGTCATGGTGCGGGCAATGGCTCCTGTAGCAGGTATGCCTCCAAAGATAGGCGATGCAAGATTGGCCACGCCCTGGGCTATAAGCTCGGTGTTGCTGGAGTGACGAGCGCCGATGACACCGTCGGCCACAGTGGCAGACAGAAGCGATTCGATGGCTCCAAGGATGGCAATGGTGATGGCGGGCTGTACCAGTGCCTTCATGGTTTCCCACGACAGGGCAGGAACCTCGGCACCAGGCAGCTCACTGCTGATGGAGAAACGGTCGCCAATGGTCTCTATTGATGTTACTCCTGCATACTGCTTCAGTAACAGCGCAGCCACTGTCATCACGATGATAGCTATCAGAGAACCAGGCAGTTTCCTGAAAACGGAAAACTTTGTGTTGAATACCGGGAACTTGGTCATCCTCGGCCAGGCAGCAATGAGTATCACGCTACCTACACCCACTGCAGCACTCCACCAGTCGATGGTTGGAAGGGCTCTGAAATAGGCACCCCACTTCTCTATGAAATCAGAGGGTACTTCCTCCATCACCAGTCCCAGAAGATCCTTGATCTGTGTGGTGAAGATGGTCAGGGCAATACCACTGGTAAAGCCCACAATGATGGGGTAGGGAATGTACTTGATGATGGTCCCCAGATGCAGTATGCCGAACATGATAAGGAACACACCTGCCAACAAGGTGGCAATGGTAAGACCCTCCATGCCGTACTGCTGGATGATACCATAGATTATAATAATGAACGCGCCCGTAGGGCCTCCTATCTGTACCTTTGATCCGCCAAGCACGGAAACAATGAAACCGGCCACGATGGCAGTGATGATACCTTTCTCGGGTGTCACACCAGAGGCAATACCGAAGGCGATGGCCAGAGGAAGGGCAACAATGCCCACGATGATTCCCGCCATGAGGTCGGTCATGAACTTCTGGCGGTTGTAATTCTTGAGTGTCGCAATCAGCTGCGGCTTAAATTCTAATGTTGTCATCCTTTCTTGTTTCTTTATTGGCAATTCATCATTGACAATTGCTCATTTGTTATCCTTTCTACTTTTTTCTTTTTACCTGAAAACGACTGCAAAGGTAGCGGAAAAACAATCAATTGCCAAAAATATCATAAAAAAACAAAATAAATGCACCAACAAATTGATTTATTTCATATATTTGCGCCCGGATTGAGTGATTCTATCCGTTTAATAAGCAAAGTTTAACTTAAAAAGAGAAAGCAAAATGAAGAAAACATTGTTCATGATGATGGCAGCGTGTGCCATCGGTTTCACATCGTGCGGCAACAAGGCTCAGGCTCCTGCCGATGCAGTAGCAGAGGAGGCTCAGGCCGTTGAGTACAATGCGCAGGAGGAAGCTGATGCTTCTATCGCCGCACTCACTGAGCAGATCGAGGCACAGGATGCCAGCAAGCTCCAGGAGGTTCTTACAGCCGTTCAGGAAAAGGTGAAGGAAATCCTTGCCGTCAATCCTGAGGTTGCCAAGGAGTATGTCACCAAGGTTCAGGACTTCCTGAAGGAGAACGCTGAGAAGATCAAGGCTTTCGCTGGTGACAACGAGATTGTACAGACGGCTGTCAGCGCACTCACAGCTGCTCCTGCCGAGAGCATCGTCAGTGGTCTCTTGCAGGCTGTTGAGGGTGTGAAGGCTACTGGCGAAGAGGCTGTTGACGCTGCCAAGGACGCTGTTGAGGGTGCCGTTGACAATGCCAAGCAGGCTGCCGAAGATGCTGCCAACAATGCAAAGGAAGCTGCTAAGGAAAAGGCCGGTGAGGCTGTCGATGCAGCTGCTGAAAAGGCAAAGAAGGCCATGGGACTCTAAGAGATCCTGTCCTTTCGTTGAATAAAACGGGGCATTCGTTGAACGGATTTGCCCCGTTTCTCTTTTTTTAGCTACCTTTGCAGAAAATTATTAATCAGTAAAGAATCATCAGATATGTTACGAAAAGTCATTCTTTCCATGATGGCAACAGGTGTGCTGACAGCCCAGGCTGACAGTTTCTCCTTCCTCACCATCGAGAAAACCGACGGTACAGCACAGTCTCTCACGGCTGTGGGACTGACCATCAACTACAGTAATGGCAACCTGGTTGCCACCAATGGCACACAGAGTGCTACCATAGCGCTGACCGACATCAGCCGCATGTATTTCAGCAACGAGCAGGCCATCACCAGTGCCATCAGCACTGTGAACACCAGCACGCCGTCCTCGGAAACCAACCCACAGTCCGACGGTATCTACAACCTTCAGGGCCATCGTGTGGCCTCCCTCTCACAGCGCAGCTCTCTCAGGAAGGGCATCTATATCATTGTCGAAAACGGTCAAACAAAGAAAGTCCAGGTAAAATGAAACAGATCATCTCCTTCCGAATGAATTGGCTACTATGCCTGTCTTTCATTATATTCAGCTTGTCATCCAGTCCTGTCATGGCTCAGACCATGACTGTCAGGACGGCCCAGGGTGTTTCCTATGTCTTCACCGCCAACAGCGATGACATGACCTATAGTGACAATGGTAAGTCTCTGACCATCCAAGGCAAGGCTTTTTCTACCAGCGACATCACCGGCATCAGCATCGATGAGTCGGTGGCTGCGGTAAAGAACACGGTCACTGTCAACTATGACGGAACATCGGCCAGTGTCCTCGTTGCAGGCAATGTGGCACCTTATGTCACCGGCACCGTCAACGGGGCTCATGTCAGCTTGACGCAAACCAATACCGACGACATTGACGGTGACGAAATCACCTATACCCTGTCGGGAAGCAGCAGCGATGGCGAATTCTCCATGACAGGAAGCTACAAGGCCACTGTGGAGCTCAATGGCCTGTCGCTGACCAATCCCACAGGTGCTGCCATTTCCATCATGGATGGCAAGCGCATCAACATCAGTGTTCAGAAAGATACGCAAAACACGCTGACCGACGGAAGCGGTTCACAGAAGGCTGCCTTCTACGTCAAGGGACATGCCGAGTTCAAGGGCAAGGGCACACTCAATGTCTATGG
Source organism: Prevotella sp. (assembly GCA_016285075.1). GTDB lineage: Bacteria > Bacteroidota > Bacteroidia > Bacteroidales > Bacteroidaceae > Prevotella. Next base: position 25,875 of record JAEEQB010000047.1, read on the forward strand.
CAACTATGCCCATGCCATCAAGAGCGGTGACTATTTGTCCGTGAAGAACTGCACCATCAATGTGCTCTCTGCCGTGAAGGATGGAATCAGCTGTAATGAGTATTTCCTCATGGAGAGTGGCAGCATCAGCATCAGTGGAGTGGGGGATGACGGCATCCAGGCCGATCTCGACGGTACTTCCTCTACTGGTGAGAAGACCGGACACGAAGACGAGGACACTGGCAATGTCTATATCCAGGGTGGTACCATCACCATTACCATCTCTGCAGCTGCTGCCAAAGGTATCAAGGCTGGTGGCGACATGAAGGTGACCGATGGTACCCTGGACATAACCACTACTGGCAACGGTGCCTATGACAGCGACGAGAAGGATGCCAAGGGCTGTGCGGCTTTGAAGTCCGATGGCAATATGACCATCAGTGGCGGAACGCTGACACTGAAGTCCACCGGTACGGGTGGCAAGTGCATGAAGGCCGACGGTACACTGACCATCACCAATGGAACCATCACTGCCACCACCACAGGCTCTCAGTATAAATATAGCAACAATATCACGGCTTCTGCCAAGGCCATTAAGGCTGACGCTGCACTGGTCATCAGTGGCGGAACCGTCACTGCCACTTCAAAGACCCATGAGGCCATCGAGAGCAAGGGCACACTGGAAATCAGCGGAGGTGTGGTAAGTGCCACCAGCAGTTCCGACGATGCCATCAACTCCTCTGGCGACTTCACCATCAGCGGTGGCTATGTCATGGGTTATGCCACTGGCAACGATGGTCTCGATGCCAACGGCAACTTCTATCTCAAGGGCGGCAATGTCTATGCCATCGGTTCCCGTCAGCCTGAGGTGGCAATCGATGCCAATACCGAGGGTGGCAAGAAACTTTATATCACTGGCGGCAACCTCGTTACCGTAGGACCCTTGGAAAACAATTCCCAGCTCACCCAGTCATGCTATCAGAACGCCTCTGTCAGTGCTAACACCTGGTATGGCCTCTATCAGGATGGAACGCTGGTGATGGCAGTCAAGACTCCCTCAGCCACCAGTAACCTGGGTACGGGCATGATCGTCAGCACAAGCGGCACAACCACACTGAAGTCGGGCATCTCTCTCAGCGGCGGCAATACCATCTTCGGCGGCATGGGCAATGTCGGAGGCACGGCATCTGGCGGTTCTGCTGTCACCCTCTCTTCCTATACCGGCTCTGGTGGTGGCATGGGACCTGGCGGTGGCGGATTCGGCCCTGGCGGCGGAGGCTGGAGATGGTAGCCTTTCATGAAGAGTTAAGCATTTAAAGTTCATCGTTTATGAATTTCAAGAAAGAGAAACGATCAGAGACACTCATCTACCTGGCGCTATGGGCAATGCTGTTCATGGCGCCGGTGATGAGTCTTTACATCCGTACGGCTAACGACAGCCACCTGTCTTTCGACTGGAACGAAGTCTTGATGGTGTGGCGGCAATATGCCATATTCTTTGTCATCTTCCTTATCCACAACCATCTGTTGGCTCCGCTGCTGGTCTACCGTCAGAAGAAGCTCCTCTACTTCTCCATCGTAGGCGTCCTTGTTGCTGGATTTGTTGTCTACCAGTGCACCTCTCGGCCTGACGATTTCATGAACCGTCACAGGATGGGGGAAAGACATAAGATGGAAAAGAGATGGCGGGACGGAAACAAGGGATTCGATGACCACCGAAGGCCTGATTTCGAGGACCGGGATATGAAAAGGGAGGATGGTCCCATGGCGCCCGAAGGTTTCAGACCTGATGGTGAACGCGGGCACAGGGATTTCAAACACAATGGTGGTCATGGTCCACGCGAACACAAACCCCACATGCCATTCATTGGCCAGCGTGAGATTATCGACCTTGTTATCCTCTTGCTCATGCTCGGTGCCAACCTCGGCATCAAACTCTACTTCAAGCAGCGGGGCGACCAGAAACGGTTGGTAGATCTGGAGAAGCAGAACCTGGAACAGCAGCTGGAGTATCTGAAGTATCAGATCAATCCCCACTTCCTCATGAACACGCTTAACAACATCCATGCCCTGGTGGACATCGACCCCGAACTGGCCAAGAGCACCATCGTGGAACTGTCGAAGATGATGCGCTTCATGCTCTACGAGGGCAACAAGCCCACTGTACCACTCAGCCGAGAGCTGGACTTCCTCGACCACTATATCACACTGATGCGGCTACGCTATACCGACCGGGTCACCATTACGGTCAACAAACCCGACGAACTGCCCAACTGCGAGATTCCCCCTCTCATCTTCATCACCTTTGTGGAGAACGCCTTCAAACATGGTGTAAGCTATCAGCAGGACTCGTTTATCGATGTGAGCATAGAGATTGTTAGCTCCTCACCCCTCACTCCACACTCCACATTGAAGTTCACCTGTCGCAACAGCAGGATTCCCGCCGAGGAAGACAAACATGGAGGCGTAGGATTAGCAAATGTAAAACAAAGATTAGAATTGATTTATGGTAAGAATTATACTTTAGACATCAAGGATGAACCTCAGGAATACAATATCCAGCTCATCCTCCCGTTAAATTAAAAACTCTCCCTCTGAACTCTGCCCTCGACCTTTGGTCGCTTGCAAGAACTATGAACTATGAATTATGAACTGTTATGAACTGTTATGAACTCTGCGCTCTCAACTATGAACTATGAATTATGAACTGTGAACTGATAAAAGTGTTAGCCATCGATGACGAGCCACTGGCTCTGCGCCAACTCGTCACCTATATTGGAAAGATTCCTTTCCTGGAACTTGTCGGACAGTGCCAGAGTGCCGTCGAAGCCCACAAGTTGCTCAATGAGGAGGTGGTCGATGCCATCTTCTGTGACATCAATATGCCCGACTTGAACGGCATGGACTTCGTGAAGTCGCTTGCCGCACCACCGCTCATCGTCTTTACTACTGCCTACAGTGAGTATGCTGTGGAAGGTTTCAAGGTTGATGCCGTGGACTATCTCCTCAAGCCCTTCGGACTGCAGGATTTTCAACGGGCTGCCAACCGTATCCGCACGAGACTGCAGAATGGGAATAGCACTGCAAGGGATGCTGTGTCCGATTGTGACCTTTCTTCCAATGCCTCAACCCCTATGTCACAGGATTCCGACACCATCTTCATCAAGACCGACTACCGCGTGGTGAAGGTTGCCATCAGTGACATACGCTATGTCGAGGGCATGAGCGAATACCTGAAGCTTCACTTGGATGGACAGCCCAAACCTATTGTCACTCTGCTCTCTATGAAGAAGATGGAGGATTTCCTGCCCAGCACATTCATGCGTATTCACCGTTCCTACATCGTCAACCTGACCAAGATTCAGGAGGTGAACAAGAACCGTGTCATCATGGATGCAGAGACCTACCTCCCCATTGGCGACAATTACAAGGAACAGTTCAATCAGTTCCTGGCCACCCGGTTCTTAGGGAAATAAGAAAAAGGGCTGTCGTTTGGCAGCCCTTTCTCTCTGTTTTTATTTTTGCTTTTTCTCTTCTTACATGTCATCGTAGGTGTCAAGGTAGGTGACATGGGTGACGAGATATTCGTCCACACCATGCTTACCGTCGGCACCGCCGATACCGCTCTTCTTCACACCGGCATGGAAGCCCTGGATGGCCTCGAAGTGCTCACGGTTGATATAGGTCTCACCGAACTCCAACTCACGGCAGGCCTTCACAGCTACGTTCAGGTCCTTGGTGAAGATGCTGCTGGCCAGGCCGTACTCGCAGTCGTTGGCATACTTGATGGCCTCGTCGATGTCGGTGAACTCTATCAGCGGAATCACAGGACCGAAGGTCTCCTCATGAATGATGTCCATGTCCTGACGGCAGTCGTCAAGCACTGTGGCAGCATAGAAGTAGCCCTTTGTGCCCACACGCTCACCGCCACAGAGCAGCTTCGCTCCCTGCTTGATGGCACGCTCCACCTTCTCCGTGACGCTCTCCAGTGCACGGGCCTCTACCAGCGGACCCATGTCTACGCTCTCGTCGGCACAGGGGTCGCCCACCTTCACGGCCTTCATCTTCTCAACGAGTATCTTGGTGAAGGCTTCCTTCACCTCCTTCTGTACGTACACACGCTCGGCGTTGTTGCAGATCTGTCCGTTGTTGCCGATACGGCTGTCAACAATCCACTGGGCAGCACGCTCCAGGTCAGCGTCCTTCATCACAATGGCAGGAGCCTTTCCACCAAGCTCCAGGCTCACCTTCGTGATGTTCTTCGAGGCAGCAGCCATGATGCTCTCGCCGGCACCTACAGAACCAGTCACGCTGACAATGTCAATCTTCGGGCTTCCGGCCATCTCGTTACCGATGACACTGCCCTTACCTGTTACGATGTTGATGACTCCGGCAGGCAGACCGGTCTCTGCCACCACCTTGGCAAACTCCGTACAGTTCTCCGGGGTGAGCTGACTGGGCTTGATCACGATGGTACAGCCGGCAATGAGGGCTGCACCGGCCTTGCGGGCTATGAGGAAGAAGGGGAAGTTCCAAGGCAGGATGCCTGCTACCACGCCGATAGGCTTCTTCGTCAGCAGGATGGTCTCGTTGGGACGGTCCGAGGGGATGATCTCTCCCTCAATGTGACGGGCGAAGGTGGCCATATACTCAAAGTAGGCAATGGTGGCACCAACCTCGATGGCTGCCCAGTTGCGTGTCTTACCCTGCTCACGCATGATAATCTCGGTAAACTCCTTCTCGCGTTTCTTGATGCCGTCGGCCATTTTCAGCAGATACTGAGCACGTTCAATGGCTGGTGTCTTTGCCCAGGCCTTCTGAGCAGCACGGGCAGCATCGAGGGCACGGTTCACATCTTCAATGGTGCCTTCCGGCTGACGCGAAATCACTTCCTCGGTGGAGGGGTTCAACACTTCAATCCATTGGCCGTTAGAGCTCTCGCAGAACTGGCCGTTGATGTACATTTTTAAGTCTTTCATAAGTCTTGTTTTGTTTTAGAAATAGATTAAAGAAATAGTTTAGCTGCAAAATTATAGAAAAAAAACGAGACGGCAATCATCCGTCTCGTTTTTTATGTTATTTTAAAGAAAAGACCCTGCCTTATTCTGTTGGAAAGGCTACTTTCTTGGCTGATCCGTCGGCACTGCGTTCTATACAGAGGCCCTTCGGATGGTCCAGTCGTCGTCCGTGCAGGTCGTAATAAGTCTTGGGGGCTGAGCTGTCTGTCAGCGACTGCTCCTTGATGGCTGTCGAACCACGGTCAATCATGAAGATATAGGTGTTCAGGCTGCGGGCTGGCAGGCTGACGGTTACCACGTCAACAGGCTCGCTGATCTCAATGGGCTGCAGCTGCAGGAGCTCACGCATATCGTTGCCCGTCGACAGCAGATGCTGGCCGCTCTTCACCTTGTAGGGAAGACTGATCTTCAGGTCGAACTCGGTCTTGGTGGTGTCTATGCCCATCACAATGATAGAGTCACCCTTGATGTAGGCAGAGAACTCATAGGGAGCCTCTGTCTTGACAGTGACGTTGGCAGAGCTCTCCAGACGGGTAGAACCGGTGACGTGCTTGGCAAAGTGCGACATGACGTATGCACGTGGCAGCAGGGTGTTCTTCTTGTTGGCAGTGCCATACTTTGTCTCGCCCGTACCAACAAATGCCCAGTGGGCACGCATGTACCAATATATATAGCCTGTGCAACCTGACATCATGCACTCGTTGAGCTCTTCGGCAAACAGCAGCTGCTCGTGCCAGTTGGGCAGACGGTTACCGATATTGTCGGTCGAGGAGTGCTCCGTCATCCATACCTCCTTGCCGTACTTGGCGGGCAGAACGGCCGATTTCTTCATGTAGTCCAAAGGAGCATGGCCGTAGATGTGGCCTGCCACGATGTCTATCTGCTCGCGGCATGTCGGATCCTGCATCAGCGGGTCGGTATAGTTCTGGGTGAATCCCAGGCTCTCACCACTGATGAGCTTCACCCCGGGATAGGTCTCGCGGTCGAGCATGTAGGCATAGTTCTTCACAAGCTTCACCAGGTCCTGAGGGTCATACAGACAGCCCGAGTAGTTCACCCACCAGTCAGGCTCGTTCTGAATGGACACCGCGTCGACGGTCACACCTTTCGACTTCATGTACTTCAGGTAAGAGTTCAGCCACGGGAAGAATTTGTCATAACAGTCCGTCCGTAGTTTCCCCCTTACGGCGTTGGCATCTTCAGTGTTGCCACCCTGAGCCTTGCCGTTGGTCTTGTATTCACCTGGGGGCGACCAGGGCGTACCGAAGACAATGCCGCCACGCTGCTTGACGATTTTGGCAGAAGGCACACAGCCTTGCCAGTTGTAGGTGCTCCAGCTGGCATTGTCGTCACCCTTGAAGCTTGGCGAGATCTCCATGCGCATGATGTTCAGACCAATCTTCGACTGTGGACCGTAGAGCAGCCTCACGGGGTTGGTGTCAGTACCGTAGGGACACATGGCACCGTCGCAGCAGGCTGCACCGAAACCAGTGATCGTCTGACAACGGGTGTCTTTTACTGTTAGTTTGATGGTCGCTGCATGTGAAACACCTACAGCAGCGAGCACTAAAAGGGTTGTAAAAATCTTCTTCATGAATAGCTATATGTTCAATTCGTGCGCAAAAGTAGTAAATAATGGGTAAATACCAAAACAAAAAGCCTATATTTTGCCTTGTGGTGCCAAAAGGGAAAACTTTTGAGACATCGATGAACCTTTCTCGGCAAAAAATGTTGTGACGGCAACTTTTGGGGAAGGACGATCGGTAATTAAGGAAAAAATGTGTAACTTTGCAGCCACTTATTCGACATGATATAGTTTTTTTTGTTCTATGGGACTGTTAGTAAAGATATTCAATGAAGCGTCGGACACAGAGTTTAAGCTGGCGCAGGATCTGGTGGCCATCGCTATTGCCGATGGCGAGATTTCCGAGGCAGAGAAGCAGATCATCTCGTCGATATGCCATTCGGAAGGTATCACCGATGAAATGGCCAAGGACAGTATCCTCGGTTCCGGCGATAAGAGCATCATCAATAGTGAGATGCCTGCCAGCCGGCGTGACAGGGCTGACTATCTCACCAAGCTCATCCGCGTGATGTGCGTCGATGGCGAGAGTTCTCAAATGGAAATCTACCTCCTGGAGATCATCGCCTCGAAGATGGGCATCAACCACATGGAGTTGGTGTCACTGTTGCTGATGACTGCCTCCAGGCGCAATTTCCCCGGCGACATCGGCTCCAGGGCCTTGTCCAGCTTCCTGAAGAATGCCATCGATCCCAAGGCCAGGACCATGCGCGAGACACACGATAACCTCAGGAAGCTCTTCGACCTTATGGCAGAGAACGTCCCACAGCATCAGAATGCGTACGAGGACAGGGATGCCTTCATCCACGCCATGGATGCTGCCACCGACCTCCTGCTGACCAACACCCTCCTTGCCAGGGAGTTCCGATCCATGGGCGTTGACTTCGAGGCCCTCCTGCGGGAAGAACGTGAACTGGCCATCAGCAGGTGGACACGGAAGTGATATACCGTATCATTAATATTTATAAAATAGAAGATGATGAAAAAGACAAAGAAATTGTGGATGCTTGCCACCATCGTTTGCGTCCAGGTGGTGTTCGCTTCATGTGGAATTATTGACAATACCGTCATCCCTGATACGGTGGTACTCAAAGAGTGGCAGGCAGGGCAAACGGTCAGTGCAGATGTCGTCGAGGCTTTCGGAGGCATCGATAAGTGCTTCGCTGCCGAACCGATACCTGACGGGGTGTGGGAGCGGATGCAGGGCAAGACATACAAGGAGAACCCCTATATCGGACGTGACGACCTGCGCCACATCCGTGCCCTGCACTGGGACTACGACAATCAGATGCACGTCGGCGAGATGATTGTCAACCGCGAGATTGCCGACCGCGTGATCAGCATCTTTCGTCAACTCTTCGATGCCAAGTACCCCATCCAGCGGATACTCCTGCCCGATGTCTATGATGCCGACGACGAGACCCAGATGCGCGACAACAACTCGTCGTGCTTCTGCTACCGTGCCATCGCAGGTAGCACCAAGCTGTCGAAACATGCCCGGGGACTGGCCGTCGACATCAACACACTCTACAATCCCTATTACAAGGATCGCGAAGACGGCACGCGTTTCATCCAGCCTGCCACTGCCGCAGAGTACTGCGACCGCACGTGGGACTTCCCCTACAAGATCGACCACAATGACCTCTGTTTCCGCCTTTTCACCGAGGCAGGCTTCGAGTGGGGCGGCGACTGGACCTCGTGCAAGGACTTCCAGCATTTTGAGTTAATAGAAGAATAATTTGTATTTAGAACAAAAGAAACCACAGATGCTTGCCGCCATCCTTGCCAGCATCTGTGGTTTTTGTATCAAGAATAAATATAAAGAAGAGGTCACACACTGCCTAAACAATTCTCTCATTACCTCCCTTACGGTCAGTGGGTCTTCGACAAATCTCTCAAATTCTTGATAACTGATCCTTTACAGGTCAAAGACCAATTAGTGTAACTCAAGTTTCCCACCTTTATAATAATCAAGAATTAGAGAATTTCTCTTTTAGCAGTTTTGTAGAATGATTGGGAATTTGAGAAGAAATGGCAAGCCTGCTGTGGCTACCACTGGGTGGTCCTGCAGGATGGCACCATCCAGGTCGTCAGAATCATGCTGATGTACTATATCGACGTCATGGGATTCCTAGATTACCCGGAAAAAGACTGGGAGGCGGCCGTTGAGTAGGTCGTAAGCAGTCCACCCCTCACGGAATAAACATGCTGTTCACCCAAAGAGCGCAATAGCGCGAAAAGGAGGTTGATTATTGGGGAGTCTCAGATAAAATTGCATAAATATCTCATTTTTGGAAAAAAAGAACTCTTTCTGCTCTCACTTAATCGAAATTTTCGTACCTTTGCAGAAATTATTATCAATATGGGAAGATATATCAATACAGGCAATGCTGGATTCCAGAGAGCAAGGAATAGCTAATATGTGGATAAGTCGGGACTTATCTCCATAATAAATGCTACTCTTTTCACAGAACACTGTTTTAGTTGCGTCACACGTTGTCGCCGCTTCGGAAAGTCGATGGCTGCCAAGATGCTGTGTGCATACTATGACCATTCGTGCGACTCAAGGGAGTTGTTTGCTGACTTGCAGATAGCCCAAGACCCGCAGTTTGAGAAGCACTTGAACAAGTATCCTGTTATCTATCTTGACATGACAGGATTCGTGACCCGCTACAGGGATGATGAGATTGTGGAAAAGATTGACGAAGCCCTGAAAAAGGATGTGGGTGAAGCTTATCCTGACATCGCCCTTGAGGCAGAAGACAATTTGATGGACTATCTTTTGCGTGTCAGCAGCGTGAAGGGGGAGCAGTTTATCTTCATCATAGACGAATGGGATGCTATATGTCGTGAATTTGTGCCAGGCTCGAAAGCAATGGACAGCTATGTTTCTTGGCTGCGTGGGATGTTTAAGAGCATTGATGCCATGAGGGTTTTTGCCGGTGTGTATATGACGGGCATTCTTCCGATCAAGAAATACAAGACGGAGTCGGCCTTGAACAATTTCCAAGAGTATTCGATGGTCACCCCCAGAAAGTTGGCTGGCTTCTTCGGGTTCACTAAAGAGGAAGTGAAAGCTCTTGCTGAAAGGCATTGTATGGGTTTTGTTGAGTTGGAGAAGTGGTATGACGGCTATCAGATTGGTAATGAGCAATCAATCTTTAACCCCAATTCCGTCATGCAGGCCATTGATAATGGTTTCTGTACCAGTTTTTGGGCATCGACAGGTGCCTATGATGCCGTAGCACACTATATCCAGATGAATTTTGAGGGACTGAAGGATGATGTCTTGAAGATGTTGGCTGGTGGACGGTGATATGTTGATCCTACTGGATTCCAGAACGATATGTCGGTTGTCCGCTCCAAGGACGATGTGTTTACAGTTTTGATTCATCTGGGTTATCTCAGTTACGACTGGCGCAAGAGTGAGTGCTACATCCCGAACCGCGAAGTGTCAGGAGAAATGGTGAATGCGGTGAAAGCCAACAACTGGTATCCTGTGGTGAAGGCACTGAATGCCTCTGAGCAGCTCTTAAAGGCAACGCTCAATGGTGACGAGGCTGCGGTGGCCCGTGGTATAGACGCAGCCCACGACGAGCATACCAGCATCCTAAGCTATGATGATGAGAACTCACTGGCATGTGTTCTGAGTATCGCTTACTATTATGCAGGCAATGACTATATTATCCATCGTGAGTTGGCTACAGGCAAGGGCTTTGCCGACTTGGTACTCATCCCTCGAAAAAATGTTGACTCGCCTGCTATTGTCATTGAACTGAAATATAATAAGGATGCTGACACAGCTATCTCTCAGATCAAACGTAAGGACTATCCTGCCAAGATCACCCAATATACTGACAACCTGCTACTCGTTGGTGTTAACTATGACCGTGAGACTAAGCAGCATGAATGCCATATCGAGAAATATGCATCTCAGTCATAATAATGCAGATATGAAAGTCAATCGGTATATCGAAACTAAGATTCCCATGTCAGCCCAGAAGCTGACGGTGGATGGTAAGAAGGAGAGCATTAACTCTGCAAATCACGTTCCATGGCAGGAATGGCAGCTAATATCTTTTGATACAGATCTTCATGCGAAAGTATCTCTACGATCTCTTGTTTCAAGCCCAGCCCCAATTCTTTTTCGCACCCGTATGATTTGGGATAGTTGACAACGGCAAATTCCAGGTATCTTTTATTTTCATAACCTTTTACAGGGACTGCTGTCACTTTGAGTATTAAGTGAAACAGACTTATACTCTTGTCTGGATTTTCATATCTCTCATATACCACGGGGAAGCTCCCCTCTTCAGGTACCTTTTCCTTAACCTGCTCTCGCAAGTCTCGAATCATCTTCTTAATCAGTTCTTCCATTGTGTTCATAACCACTGAAAATATGTTATAGAAATATCGTCTTCAATTGTACCTCGCTCATTTTTTAGGCAAATATAGTCAATCATACAACTACATCTTCATATTTACTTCATATTATAACTTGTTTTAAGATTCTGTCAGATAAGATTCTCTCCGTGACGCAGATGGTAACTATTCGGCCATTGAGAGTTTCCTCCGTTCAATCCGTTTAATCCGTTGTTTTATAATTATTACTGTCCGCTAAACCTTGATGTCATCGCGCCCGTATGCGCATGAAGAAAAATTGGGCTGACTCTTGCACGAGAATCAGCCCTTTTGGTTATCTTTGCAGCTTCCAAACCAAATCGACAACCA
>JAEEQB010000048.1 GCA_016285075.1 Prevotella sp.
GTCATCAACCCACCCTGCCGCCTGCGCTTTCCGCCACAGCACCATCGCCTTGTCGCTACGCAGCACCTCCGGCAACACCTCCCCGCCCTTCTCCCTAACTAAGTGTGAAGCAGCTGCAGAACTATCTACTCCCCTCCATATAGGGAGGGGCCAGGGGTGGGTCTTTATATACTGCCTCTCCACATGCTGCGCCCCGGGGGCGACATACACAAACTGATAATGGCTGTCTTGGTGTTCCTTGTCTGCCTGAAGCAACTGCTTCAGCAGCACTTCCACCTTCTTCAGGACATCGGCGGGCAGCATGTCGCCAAGTCCTCCCAGGAAGCCTGGGACTTCTTCATTGTGATTCATATTCACGTTTTCCGTTTAACTTGATTGATTCTGATAACATATTAATCGGTCAAAGACCGACAAAAACAATAGACGTTGTAGTTATAAGATAGAAAAACGGAGTGAGTGGGCTTATTAATACTTGACACTACCAGTCTATCAGGTTTAGCAGAGACCTACGTACAGATGTAATGCCAAAAAGCCCACACCTCCGTAGAGGGTGAGCTGGCAGACATCCTTTCCTGTACGTTCGCCTTGTGAACTGCTAATTCGATAGACTGATCAAGAAAGCTGTCAACGCTCTGGGTGCAAAGGTACTAAGTTTCTTTCAGACACCCAAATATTTGATAAATTATTTATGGACTCATCTTCTTTTCTTTGTTAAATGGTTTGTTGTTTCAAAACTATTTCGTATCTTTGCACGCAGAATCAAACATATAAGAGTTATGACACAGATAGTATTGAATATTGAGGATGCAAGCCTTGTCACAAGTCTGAAGCAGATACTTGGGGCAATTAAAGGCGTAACCATTGACCGAATGATTACTTCCTCTACAGATATTGAGGCAGAGAAAGCCTTTATAACTGAAACTATCACAAAAGGTTTCCATGAAGCCAGAGAAGGTCGATTTGCAGGTAAGGGACTCAAATCTCTTGATGCATTGGTCGAAGAACTTAGAGCAGAAGCATAGCTGTTGGTAACTTTTAACTATACTGAAGAATTCCATCGCCAGGCCAAGCGTTTGGCAAAACGCTATCGATCCCTTGCTGATGACATCGATGCCCTGCAGAATGAACTGATGAAGAATCCTGAGGCAGGAGTCTCCCTTGGAGGTGGAAAACGCAAGATTCGTCTCGGCGTTCAGAGCAAAGGCAGGGGTAAAAGAAGTGGGCTTAGGGTCATTACGTTGAACGTGGTTATTGAAGCATTCGATACATGTATCAACCTCCTTACCATTTACGATAAGAAAGAGATACCCAATGTGTCGGATAAATATATTGACCAGATTATTAAGGATCTCTGACCCTTGTTCACTTCTCTTCATTCTTTTTCCCTCTCCTTTATTTACTGGCTCTTCTACAAATCTCGTGCTTTCAGCTATGCTGAGCGGACGCCCCTGAACGTTATAAGTAACGGACTGGGTGGCAGTGGGGAGCAAGGACTGGGTGCTGCTCATGCCCGTCACGGCGTATGGCTTATTGGTGTCGTTATACTGCATTGTGGTGTATGACTCGCCCTGATAGGTGATGTTGCCTTTGTCATCGTATGTAGTATACCCGTTACCATTGTAAATGAGACGGTTCATGCCATCATAGGAGAAGTTCTCCTGCAGGTTACGGTCTACGTCCTTCCGCCATGTCAGGTTGCCCTTGGTTCCGTCGAAGCTGTAGCCAAAGTTTTGCAAGGTGCTGTTACGTTGGCAAAGGTAATTCCCGTCAACAGACCGTTCGAGGCGTATGCGGTAGTCCGAGTGAGCGGCCCACTGTTGACGGAGGTGGTCTGTCCGAGGCTGTTCTCTGCATCCAACTCCCACACGTCCTGATTCGCGAAACTAATTTTCGTGAGGGTTCCGTTGGTGTAGGTGTACTGCTCCGTTCCGATGCTGCCCATGTCCGACATATAGCTTACCTGTGATACTTTGCCATCTGTATAAGTAAAACGTACGCTGAAGGTATTTATTGCTTGTGGCATAGTCTTTTTGTGTGGTGAGGCGGTGGAAAATGTCGGAGATCATGGGGACAGGTTTTTGAATGAATTCGGTGAATTCATTCAAAAACCTGTCCCCATGATCTTTTTGCTCTTGTTTTCAAAATATCTTTAAAGAATACATCTTCAGACTTGATATAGTCATATTCCTTGTCTGTTTTGGAGAATACAACAGACTCCACGTTCCCAAACTGATCGTATTTGAAAACGCTCTTTGAAATGTCTTGTGCGATGGCCGACAATGGTGTTATGGCCAAATATGCACAAACATAAATGATGTTGATAAATTGTTTCATTGGTAATCTTGTTTTAATCTGATAACTTTATGAGCACCTGCGTCTTTCCTAACATAGGGCTTGGTGACAGTGGCATTACATAAAGAATGGTTCCATCTTGCTCACTTTTTGATAGTACAATCCTAAGTGTATCCTTATCGTCAGAAAAATCATAAGTATAAATATCTATTATACCACCAGAAATGCGGTGAATATAAAGTTCTTTATCTTTATAGCTATAATTAATATTCAGTAGGGATTCGCTTGACTCATATATGCCATATACTTCACCATCTATACCTTTATCAATAAATGGAGTATATGCAAAGCGTCCATCTTCATAAAAGCTGACGGTCGAATTATCATCAGTATAATCCGTTACAGTTCCAGAGTCTTCAATGCTCTTGATCTTCCATTTTCCGATGAAAAGATTGGGAACGTCGGGCTTGAAACTGTCATTTCTTGTAATACTATCGTATTCTATATCATCGTTACCACATCCTACCGAACCAAAAGCCAGCAAGATGCACATTAAAATAAAGGGATACTTTTTCATATGTCTTTGTTGTTAATAAATTTGATAATTACAAAATAGAGGAATATTTTAAGGAGCACCAACACTTTTGCCATGCGGCATCAACAACGGTACTCCGAATTAGACAGATTACTTTACAGCGTTATATAGCCGTAGAAGAGCAAACTGCCAGAGACCAGCTCAATGCGGTAGGTGCCGCTGAGCGTAGTGGGTAGCCAGACCTGAGTCTGCATCGAGGGAACCACTGCAAAGTAGACCACGTTGGCCGTGTCATCAAGGATGCGCAGCACATAGTCAGCATGAGTGCCGTGGAAGTCCAGTAGGTAACCATTCTGCCAAAGAGTTGGCATAAGGACGGGAGTCTTGGAATTACCTGGTTCCATGGGAGCATCATCATCAATTCTAAACTCAATTTCTTCCTCGTCTCCAACCTCCTGTGCGGAAATTGGTTGGGGCAGAATTGTTAAGGCTACGCCAATAATAACAACTAATAAAATGTTCTTTTTCATTGTGCTTTTAGTTTTAGTTAATTACTCTGAGTCGCGCTCATTTCGGCTGCAAAGATAGACGTTACAACTGAAGCGTACAAGGAAAAGCGTTGTACAGAATTAGCACAAAAATTAGCATACAAATTGCAATCCACTAAAAATTAGCGAATTGCAATTATTAGCATTGGAATTAGCCCCTTGAAATTTAGTTAAATTGTATTAACTCCTGCTCCAACTCTTTGCCACTACCTTCTTTGTTGAATAGTTTTTTAAGGATGACAGAACACATTTTTGAAATGGTTGGAGGCTTGACACCCATCATATTGGCAACGGATGTAATGGGTGTTTGCAACCTGACAAGAATACAAACATGATACATGTTGGTGGTCAAGGCATATTGGCGGGAGGAAACAAACTTATAGAATTCGGGCATACGTTCCACAACAAAACGCTCCAGTTCCTCCCATTCCTGATCGGTTAGTTTCTCTCCCTTGGAAGCTTTGAGGAACACCTGCTTATATATAGACGCTTTTTCCAATTCTGCCTGTACATTACCCTTCTCCAAACGTGCCAATCGCTTGTACCTGCCGATGGATGCTTTCTGTTCTTCTATCTTGTCTTCTTTCTCTTTCAGCAGCTGGTCGAACCTGCTCTTTTCTGCTTCCAGATCCTATATCTCTGACAAAGCTGTTCCCAAAGCCTTTGCCTGCTGTTCCTTCTCCTGAAGCAGGAGGTCGTAGTTGGCCTTACGTTCACGCAGCTGCATCACCTCGGACTGCATGGAGACGAGTTCTCCCAAGAGTCGTTTCTGCTCTTCCTGCTTCCTGTAATAGCGATATAACACGTAAAGAACAATGAGTATTGCGGCTATAGAGACATACCAGATGATGCGTTGCTTCTTTTCGGCCTTTCTTTGTTCCTGCTGCGCTATCTCCTGCTGACGGCTGTAGTCGTACATCGCCTTGGCTTGTTCCACTTCGTGAGTTGACATCTGAACAAAACAGGAGTCATTCATATCGTAACTATAAGAGAAGTATTTGGCGGCAGAATCTGGTTTATGTTTTTGTAGGAAAAGGAGGGCCAGACCATGAGAACCACAGTTTTGATTATTGAAATCTTTACCTGTTTGTAGTTCCTTTCGAAAGAGATATTCTGCTGAGTCCAATTGTTTGTGTTTCAAATAGTAAAGGCCTTTAAAATAATAGTATACTTCTCGACCACCGGAGATGTTCATATTCTCATCAAAATAGCCAGAATAAAGTTCGTGCTCTATCATGTATGGCAAAGCCTTGTCATCTTCCCCCTTGTCTATAAGTTTCTTGGCAAGTGTTCCGGAGAATCCAGCCGCCACCTTATTATAATTATTTGCCTTCATTTGTCTGATGGCATCTGCGTAAATCAGAATAGCGGAATCTTTCATTTTAAGTTGATCGTAAGCCAACGCTTTCATAGCATAACACTGCAAGGCCGCCAGAGTATCGTTTGCACGCCATGCACAAGATGACGCAAAATCTTCATACTCAAGCTGGTTCCTGTACAACCCCTGCTGATAGAAGATGGTGGCACTCTGCCCGTAGACCCTGCTGAGTTGGGCGAAGTCGCAGTCGGGGCTAAGTGTGTCGGCACGGGTGATGGCCTCCTGGTAGCAGTGGAGGGCCATGGGAGCCTCGCGCATATCGGCGTAACAGCGGCCTAAGAGATAGTGGGCCAGCATCTGGTCGTTGGGCGTGCCGTGACTGTCGAAATAATCGGCGAGGGCCTGTGCCTCGTCGCGCTCCGTGGCAGTAAGCACAGAGTCAGCACGGTTCAGTGCATTCAGCGCATCAAGCCGCTGCCGCATCTCGCTGTACTGACCGCCGCCTGAACAGGAGGCCAGCGTGATCAGTATCAGGAGCACTGTGTATGAGATTCTTTGCATTAAATAATCGAATTAAATAATTAGTCCGATTCACAGCAGTTGGTACAGCCTCAGCTCGGATGGTGCAAAGGTAATGAAATTTATACAGAACACCAAATTTTTGGTGATTTTATTTAATCTGACCCCTAACGCTCCGAAGGGGCAACAACAGTAAGCCCGAGGCATTGCCCAGGGTGATAGGTATGGCGCGGATAACGTCCTGCGAGGGCAGAAGAATCATTGCAGCAGTTTGGCTTTTGCCCTTTCAGGGCGATGGTTACCGGGTGCAGTTTTTAAAAGCGGAAATTGGGTACATCATATTGAACACCCTACTTCCAAAGCAGCGATCACCTGAGGTATGGGTTACAGCTTAACTCTGTGCCAATGGTGGTCTTTGGGCCGTGACCACAATAGACTGTGGTGTCTGCAGGAAGTTTGGCAACGACGGTCTTGAGACTATCCATCAGTTGATTCCAGCTGCCACGGTCAAAGTCAGTACGGCCTATACTCTGATGGAATAGTGTGTCGCCAGTGAAGACAACCTTCTCTTCTTCGCAATAGAAACAGACACCCCCTGGGGTGTGACCAGGAGTAGGAAGTACCTTCAGGCTGTGACTACCGAAGGTGATTGTGTCGTCTTTATTTAGGAAACGCCCTATGGGAGGGACTTCACCAGGATAGTCTACTCCCATCATGTCGTGCATCTGCCGGCTGATGTCCATGAGCCATTCGTCTTCGGATGCCACTTCGGGCTGCAGTCCAAACTCATGCCAGATGGTATCGTTGCCAAAGCAATGGTCGAAATGCCCATGAGTACAGAGCAGGTGACGGGGCTTGAGATGGTTATTCCTAATATAGCTGACAATGGCTTGGCGTTCATCTTCAAAATAGGCACCGCAATCGATGATCACGGCTTCCGAAGTCTCATCACTTACGATGAAGCAGTTTTCTTGCAGCATATTGCATACGAAGGGACGGATGTTGAGCATATTCTGTATGATTGTTTAGAGTGGAACATATATGACATGCTTACCCTTGAACCACTCTTCGCTGAACCAACGGTCTATGTCATCGACTTCAACACTGTTTCTATAGGGCTGCGTCTCAGCTTGAATGTCACCGCCTTTCAGGCAGATAAGACCGTTGGGTAAGGCATTTCTCTGTGTCTTGGAAATATTCTTTCTGACGATCTTGGCCAAGTCGGGTAGGGGCATTACTGCACGGCTCACAACAAAGTCGTACTTCCCTTTCTCGTCTTCACCTCGAAGCTGCTCAGCAACACAATTCTGTAGTCCGATGGATTTGATAACTTCTTGAGCAACAAGAATTTTCTTACCTGTTCCATCAATAAGCTTGAAGTGACATTCAGGAAAAAGGATGGCAAGGGGAATACCAGGAAAACCACCACCTGTGCCGAAGTCAAGGATTTTGGTGCCAGGACGGAAATGGACTGTACGTGCTATGGCCATTGAGTGGAGTACATGGTGTTCGTAGAGATTGTCAATGTCTTTACGCGAAATCACATTGATCTTCGCATTCCAGTCTCGATAGAGCTCATCAAGCATTCCTATCTGTCTGATCTGCTCTTCGCTCAGTTCCTTGAAGTATTTACTGATCATCTCCATATCTCATTTCTTTAGTTCATCAATGTCAATCTTCAGTTCAATCCTGCCCTTACTGTAGTCGGCTATTTCATAAGGATTATAAATGAAGGTGATCTCATCATCACCCAGGATAAAATTCTCTGAGGCAAACATATCCATAGAATACAAGTAGCCTTCTTCATGTAGTTGGTTGATATCTTTGGCTCCAGTCTTATCCAACAAAGCCTCCAATAGCTGTTCATTGAGTTTTTGTTCAAATCCGGGTGCCAACACATCATGGAGTGATAGCTGTTCACCGTTCTCTGTATTGAAGTTCATGGCCAACTGCTGACTGATGCCGTGGGCACCTCCTTCGTAGTATTCTATATTAATAAGGTATGTCACTATTCCTTCAACCTCTTGTATGGTTTCCGTACTGACCTTGTAGCGATACTCATACCAGGCATGCTTCTCTTGGCTGGCCTTATCCTCGCGATAGAGCGGGGCATAGTTGCTGACGTAGTCTCGGCAGTACTTGTTGGCAAAGGAGTCTGCGGCTTGCTGCATAGAGAGGTTCTCAAGGTAGAAAACCCTTTGGTTGACAGCCTCGTTAAGTATCTTGGCGGTTTCTCCGTGTTTCTCATCCAAACAGTCCATCTGAAGATCCACGCTGCAGTGTGGGGCATTGTCTCCTTTTTCTATCGCCACTTCCTTGTTGACGTTGATACGGTGGAACGACAGCTTCGATCCACCTCCGCCACAGGCAGTCAGCAAAAGCGATGCAATCAGTTGTGGGATAATAGATTTAAGAGTCATAACGAATGATTGTCTTTAGGGTTGACGGTTGTTTCTTTTGTTTCGTTTCTGATTGTTCTTGCTCCCGTTGCCTCTGCTGTTCCATCGTCCATGATGGCCGTTAGAGCGCTTCTTAGGCCGGGAGGCATATACTGGAGCCTCACCCAGTTCTTCTGGCAGAGGACGTTTCTCTACCTCTTTGCCTAAGAAATGCTCTATCTGCTGGAAACGCCTGATGTCCAGGTCGGAAACAAAGGTAATAGCTGCTCCGTCGCGATCGGCACGTGCCGTACGTCCAATACGATGAACATAGTCCTCTGCATCGTGAGGGACATCATAATTGATAACTGTCCGTATGTCATCAATGTCAATGCCACGGCTTACAATGTCTGTGGCTATGAGCACGTCGGTCTGTCCTGCCTTGAACTTCAACATCACCTGGTCTCGTTCACGCTGATCCAGGTCACTGTGCATCTCAGCGCAATTGATCTTCATGCGTTTCAGTTGGCGGGTGATATCCTTCACCTTCTCTTTCTTACCCGAGAATACAATGACACGCTTTAAGTCGCCAGCTTTGAACAGGTTCTCAATGATTTTCAATTTCTGGGGCTCGTAGCATACATAGGCAGACTGCTGAATCTTTTCTGCAGGCTTTGATACTGCCAACTTGATTTCCACGGGGTTATGGAGCATTGATACAGCCAGTTTTCGAATGTCTTGTGGCATGGTGGCAGAGAACATGACCCGCTGACAGTTTTCCGGCAGTTCCTTGACTATGCGCATGATGTCTTCGGAGAATCCCATGTCGAGCATACGGTCAGCCTCATCCAAGACAAAAAACGAGCACCGTGACAGGTCGAGATTCCCGACTTTCAGATGGCTCAGCAGACGTCCTGGTGTGGCAATGATGACATCGGCACCAAGCCGCAGTCCTTTTAGTTCCTGATCATAGCGACCGCCGTCATTGCCACCATAGACAGCCACACTGGAAATACCATCCAAATAGTAGCCGAAGCCTTGCATGGCCTGGTCTATCTGCTGAGCCAGTTCACGGGTCGGCGACATGATGACACAATTAATGGCATCTTTGGGAAATCCACCATCGTCGAGTAGCGACAAGATGGGCAGTAGATAGGCAGCCGTCTTGCCTGTTCCTGTTTGGGCTACGCCCAGCACATCATAGCCATCGAGTATCTCTGGTATGCATCGTTCCTGTATAGGAGTCATCTCATCGAAGCGCATGTCGTACAGCGCGTCGAGGATATTGTCGTTGAGATATGTCTCTTCAAATTTCACTTTCTTCCTTTTTATCTTTCCTACCTGTCTTCCTTTAATTGGGTGCCTGCCTTAGGCAGAAGTAGGCAATGAATACATATAATATATTAGGTATCCAGGCTGCCAGCATGGCAGGAGTACCTGCGTTGATGGCAAACGTGGCAGAAACCGTCTGCAGCAGTATGTAGGCGAATGACAGAGCTAAACCGATACCCAGGTAGAGTCCCATTCCTCCTTTCCGCTTGCGGGCTGAGAGGCTGACACCGATGAGAGTCAGTATGAACGATGCAAACGACATGGCTATGCGTTTGTGGTATTCCACCTCATACTGTACTACATTGCCCGAGCCTCGTTCCTGTTGTTTGTAGATGTAGCGCCGAAGATCGGGTGAGGTGAATGTCTCTTGCTGACCTTTTGAGAAAACCAGGTCAATCGGCTCCATGACAATAGTTGTGTCAAGTTCTGGGCCTGAGGTGATCTGCTCACGAAGACCTTTCAACGTTCGAATCTTATAGTTGTTGACATGCCAGTGGTACCGGCTGTCCGAGATGGTGTCATAGTGAATCACACTGGCAGTCATGTGACTTACTAATTTCTTGTTCTCGAACTTGTCCAACGAAAAGCCGTAGCCGGTCTTGGTGATGTCGTCATACTGCTGTATGTAGGCAATGACGCCTTTACCTACTTGCAGCTGCACATTTTGCGCAGAGGTGTTTTTCTTCTTATTCTTGTAGAGGGTCTCAAAGTTCTGTCTGACGACGTTGCCACGAGGTATGACCATAGAGCCAAGATAGAAGTTGAGTGCGGCAATGAGTGCTGCCGAAATCATATAGGGTCTGAGAAGCCGTTTGAAACTCGTTCCAGCCGCCAGCATGGCAATGATTTCGGAATTGCCCGCCAGCTTCGATGTGAAGAAGATGACAGCAATAAACACAAAGAGCGGCGAGAAGAGGTTGGCGAAGTAGGGGATGAAGTTCGCATAATAGTCCATGACAATAGCCCTCAGCGGAGCGTGGTTGGTCGTGAACTTTGCCAGGTTCTCATTGACGTCAAAGACGATGGATATGCTGATGATCAGCAGGATAGAATAAATGTATGTGCCTATGAACTTCTTGATAATATAGCGGTCAAGCCGCTTCAGATAGTGGAAGGGATTGAGATAGCGCAGCCATCCGAGCCACTTCTTCAGGAAGCGTCCTATAGTCTTTGCTATGCGACTCTCTGCACGGCGGCGCCTATAGCGTTTGTGGTGTCTTCTTATCTGGCTGAAATCTTTCATCGGCGTTTTCCTAATTGCTCTATCACAGAACGTTTCCACTGGGTGAAGTCGCCTGCAATAATATGGTTACGGGCATCTGTGACAAGACGCAGGTAGAAACTGAGGTTATGGATGGATGCTATCTGCATGGCCAGCAGCTCCTGAGCCTTGAACAGATGATGCAGATAGGCTTTGGAATGGATTCTGTCCACCTCACACCCCTCAGGGTCAATCGGTGAGAAATCCTGTTCCCACTTCTTGTTTCTCATGTTCATGGTACCTTCATAAGTGAAGAGCATGGCATTACGGCCATTACGAGTAGGCATCACACAGTCAAACATGTCAACACCCCGTTCTATGGCTTCAAGTATGTTCTGTGGTGTGCCTACGCCCATCAGATAGCGTGGACGGTCCTTGGGCAGTATCTCGTTGACCACCTCTATCATTTCATACATTACCTCAGTGGGTTCTCCCACCGCAAGTCCGCCAATGGCATTACCATCGGCACCCAAGTCGGCAACATGCTTGGCTGCATCCTGCCGTAGATCCTTATATGTACAGCCCTGGACGATGGGGAACAGACTCTGCTGATAACCGTACAAAGGTTCCGTCTCGTGGAAGCGTTTGACACATCGCTCCAGCCACCGCTGCGTAAGACCCAGAGAACGTTTGGCATAGTCGTAATCACTCTGTCCGGGCGGACACTCATCGAAAGCCATCATGATATCGGCTCCGATCACACGCTCAGTATCTATCACGTTTTCTGGGGTGAAGATATGTTTTGAGCCATCAATGTGACTACGGAACTCACAACCCTCTTCGCGTAGCTTCCTGATGCCTGTAAGTGAAAACACCTGGAATCCGCCGCTGTCGGTAAGGATGGGCCTGTCCCAAGTGTTGAACTGATGCAGGCCGCCGGCTTTACGCAGTGTGTCGAGTCCAGGACGCAGATAAAGATGATAGGTATTGCCCAGAATGATCTGAGCCTTCACCTGATGACGCAACTCAGAGAAATGGACACCCTTTACACTACCCACCGTTCCGACAGGCATGAAGATCGGAGTTAGGATCTGTCCGTGGTCAGTGCTGATGATGCCGGCACGGGCATCGCTGCTTGGGTCGGTATGCTGTAGCTCAAACGTCATTTCTCAGCCTTCTTGTCATTCTCTTCTGGAATGTCAAACTTCATCGGATTTTGCACCAGTTGCTTGGTAAGGGCGAAGTCCCATACGTCACGGACACTTTCCACATAGTGGAAGTTAACACCTTTCAGGTATACCTCGGGTATTTCATTGATGTCCTTCTCGTTTTCCTTACACATCACGATGTCGGTAATACCGGCACGTTTTGCAGCCAGTATTTTCTCTTTGATACCACCTACAGGCAGCACTTTGCCGCGAAGCGTGATCTCCCCCGTCATGGCAGTGTTCTTGCGCACTTTGCGCTGGGTGAGTGCCGATGCAATGGAGGTGGCTATCGTAATACCTGCAGAAGGACCGTCCTTCGGAGTCGCACCTTCAGGTACGTGGATATGGATGTTCCAGTTGTCGAAGATGCGGTAGTCGATATCCAGCAGGTCAACGTGAGCCTTTACATACTCAAGTGCAATGATGGCACTCTCTTTCATCACATCGCCCAGGTTGCCTGTCAGCGTCAGCTTGCCGGCCTTGCCCTTGGAAAGCGATGTCTCGATAAATAGTATTTCACCGCCGACACTAGTCCACGCCAGTCCTGTAACCACTCCAGCATAGTCATTGCCCTGATAGATGTCACGATAGAAAGGAGGATTGCCCAGCAGTCCCTCTATTTCCTTGGGAGTGATCTTCATGGGGGTGATCTCCTCTTCGGAACTGCGGTCGGCTATGGCCCACTTATAGGCCAACTTGCGCATCAGCTTGTTGATCTGCTTTTCCAGCAGGCGTACACCGCTCTCACGCGTATAGCGTTCAATGATCATCTCTATGGCAGCTTTGTTCAGACGGGGCTTCTCTGCCAATAAGTTCAGACCTGTGTTCTCCAATTCCCGAGGAATGAGGTGCCGCTTGGCTATTTCAATCTTCTCCTCTGTGGTATAGCCACTAAGCTCAATCACCTCCATACGGTCGAGTAGGGGTTTGGGAATGGTGCTCAGCGTGTTGGCCGTAGCAATGAAAAACACTTTTGACAGGTCGTAATCAACATCGAGGTAGTTGTCGTGGAACGCCGAATTCTGTTCGGGGTCGAGCACCTCCAGCAGAGCCGATGCAGGGTCGCCGTTATGAGTCATCTGTGATACCTTGTCTATCTCGTCCAGAATGAACACCGGATTGGAGCTGCCTGCCTTCTGAATGGACTTGATGATACGTCCTGGCATTGCACCGATATACGTCCGACGATGTCCACGGATCTCTGCCTCATCATGCAGACCGCCTAAGGAGATGCGGACGTACTTTCTGTTCATGGCCTCGGCTATCGACTTACCCAGACTTGTCTTACCGACACCTGGAGGTCCGTACAGGCAAAGGATGGGGCTCTTCAGGTCATTTCTCAGTGCTAGCACGGACAGATACTCCAAGATGCGCTCTTTCACCTTCTCCATGCCATAGTGTTCCTTGTTCAGGATTTTCTGGGCACGTCTGAGGTTCAGTTCGTCAAAGGTATACTCACCCCACGGAAGCGATACCAGCGTCTGCAGGTAGTTCAGCTGCACGTTGAACTCCGGGCTTTGCGAATTCAGATTGTCCAGTTTGTCACACTCCTTGTGGAATGTTTTCTTCACTTCCTCAGGCCACAACTTGAAACGTGCCTTTTTCAGCAGTTCCTCTTTCTCAGGCGACTGCTCGCCGTTATTTATTTCCGCCTGTAGGTTCTTGATCTGCTGCTGGAGGAAATAGTTGCGCTGCTGCTGGTCTATATCTTCGCGGGTCTTGTTACGGATAGAGTTCTTCAGATTCAGCAGCTTGATCTCACGGTTCAGTATCTTCAGCGCCAGGAACAGCCGTTCTTTCACGCTCTCCGACTCCAGCAAGGAGATTTTCTCCTTTATGGCAAACGGCATGTTCGAACATGTGAAATTCAGCGCCATCACATCGTTGTAGATGTTGCGTATGGCAAAAGTAGCCTCGTCAGGAATGTCCTCGCTCATGGAAACATAATCGCTTACTTGCTTTCTTAAGTCATCCATGGCGGTCTTGAATTCCCGGTCACGCTTTTCGGGCATCAACTCCGTAGCAGGCTCTACGGAACCTTTCAGGTAGGGTGTATAGCCTGTCACACTCTTCAGCCTCATTCTGCCCATGCCTTGCACAATCGCCGTCAGACTGCCATTAGGCAACTGGAGTTGCTTGATCACTTTTGCATATACTCCATATTCGTAGAGGTCTTCCAACTGGGGAACCTCTACCTCTGGGTCGTGTTGGCATACCACCCCAATAATCACGCCCTTCTTCTCGGCTTTGCGTATCAAAGTCATGCTCGACTCGCGTCCTATTAATATAGGAGATACCACGCCAGGAAACAGCACAAGATTCCTGACTGGCAGAATGCCGACCTCAGTCGGTGCATTGCCATCACTTAAAAAATCGCCGAAATCGCCTTCGATATCAGCTATCATTGAGAAGCTTTTATTGTCTTGACTATCGCTCATATATTCCTTTTTTTCATTTTAGCTTGCAAAGGTACGAATTTTTTTTTATATAATGGTGTTAGTTTGGATAATTTACACATTTTTTTTTTTTATCCCCAAAGGGATTGAAATCGAAGCCTATCTGCTTGGCTATGGACAGCACCTGACGAGTTTTCTCGACAGAGAACCAAGAAGGTATAGATGAGTGGGTGCCGAAGATGACAAATGCCTTCCGTTCGTAGGCCTCCTGGAGCAGACGACGCATGGCCTCGACATCAGTGTCAGGCCCTATGCCAATCCTGCCGTATTGGAAGACGTGCCTGTCCGGGTTAACAAGGCTGGCACCCGATATCATCTTGCATCCCTGCTGCTTAATGACACTCCTGATGGCCATCGTATTACATCCGTGAGGAGGAATGATGATCTTGTAGATGAGGGTGGTGTCAAATCCTTGTTCTTCCAGTCGTCTGATGCTTTGTCTGATGTCGTTCTCTATCTGTGCTTCGCTCCATGTCTTCCAGCGCTCATGCCGCAGGCCGTGCAGTATGATGCCAGCCCTCTGTCTCTGCCAGGCGGCCAATGAATCGGCCACCTCTTCGGTCATTTTATCGGCTATGACCGCAAAGTTAGGAGTGATGCCCACCTCGTCGGCTATCTTCTTGACGAGAAACACTCCCTCCGTGCTGTCATCGTCAATCCACATGGCATGGGCCTTGTCATCGTTCGATGCACCATACCAGGTGTCTATCAGCCCCACGTAGATGGTCTGTTTGCTGTAGTCGCCTACCGTGATGGGCTTGCGCCACCAGATGACAGCCGAGAGCAGTATCAGGAAGGAAAGGATGGCCAGTGCAATAATCTTCATATACATTTATTTTATGTGTGCAAAGGTAGCATAAAATCATGAGACCAAAGAAGAAAGAGTGAAAAATCATTCAAAAGTTTTGTTATCTCACAAATTCTGTATACCTTTGTCCCCGACGAAGAGCCATTGATGACGGCTGGTGACTCAGCGTCTGGAGCACTTTGGACAGCCCGTTTTCAAAATTTGCAATATATGAAAGATTTTAAGGAACTGGTGCAGATGCGCCGCTCGCACAGGAAATTCACCGAGGAAGAGATCGATGCAGAGAATGTCAGACTGATTCTTCGCGCAGCGTTGATGTCACCGACATCGAAGGGACAGCGTGGATGGCAGTTTGTCGTTGTTGATAACAAGGCCGACTTGGAGAAACTAGCCGATGCCAAAGACCTAGGCTCACAATTCCTGAAGGGAGCACCATTGGCCGTGGTCGTATTAGGCGACCCTCTGCAGAACGACTGCTGGGTGGAGGATGGATCGCTGGCGGCCATTGCCATGCAGTATCAGGCCGAGGACTTGGGACTGGGCTCCTGCTGGATCCAGATGCGTGGACGGGGGCTTAGCGACGGAACGAGTGCCGACACCGTCATCCGGGGCATTCTCAACATTCCTGAGAACCTGTCGTGTCTGTGCATCATTGCCTTTGGCCATAAGGCTGATGAACGCAAGCCTCAGAACGAGGAACGGTTGAAATGGGAGAATGTGCATATTGGCAAGTATGATAAACTATGATTTGACAAAGATACGGGCGGTGATCTTTGATGTGGACGGGGTGCTCTCGGCCGAGACCATCGGGTTAAGTGTGAATGGGGAACCCTTACGGACTGTGAACATCAAGGATGGCTATGCTTTGCAGCTGGCAGTGAAGCAAGGACTTCTCATTGCCATCATGACAGGTGCAAACACCGAAAGTGTACGCCTCCGCTATGAACGGTTAGGAGTGGAGCATATCTTCATGGGGTGTGCCGTGAAGACGATCACCTACGAACAGTTCCTTCAGGATCACAGCCTGACTGACGAGGAGATCATCTACATGGGCGACGACATTCCCGACCTCCCGGTCATGCAGCGAGCGGGCTGCCCCGTATGCCCTAAAGACGCGTGTCCGGAGATCAAGCAGGTCAGCAAGTACATCAGCCATCTTTGCGGTGGTTATGGTTGCGGACGTGATGTGATAGAACAAGTGCTGAAGGCACAAGGCAAATGGATGTCCGATGACCGTGCATTCGGTTGGTAAATAATGACGAGGAACGATGTTTGAGAATCTTAATCAATATAAGGTAGTGTTGGCGAGCCAGTCTCCACGACGAAGAGAACTACTGGCCGGGCTAGGGGTGGCATTTGAAGTGATGGTGCTGCCCGATGTGGACGAGAGCTATCCTGATGATCTGCCCGTTATTGAGATAGCAGAATACATTGCCAAGAAGAAAGCCGATGCTTATCAGCTGGAACCTGAAGAACTGCTGATTACGGCCGACACCATTGTCGTGTCAGGACAGGAAGTTCTGGGAAAACCCCGTGATCGCGAGGATGCCTGCAGGATGTTACGACTGCTGAGCGGACGTACACATCAGGTCATTACAGGCGTTAGCCTGTGTACGACCCATAGGCAGCGCAGCTTTTCGGTGACTACCGACGTGACTTTCAAGCAGTTGACGGAAGAGGAAATCACCTACTATGTCAATCACTGTCAGCCCTATGACAAGGCCGGCGCCTATGGCATACAAGAATGGATTGGATATATAGGCTGCACAGGGCTCAATGGCAGTTATTTCAATGTCATGGGGCTACCTGTGCAACGTATCTATCAGGAATTGTCAGTCTTCTGAATAAACGGCCAGGCCTTCCACCTCCTCATCGGGGTCACTGCCTAAATCCATCATCGTAGAGTAGTTGTCCTCGGTGATCTCGTCATCGTCAGGCTCACCGATTTCTACATCGTCTTCGTCGGGCTTGTTGTAGTCATCCTCCACCTCGAAGTCCTCATCGTCCTCATCACGTTCTCCATCATCAAGACTGTTGCCGCCAAAGACCATCCTGGGCTTTTCCGCCTCAGGTTTCAGTTTGGCAAAGATGGCTTCCACCCATGTCCCCTTAGGTACCTCCAGCACTTCAAATCCGTCGGCGACTTTCTTCTCATACATACCGCCTTTCTTGTGCAGACGATCAGCGGGTAGGGTAGTGGTGCTGATGTCGAATCCGCTTTCAATGATGTCCTTGATTGACTGCGACAGGGAGTCCCATCCTCCACCGAAGTTACGGTTGAGCACCTCTATCAGCTTAGCAGCAGAGATGTGGCGGATGTTCTCGTAGGTCAGGTCGGTGACACGCATGATGGGACGTTTCTTCAGAGCCCAGGTCACCTTCTTGTTCTCGTCGATTTTCACCTGCGCCACCTTATAGCCTTGCTTCTCATATTTGTCGATGACAATCTTCTGATCGCTGATTTCCTCAATCATGAATGCCACGCGGATAATGTCGACATAGTGTCGCAAGCTCTCCCTTACTTCGGCATCTTTCTCCGCTCCTTCCCACATACGGAAGATGTCGTTCTCTTGCACATCCCATACAGTACTTTTGGTCAATGTCTTGATAGACATGACGGCATTGTCATATTTCTTTGCCATATTACGAACATTTTTACTTTTCTTGGTGCAAATGTAAGTACTTTATTTCAGTCTTACAAGTTTTTCATCAACTTTTTTTATGTTTTCCCCAAAAACATGCCTCGCTTCTTTTTATTTTGAAATTATTCGCGAAAAGGTTTGGCTGTCAATTGTATTTTTCGTACCTTTGCATTTGGAATATGTCTCAGCCATTAGCAGAAAGAATGAGGCCTCGCACGTTAGATGACTATATTGGTCAGCAGCACTTAGTTGGCGAGGGGGCCGTCTTGCGTCGGATGATTGACGCAGGACGCATTTCGTCGTTTATCCTCTGG
Organism: Prevotella sp.; assembly: GCA_016285075.1. Classification (GTDB taxonomy): domain Bacteria; phylum Bacteroidota; class Bacteroidia; order Bacteroidales; family Bacteroidaceae; genus Prevotella. The sequence continues at coordinate 17,552 of JAEEQB010000048.1, forward strand.
GGACCGCCGGGGGTAGGCAAGACCACACTGGCTCATATCATTGCCAACAGACTTGAAACGCCTTTTTACACATTGTCGGCCGTGACAAGTGGTGTCAAAGATGTACGCGACGTCATTGATAAAGCGCAGAAGGGACGGTTCTTCACCGAGGCATCGCCCATCCTGTTCATCGACGAGATTCACCGGTTCTCCAAGTCCCAACAGGACTCACTTCTAGGAGCCGTGGAACGTGGCATTGTCACGTTGATCGGTGCCACCACCGAGAATCCGTCGTTCGAGGTCATACGCCCGCTGCTATCACGCTGTCAGCTCTATGTGCTGAAATCGCTCGATAAGGACGATCTGCTGAACCTGCTCTATCGTGCCATCACCACCGACATTGTCCTGAAGGAACGTCACATCGAGGTTCGTGAAACGGGTGCCCTGCTGCGCTATAGCGGAGGCGATGCACGGAAACTGCTTAACATTCTTGAATTGGTGGTGGAGGCGGAGAGTGGTGATGTCGTGCTGACCGATGAACTGGTGACAGCACGTCTTCAGCAGAACCCTCTTGCTTACGATAAGGATGGCGAGATGCATTACGACATCATCTCGGCTTTTATCAAGAGTATTCGCGGAAGTGATCCTGACGCAGCCATCTATTGGCTGGCACGAATGATAGAAGGAGGGGAAGATCCGAAATTCATTGCCCGCAGGCTGGTGATCTCTGCTGCCGAAGACATCGGCTTAGCCAATCCCAACGCCTTGCTACTGGCCAATGCCGCTTTCGATGCCGTTCAAAAGATAGGTTGGCCTGAAGGTCGCATTCCGTTGGCAGAGGCCACTATCTATCTGGCTACTTCTCCCAAGAGCAATTCGGCTTATCTGGCCATCGACAAATCCCTTGACTTGGTCAGGAGAACCGGCAACCAGCCTGTTCCGCTGCACATCCGCAATGCACCGACAAGCCTGATGAAAGAACTGGGATATCACGATGGTTATAAATATCCACATGACTATCCAGGGCATTTCACACCACAACAGTATCTGCCCGATGCGCTTCAGAACGAGCGTCTCTGGTTCGCACAGCTTTCGCCTTCCGAGCAGAAACTCTATGAGCGCATGTGTCAGTACTGGGGTGAAAGATACCATAAAACAGGAGATTGAATAATTTTTATTAACAGCCTGTGGAACAGGAAGATATCATCATCAAACTGATAGAGCTATTAGGTACGTTTGCCTTTGCTATTTCTGGTATTCGACATGCTGCAGCCAAGCATTTCGACTGGTTTGGCGGTTATGTCTGTGGCATCGCTGTGGCTATTGGCGGTGGTACATTTCGTGACGTCATGCTAGGAACCACACCGTTCTGGATGACCAACCCTATATATTTAATATGTACAGCGGCAGCCTTGTTGACCGTAGTTATGTTCGGACGCTGGATGGAACCACTAAAGAATGCATGGTTTGTGTTCGATACCTTGGGACTGGCACTCTTTACAATTGCAGGCATTCAGAAGTCACTTGCCTTCGGACAGCCTTTCTGGGTTGCCATCATCATGGGCTGTATTACAGGTTCAGCCGGTGGAGTCATCCGCGATGTTCTTTTAAACAACGAACCGGTCATCTTCCATAAGGAGATTTATGCGATGGCATGTGTATTAGGTGGAATCATTTATTGGGGATTAGCAAAACTTGGATTGCCCATAGAACTGACTGCCATTATTTCTTTTCTTACCACCTGTTTAATCCGCTTCTTTGCTGTAAGATATCATATCAGTCTTCCAACATTAAAAAACGAACCCAAACACAATGCCTAACCATATCAGTCTTCCAACATTTTTTCCTCATTATTACATCTCTTCATTCCATCCCTCAAAAACCAGACCCTGATTTTGACTATAATCGGCATTATGATAAATAGATAATGTACTGAACGAAGTCAACGACGGATTTGTTTTATCTATCTTACACTGTCTTACACTAAAGTAAAACAATTTGTTTTATTGTCAAAGATAGCGTCTATTCCCATCGTTAAAGGCATCTGAACATTACACGGATTGAACGGATTGATTCTTACAACCACTAATTACGCTAATTACTCTAATTCTATTGCTGTTTTTGCGTCTGCCGTCCTATTCGTGCTTTTGAGATGATTTTTACATTACTTCTCGAGAGTCTCGATATTACTGCTCTTTGTGCCAAAGAATACTTTTGCAGAAATAGCCTCGAAACCTCACCAGATCTCTTGAATCCCCTTTGTATAAAGGCTTCCTGGCAGGTGAGGTCTTGCCTGGAAACCTCACTTTGACCTCACTTTTACCTCACTCCATTTTTAACCTTTTCTTTTCTATATGACATGTAATTTCCTTAATAGTTTCTTTCTCGTTGAGAACACGAAGAGATTGTCTGTATACTTCTTTTTCCTCACAAAGACCAAGGAAGTGAGGTTAAAGTGATGTTCATGTGAGGTTTATGGCAAATACCTCACCTACCATTTCCCCTTTATACAAAGGCTATCCCAACGATTTAGTGAGGTTGGTGAGATGTTTGTGAGATTTCATGTTATTCTGCTCTTCAAAACCTGTTGATAGTTTCCATCAGCCAAAGTTTTCTCCAAAATAATCACAAATAACTCAACACTTGCATCAAAGAGCGAGTCCCCTACCCTGCCAATGACCTTCGGCAATCAACTGCCAATTTATAAGGTTTTCTGACACCCACGCTTTTCTTTTTTGTAGTCATCGCAATAATGTTAAACCATTAGCACGGGGTGTTAGCGAACAACTCTCAATGTGATGGCTAAGAACCACTACTAGAGAGAATAACAAAGCGAAAAAGATGTTTACAATCATGGGCTAAATTATCAGTAAAACTGTTAGGTGTTTGATCGCTTATTCGTACCTCTGAACTTCGATTGAATGTACTATCGCTCGAAAATACTCAAATAAATTTGGTATTTTGCTCGCTTATTCGTACCTTTGCAACCAAGATAGAAATCTATAATCCTTCAAGCATGAAAAAAATACTATTTGGCATTATCATTGCGCTGACAATGACAACGACAGCCTCCGCTGCCGAAAATGTGAAAGCGACCATCCACGCCGACAAGGCCGGTGCGAAAATCAACCGTGAGATCTACGGTCAGTTCTCCGAACATCTCGGAAGCTGTATCTATGGCGGTCTTTGGGTAGGCGAGAACTCTCAGATTCCCAACATCCAGGGTTACAGAAAGGATGTCTTCGAGGCTCTGAAGGCCTTGAAGATTCCCGTGATGAGATGGCCTGGCGGATGTTTCGCTGATGACTACCATTGGATGGACGGTATTGGCCCCAAGGACAAACGTCCCTCACTGAGAAACAACAACTGGGGTGGCACCATCGAAGACAATTCCTTTGGCACACACGAGTTCCTGAACTTGTGTGAGATGCTTGATTGCGAGCCATATATCAGCGGAAACGTCGGTTCTGGCACAGTGAAAGAGATGGCACAGTGGGTAGAATACATGACCAGTGACGGAGACACACCCATGGCCCGTCTGCGCCGTCAGAACGGACGTGACAAGGCGTGGAAAGTAAAATACTTCGGTATTGGCAACGAGGCCTGGGGCTGCGGTGGCAATATGACACCGGAATATTATTCTGATGAGTTCCGCAAGTTCAACACCTACCTTCGCGACCAGGGCAAGAACCGTCTGTACCGCATCGCATCAGGTGCCAGCGACTACGACTACAATTGGACGAAGGTGCTGATGGAGAACATTGGAAACCGTATGCAAGGTATCAGCTTGCACTACTACACCTGCTCTGGATGGGATGGTCCCAAAGGCTCTGCCACCAAGTTCGACACAGATCAATATTATTGGGCACTGGGCAAGTGCTTAGAGATTGAAGAGGTTATCCAGAAGCACAAAGCCATCATGGACGAGAAAGACCCCAAGAATCAGATTGGTCTTTTAGTGGACGAATGGGGAACATGGTGGGACGAGGAGCCAGGCACCATCTCAGGACACCTATACCAGCAAAATGCCCTGCGCGATGCATTCGTAGCTGCTCTCTCGCTCAATGTGTTCCATAAGTATACTGACCGAGTGAAGATGGCCAATATCGCTCAAGTGGTGAACGTGTTACAGTCCATGATCCTCACCGACCAAGAAGGTACAGGTCACATGGTACTCACCCCCACCTATCATGTGTTCGAGATGTACACACCGTTCCAAGAGGCCACCTATCTGCCCATTGACCTGCCTACAGAAACCATTCAGGTGAGCAAGGCATACTTCAAGGAGAAAGAGGAAGCCAAGGATGCCGGCTACCGTCCCTGTCCGCTGCTGTCGGCTTCAGCAGCCAAAACGACCGACGGAAGCATTGTACTGGCCATCACCAACGTCAGCCTGGACAAGGATCAGACCATCGACTTCAACATTGACGGTTATCAGGCCAAGCAGGCTACTGGACGCATCCTTACTGCCATCAACGTTGCAGACTTCAATGATTTCCAGCATCCCAATGTAGTGGTCCCCACTGTTTTCAAGGATGCCAAATTGAAGAAAGGGGTACTCACTGTGAAGGTTCCCGCCAAATCTGTCGTGGTTCTCAATGTGAAGTAACTCCAAATGAATCTCGAAAAGATATTCCAGAAAATAGGTATCGCCGAGCTCAATGCCATGCAGGAGGAGGCTATAGAAGCCATTCTGCGTGGCAGACAAGATGTAGTGGTGCTGTCACCCACAGGCACAGGCAAGACACTGGCTTACCTGCTGCCTGTGGTACAGTTACTTAACGCAGACGACAATCAGGTGCAGGCATTGGTTATCGTACCCGGCCGAGAACTTGCACTGCAGTCCGACAACGTACTCAAGTCACTGGGCACTGGGCTCCGCTCTGCTGCCTGTTACGGAGGCAGGGCAGCCATGGACGAGCATCGTAAACTGCGTGAGGTCAACCCACAGATCGTCTTCGGCACACCTGGACGATTGAATGACCACCTGGACAAGCGCAACATACTCCCCTACTCCATCCGCTACCTCATTATCGATGAGTTTGACAAATGCCTGGAAATGGGATTCCATCAGGAGATGTCACGCCTGCTCAGAAAACTTCCAGCCCTCGAACGTCGTATTCTGCTTTCTGCCACCGATGCCGAACAGATTCCAGACTTCGTGCAGTTGGACAAGGTCCAGCGGCTGGACTACCTAATAGAGGAAGAACCGGTAGGCGAACGTGTGACTCTGTACGCAGTAAAAAGCCCTGTGAAGGACAAACTCAACACGCTGCGGAGCCTGCTCTGCCGGTTAGGTGACACTCAAAGCATCGTATTCCTCAACTATCGTGACGCTGTTGAGCGCGTAGCCGATTATTTGCGACGGGAAGGTTTTGGAGTCAGCGCCTTCCATGGCGGTATGGAACAGAAACAACGTGAGGATGCCCTCTATAAGTTCTCCAATGGTTCTGCGAACGTCTTCGTTGCCACTGACCTTGCCTCTCGAGGACTTGACATCCCCGATATTCAGAACATCATCCACTACCACTTGCCTGTCAATGAGCAGGAGATGATTCACCGTGTAGGTCGTACTGCCAGATGGGATAAGATGGGACAAAGCTACTTCATCGTGGGACCGGAAGAGTCCATTGACCAACTGACGTTCCTCGAACAGCAAACCAGTATTGCCGAGTTGAACACTGAATGTACGCAAGATTCTTCAGTGGCATATGTCCCTTCCCCTAAGATGGCCACCATATATATAGGTAAAGGAAAAAAGGACAAGATATCAAAAGGTGATATTGTTGGTTTCCTCTGTAAGAAGGGAGGGCTGGATACAGAAGACATCGGACGCATAGACGTCACAGACCGCTATGCATATGCTGCCGTCAGCCGCGACAAACTGCAGCAAGTCCTAAGGTTGGTAAAAGGTGAAAAGATCAAAGGCATACGCACCGTGGTGGAACCCGTCAAGTAGACAAGCCACGTTCCTTAGCCCATATTCCACCCGATGATTGACAGGCCGACTTGACAAAATGCAAGTAAAACAATACTAAATCATTAATTTTTGCTCAAATATTTGCCCAATTCAAATAAAAAGTGTAATTTCGCGGCGTTTTTCATTGAACATTGAAAATTATACATAAACATTCATAAATAAACAATCAAAATGAAGAAGTACAACTTTAATGCCGGTCCATCGATGCTTCCCCGTGAAGTAATAGAAAAGACCGCTCAACAGTGTCTTGATTTCAACGGCTCGGGTCTCTCACTTATGGAGATCAGCCACCGTGCAAAGGACTTCCAGCCTGTCGTCGACGAGGCTGTGGCCCTGGTGAAGGAACTCCTCGATATTCCCGAGGGTTATTCAGTCATCTTCCTTGGCGGTGGTGCCAGTCTGGAGTTCTGCATGATTCCCTTTAACTTCCTCATCAAGAAGGCTGCCTACCTGAATACAGGCGTATGGGCCAAGAAGGCCATGAAGGAAGCCAAGCTCTTCGGCGAGGTGGTTGAGGTGGCTTCTTCCGCTGATGCAAACTATACCTTCATCCCCAAGGACTGGACAGTACCTGCCGATGCTGACTACCTGCACATCACTACGAACAATACCATCTATGGTACGGAAATCCGCAAGGATCTCGATGTGGCTGTGCCCCTGATTGCCGATATGTCATCCGATATCTTCAGCCGTCCCATCGATGTCAAGAAGTACGATGCAATCTATGCTGGTGCACAGAAGAACCTGGCCATGGCTGGTGTCACCATTGTTATCTTGAAGGACGAAAAGTTGGGCAAGGCTCCTCGTGAGATACCTACGATGCTGGACTATCGTACTCATGTTGATAAGGGTTCCATGTTCAACACACCTCCTGTGGTTCCGATCTATTCCGCTCTTGAAACCCTTCGTTGGATCAAGAAGAGTGGTGGTGTAGAGGCCATGGACAAGCTGGCCAAGCAGCGTGCAGAGATTGTCTATGGCGAGATCGACCGCAATAAGTTCTTTGTTGGCACTGCCAAAGAAGAGGATCGTTCACTCATGAACCTCTGCTTCGTCATGGCCCCTGAATACAAGGAACTGGAGAAAGAGTTCCTTGACTTTGCAGTCAGCAAAGGCATGGTTGGCGTTAAGGGACACCGTTCAGTAGGCGGTTTCCGCGCTTCCTGTTACAATGCCCAGACCATTGAAGGCTGCAATGCCCTCGTTGCATGTATGAAGGAGTTTGAGAGTAATCACTAAAATAATATGACCACGGATTAGGCGAAATGAACAAATAAAATCCAGTGATAGAGTTATTCGTAAAATCCGTGTAATTTCTGCGAGTCCTTGTGGGCTTCGAAAAAACTCATAGTCAAAATAAAAAAAATGAAAGTATTAGTTGCAACAGAGAAACCGTTCGCAGCAGCTGCCGTGAATGGTATCAAAGCAGAAGTAGAGGCAGCAGGCCATGAGCTGGTGCTGCTTGAGAAATATACAGACAAGGCACAACTGTTGGAAGCTGTAAAGGATGCCGATGCTATGATCATCCGTTCCGACAAGGTTGATGCCGAAGTGCTCGATGCTGCCAAGCAGCTGAAGATTGTAGTTCGTGCTGGTGCTGGTTACGACAATATTGACCTTGCTGCTGCCACCGCCCATAGCGTAGTGGCAGAGAACACCCCGGGTCAGAACGCAAACGCAGTGGCAGAATTGGTTTTCGGTCTGCTTGTTATGGCTGTCCGTGGATTCTATAATGGCAAGAGCGGTAGTGAACTGTTAGGCAAGAAGCTGGGAATCTTGGCTTTTGGTAATGTCGGACGTAATGTTGCCCGCATTGCCAAGGGTTTTGGAATGGATGTCTATGCTTTCGATGCCTACTGCCCCGCAGAGGTCATCGAGGCTGCCGGTGTACACGCCGTAGCCAATCAAGATGCCCTCTTCGAGACCTGCGATGTTGTTTCACTCCATATCCCTGCTACTGCTGAGACGAAGCAGAGTATCAACTACGCACTGGTTGGAAAGCTGAAGAAAGGTGGTGTCCTTGTGAACACGGCACGTAAGGAAGTCATCAACGAGCCTGAGCTGATCAAGCTGATGCAGGAGCGTGAGGATTTGAAGTTCGTCACCGACATCATGCCCGATGCCAACGAAGAGTTCCAGAAGTTTGAGGGTCGTTATTTCTCCACCCCGAAGAAGATGGGTGCCCAGACAGCCGAGGCCAACATCAATGCCGGTATCGCTGCTGCCAAACAGATTAATGCCTTCTTCAAGGATGGCGACACCAAGTTCCAGGTGAACAAGTAAAAAGCAGATTTTTCAAATATTGAAAGTAATCCACTCAAATGCGACTGCCGCATTTCCATCAAGAGAAGGAAATGCGGCAGTTGCTTTTTGTTTGGTATGAGGTAATGCTTTTACTTTTTCCGTCTAGGCGGCAAGACTTCAAAGTTGTCATAGACCTACCTCAAAGAGGGAGCGTATGGTCATGTGGTCATCAGTCAGGACCATGGACTTGACTTGAAGCGCCTGTTGCCACGCGAGAGAGCCTTCGCCAGTTCTTCTATTGTCCAGAAGTGAAAGTATCTCCATTGTCACAAACGGGATTTACCTAACTACAACTTTCCTGATAGTGCCGTCTTTCATTAACAACAGGTTCACACCCTTCTGAGGCTTGTCAAGCATCTTGCCGTTGGGAGCATAGACAGCCTTCACTCCTTGAGTGGCCATGATGTCCATGATACCTAGTTCGGGGTTCTCGATGACCACCAATTTTCCCGACACATAGGAGATTACATAGTTCTTGGCTTCAGCACTGCTTACCGAGATAGTATATTCGCCGGGGCCACTATCAGATGTAGCATCACAGGTGATGACAGGCATTCTAGTCAGCACAGCCTCGGTCTCGCCGTTCTTGAATCCTTCATATGAGACTGACAATTGAGGCATCGGGTCACCTTCACGCTTCGTACTATTCACAGCACTGATGGTCAGCGGAGCAGGTTCAATGGTCAGCGTGCCACCTACGTAGGTCACCTCCTCGTTGACTACTGTTCCTTGGCTGACAATGATAGGATATTCGCCCACTGGTGAGTTAGCATCAGCCTCACAGTTGATCTGAGGTGTTCCTTCCAGCGTTCCTCCAATCACAGAGTAATCAAACATGGGGTTAGTATCACCATAAGTACGGGTGTAGTTGGTGACGGTAACCACCGATGGATCTGGGTCGGGTGTGAACTTGAACTTGGCACAGTTGATAACTTCACGGGTATCCTTGTTGAGCAGCAATGCCACGACTGTCAGCCTTGCCTTGTCCTGGATACGCTGGTTATCCTTGATGTCAAGGGTATAAGTATAGCTCATTGGCTCCTCACTGTAAATAGTACTAGGCAGGGAGCCTTCTACGCCTGTCTCATGCTGCCAAGTAGCAACAGGCACATAGTCGTACTTCACACCAATCATCCTTTCCTTGCTGTCAACAAGAGTCTTCAGGTTGGGATCGTTGTTGGCACTGCCTGCAAAGTAGTTCTTCTGATACCAGTCTGAGGTTGTGCCAGTCTGCTTATCCTCCAGCAGCAGATAACCAATCTGATAGGGTGACGATTTAACATTCTCTACGAAGGTGGTAGTGGTATTCACTTTAATGGCTGTCTGACTGTCGTCAGTCCATTCTGCATTCACAGCAATCTCACCTATGGTGTACTGCCTCATGGCTGCCTCCACATTGAGTTTGACGCCATACGGCTGGTCGCCCGATCCATAGTAAGGATCAACAAATTCGCCGCGGTTTATCTGGCAGCTGGGGAATCCGGTAGCATTCAGTTCATATCCAGGCAGTTCCAACGGGTCGTTGCTATGCACAGCTACGGTGACGACATCATCACGGAAAGTCTTGTTGAGCAGTTTTAGGCCAACAGCACCACGAGGACACCAACCGCACCACGTACCTGTGGCTTCTTCCACAAGTGGCACGAACTTAGGCTTACGCTTCACGGTGACCAACGTTCCTTTGGCACTCTTCTCATCCGACTCGTTGGGCTGACCGTTCACCTTGGTGATGGTCACCTTCTTGGCTTTCTCACCTGTGGTGGCATCGGCAGGAAAGGGAATTAATACTTGGGACGTCATCATATATGAAAGGGGCGGAATATCGATATTTCCATGATAGACATTGCTTCCTGTGGTGATGGTATAGTCGATGTTGGTAATAGGTTCGACACTCTCACCCAGCATGATGACAGGAACTTCCACCTGGCCATTAAGCCCAGCATATTGTGTTCCGAAGTCGGCTACGACCACGCTGGCTGCATGCACCCCCATCTCTACATCTGTAGGTTCCATCTCCACAATCTTCGGGAAGGAGCCCCATCCAGCTGTTGCTGAATAAGCGTTTTTGGTTCCAAACGGAACATAAAGTACTGCCGTACGCATGTTGTCACCATTGAAAACCGACGGATTGACAGGGAATGGCTTCTTGATGTGGCTGACCACAGTGGTCAGGTTATTACAGTACAGGAAGCATTCTGTACCTATTTCTGTCACACTGGCAGGTATCTCGAGATAAGAAAGATTCTGATACATGAATGCCCGAGGGGCTAACTTCACCACTCCTTCAGGGATCCTGGTAGAACCGAAGCCCTGAATCAACGTGTTGGTAGCAGTCTCAATGATACCGTTGCAATTATTGCGCGTGTCATAGACAGGGTTCTTGGGGTCAATAACAAACGACGATATATTGGAACAGCCCACGAACGGACCAGTACCAAGTGTGGTGATACTCTTGGAGAGAATGACAGAAGTCAGTCCTTCATCAGCCCAAAATGCACCATCGCCGATACTTCTGACACCATCAGGCAGATCAAGCTGAGTCAGTCCTTGAACGCCGCTAAAGGAGGAGGCATCCAGTGCTACCACACTGCTCGGCACTACGGTTGAACGGCATCCTATAACCAAAGTGTTGGTAGCCGTTTTGATGATGGCGTTGCAATTATCACGTGAGTCGTATGTTTTACTACCTTTTTCAACACTGAGATACGTCAGATTTCTACATTGATAGAAAACGTCTGAGCCAATTTCGATTACTGACTTCGGCACTACAATTTCTCTGACATTTGACTCCCAGAACGACATACCGTCAATACGCTCCAAAGTGGCGGGCAGCTTAATTTCCACGAGGGCTTTCGTGAACTTCAGATACTCGCGCCCAAGGGTATTGTTTTCCAAGTTGGCTTTGGATAAATCGAGGAACCGCACATAACCGTTCGTACCATCACACAAATTCTCGCGGATGAACTGGAAATCAGCTTCATTAAGAGCTCCTGTCAATGTCAGATTTTCCAGATTGGCTCTTTGTGACTCAGGGATGAGGGTTGAGAGAGTACCTGCAACAGCAACGTTCACCGTGAGAGACGACGATGTCAGGTATTCATGCTCTTCCAAGATATTGCTGAAGGCTTTCCACACATCGGCAGCCTGGTATTGAGCCTTTGTGCCGTTAGGGACTATCAGCTTGGCGGCAAGGGGAACCCCATCAAATGTGTTTTGACCAACCGTGGGTGGTGTCTGGGCATTGACTTTGATGACCTGCAGATTGAATTGGCCCGAGAAGGCTAATTCACCAATTGAGCTAACGCCCGAAGGAATCTCCAAATACTGAAAATGATTATTTTGAAAGGCATATTTGCCAATCTTCTTCAATGACTGGGGAAACTTGATGGTATTTATATCACAATTACAGAAAGCATAGTCTCCAATGCTTTCAATTCCTTCTGGAATCTCGGCTCCAGTACATCCCAGCAGAACGGTGTTGGTGGCTGTCTCAATCAGGCAGTTACAATTGCCCCTGCTGTCATAGACAGGGTTCTTACTGTCAACCTTGATGCCTTGCATCCAAACTGGAGAGAAAGCGCTGAAACCTATCGATTTTACGTTCTTTGGGATGTACAGTGACTTCAAGGGGGCACCCTCAAAGCCGTTATCTTCTATTGTTGTCAGACTTTCAGGTAGCTGCGCAGAGAGGATCTTTGTAGCAAGGGCAAAGCTTGCTATCGTGGTGACACCCTCTGGAATGGTGCTAGTGGGGCAACCGGCAACAACCCTCTGCGTAGCACGCTCAATAATGACATTACTGCCCGGTACAGAATAATATATAGGATTATTCTCCTCTACCTCTATCGTTGCCAGATTCCTACATCCTTGGAAAATACCCTGACCTATTGAGGTAATAGTCTTCGGAAGTACGAAAACACGAAGGTCAGTATCTGTAAACGCACCTTTACCTATCGAGGTGATGCCGGATGGCAAGATAATTGTCTGCAAAGAGTTACAACCTAGAAACGATTCCGGTCCAATCACATCATTCTCGGTAGTGTACCCTATATAGTACGGAAAACCACCTTCTACAATCCTGGCATCCTTCATGTCAAGTGTATGCATGCCTGACCTTGCCATTTCACGAATAGCAAAAAGGTCATCACCATTGATATCGCCAGAAATAGTCAACTTCTGGATTCTACCATACCATTCATTCTGAGGAATCAGCTTTCCCAGCATGCCAGCCTCATCCAAGTGAACAGTACGCTCATTGGCTGTTTCCAACGCTTCATCATCATTGTTCGATGCCGGTTGAATGGCGATGATGGCATTTTGGTTTTGTGAGTAGTTCTGCATGTCGTTAGGAGCCAGGTTGGTCAGGGCAAAATATCCGTCACACTGACCACTCCACCCCCAATTCACATAGAACAGACCGTCCTTGTAACCATGTAGTATGAAGGAGTGTCCTGAAGTCCCCTTACCCGAATCGCCATTGTAGATGACAGGACGACCTAAGTTCAACTCGTTGTAGATCAACTCCTCCCAATCAGTGTCAGAATAGGAGCCACGGTCCACGAACTGTATGGTCTTGCTATAGTTGAACACCGACACCAATGCTCCGACAATATCCAAAGCAAGGGCACCGGACTCGTCGGGCATATAGTCCATTGTCACAGACTGACCGCAATACCGCATCAGCCAGGCTATCTCATCGTCAGTCATACTGTACCACCCAATCTTGCGGGCTGGAAGACCGGGTATGTTGATTCCTGAGGTTTTGGTAACATAGTCGGCCATAGAACGCACTTCGTTGATAGGCCACTGAAAGTAATTAATGACTTGGGCCATAGCTGTTGCTACACATCCTGTAGGTGGCAGCTGACCGCTGACCTCTGGGCAATGAGCATTATAAGGTTCCCTCTGATCCCAAGTTGTGGTAATCAGCGGTTGTACCTCTGGACGACTGGTACGAGAAGGTTCGTTGTACCTTTGGTCATCATCAGTCGGAACATTGGCAATATGGCTATAATAATCCAGCAGCCATTTGATGTTATCCGGAAGGTCATCAGGATTGAAACTACCCTTTTCGGCATAGCCCAATATATCCCTCATACGGCTATCGCCTGCCACCACAACAAAACCGCCATTGTTCTCCACGTTGAAGACATAGTAGCCGACGTTGTTTGCATTCTTTTGAGGCGCACGGCGCATACCCTTATTACTGACTTGCCTGCCTTGCAGAAACTGACGGGCTTTCTGTAAAGCATCATGTTCGCTAACCTTGGCTGACTGTGCTGTCATTCCAACAAGAACACAGGCCAACAAAAATAATAGTTTTCTCATTGTTTATAGAATTACACCATGATTCTTTGGCGCAAAGTTACTACTTTTCACCAAAAGAACCAAATAAGTGTACTTATATTTTCAAAAGATGTGAAGAATGTCCCTGGCTAGAAGACAACGAAACACAAGTTGATCAGATTAAATTATGATTTCAAATCCCGCATCTCTTGTAGAAGACTCTGTTGGCGGAGAGTAAGATGAGTGGGCAAGGTGACATTGTAAGTAATGATAAGATCAGCACCGTTCTGGCCTTTACCACGCAGACGGACCTTTGTACCGGGCTGAGTGTAAGGCTTTACTTTGAGTTTCAGTTTTGTAGTACCTACTTGGACTATTACATCTCCACCAAGAAGGGCAGTGTACATATCAATGCCTACAGTGGCCAGAGTATCGGTTGGTGTCTTTGTGCCTCCAAATCCCGAAAAACCAGAGAACCCTGCCCCACCCCGTTTGGCAGCTCCGCCAAACAAGCTGTCGAAGAACGAACTGAACCCACCGGATCCACCTCCAAAGCTACTGAAGTCAAAGCCCTCGAAAGGATTACCACCACTAAAACCGCCACCAGCATTGCCAAACTGCTCAGCCTGACGCCACTGCTCTCCATACTGGTCATACTTACGGCGTTTCTCAGGGTCACCAATCACGTCGTAGGCCTCGTTCAAAGCCTGGAACTTTGCCTTTGCCTTTGGGTCGTCGGGGTGAAGGTCAGGATGAAACTGCTTGGCGCGCTTCAAGTAAGCCTTCTTCACATCTTTCTGGTCTATTGACTTGTCTACGCCTAAAATCTTGTAATAATCTATGAATGCCATATCTCTTTTCCTCCTATTTTTTTATTGATAGTAAGAGCAAAAAATGTGCCGAAGTAACTGAAATATCAAAAAAAAAATCGTACCTTTGCACAAAAATTGACACCTAAGGTATGAATAGATTCATTTCGTTGGCATTTTCATTATTTTTGCTTCCATCAACCAACACCATGGCAGCTACCAAAACTATCAAACTGAAGGTCATAGAGACCAGTGATGTTCATGGACACTTCTTCCCCTACGACTTCATGGAGAAGAAAGCAATCAAAGGTACACTTGTACGTGCTAACACATATATAAATAAGGAACGCGTGAAATACGGCGACAATCTGCTTCTCATTGACAATGGTGACATACTGCAGGGACAGCCATGCGTTTATTGGTCGAACTTTGTAATGCCCGATGATGAGAATCTTTCTGCTACTGTCATTAACTACATGAGGTATGATGCAGAGACAGTTGGAAACCATGACATAGAGCCTGGCCATGCAGTATATGACAAATGGATCCGTGAGGTACGGTGCCCCCTGCTTGGTGCCAATATTGTGAAGGAAGAATACAAGAATGGAAAGGCCGACCCAAAGAGTATCTATTCAGGCATCAAACCCTACTCTGTACATTACAAGGACGGCGTGAAAATTGTAGTAATAGGCATGTTGACACCAGCCATTCCCAACTGGCTGAACAAAAGCATCTGGGAAGGAATAGAGTTTGAGGAGATGGTTAGCTGTGCCAAGAAATGGATAAAGTATATTCAGGAGCAGGAACGTCCAGACCTCATCTTCGGCCTGTTCCATTCGGGTAAGGATGGTGGCATCGTTACCGAAGAGTACGAGGAGAATGCTACAGCAGCTGTGGCACGCGAAGTACCAGGATTCGATATTATCTTCTTCGGGCACGACCACCAGGTGCACAACGAATGGATCACCAACAAAGAAGGCAAGGAAGTGCTCATCATTGATCCATCATGCTATGTGAAGAACGTGGCCGATGCAGAAATAGAGTTGACTTACACGAACGGACATCTCACAAAGAAGGATATCAAGGGAAAGATTGTGGATGTAACCGATGAGGATATTGACCAAGAGATGCTGAGTTACTTCCAGCCGAAAATTGACGAGATCAAGAATTATGTAGACCGCAAGATAGGATGCTTTGAAAACTCCATCTATACCCGTGAGAGTTTCTTTGGCAACTCGGCCTTCATAGACTTGATTCATAACCTCCAACTGCAGATTTCCAAAGCTGACGTCTCGTTCAACGCTCCCCTTTCGTTCAATGCAGTCATCAATGCCGGTGATGTTACCCAAGGCGACATGTTTAAACTATACCGTTTTGAAAACCTGCTCTTCGTGCTCCGCATGACCGGTGAGGAAATCCGTAAACATCTGGAGTTCTCATACGACATGTGGGTAAACACCATGACATCACCTGATGATCATGCTCTGAAATTAAATCAAGACTCAAAGGAAGACCAGCAACGTACTGGATTTCAAAACTACACATTCAATTTTGATTCTGCCTGTGGTATAGATTATGAGGTAGACCTTACCAAACCTGACGGTCAAAAGGTCCGCATTCTACAGATGTCTGATGGCAAGCCATTTGATGAAAAGAAATGGTACAAGGTGGTCATGAACAGTTATCGTGCCAACGGTGGCGGAGAGTTGCTGACACGTGGTGCTGGCATACCGAAAGATTCACTGGAATCCCGTGTACTGTTCAATACTGAAAAGGATCAGCGTTACTACCTTACCGAAGAAATCATGCGTATAGGAACTGTAAACCCACAGCCCAACCACAATTGGCACTTCGTACCTGAAGAATGGGTGAAGCCTGCTCTGGAACGTGACAGAAAACTGCTCTTCGGAAAATAATGTATAAAAATAGACGATGACTGAAAGACTGTATTTCGTTTTCTGCAAGGAAGACCTGCTTATTGAACAGCAGCCTGACGGAACTTTTGCCATACCCTTTGCCAATCAGCCTCCAACCGAGTTGAAGCCATGGACGCACTTGATGGAAGTGACAGCACCCAACGGAGTGAAGGTCTACACCTACAAAATAGATGTTCCTGTCAGCGCAGAACAACATCCTACCCTTCAAATGTGTCCTCTGCGCCAAAGCTACTACAAATTGCCACGTGAGCTTTACCTCATAGCAGGCAAATGCCAGGAGTTGCTCTATTGGGATCAGAATTCCCGATTCTGCGGAGTCTGTGGAGCACCGATGAAGATGCAAACAGAGATATCCAAACGATGCACGGAGTGCGGAAAGGAGGTCTGGCCCCAGTTGGCCACTGCTGTCATCGTGCTTATTCACCGTGATGATGAGGTTCTGTTGGTGAGGGCTAAGAACTTCAGAAGAGATTTTTACGGATTAGTAGCCGGTTTTGTAGAGACGGGAGAAACGCTGGAAGAAGCCGTAGCACGCGAAGCCATGGAAGAAACAGGGGTAAGGATTGACAACATCCGTTACTTTGCCAGCCAGCCTTGGCCTTATCCCTGTGGGTTGATGGTAGGATTCAATGCCGACTACGTCAGTGGAGAGATACACTTGCAGAAAAGCGAAATAGCTAAAGGTGGATGGTTCCGTCGGGACAATCTGCCACAGATACCTGAAAAACTCTCTATAGCACGCATGCTGCTTGATGCGTGGATGGATGCTTAGTATTCCAATAGTTTCATGGACACCGATCCCGCTTTTGTAATGGTGATACCCACCAGGTAGCAGCTCACGCCATCGGTCTTGCAGACAGTAGCGTTGAAATGGAAACCCTCTGCATCAGCATGATCATATTCCATGTTAGTCATAACAGCCTGTTCCAAGAAACCACTGGGTACCAGCTTGCTATATTGCTGTTTCCGGAAATCACTGGAATAAACGCGTCGCGCACCCTGGAAAAGACTGACATGTATGATATTGTCGTAATAGATATTATCCACACCAACACCATCATCGTTATATGACGTGGAGATAACCTTATATTTCGTAGGGTTGATGGTAATATACCAATGATAGCGCTCGCCTTCAAACATAATCACAGAGTCACGATTAACAACTGAAGTATAAGTTGTAATACCTTGAGGCTTCTCATGCTTGAAAGCCAATTCATTCAAGGGGTCATCGCTTTTGGAGAGTTTCACAACATCTCCACTGGGATTCTTGAACCAAAAGAAATACTCACCCTGCTTCACAATCGCATAGCGACGGCCACTGAGCTCCAATGAGTCGTCAATCACACGGAAATATGAAGGCTGGCTCAAAGTATCGGGATAAAAGATGGTATCACCTATGGCCCTGAACGACACTTCGCCAGTCTCATCGTCCAACCAAATACCCTGCAGCAGGACTTTTGCTTCACGGTTCTCCTCAGACTCGGTAACAGCACTAGGCTGACTACCCTGCTTGCCACAGGATGCCAGCATTAGGATTGCGATTGCGATGGTTAAAATATCTCTCATTCAATAAATGTTAATCAAAAAGCTCTGCATCTTTCAAGAAGGGCAGCTTGAAGTCTTTCTCGCTAGTAAGCACATCCAGACCTTCTACGGGCCATTGGATATTGAGGGCTGGGTCATTCCAACGGATACCTGCTTCAGACTGTGGAGAATAGGGATTATCAACCTTATAGGTGAATACAGCCTCATTGCTCAACACAAGAAAACCATGAGCCATACCACGAGGGATAAACAATTGACGCTTGTTTTCGGCACTCAGCTCCACCATCACATATTGTCCGAAGGTAGGACTGGAGCGACGGATATCGACAGCGACATCGACAACAGTTCCCACTATGACACGAACAAGTTTTGACTGTGAAAATGCCCCCTTCTGATAGTGCAACCCACGCAACACACCCTTTGAGGACTTCGACTCATTGTCCTGAATAAAGTCCACACGTCCTACATGTTCATAAAACTCAGACTGCTTGAAGGCTTCCATGAAATAGCCCCGCTGGTCAGCATAGACCTTCGGCTCTATTAGGTATACTCCGTTGACTTTTGTTTCCTTAAATTCCATCAATCTTGAAAATTTGGCGCAAATTTAAATAAAATTTTTGAGATTATAAGCCAGTTTAGATAAAAATGTGAACAAATTGCCCCGAAAAGTTAGAAATCAAGGCTCACATACGCTCAATCCTATTCTTTTCCGTGCTCTAAGTCACAATTATTTTG
>JAEEQB010000049.1 GCA_016285075.1 Prevotella sp.
GTACCACTTTATGTTAACACGGAATTGAAAACAAGGCCGTGTATAGGGTGATGTATGACAATATCAAGACTTTCAACTGTTTTAGTTTCCTCGGCGGGGCAATTTGTTTTCTATTTATAGAGGAAAGGTACAACGAATTGAGCGGAAAAACAAATTTTTAGGCAGGTTTTTCGGAAAGTAGGGACTGCGGACGATGTTCAGAGGTACGACTAAACGAACGGGCTCCCGCTTTTTGCCATAGGATTTTCACCTTGCTTGAAGAGAGCAGCTCTCTTGTTTGAAGAAAGTCGCTCTCTTGCTTGGATCTCGGCCTTAGACTGCTTGAGGGGAAAAGCTCTGCCAGCGCAATGACAATACAATCTTTCCTTTTATCTCATCCCCACAATAGCCTTGCTCATCTCCTTCATGTACTTCTCAGTGAGACCGTTGATGTATTTTTGTGTCTTCTGCGCCGCCTTAGTCAGCACGCCCACCTTTTTGTACATCTCCGTGAATCCTTGGTTCTGCTCGGTGTAGAACTTCAGGATTTGTTTGTGTACCTCGCCAATCGTATTAGTTTTCTCTGCTTTTTCAGTTGGCGGCACGTCGAGGCCTTTCAGGTATTTGATGAAGTCCTGAAACTTCGCGTCCAAATCCTTGTTGAGCTTGGTAATCTGCTCGAAAATACGGTCTGAACCTGTGAGTGACTTCATCTTGAAGTGTGGTTCCAAGGAGGCGTATGTGGCTTTGATGGCATCCATATTGGCTTTCATGGCCATTCCCTTTGCCTCTATCTGCATCATCTGCTCGGGTTTCGGCTCCCATCTTGAAGACTGGCGGGGCGTGACGGGTTCGTTGTAGCCGGGTATGGTGTCGATGACCACGGTATCTTCTACGATGTCGTCACTCATCAATTCGTCAGCTACCACATCGTCTATTCCGCGGCTTTGCCGTTCGTTCAGCAAGCTCTTGCCCGACTGTCGGCCCACTCGGCGCTCATAGTCCCGGTCTTCGTCGTAGTAGCCGTTGTGGACGGTGATGCGGTAGGTCTCGCCGGGCACGAAGTCGAGGTTGATCCAGGCTGAGCAGAGCTCGCCGTCAGGGAAGATGCAGCGCAGGCGGCCCACGACGGGGTGGTCCAGCTCCGTCTGCCATTCAAAGCGCTTGTTGATGACGGGCACGCAGGCCACGTAGTCGTCGTCGCCAATCCTTTCAAGTTCCTCGGCGGTGTTGGCAATATAGATATTGTAGAGCGAGTCCTTGATGTCGGCATCCACGCGGCCCTCAATCTTGAACGTCTTCTTTGAGGTCTCTAAATTCTTCACATAGACATCGGGGCGCAGCGAGGTAATCATGTAGACGGTGCCCATCGCCTTCTGCTTGTCTTCAGAGAGTTCCCACGTAACGGCATAGGCATCGCGCAACTGGGGGTTCTCGGGATTCTTGGTGCACATCATCCACATCTCCTGACGCTTATTGGAGCGAATGCGCACATTGTTGCCCTTACCGTCGTTGTCGATGACCATGAGGTAGATGTTCTCGTTGCTGCCTGGCTGTATGTGCTGAAACTGATAGGACAGCGGCTCTTCCTTCTGGAAGTTTATGCTTACGGCTTTCAGCAAGTTATTGTTATGGATTTCGCTGGTAGGACAAGAAAAGGGAACAATTTTCGTGCTCGACTCCATGATACCTGTGTTCGGGTTGCGGTTCACAGAGAACACCTGTCCCTCGTTCAAGCCAAACTTCTGGATAATGTCATTCAGCGTGGCGATGACGCCCACAGGCTTCTTTTGGGGAGCTGCCGTTGGTTCGGCACTTGTGGTTGTAATGGCGCTGCTAACGATGAGCAGCATGATAAAGATCCGTTTCATATTCTATTAATCCGTTAAATTCGTAAAATCCGTTTAATCCGTTGTTTTTAAATCACTGTTGTGCTGTTTGTTCTAAGTGATGTTTTGCTATTTCGAGTTCCAGTTCCACCCACTTCAGGTAAGCCTCGTCGGCCTGCTTTTTCAGGAGTGCTATTTCCTCGGGGGTATACTTATAGTTCTCGGGGCGTGTGATGGGGATGTCGTGCTCCTTCAGCGTCACGGTCTTGGCATCCTGAGTTACGGCCTGCGCCAACTCCGGCTTTGTCTCCTCCTCAGCTTTCATTTCAGACGTTACAGGTTCTGTAGCCGTCGGTTCCTGTGCCAGAAGAGCCACGTCGCGCTTGGCGACCATGGTTTGCGTCTTCGCTTTCTTAACCTTAGTCGGAGCAGCAGCAGGCTGTGCTGCCTCCATCTCCGCTTCCACCATCATGGGTTTCTCCGCCATGAGCGTTTCAGAAGTAACCACTCCCCTCTCCTTTGCGAGAGGGGCTGGGGGTGAGGCTTTTTGCGGGAATGGGTTTGGCGTTGAGGCTTTTGGCGGCATGATATTGACAATGATAAATGCGGCGACGCAGGCGGCAGCCACCCACGGCCAAAGCCTTTTTGACTTGGCCACCGGCTTCTGTTGTGCCATCCGCTCCATCAGCCGGGCGTTGAGGTCGGCGGGCATCTGCGGCAGCTCGGCCTCGTCCTGTCTGAGTGCTTCGAGCAGGGCGTTGTCCTGCTGGCGTAGGGCGTTGAGTTGTTCCTCCTTCATGACTGTAACATTTTTATGATTCTATAAAGTTTCTTTCTCGTTCGGCTCAGGCGCGAGGCCACCGTTGTGGGTATCGACTCCGTGATGTCGGCAATCTCCTTCAGACTCCGCTCCTCGTAGTAAAACATCGTCACCAGCGCCCGTTCCTCCGGCGGCAGGTGCTTCAAGGCAGCGCGTATCAGCTGCACCGTCTCGACATTGGCGTGCCCCAGCGTCTCGTCCACCTCAGCGTCCGACAGCTTGTCGGCCTCATGACTGCGGTCCTCGAAGTAAACGACGGGCATGCGCTTGCGGCGCAGGAAGCTGATGGCCTCGTTGTAGGCGATGCGCGAAATCCATGTGCGGAGCGATGCCCGCCCGGCGTCGTGCTGCCCGATGTTACTGAACACCTTCATGAAGACATCCTGATACACTTCCTCGGCATTCTCAGTGACGGCGACGAGCCGCACCACCAGCGCGAAGACCTCGCGGCCGTAGCGGTCGATGGTCTCTTGTTGTGCCTTGGGATTCTGCCTGCGCAGTCCCTCTATCAGGTCTGTCTCGGTCATGCTGTTTTCTGTCTCTGTTTATATATACGCAGAAAGATATGGAAACATTGCAGTCAGGGAGAAAAAAAGTTCCGGGTTGAGCCCCGGAACCTTTTTTTATTGTGTATGTAATCTACACGCGCACTTTACAGATAAAGCCCGAACGAGAGCGAGCGGAACTTCACGCCGCCGTCCTTCAGCACGTTGTCGCCCGAGTACTTTAGATAGAGGGGGACACCCATGATGCCCACGCGGAGCATCCAGTCGATGGTGATGGGGCGCTGGCGGATGTGGCGCTCCAGTCTCTTGATGTCGTCGCCATACAGGGAATATTCCGTCAACATGCTGCCATAGACATTGAAGTTCACCACGGGGCCGAAGCCAATCCAAAAGTCCTTGTCGAAGTCATGGGTGAAGCCCAGGTTGGCCGTCAGGGAGAAGACCTTGATGCGCGAGAAGTCGGGCGACACCTGCAAGGGATAATTCTCGAGGTCAACGTTGCCATTGGGCGCTTTCACGAACCGTGTGTCGCCGGTCATGCGGTAGTTCTTCCAGTCGATACCGAAACCTAACGACACGGAGTTGCGGTGGCGACGCTCAAAATAGTGGTCCCACTGCGCGATAGTGGCAAATATCTCCCACGACTTGAAGGTAGAGAAGTCGGTGCGTGCATCGGCCTTGGTGGGAGCTGTGAAGCCGATGCCGAAATGGGCAGATATGGTGTTGTAGTAGACGCGACCTTCTGGGTCGTCCTTTTTCCTGCCCACCTTCACACTGGGCATCAGCTCCCAGCGGTCGCGGCCGATGCGGGTGGTGCTGACATAGTTGGAGTCCACCAGCCGGATGGTGTTCTGGTACGTGAACTTGTCGTCGCCCTCCTTGCCGCTGACGATGATGCGCTGCAACGAGTCGCCCGTGACGATGGTCACTTTCCTGGGGTTATGGATGACGACGGTGTCGTTTTCTTGTGCGCCGGCCGCCAACGTCAGGGCAGCCAGCGCCATGATAGTCATGAGTTTCTTCATATCTTAGTCATTGTTTAATCGTTCCTCTAATTGTTCCAGACTCTTGACGCTGCCCTCCATGTAGATGACGGTCACCTCACGATCCGACGTGTTGCCCCTCCACCAAACCTGATAGCAGAGGAAGCAGTTGCGGTCGCCCTGTCTGCGCACTTGCGTCTTATAGTTAATGCTGTGCTCCTTGCCGAACACCGTCTTGCGCGACTTGCCGCCAGTAGCAAAGTGGCCCTTGCTGTCGTCCTCAACTATTTTCAGCACCCGGTCAGCCTCACCCTCGCTAGCAGTGAACCGAACGCTGCGGTAGTAGCTAAGTTGGTACTTGACCAACGTCTTGCCCCGCACGCGGGTCTCAATCATCCGCTCCTGCGGGATGATGCGCCCCTCGAAGAGGTCGTTAATCTTCAGCCCTGTCTGCGCTCCGGCAAGTGTGGCAGACAGTAATACTGTCATCATCATAAGGAATCGCTTCATATCTTCATACTTATTTATCGTTGCCAAACATCATCTTCAGTTGCTTCTCCACCTCGTCGCTGCCGTCGTCGGCCACGGCGGCCATCGTCTTCTGCATCTCGCTGAGAACCACGTCGCGGTCGGTGGTACGCTCGCCGTAGATATAGGCCACACACTCGTCGTCGCCCTGCTGACCACTGTTCAGCCACACCGTTGCACCTGCGACTATCAGCAGGGCGGCACAGGCTGCAACAGCCCAGCGGAGCCAGCGACGCGGTTTGTTGACGTTGACGTTCACCGCCTGCTCATCAACGAACTGGACGGCAGCAAAATCCAGGAACAGCTGGCGCAGCTGAGCGAGGTCGGCGGGCAGTGCCTGCTCGCGCCGGTAGTAGTCATACAGTTCCTGCTCCTCTTCGAGTGTGGTCGTGCCGTCGAAGAAGCGGTCTGTCAGCGTGCGTATTCTAAGGATGCTACTCATATTGCTTCATGTATTTTTGTCTTACTGCCTGTCGGGCGCGGCTCAGGGCTTTGCGTATGGCCACCTCGCTGCTACCTGTCAGGTCGGCAATCTCGTTCATTTCCATTCCCTCAAGGTGGCGCAGCCGGAGGATGGTCTGCTGCAGGTCGGGCAGGGTACTGACGACGGCCATCATGCGCTCTATGCGCTCGTCGTCGCCGTCAGCCAGGTCTGTCCCGCCGCTGTCGGTCAGCATCACCGTGGGCTTTCGGCGGCGCACCTGGTCGATGCAGAGGTTGCGGGTCAGGCGCAGGGCCAGCGCGTCGATGGGCTGCCGCAGTTCGCCAACCATCTGCCACAGCCGCAGCAGGGCGTCCTGCACCGTGTCTTCGGCATCGTCGTCACCCAGATACCGGCGCGCCGTCAGCATCAGCCGGGGCCGCAGTCGCTGGGCTTCCTCCTTGAATTCCTCTTGCGTCATTCTTGGGCGTTGTTTACTCTATATACGCAAAAAAGTCCGTTTTGTGACATCCAAAACGGAAAAAAGATGAAAATACTCTCTGACAAATCTCGCTTCGGTCTATTTTCGTTTCCTCTGATAGAACCAGCTGCCGACGGCGAGGACGATGACCAGCAGCGTCACGATGAAGGCCCAGACGTTGGCGGCGCGCGAGGTGGCGCTGATGGTGTAGGCACCGGGTATGAGGCGCTCGCCACCGAGCTGATAATGAATCACCCGGCCGTCGTATTCACCCATGCCGGCATCGGTCACCGTGCCCGGCATCACGAGGTCGTAGGGCATACCGAAGGACATGAGGTCCTTGTACTGGCCAGGGCCACCGTCGTAAGACTTGAGGAACGATGAATAGGCCTCCGATTGGAAGATGTCTTTTAGCTCACCATCGAAGACCGGCGACCCCCATTCCTTCTCCGACAAGTTGAGCACTCGGGGATGCATGGCCAGCGAGTCGCGCATGCTGATGAAGCGTTCCTTGCTGACGGGCGGATTCTTGATGCTGTCGTAGTTCTCGATAATAATGTTGCAGACTTCGGTAAACCAGTTGGCATTGGCCCACTGGCTGACCTTCGCCTCGATCTTGTCGAGCCTGTCCTTCACCTCGGCGCCGCTGAGGTTGCGCATCAGGTCGGGCTGTCCGGTGAACCAGTAGGCGACAGTGTCGGCACCGAGGAATCGGCTGATGGGTACGGGGAACACGGGCTCACCGTCGTAGGTAAACGTCTCACTGAATGTGTAGTCGGTATAGAACCACCTGAAGCGCTTCTCCAGCCTGCTGCTGGCCTTGACGTCCCTGACCTCGACCAGATGCGACCTGTCGGCATGGTACAGGTGAGCACTCATTTCCTCGACGCTCCCGTACGTCTTGCGGCAGTGGACCATCAGCATGTTGCCCAGCGGCTGGCTGTTGTCCAGCGCTTGCATGCTGTCTAACTGGGCCTCGGTCAGGGGCACCGGATAGCGCACGGAGTCGGCACCGAGCACCGACCAGCTACGTTCCCAGCTCTTGTCGACAATGCTGTCGTAGTCCTCGTCGGGCGCTGCCGCCAGCCATTGCTGCGTGGTGTGGAAGGTGTACTCGCGGCTGCACGTGCCATCTTCGTTGACGATGGTGAGCATGCGGTCGTCCTTGTTCCGGCATGATGAGGCTAGCAGTGCCAGCATCATCGCGATGATGATCTTACTGTTTGTCTTCATAAAGCGAATGTCTGATTAAGCTGTAAGTATTCGGTCGGTTTTCCCTTTGTTCAAGATAGCACATGATGATTTCGTCGGGCGTCCCCTCTGTGCAGGGGATTATTGCCTCCTGCACTGGCTGTTGCCTGTCGGCCAGCCGTACAGGCTCCGCGGGTTCCTGCTGCAGCCATAGGAACAGCCCCACCAGATAGACGGCTGCCGTAGTGAGCATGATGCGCAGGACGATGACGACGGCCGACGGCTTGGCTCTGCGCCCGGCCATGATGGCGTCGTATTCGGCCTCGCCTGCCGTCAGTTCGCCCAGCATCAGGCTCACCGCCTGCCACTCCTCGCTCAGCTTGCCACGCTGCCGCAGGGCCAGGGCCAGCTGGCGCTCTTCGGCCGGTGTTGTTGCGCCTGCCAGGTATCGGTCTGTGAGTCGTTGTATATCCTTGTCTGTCATTGTTTCATCCTCCTTTTGAGTTCAGTGAATACTTTCTTTCGTGCCGCCGAGACCATCGCCGTGACCGAGGGCTTCGCGATGCCCGTCTGCTGCGTAATCTCGTCGATCGAGAGACCCATCAGGGCTCGCATGTCGAAGAGCTGGCGCTCGCGGGGCTTCAGCAGGCTGAGCGTCTCGTCGAGCATCCGCTGCGTGTCCTTGGCTTCCAGCTGCTCCTGTGGGGTCAGTACTCCCTCTCCTTGGGAGAGGGCTGGGGAGAGGCTCTTCCTTTTGCGGTAGATGCTGACGCAGCAGTTCTTTGCCACCCTCACGGCCAGTGCCTCGACGTTGCGCCCGGCATCGATATGCTCCAGATAGCGCCACAGCTGCACCATCGTGTCCTGCGCAGCATCCTCGGCGTCCTCTCTGTTACCATAGAAGTCGAGGCCTGTCTTCAGCACCTTCTGGCGCAGCTGCGCGGCTATCTGTTCAAACTCTGAGCGTGTCATACAACTATAATACGCAGAAGCCGCGAGAATGTTAAGTTGGAAAATAAGAAAAACTTGCTTTTATTTCATCTGGTCCAGCAGCCGGGCGAGGGTTTCGAGGTCGCGAGCGTCGACCTTCAAGTCGAGCAGGTTGCCGTTGCGGTCGAACAGCTTGTAGGTGGGCCAGCTGTGGACGTCAAGGTGGCGCTCTATGGCGCTCTGCTGTTCGGCAGGCAGGTTATAGTGGGCCACGTTGGGGCCACTGACGTTATACTCCTTGATGACGTTCTCCCACGACGTCTGCGGACTGCTGTTGGCAAGGTAGAGGAACTCGATGTCGTAGTCCTTCAGCCGGGCGTACTCCTCGGTGGAGTGGCTGAGCGCCTCCTTGCAGGGTCCGCACCACGTGCCCCAGATATCCAAGAGCACGAACCTGCCCTTGTAGGGCTCAATAATCTTCTTCAGCAGCGCCTCGCCCTCGCTGAGGTCGGCCAGATTGTCGGATGACTTCAGCACCAGCTTGTCGAACTCGCGGTTCTCGATGGCGAGGTATCGGTCGTTCAGCTTCTCTATCTGCGCTGGTGGCAAGGGATTGGCGGTCATGGCCCTCAGCGTGTCGATGATGGCGGGCGACAAGGCCGTTCGGCTGTGGTCAATCTCGTCGTAAACCATCTTGGAGAGGTAGATGTCCTTGATGAATGGAGAGGCGTGGAGCGAGTCGAGCATCTGGCTACCGTCTCTCAGTCGGAGGCTCAGCAGATGTCCCCTTATCAGCTTTGAGGCTTTCGGCGCGTTGAGAATCTTCTCGGCACTCTTGATCAGGTCGGCATTCTTCTCGTTCAGTTCCTCGGCTATCTTCTGTTTCTCCTCATCGGTGGGAGCAGCCATCACCTTGGCCTGGGCGTCGGTGAGCCAGTCCTTCCAGCGGTTGAGCAGTGCCAGCTCTTCGTCGTTCGAGGCAATCTCGTTCAGGTGGTCCAGATAGCTGACGGTGAACTTAGAATTGCGTCCACGTTCCGCATCGTCCAAGTAGTCGCGGACAAAGGTTCGCAGGTCGCGGTAGAGCGTGAAGGGGAATGAGCCGTCGAGCTTCGTCCAGAACGTGTCGTGGGCATAGCTTCGGGCGTTGGCTGACAGTTGGAAGTCCTTTGTCATGAAACGGGCCTGTCCCAATTCGCGCGCCTGATTCCAAAGCATAAGCCCCTTCACAATCAGATTGAAGCGCGTCGAGAGCGTGGGCTGTGCCTGGCTGTGGGCATCGACTTCGGCATTATACGACGTGAGCAGGCTGTCAACGGATGCGACGTAGCGGTCGAGGCGTTCCGGCGTGACTCTTTCTTCCGAGCGCAACTCGTCTAGCATTTGGTTTCCCTGAAACATCGCTCCTCCACGCCAGTCGTAGATACTCTTGGCCAGCTCGTTCTGCAGGCGGCAGTCGTCGCCCATGAAGTAGCGGCGGCCCTCCTTGTAGTCGCAGAGCATGAAGTAGGTCTTGCCCGCCTCGAGTATGGTGTTGATGTAGCTGCGGCCCCAGTCGCAGTAGAACTCCGAACTGTTGAGCACGGGAATCTTCGCTGTGAAGCGGCCCAGGGAGTCCATGTCGGCATAGACCGACTCCTCGTAGTCGGTGAAGAAGTTCTGAACGGTGAACTCAAAGGTGTTCCCGCGCTTCAGCTCCTCGGGCATGTCCTTCAGCCAGCCCACCACGGTCACGGTGTCCTCCCTGTAGCCCGTGTCGGCGAAGCTGGTGCTCAGGTCCTTCGTGGGATAGTCGGGCACGTAGCGGCTGTTCATCATCGCAAGCACCGCCTTACGGCCGCCAATCTCCATCGTGCGCGTACCTTTCTTATCTTTACCCACCGTGACATTCAGCTTGTCGTTGCCGTTGGTCAGCAGCAGCTTGGCCTCGCCCGTCTTCGGGTTCACGTCGCGCTGCTTGTAGTTCCAGAAGCGGCAGTCGTAGATGGCGCAATCGTCTGTGAATGCTATCATCCAGTCGCCCGTCTGCGGGTCACGCCAGTACGAGGGGAACAGCTGCTTCCAGCGCTCCTCAACGGGCTTGACGCCCGTGAACTGGAAGGCCCGGTCGCCGTCGCCCTCGATGAAGTCGAACGAGCGGGTGTCCTGCGGCAGCGGCTGGAAGTGGAAGGCCATGTCGAGCTTGCAGTCCTTGCCGGTATAGGTGTGCGTGTTCAGCTCTATACCGTCGGCCTTTGTGATGGCATAGCGCCTGCTCCCCGCCTTCAGGTAGGTGTCGCCGGCAAACTGGAACCAGTTGCCGCGTTCAGGAAACGAGATTTGTCTCGCCGTGATGTACACCACCGTCTCCGTGTCCTTCAGCTCGACCTTTGTGATGTCGAGCGAGAGGCTGGTGCATCCGTCGCCGTAAGCGTTACCGTACTCCGTGGTGGGCTGTTCCCACACAATTGTTTTCTCTTTTGCCTGCCCCGCCAACATGGCAAATACAAGCAGGAACACTGATAATTGTTTTTTCATAATGGGTTATGATTGATTTATTCTTCGTCCGGTGTGCGGTCACCCGTCCGTTCCACTTTGAAGTCGGCAGCCGAGAACCACTTGGCGGTACAGGGCTCCATGGTGAACTTCGGGTCGGCGCTGATGCCGTAGTAGAGGGTGGTAGGGCCGTAAACCTCCACCTCCATCTCGACGTGATGCCAACCATTGCCCTGTCCGCCCTCCTTGCCCGAGGCTGGCACCGAGTGCACGGCTTTGTAACTGCCGTCATGAGCTGTGGCGAATAGGCATACACCGCCACCATCGGCACGGGCATTGCAGCTGACGGTATATTTGCCGGCCTCTACCTCTTGTCCGAAATTGGACGAGAGCTGGAAGTGACGTTGCCCTTCAGGGCCCCACATCTCGACATCGATATAAGCCATGGTGGTGTCGCCTGTGAAGTACTCGCCACTTTTCACAAAGTCATCATAGCAGTGATGACGGCTGTCAATCTTCAGGTGGTGTTCCTTCAGGTAGTCACGGGCGTAGTCCGTCATCCAGTCTCTCACCTCTGCCTGATGATTCCTATTCAACCATTCGTTGTAGTTGCTGATGACACCGATGCTTGGGAAGATGCTGAACAGCGCTATCAGCCAGATGGCTATCCACCCAATACGCTGAGCGGTGCCCATGGGCTGCACTTTGCCAGCTTTTGAAAGCAGCATGTGGGCAATGGCATAGAGGGGAATGAAAAGCGCCAACAGCAGACTGGCAACAAACACCACTACTGCCCAGGGATGCAAATAGAAGGTCTCTGCAAGGTTCAGGTAGCCCAAGTCGAAAGGCAAGCCGTTACGTATCTCGCCCGGCACCGTGAAAATGAAGACGAATGTCCCCACGATGAGCAGGAAGCAGCATAGCAGCACCAACCCGAAGACGGCAGCAAGACCGACGAAGAGCCCTACCAGCATTTTCATCAGCACCGACAGACAGCCCCGCATCTGCCCTTTCTGGACAGGCTGCCGGCGATCCTTGTCTTCAACGACGACATCGGCCAGCGTCTGCGGCGTCACATCCTTGCCTTCCATCTCGAGCACCTCTTTAGGCTTCTTGGCTTCGGGCATGGCAATGGCCAGCACAATGTAGAACAGCACAAAGGCCAGGTCGAAGTGGAAAAAGAAACCGCCTAAATGGAACAGTTTGAACAACGGGAACACAAATAGGTTGGAACCAAGGAGCAACAGCGCATAGCCAATGCGCCACCAAGTGGCATCGGTGCCTGTGTAGGCGGCAATGCCTGAGAGTACTCCTGCCAAAATCTTGTCGTTGGGGTTGCGGTAGAGCCGTTTTCCAGCTGTCCTCGCGCGAACATTATCTCTTATACCCTGTGCAGCCGAGCGGAAGGAGTCGTACTTGTGTCCCCCATTGTTATTCTCATTAGGGTTCTCGTTAGAGTTCGGGCTCTCGTCAGCCAGCTCCTCGGGTTTGCCGATGCGGGTGATGATATCCTTCACGTGCTCAATGGTGATTGCTTCGATGCCCTTCTGGCGCAGCTCATCGAACAGCTCAGCGATGCGAGCCTCGATGTCATCGGCTATTTCCTCGCCGCCTTCCTGCTTGCCAAACGACTGATGGAGCGACTCAATGTATTGCTGAAGCAGCTCGTAGGCGTCCTCGTCGATTTGGAACAGACGGCCGCACAAGTTAATGGTGATGTTCTTTTTCATTTCTCTTCTAATAGTTTAGGGGTGATGGTTTTGAGATAGTTGATGGTGTTAGAGAGTTCTGTCCAGGCCGCGTCGAGACCTTCAAGAAACTGTTCTCCCTCGGTGCTGAGGGCATAATACTTGCGGGGAGGACCCTGCGTTGACTCCTGCCACTCATAGCGCAGCAGTCCGTCGTTCTTCAGGCGGGTGAGCAGTGGGTATAGCGTTCCCTCCACCACGAGCAGCTCTGCCCGCTTCAGCTGTTGGATGATGTCACTGGCATACGAGGGACGATGCTTTAGGAGCAACAGCACGCAGTACTCCAGCATACCTTTCCTCATCTGTGACTTGGCGTTCTCTATGTTCATTGTTCGTTTCTTTTTGCACCTTCCTGTCCCTCCTCCGGAAGAGGAACGTAGAGCGAAGGATGGTTTACGGGTGCAAAGATAGGCAAAACTTTAGTACCTTGCAATACAAAGTACTAAGTATTTGCCAAGAATTATATCTATTTAACAGTTAACCCGCATTGCAGGCAAATATTCATCTGCAATACGGGTTAGCACCCAAAGTAGGCACTAAACTACTTATTTTACAAAAAGACAAAGGGCACAGCCATAGGTTCCTCTTAACAATCAGAGATATTAACTAGGCATTCAAAGGTTGGAATATGACTGATCAAAGTGATGAGAGGAAACGGAGCTCGGCTTCAAGCATTTCAAGTTTAGGCATAGGAAAACCAGCGGCACGGGCTATCTCGATAGGACGGGTGTAGAGATAGTGTATTTCCATAGGACGGTGGAAATCGAAGTCAAGTTTCATAGACGGCGAGTAAGGCGTCATCTCATCGGTGGTGTGGATCATCTTATCGATAAAGTCCTCCTTCAAACCTGTTATGCCCAGATGCTGTGCTGCACCTACCACTTCCATCATCAGTTCGCGTATGAGTTGCCGGGTGGCTGGATTTTTCAGCAACAGGTCGGTACGTGTGTTCAGGGCCACTGTCATGCCGTTGAAGGGCATGTTCCACACGGCCTTTTTCCAACGCGCTTCTTCATAAGGAACAGAAGCGACCTTGATGCCGGCTTTGCTGAAGTCGCTGAGGATGGCATTGAACAGGTTCTCGTCCTTGCACGAGTAGTTGCCCAGATTGATACTTCCGTAACACTGGTGGTTCACACGCCCCGGCTCAGTCTTGGCCGAGCAGATAAAAGCCAGTCCTGCAACTAAGGCTGTCTGAGGGAACATCTGCTGCACATCAGCCTCCACGCCTATTCCGTTTTGTATCAGAACAACAACAGTCCGTTCGTGCAGAAGGGGTGAGAGCAGCTGCGGAAGGAGATGATTGTTGATGGTCTTCAGCCCAACAAGCACCGCGTCGCACTTTGGCATAGCCCCAGGACTCTGATAGGCATTCACATTGTCTAAATGAAAAGAGCCGTCGCAGGAGTCTACCTGCAAGCCGTGCTCCCGTACATACTCATAATCCTTATGGAACAAGAAATGCACTTCCTGTCCACTATAGGCCAACTTGCCTCCGTAGAAGCCTCCAATAGCTCCAGTTCCGATAATTCCGTACTTCATCTGTTCTATTTTCAACATTTGACCCGCAAAGGTACGAATAAGCGAGCGAAAAACCAAATTTTATTGAGTATTTTCGAGCGAAAGTACCTTCGAGCAAAGTTCAGAGGTACGAATAAGCGAGCGAAATACAAAAGGAAAACTCGTTTTTCTTCTCATTTTATAAAGGAAATACAATAAAACGACAACAAACGACGTTACTAAAGAGGTATATATACTAAACAAAGTGACGTATGATAGAATATATTAAAGGCGAGCTGGCCGAGCTGACGCCTGCTTATGCTACGGTTGAAGCCGCAGGTGTTGGTTACGGTCTTAATATATCGTTGATAACCTACAGTGCCATCCAGGGCAAGAAAGAGGTAAAGCTCTGGGTTTTCGAGAGCATCCGCGAAGATGCCCATGTGCTCTATGGTTTCCACAACAAGAAAGAGCGAGAGATGTTCGAGCTGCTCATCTCTGTCAGCGGCGTAGGTGCCAACACAGCACGTATGATGCTTTCGAGCATGAGTGTAGCGGAACTGTGCAACGCCATCACCACAGGAAACGAACGTGTCATCAAGGGCATCAAGGGCATTGGCAAGATGACTGCCCAGCGCATCATTGTAGACCTGAGGGACAAGGTGGTTTCATTAGGCATCGCCTCTGAAATCCCTGTAGGAGGCACCATACAGACTCCTGTGAACAACCAAGTGAAGGACGAAGCCGTATCGGCTCTCACCATGCTCGGCTTTTCACCAGCTCCTACTCAAAAGGTGGTGATCAGCATTCTGCAAGAGCAACCCGACCTGCCTGTGGAACAAGTGGTGAAGCTGGCCTTGAAGCAAATCAAGTAAAAGTGAAAATCGAAAGAACTGCTTCCGCACAGAACGGCAGACGTAGGATAATATCTACACTTCTTACCCTGCTTCTGATGCTGTCATTAGGTATGGCGGCAGCCAGTTCTTTTCCTCAGGACAACCGGCCCAAGCCCAAGCCTCTGACAGTGGCCGACGACGATGATACCATACCAGACTCCCTGCTTCATCCACGTTGGAAGATCCAGCGAACGGCTCCCATGGTGGCATCAGACCTGGACACCACAGCCTTGGATCTGCACATGCCTGACAACATCAAACAGGAAGCGGTATACAACGACTCGCTTGGCATTTATCTCATTGGTTCGAAGATTGGCGACTCATACCTGAATGCGCCCATTCTAATGACTCCCGAGGAATACCTGAAATGGAGTGAACGCAAGCAGCGGGAGGGATTCTTCCGTCAGAAGAATGCTGAAGCCTTTAACTCACAGGGGAAGGAGAAGTTCTCTTTTTCAGATATGCACTTCGACCTGGGGCCTGCTGAGAAAATCTTCGGTCCTGGCGGCGTAAGGGTGAAGACACAGGGAACGGCCGAACTGAAGATGGGAATGACAATGAAGAACATTGACAACCCATCACTGCCCATCCGCAACCGCAAGACCACTGCCTTTGACTTCGATGAGAAAATCAACATTTCCGCTAATGCCAGCGTAGGCGACAAGATGAAGTTCAACTTCAACTATAACACCGACGCCACCTTCAACTTCGACACGCAGAACCTAAAGCTGAAGTACGACGGCAAGGAGGATGAGATTATCAAGAAGGTGGAAGCGGGCAACGTGACCTTCCCCTCGAACAACTCACTGGTAAAGGGTGCCCACAGCCTCTTCGGCCTGTATACCGACATGCAGTTCGGCAAGCTGAAGTTGCAGACGGTGGTCTCGCAGAAGAAGTCCACCACCAAAAGCGTCAGCAGCAAAGGCGGCACGCAGACCACCCCGTTCGAGATTTACGCCTCTGACTATGAGGAAAACCGCCATTTCTTCCTCTCTCAGTATTTCCGCGATCGGTACGACAAAGCCATGTCAACCTTACCCTACCTCACAACGGGTGTGAAGATAAACCGCGTGGAGGTGTGGGTGACCAATAAGACGGGAACCACATCTAACACCCGTAACCTTTTGGCACTGACCGACCTGGGCGAAGGAACGAAGATCAAGAACAAGGCTTGGAACGGTACGGACAGTGTACCCTCGAACCAAGCCAACACGCTGTACCAGACATTGGTCAGCCAAGTGGACACCGCCTCGCGCAGCATCGACCGCATCAGCACCGTCTTGGAGTCCTTGGGCACGCTGACGGGTGGCACCGATTACGAGAAGCTGCAGGCTGCCCGTCTGCTTTCATCGTCGGAATATACGGTGAACGAGGCCTTGGGTTACATCTCGCTGAAGACCGGCTTGCAGACCGACCAGGTGTTGGCAGTAAGCTTCGAGTACACCTACGGCGGCAGGACTTACCAAGTAGGTGAGTTTGCTTCAGACCTAACCCAAACCGACAAGGTGCTCTTTGTGAAGTCGCTGAAGAACACCAGCAACAACCCCATGCAGGGCAACTGGGACCTGATGATGAAGAATGTGTACTACCTGGCTACGCAGGTGGAGAAAGAGAAGTTCAGACTCGACATCAAGTTCAAGAGCGACACGGCAGGCGTTTACCTTACCTATCTGCCCGAGGAAAAACTGAAGGGTAATACGCTGTTAAAGTTAATGGGTCTGGACAGGCTTGACAACAACATGAAACCCCACGCTAACGGACAGTTTGACTTCGTCCAGGGCTACACCATTAGCAACGGCCGCATTTTCCTTCCGTCGGCAGAGCCCTTCGGTGACTATCTGCGGCGCTACCTGAAAGCAGCGGGCATGGGTGCCAAAGCCGACGTCTACGTGTTTGACGAGCTGTATGACTCAACGAAGACCATTGCCAAGCAGACTGCCGAAAAGGACCGCTATATCCTCACCGGACAATACAAAGGAACCAGTGCCAATGTCATTTCCTTAGGAGCCTACAACGTGCCTCAAGGCTCCGTGGTGGTGACAGCAGGCGGTGTGACCCTGCAGGAGGGCAGCGACTACACGGTAGACTATTCCTCGGGCGAAGTGACCATCCTTAACCAGAGCATCATCGATGCCGGTACGAACGTCAATGTATCGCTGGAATCGAATACCGACTATGGAATGCAGCGGAAAACCATGGTCGGCGTGAACTGGGAATACGACTTCACTAAGAACCTGCAGATAGGCGGTACGCTGATGCACCTGACGGAGCAGGCACTGACGTCGAAGGTTACTATGGGCGAAGAACCTCTGAACAACACCCTCTGGGGACTGAACATCAACTGGAAACAGGAAAGCCAATGGCTGACGAACATGCTTGACAAGATACCGCTGCTGAATGTGAGCCAGCCTTCACAGATAACGTTCACCGGTGAATTTGCCCACCTCATTGCAGGCAAGAGCCACGGTACTCAGGACAACGCCTCCTATCTGGATGACTTCGAGAACACTAAGAACCTGATAGACGTAGGCGATCCCAAGCAGTGGGTCCTTTCCAGTGTGCCCACCATGTTTTCCAACCATAATGACAAGACAGGTGTTACCAGTGGCTATGACCGTGCCCTCCTGGCGTGGTACAACGTCGATCCCATCTTCACACGCCGTAGCAGCAGCCTTACTCCCGCTCACATCAAGAGCGACCTGGACCAGCTCAGCGACCACCGCGTACGAGAAATCTATGTGAAGGAACTGTACCCTAACCGCGACCAAAGCACCTACAACGGAGCTGTCTCCACCCTGCCCGTACTCAATCTGGCTTACTATCCCCAGGAGCGTGGACCCTACAACCTGACTACCAGCTTCAACGCCGACGGCACCCTTACCAATCCTACTGCAAAGTGGGGTGGCATGATGCGCCGGCTGGAGACCACCGACTTCGAGCAGGCCAATATAGAATATGTAGAGTTCTGGCTCCTTGACCCCTTCATCTACCAGCGTCAGGCCGGCAATGCAGCCGATTACGAAGGAGATCTCTACCTGAACCTGGGCGAAGTGTCGGAAGACGTGCTGCGCGACGGAAAGAAGTTCTATGAGAGCGGTATGCCTGTGGACGGCAGCCAGGCATTCTCGTGGACGCAGTGGGGCAAGATTCCTGAGCAGGCCACACAGACCTATGCCTTTGCCACCACCTCTGGCAGCCGTGTGCTACAAGATGTCGGACTAAACGGACTGAACAATCAGGAGGAGCAGCAGTATGGTGCCTATGCCGACTGGCTCACACAGGTCAGCTCCGTGGTGAGCAACGACTCCCTGCTCACAGCCTGGCGGCAGGACCCCGCTGGTGATGACTATCACTACTACCGTGGTTCTGACTTTGACCAGTCACGCACCACCATCCTCGACCGTTACAAGCGCATCAACAATCCTCAGGGCAACTCCCCCGACACCGATGCCCGCACAGAAAGCTATGACACCAGCTACAAGACCGGTCCCGATGTGGAAGACATCAACCAGGACTATACGCTGAACGAGTATGAACGCTACTATCAGTATCGCATCCACATCAGCGATGCCGAGCTGCAGGCCTACAACCGTGGCCAGAAGTCGGAAGACTCCTACATCGTTGACCATCGTGACTACACGCCCAAGCTGCGCAATGGCGACACAACCACCGTCCGCTGGTATCAGTACCGCATACCCTTGGCAGAATGCAAGGACAAGGTGGGCAGCATCAACGACTTCACTTCCATCCGCTTCATGCGAATGTTCCTGACGGGTTTTCAGAAACCCATTGTACTCCGTTTTGGCAGTCTCGACCTGGTACGCGGCGAGTGGCGACAGTACAAGCAGAGCCTGCAGACGGCTGCCGGCGCTGAGACGGGCATCATGGAGATGAGTGCGGTGAACATCGAGGAGAATACCGACCGGCAGCCCGTGGCATATACCCTGCCACCAGGCATCAGCCGCGCCACCGACCCCTCCCAGCCCCAGCTTGTCGAGAACAACGAACAGGCACTCTGCCTCACTGTGAAGAACCTGTCGCAGGGCGAGTCAAAGGCTGTCTATAAAAATCTCACCTACGACTTGCGCCAATACAAACGTCTCCAGATGTTTGTCCATGCCAACCATCTGCTGCCCAACACCACCAATCTGCAAGACAACCAGTTGGCCGTGTTCATACGGTTGGGTACAGACTACAAGAGCAACTACTACGAATACGAAATACCACTGGTCATTACGCCAGAGGGGCACTATTCCTGGCAGGTACTCTCCGACCGTCCGAAGGTGTGGCCCCAGGAAAACATGCTCGATGTCGACCTCAACATCTTCACCCGTCTGAAGAAGGCACGCAACAAAGCACGTGCCGAGGGCGCCGCCTCTTTCAACCAGCCTTTCACCCAGTACGATGACGACAAACCCAACAACAAGGTGACCGTCATGGGTAACCCCTCACTGGGTGAGGTAAAGACCATGATTATCGGCGTGCGCAACCTCACGAGCCAGCCCAAGAGCGGCGAGGTGTGGGTCAACGAACTGCGTCTGAAAGAATATAACAACGACGGCGGATGGGCAGCCAACGGTGCGCTGAACGTGCAGCTCTCAGACTTCGGCACCGTCAACGCCACTGGGCGATACGTCACCGACGGATTCGGCGGGTTGGAGGAGAGCGTGCTGCAACGCTCCCAGGACAACGAACGCAGTTATTCCGTGACAGCCAACTTCGAGCTAGGGAAATTCTTCCCCGAAAAAGCCAAGGTGTCGGCACCTCTCTATTACAGTGTCACTCGCGAGGAGGTACGCCCCCGTTACAATCCCCTTGACTCCGATATGGAGCTGGACGATGCCTTGGAGAGTGTCAGCAAGCGCGAACGCGACAGCATAGAATCCATTGCCGTCACAAAGCATCTCACACGTAACTTCTCTCTCTCCAATGCACGGATAGGCATCAAGTCCAAGCGCCATCCCATGCCCTACGACCCGGCCAATTTCTCTTTCTCCTATTCCCACCAGCACCGCCACACTACCGGCGAGACCACGGTCTATGAGAACGATGACCAATGGCGCGGTTCGCTGAACTATACTTATTCACCCGTCTACAAGACGTGGGAACCCATGAGCAAGCTCAAGGGAAAGTCTAAATGGCTGCAGTTGCCCAAGGCCTTCGGCTTGAACTATCTGCCCCAGACCATTGGCTTTAACATGGACATGCAACGCTCCTACTACGAGTTGCAGGAGCGCGACCTGGAGAATACTGAGAACCCCAACCTACCCCTGTCCTTCTCCGAGCAGTTCCTGTGGAACCGTGACTTCACCCTGCGCTGGGATCTCACCAAGAACCTACACATGAACTTCCAGTCGGCCACCCACGCCGAGATCGAGGAGCCCTACACGCCAGTCAACAAAGACCTTTACCCTGAGCGCTATGAGGCCTGGAAGGACTCCGTGAAACACAGCATCGGCCACATGGGCACCCCGTTAGACTACAGACAATCGTTCAAGGCCAGCTACCAGGTGCCGCTCAACAAGCTTCCCATCTTCGACTGGGTGACTGCCGATGCTTCCTACGATGCCTCCTACTCCTGGATACGTGGCACACAGCAGGACGATGGCACCTCTTTGGGCAATACCATCCAGAACAACCGTAACGTCAACGTCAACAGTTCCATCAACTTTGAAACCCTCTACAACCATTCGCCTTTCCTCAAGAAGGTGAACGACCGCTTCAAGAAAGCCCCGGAAAAGAAGAAAGACAAGAATACTGCCAAGAAATCGGCCAAGGACTCCAAAGACAAGGATGCTGCCTCCGATGCCTCAAAGAATGGCGATGCTGACAAGACAGCGAAAACCAGCAAAGACGGAAAATCCACGAACCCCGAGGAGAAGACCTTACCTAAGAACAAGAACAGCTATCAGCGTGAAATGCCCCTGATACCCGACAGCAGCCTCACCATCAACCACGGCAAGAAGTCACGCCGGCTTCGTGTCACCGCCAAGACCAAGGATGGCAAGGACATTAAGCTGAAGGTCAAGGTGAAGGACGATAACAATATCATTGTCCGTCTGTCGAAGATCAAGGAGAAACGACCGGAAAAGGACAAGGCAGCATCCGACTCGCTACTGGCTCAGAACGATTCCATCGCCAAGAAAGGGAAAGGTGGAAAGCCTCAGACCATCAGCCCCGAGCCCGTCATGGTCAAACTCTCCATCGTTCCCAAGGAGCCGCTGGACGGCAAGTGGTGGTATGAGTCTGCCCAGCAGGCAGCACGATTCCTCATGATGCTGCGTTCCGCCAACATCAGTTACCGCAACCAACGGTCTATGGCGCTGCCAGGCTTCACTCCCAACGTTGGCGATGCCTTCGGACAACGCACCGGTAGCGTGCTCTCACCAGGCCTCGACTTCGCCTTCGGTTTTTCGGGCGACAGCTATATTGACAAGGCTAAAGACAACGGATGGCTGCTCATGGCCGACTCCATAGCCACGCCCTCTACCATCAGCCAGAACGAAGACCTGCAGATCACGGCCACCCTTGAGCCCATACGCGACCTGAAGATCGACCTCAACGCCTCGCGTACCCATCACAGCGCCCGGTCCATCCAGTTCATGTACGAGGGCAACCCCACCACCCATAGCGGCACGTTCAACATGACCACCTTGTCCATCTCCTCTGCCTTCGAAAGCACCGGCGATGCCAAGAATGCCTATCACTCCGATGCCTTCGACCGCTTCGTCGCTTCCATCCCCGACTTCCAGCGGCGTGTGCAGGCCCGCTACGAGGCGGCCATGCGGCGCATCAACGGCTCCTCCTCGGTAGGTACGGTCAACCAGTACAGTGCCGACGTGCTGGTACCCGCCTTCCTCGACACCTACACCAGCGGCTCCGGCCACTCTTTAGACCTCTTCCCCGCACTGGCACGCCTCCTGCCCAACTGGACGCTGCGCTATGGTGGTCTCTCAAAGATTCCCTGGCTTGCCGAGCATTTCAAGTCCGTCAACATCAATCATTCCTACAAGTCGGTCTTTGCCGTGGGCTCCTACGCCAGCTATTCCTCCTGGCAGCAACTCGACGGAGACCTCGGCTTCGTCAGCGGTGCCGACGGCACGCTCACCCCCTCTTCCATGTACAACGTCTCCACCGTCAGCATCAACGAGTCGTTCTCTCCCCTGCTGGGCATCGACGTCACCCTGAACAACAACATGACCCTGAAGCTAGAGCGCCGCACCAGCCGTGTGCTGAACCTCTCCATGACCAGCATACAGATCAACGAGAGCCGCTCCAACGACTGGGTGGTGGGTACCGGTTACAAGATCAGCGATTTCAAACTCTTCAGCACGCTCGGTGCACGTAAGGTCAAGAAAGCACAAAGGGGAAAGAATGCCTCCCGTAACGAAAACGCCAACACCAACACCAATACCAACAAGACCAGCCGTAGCTCCGGAGTGAACCACGATCTCAACCTGCGTCTGGACATCTCCTTCCGCAGCCAGGCCGCCATTACCCGCGACATCGCCTCGGGCGTGTCGTCCGCCAGCAGCGGCAACAAAGCCTTCAAGCTATCGTTTGCCGCCGACTACACCCTCTCGCGGCTGCTCACCCTCACCGCCTACTACGACAGACAGACCAACACGCCGCTGCTGTCCAGCAGTTCCTACCCTACCACAACACGCGATTTCGGAGTCTCGCTCAAATTCTCACTCACACGATAAACACATAAGCGCCTCTTTCCTATGGAAAAGAACACAATTACCGCCGCCATCATCGTCCTCGTCATTTTGCTGTCATCCGTTGGCATGGCGGCAAACGCCCAGTTAACGAGAGCCCTTCCCGACGAGGCATGGAACGAGTCAGAGTGGATATGTGTGGCCGATGCGCCCGAGGTGACAGGTCGTGTCGATGACCACACACGCGCTGCCGACGGTGCCAACTGGTTCTTCACCACAATATGCAACAATCAAAAAGTGGTCAAAGCCCTCTGGATGACCACGAGTCTCGGTGTGAACGAACTGTACGTCAACGGCGAGCGCATCGGCAGCGAGGTGCTGCGTCCGGGCTTCTCGCACCACAGCCGCACAAAATATTCGTTCACCTACGACATCACCAGGCAATTCCACAAGAAGAAGGGACAGCATAACAACCTTGAAGCCCAGGTAACGCCCGGCTGGTGGGCTGACAAGATCATCACACCCAGCGGAAGCAACGGCATGTACGGGCAGAAGTGCGCGTTCCGTGGTGTGCTCGAACTGACCCTTGCCGACGGCACCACCTGCAGATATGGAACCAACACCATCGACTGGCGCGCCGGCATCTCGGGACCTGTGACCCACGCCGCCATCTTCGATGGTGAGGGGTACGATGCCCGCAAAGTCCGGGGCTGTCAGCTGCCCGTCCTTCTCAAGGCACCCGCCGTCAGCCGCGAATACAAAGGCATCATCGTGCCTGAGAACGGTGCCGAGGTCTATCATCTCTCAGAGCTCGCGCTCACCCCGAAGCGTGCCTATGTCTATTCCACTGTAGAAGGCAGCGACGCAAAGGCTTACGGCAAGATCCTGGTCAACCGCGAGTATCAGGATGGCAGACCTATGGTCGTTCGCCCGGGCGAACACCTCGTCGTCGACTTCGGCCAGAACTGCGCCGCCGTGCCCTCGTTCCGCTTCAAGGGCAAGGAGGGCACCCGCCTCACCTGCCTGCCTGCCGAACTGCTGAACGACGGCAACGGAGCCAAGAGCCGCGGCATGGACGGACCCGAGGGCAGTATCCACCGTCGCAACCTCCGCATCCACGAGAAAAGCATCCGGCTCGACTATACCTTTGCTTTCAGTAAGAAGGCGGTTGACTACACCCCCCACGCCACCTTCTTCGGCTATCGCTACGTCGACATCACCACCACCGACGAGGTGGTCATCGAGCGCATACGGTCCATACCCGTCAGCAGCATCACCCCCGACATGCAGACCGGCCACATCACCACTGGCAACGACCTCGTCAATCAGCTCATCTCCAACACCCTCTGGGGCATGCGTTCCAACTACCTCAGCGTACCCACCGACTGTCCGCAGCGCAACGAACGGCTAGGTTGGACGGCCGACACACAGGTGTTCTGTGAGACAGGCACATTCTTTGCCAACACCAACCGCTTTTTCCATAAATGGCTGCGCGACCTGCGCGACACCCAAAGCCCTGAAGGCGGTTTCCCCGGAGTGGCTCCGGCAGGCCAATACGGTTCCTGGCAGAACGAGTACATGCGGGTGGGATGGGCCGATGCCGGCATCATTGTGCCCTGGACCATCTGGAAACAGTATGGCGACACATCGGTCATTGAGGAAAACTGGGAGTCGATGAGCCGATACATGAGCCACATCAGCGAAACCCGATACAACCACGTCATGCTGAGCAAGGAGAACGGCAACTACCAGTGGGCCGACTGGCTGAGCTACGAACCCTTGGAGAGTTGTGGCGGCGGAGCCTTCAAGGACGGGCAGCCGCTGCCAGAGGCCATTGACTACTGGAATTACCTCTGTGCCTCCTATTGGCTCATCGATGCAGCTATGATGCGCGACATGGCAACAGCTACCGGGCGCGATGCTGTCCCCTATGATGCCATGATGAAAGAGGCAAGAAACTATCTGCGCCAACAATTCTTCAATGCCGACGGTTCCTTTAAGACACCTGTACTCAACACCATGCAGACACCAGCTCTTTTCGCCCTGCGCAACAACCTCTTCGACGGCGATGTCAAGGCAAGCATCATCGAACGCCTGCGTGAGAACTTCCGCCAGCATGGAGACTGCCTGCAGACAGGTTTCCTCGGCACTTCCATCCTGATGCCCACGCTCACTGACAACGGCATGACCGACGTAGCCTATACCCTGCTCTTCCAACGCAAGAACCCCAGCTGGCTCTACTCCATCGACAACGGCGCCACCACCATTTGGGAACGTTGGAACAGCTATACCAAAGAGAAAGGAATGGGTCCCAACGGCATGAATAGCTTCAACCACTATGCCTA
Source organism: Prevotella sp. (assembly GCA_016285075.1). Classification (GTDB taxonomy): domain Bacteria; phylum Bacteroidota; class Bacteroidia; order Bacteroidales; family Bacteroidaceae; genus Prevotella. The sequence goes on from JAEEQB010000049.1 coordinate 24,294, forward strand.
CGGGGTTGTCTGCCAGTGGATTTGGCAGACCTGTGCCGGTATAGCTGCCGACCCTGCCCAGCCAGGCTTCAAGCACATTGTCATGCGCCCTGTTCCCGACCGTCGGCTGGGTCATCTTCAAGCCACTTATCTTTCTGCTGCAGGGCTCATCAAAAGCAGCTGGAGCTACAAGGGCAATAAGTGGGTATGGACTTTTACCATTCCCAAAGGGGCCACTGCCACCGTCATCCTCCCTGGCGAGGAAAAAGGCAGGGAGTACCATTCCGGAACTTACACCATAAAGAAAGAAACTTGAGTATCGGAAGTTCTTGGCAAGGTCTCCGTGAAGAACTCGAGCACCCACAGACCGATAGTCTAAAGTTGAAAAATCATGAAGTGAACTGACTCTTTGCCAAGGGACGTTTCCCTTGCTTGAATGGTGTCGCTCTCTTGCTTGAATCTCGACCTTAGATTGCTTGAAGAGAAACGCTCCCTCCGAAAGAGTAATGACAGTGCAAAACGAACACAATCAAACTTGCTCGAATAGCTGAGCCGCAGCCTATCCTCGCGATTTCAAGCGCGAGGATGGTGCACATCGAGTGCAATCGTGCATGCTTTTACCTAGCAATGGATGGAGGCTTCAACAGGTCCATCCGATTACTCCTGGCGTTCCAGCCAAAAGACGGTGTCGGAGGCAGCCTCGGTGTTGAATTGAGGGCCAAGGGTGGCGTTTTGCTGTGACAACTCTATGCGGCCGGTCTTAATGTGAACACGATACACATGATACTTACCTTCGGCAATGGGTAGTGCAGCGCCCTGCGCCTGAGGATAGACGATGTAGCCTTTCTGAGGGTTTGCCAATGCTTTGCATCCTTGCCCGTCAACGGGCATCATGAGAGTGGCAGCACTGAGCATCCTTTCTCCCAGGCCGGTGTTGCGGACGGGGATATTAGCCAGTGAGCCTCCTGCCATGAAGACAGCCCATCCGTAGTCGGGATACTGCTGCGAAAAGAAGGTAACAGCCTTGTCGGGATAACGTTCGCGGTATTCTCGCACAGCACGGTAAGCCTCGTCGAAACCGGTCTTTCCCACTTTCATCTTACGCATCCATTGGCGTGGGGCCATGTTCTTGCCAGCCTCTGGTGCCCATAGCTCCTGGGTGTTATAGTGCCAGTAGCGTATGTCGATGATGTCGACGACGCTGCTGAGGCGTGAGTCGCTGAGCAGGGCATCCTGCGCATCCTTGGTGCAGCTGAGAGCCACGAGGGGTTTCCTGCCCGTTTCCTGTTCCCACTCGGCAATGGTCTCAAGCCAGAAACGGGTGAAGTGAAGCGGTCCGGTGTACTCGGCACTGATGAGGTGAACCACGTTGGGATGGTCTTTCAGCTGGTCCAGGCACATGCGTATGTACTGGCGGTGGAGTGGGCGCAGCACGGGGCTCTGCTCGTTATAGAACTGCTCTGCCATGAAGATGCGCTTGTCGCCGGCAAAGGGCACGGGTTCGGGGAAGTCGTTCCCTGTGTTGTTCACATTGTTTACAGGGCGCCAGGGCGAATCGACCCAGTGTGCGCCGGCCTCGAGGATGTTGTGTTGGAAATAGTGATGATGGAACAGCAGGACGCCCTGGTCTGCAGCCTTTGATGCAAACTGCTGCAGCCGATGCCAGTACCAGCGGTTGGGGCGTGTGAGGTCGTAGCGTGAAAGCCCATCCCAGGCGGTGCCCTGTCCGCTGCGGGCAAAGGGCTGTTCATAGAAGGGTGCCCACACATCGCCGTCAGCACGTCTCACTCGTTCATGGTCAGTGCGGCGCAAGTCGTACCACAGTCCGTAATGATGGCTCAAGGAACTGTAATGACGGGCTGCCAGGTAGCTGACCACGGAGTCGATGCGGTCTGTCCATCCCGTGCCCTCGCGACCTGGAACGAAGCGGGTGATGGCGGGGCGTGCCTCACGGCGTACGAAGTTATCCTTCACACGTCCGCTCCACCAGGGGATGTCATACTGGTTTCCGGTGGTGCCTACCCACCCTTTCCCTGCAAAGACGGTGGCAGGGGTCTGCAAGGCAGCGGGGGTGTCGGAGGGTCGTTCGCGGAAAGTGTTGGCAGGTGTAACGCTTGCGGTGAAGGGTATGCTGTCAATCCATTTCTCCAAGGTGAGGCGGGGCTGGGTGAGCGATTCCTTGGCCAGTTTCATGGCCTCGTCGGCAGTTGGCGAACTGGTGGCATTGGTAGGACGTGGAAGGATATAGCCCTCGACGACCTTGTCGATGCGTGGCTCATTGCGTGAATGGATAATCCTGTCGAAGTCGGGATCCAGGGTCTCGTCAATCAGCGGTTCCATGCGTTGTGCCAGCTGGTGGTAGAACAGTGAGCGGGGCGACACATGGTCGTTGCTGCTGGTCCACTCTCCGTTGCCGGTGAGGGTGCCCCAGCAGCCGTGTGCACTGGAGCGGTTGTCGGGATCGGGTGAATAGCACTCGATGGTTGAGGCGGTGCACTGCCAGAACATGCTGTTGGCGGTGTTCCAACCAGTTCCGAACTGGAACTGTCCGAGATTAGCGAAGCGCAGGTCGCTGCCGTCAATATTGACGATGTCGAACAGGAGTCCGGCAGCCCACGACCCAATGCTGCCGCTGAACCCTAACGACTGCTCTCCCTCACACTGCACGAACGCATTGGGTCCTGCGGCACAGAAGCCTGCCGCGAAGTCGTGGATGCCCTGACGAGAGACGCAGCGCTGGAAGAGGGTCTGCTGTCCCCTTGTGAGGAAGACGCAGCGGCGCCAGCCTCCTATCTCGGACACTGGTTCCTGTGCAATACAGTCCTCGACGGTGACGCGGCTGGTATGCAGCTGAAGATTGACTGCCGATCCTGCCAGGTGACGGAAGTTGACCCGCCGTACCCAGACATCGCGGGCATGGTTGATCCAGATGCCATCCCAACAGTGATCCTCGTCCTTGGGGTTTGCCTCGCCTTCGCTGCTGACAGCAGCCTGCACAGACAGGTTCTCCACGCCACACTCCGTGAGTTCACCGGCGTGACTGGTCTTTAGAATATAGGCACCGCCAAACTCGCTGCTGATCATGGTGGTGACAGGGGCGTCGAGGGTCAGCCTTGTGCCATTGACATCGGTAACAGTACGGTCCCAGGTGATGTCAATGTCGGTGGGTTTCCAGCCAGTGTAGTCCAGTCCTCCTCCGAAGTCGTTCATGGCAAGCGACAGTATCCACTCCTTTGTACAGGGACGTACAAGGCTGATGCGGTCGCCGGCCTTCAGCTGGGAACGGCTGGCAGCGGGCAGAGGAATGGTTGTGGTACCAGCTTCAATCCTGTCGGCCGTAATAAATAAGGTATCGGAAGACGTGCCGGCAGCGTTTCCTTCGATATAGACGGCTGCCCCGCGGTCAACACCGTGCTTTTCGATGATGGTCTTGCTGCGCCCCATACCTCGCAGCACCACACCCGATGTGTTGATGCGCAGAGGTTTGTCGATGCGGAACAAGCCTTCGCCCAACAGCACTGCTCCACGTTGCCCCAGGGCATTGGCCTTTTGACGCGACACGTGGTCGATGGCCTGCTGAAGGAGGGAGGAACAGTCGCCATCCTTCCATTTCACGTAAACTGTGACGGGCACATTGGGGATGGGGCGTTCAGAGGCCCGATAGCCGCAGGTGGAATAGTCCATAGGGATATACACTTCCTGCTTAGGCTTCTGGGCAAAGACAGGGCAGCCGATCAGAAAGGCTGCCAAAGATATAGTGAAAGTCTTGGATAGAATCGTCATGTCTTTTTATTTAAGGACGCGAAGAAGTGCCAAATGTACTTTGTGAGGCAAAATAATCGTTGAATTGGGCAATAATATGAATTATTTTTCGTACTTTTGCAAGCAAATTACAGAAAACAGAAGCTAATCTTGAGAAATGAATCGAATACTATCCATACTGTTCTTCGTCATAGCAGGCAATGCATATGCTGGCGAAATCATCGTGCAGAAAGGCGGGAGCCTGCACAACGCCCTGAGACAGGCTCGCGAGTGGCGTCGCACGAACGACCAGCGCTGCGAGGGTGGCATCACCATACGTCTGGCAGCAGGGCGTTACTATATGGAGGAACCGCTGTTTATACGCCCAGAGGACAGTGGCACGGCTGATTCGCCCACCATGATTGTTGGTGACGAGGGTGCTGTCATCTGTGGCGACCCGGTACAGCGGCACACACAGCTGTGGCCGGAAGAGGGAATGGAAAAGATGCTGGCTTTCGACACGGCAGCCCGTACCATCACCATCGCCACACCGCCAGACAGCATACTGGAGCGTGTGCCGACCTTCAACCAGCCCGGCCAGCAGTTCGAGATGGTGGTTCATCAGCGGTGGGCCATTGCCATTCTGCGCATCAGGCAGTTTGCCGTCCATGGCGACAAGACCATTGTCTCGTTCATGGAACCCGAGAGCCGTCTGGAGTTTGAGCACCCCTGGCCTCAGCCCGTCATCAACGAGGAAGGGAGGACATCGGGATTCCTGCTGCGCAGCACAGAGCAACGTGACGGCATAGAACAGCTCGTAATGATAGACGGTGCCAGCCACGTCACAATAGAGGGGATCACCTTTGAGAACACATGCTGGAACCGTCCGTTGCACAAGGGACACGTGACGCTGCAGGGTGGTTTCCCGCTAACAGATGCCTACAAGCTGAAGGACAGTCCCGGCTTGCCTTGGGACGAGAACCTTGAAAATCAAGCGTGGATAGAGCGCCCGGTGAGTGCCGTCAGCGTGCGTAACGCCTCCGGAATCGTGTTCAGGAACTGCAGATTCCAGCACTTGGGCGCCACCGCCCTCGACATGGAAAGCATCAGCAACGGCAGCATTGAGCACTGCACGTTCGATGACATCGGCGGGAGCGCCATCCTTGCCGGTTCGTTTGCCGAGAGCCCTCGCGAGGTGCACAGGCCATACGCCGACCTGGCTGGGCAGTGCAGCAACCTCACCATCGGCCACAACACCATCAGCCGTGCCACGCAGGAAGACTGGGGAGCCGTAGGTATTGGGTGTGGGTATGTGCGTGACTGCACCATCGTTGGCAATATTGTTTCCGATGTCAACTACTCAGGCATTTGCATTGGCTGGGGATGGACACCCCACGACACAGGGATGCACAACAATGTCATTGCCGGGAACCGGGTATATGACTATGCCCGCCAACTCTATGACACCGGGGGCATCTACACCCTCTCCAACCAGCCAGGTTCCTCCATCAGTCATAATGAGATAGCACCACCTGCCCATGCTCCCTATGCCACCAACAACCGGGCTTTCTGTATTTACCTCGATGCCCGTACCGACGGGTTCCGTATCGTTGGAAACACCTGCAAAGCCCGTCCTATACTCCGTGACGAAATAGGTGACAACCACCCTGGTCCCAACATATCTTTCGAATAATGAAGCAGACAAACTACCATCTTTTCGACTTCATGGACTTCGACCCTTCGCTGCAGAAAGACGAAGCCCTGTGGAAGGCATACGCCCCCTCCAAGATACAAGAGCGCAACGGCGACATTGTGGTGACCATACCCTATCAGAAGCAGTTGCTGCAAGAGGAAATGGCGCCAGACAACCATGCTGCCCAACTGTCGTATGAGCTCATTGTCAGGGCTTACAGGCCTGACATCATACGGCTGTTTACGACGATGGTGGGCGACGAAATGGTTGAGAGCGACGAAATGCTGTCGATGGCACAGGAAGTGAAGCGTCTGCCCCTACGTCTTGTTGGTTGCGATATCATTGCGACAGACAAGGGTGAAGACGGTGCGTCAAACGACAAGAAGATAGCCACGATAGACCTTTCGAAGCCCCTTACCGACCACTGGAGCGACCTGTTGCCGGCACCACAGCCAGCCCCTTTCATCACTTTCTATCCCGATGGTGACGAAGCAAAAGGCATCGCCCTGAGTGACGACCACTTCTCTCCCCCTCGCTATGACGCGCTGCCGCTGGGGTTCTGTTCCGTTGGTTCCCAATCACCCGTCAGGACAGAACGCGCTACGGTCTCCTTCCGTTGTGAGGCTGACGAATGCTTCGCCGGAACGGGCGAGCGTTTCCGGAAAATGGACCTTAGCGGGCAGACCTTCCAGCTGAAGAACCAGGACGGGCAGGGTGTGAACAACCGCCGCTGCTACAAGAACATACCGTTTTACCTGTCAAGCCGCATGTACGGCTGCTTCTACCACACCGGCGACTATTGCAAGCTTTCGCTGGCCGACCACTCCACACGCAGCGTGCAGTTCCTGAACGACAGGGCAACGCTGGACGTGTTTCTCATCGGCGGCAAGACACCGGAGGAGATACTGCGTGGTTACCGCATGTTGACAGGATTTCCCCCCATGCTCCCATTGTGGAGCTTTGGCATCTGGATGAGCCGTATGACCTATTTCTCAGCCGAAGAGGTGAATGGCATCTGCCAGCGTCTGCGCGACGAGCACTATCCCTGTGATGTTATCCACCTGGACACTGGATGGTTTCGCACTGACTGGCTCTGTGAGTGGAAGTTCAACCCTACGCGCTTCCCCAATCCGAAAGAGTTTATCAGGCATCTTGCCGACAACGGTTTCAAGGTCAGCCTTTGGCAGCTTCCCTACATAGCAGCAGGAGCCGAACAGATAGACGAGGCTCAGTCCAACCATTATATTTCGGAAAGTCCCGACAGCGCCAAGGACTCCGGCACATCGGGAGCCTCGAATTTCTCCACTCTAGACTATGCAGGCACCATAGACTTCACCTACGACAAGGCCACCCAGTGGTACAAGTACTCGCTGCTGAAACCCCTGCTTGACATGGGGGTGAAGTGCATCAAGACCGACTTTGGCGAGAATATCCACATGGACCATACCTATCACGGCTCCACCCCCGAACGGCTGAACAACCTCTATGCGCTGTACTATCAGAAAGCTGCCTACGAGGTGACGAAGGAGATGACGGGCGACGGCATTGTCTGGGCACGAGCTGCCTGGGCAGGGTGCCAGCGCTACCCTCTGCACTGGGGAGGCGACTCCGAGAGCAGCTGGGCAGGTATGGCCGGTTCGTTGAAGGGAGGTCTGCACTTCGGTCTCTCAGGCTTTGCCTTTTGGAGTCACGATGTGCCGGGGTTCCATTCCACGCCCGACTTCATGAACTCTCCCATCCATCCGGACGTTTATGTGCGATGGACGCAGTTTGGGGTGTTCTCCAGTCACATGCGCTACCATGGCACCTGCAAACGGGAGCCTTGGCACTATCCCTGCATTGCCCCCGTGGTGAAGCAGTGGTGGAAACTGCGCTACGCACTTATACCTTATATCATAAAGCAGTCCCAGCTGTGTACCCAGAGCGGATACCCTCTGTTGCGAGCCTTGCTGATACATCATCCCAAGGATCGGCAGGCATGGCATATCGACGACGAGTACTACTTTGGGACTGAGTTCCTGGTCTGCCCTGTCATGAACAGCCAGAATCGTCGCGACATCTACCTGCCTGAAGGTCTGTGGGTCAATTTCTTCACGGGTGAACGTCTGGAAGGCGGCCGTTGGTACTACGGGGTGGAGGTTCCTCTTGAACAGATGCCCGTCTTCGTACGCCCGGACGCAAAGATCCAGGTGTACCCCGACCCAGTTGACTCCACTGACGACATGGATCTGTCGAAGGCTGTCACCATAGAGATTTCAGAAGAGTTTAAAGGTTTCCGTCTTTAACGCCTTATCAGATAAAAGATTACCACAATGAACACGCACTACATGCAAGGCCTGGACTGGCTGATTTTAGGAGTTTATTTCGCCGTTCTCATCGCCATTGGCGTATGGGCCAGTACAAAACGCAAGAAAGAGGGGTCGCTGTTCTTGGCCGAACACTCCCTTCGCTGGCATCACATCGGTTTCTCTATGTGGGGCACCAATGTAGGGCCGTCCATGCTCATCGCATCGGCATCAGCAGGTTTCACTACCGGCATTGTTTCAGGCAACTTCGCCTGGTATGCCTTCGTATTCATTGCCTTGTTAGCCTTTGTCTTCGCCCCTCGCTATCTGGGAGCGAATGTCAGTACGCTACCGGAGTTCATGGGGCTGCGCTTCGGCCAGAGCACGCGTAACATCCTGGCTTGGTACACCATTGTCACCATCATCATTTCCTGGCTGGCACTGACACTCTTTGCCGGTGGCATCCTGATCCGTCAGGTCTTCGACATCCCCATGTGGATGTCGGCACTCGTACTGTTGCTGATCTCTGCTTTTTTCACCATGTTAGGCGGTCTGAAGGCCGTTGCCTATACTAACGTCTATCAGATGATACTGCTCATCGTGGTGTCGTTGGTGCTGGTCATTGTGGGACTGGACAGGGTTGGAGGCATAGAAGCCTTGGCCGACAAGGTACCAGCTGACTACTGGGTGATGTTCAAGCCTAACACCGATGCCGATTTCCCCTGGCTGCCCATTCTGCTGGGCTATCCTGTCATGGGTATATGGTTCTGGTGTACTGACCAGAGCATGGTGCAGCCCGTGCTCGCCGCCAGGAACCTGCGTGAAGGGCAGCTGGGCACCAACTTCACCGGATGGTTGAAAATCCTGGATGTGGCGCTTTATATCCTGCCTGGCATCCTCTGTTTCGCCTTGTTCGGCGACACGCTCAAGAATCCCGACGAGGCCTATCTGACAATGGTTGAGAACCTATTTCCCGTTGGCATGGTAGGACTGGTGTTTGCTGTGCTGACAGCCTGTTTGGTCAGCACCATCGGTTCTGCCCTCAACGCGCTCTCCACGGTCTTCACGATGGATATCTATGTCAAGAAGTTCAACCCTACGGCGTCACAGCGGAGCATCAATCGCGTGGGGCGCATTGTCACCGTCGTGGGCGCCTTGCTGGCCATTGTACTCACCGTGGCCATCGACGCCATCAAGGGTCTCAACCTGTTCAACGTGTTCCAGTCGGTCCTGGGCTTCATCGCTCCACCCATGGCAGCCGTCTTCGTACTAGGCATCTTCTGGTCGCGCACCACCACTCGTGCCGCCAACTTCGCACTCACCGTTGGCACCGCCTTCTGCCTCATCGTGGGCGTGCTCTACCTCTGGCCTCCAGAATGGCTAACGTTCGCATGGCCACACTTCATGATGCTCTCGTTCTGCTTGTTCGTCATCCTTGCCGTCTCAATGGTCATCATCAGTCTCACTGACAGCGACAAGACCCGATACACGATTCCTGCTCCTGTGCAGGAACCATTGTCACGCCTGGCCGTCTCGCTATGGATAGCCCTGGCCGTCGTGATGGTTTCACTATACATTTTCTTCAATTGACACCCCCAATGATCATCCGTATCATCAGCGGTTGAAGAAAACGTCCGATCCGTATCATCAGCGGCTGAATGATCAGTTTTCAATTGTCTACTATCAATTAACATAAGAATGGCTCTGATTAAATCTTACAAAGGAATGGCCCCCAAGTGGGGTCGCGACTGCTACTTCAGTGAAAACGCCACTATCGTGGGCGATGTAACCATGGGCGACGAATGCTCCGTATGGTTCAATGCCGTTGTCCGCGGCGACGTCGCTCCTATCACCATCGGCGACCGAACCAATATCCAGGACGGCTCTTGCGTCCATGTGACTCACGACACGGGACCCACCCACATCGGCAGCGATGTCACCATAGGCCATAATGTCACCGTCCACGCCTGCACCATCCGCGATGGTGCCCTCATTGGCATGGGCTCTACCCTACTCGACGGCTGCGAGATAGGCGAAGGTGCCATCGTGGCTGCAGGTGCTTTGGTACTACAGAACACCATCATTCCCCCGCACCAGATCTGGGGAGGCGTCCCGGCCAAATACCTCAAACCCACACGCCCTGGACAGACAGATAATGCACAGCACTACGTGGCCTATTCTAAAATTTACTTGGAAGAGGATGGCGGCACAACACGTTATTCAAACGAATAACACTGCTACAAAGCCTGCTTGAGCATGTCCCAAACGGCAACGATGTGGCACACGGAGCCGGCTAACACAAAGAAATGGAAGACGGAGTGCATGTATTTCCGTTTGTTCAGACTATAGAACAGCGCACCCGTAATATAGCATACCCCTTCTGCCACAATCCAAATGAAAGCGGCGGTTGACAGACACGCCACAAGAGGCTTGAACGCCACCAGCACGCTCAGTCCCATGCCGACGAAGCAGAGGGTCTCTACATTGGAGTGCTCCTTCAGCCGGATGAAACTGATGATGGTTCCTACAATCGCGCAAAGCCATACGAACGAGAAGAGCGACCAACCCCAATATCCCTGAGTACGGAGGGCAACAAGGGTGATGGGTGAATAGGAACCGGCAATATGCCAGTAGATGGCAGCGTGGTCCCACCGTCTCAGCCGTTCCTTCCAACGGGAGTGGTGGCGAAGGGTATGATAGGCTGTAGAGGCGATGTAGGAGCCAAGCATGCCAAAGAGATAAAGGATGACCCCCACACGTGCCCAGCTGTTATCCTCGCTGAAGCACCACACCAGGAAGATGACGCCCATCACAACGCCAAGGACAATGCCCCCCGCATGCGACCAGGCATTCCATAGTTCTTCCTTATGGGTGTATTTGATCATTTCTACTCGTTTCTAACGCTCTCTACAGGTGACACCATGAAATCCGGGATGCTTGATTGTTTTTTCTATCAACACAAATCCGGGATGGTTGCTTATTTTTCTATCAAGACGACTGCATACGCCGAAATACCTTCCTCACGACCCGTAAAACCAAGTCGTTCGGTGGTAGTGGCCTTGATCGATATCTGATCAGGGTCGCATCCAATGACTTTGGCCAAGGTCTGCTGCATCTGCGGGATATGAGGATTCATCTTAGGCCGCTCAGCACAAATGGTGGAATCGATATTCACCAGTCGATAGCCCTTTGTGGCAATCAGCTCCACGGTTTTCTTAAGGATGATCTTACTGTCCATCCCATCGGTCTCTGCCGCAGTGTCAGGGAAATGATAGCCTATGTCGCGCATGTTGGCAGCCCCGAGCAGCGCATCGCAGATAGCATGGATCAGCACATCCGCGTCGCTGTGGCCCAACAGTCCTAATCTATGGTCAATCTTGATGCCACCAATCCACAGGTCACGTCCTTCCACCAGACGATGAACATCAAAACCCATTCCTACTCGTATATTCATCTGTTTATTCGTTTTTGAACGTGCAAATTTACAAACTTTCCCTGAAACGTCCAAGACAAAAATCCAAAAACTTTATTTCAAAGCACAGAAGCGCAAGAAAGCATCTCCTTGGTCGCTGAGCAAGCCGCCCTCGTTGCGACCTATTGTATTCAGCTGTAACAACGACTTGACTCTGTGCAATGCGGATTAAGAAACGGCAGATGGCGAGTATTTGGCGATAAATAGCGAGTATTGAGCGATAAGTGGACACTCAAATTTATTTGGTGTTTTCCTCGCTTATTCGTACCTCTGAGCTGCGCTCGAAAGCACTTTCGCTCGGAAATGAAAAGAAAAATATTACTGTCCGCTAAACACGAATCCCCATTCTGAACTTGCTTTATAGCCAGCAAATCCAGAAAATCATCCTCTTTCCAAGCCCCCTGTTACGCTATTCGGTGGCAGGGGGACTGCTTATGGCCTCC
>JAEEQB010000050.1 GCA_016285075.1 Prevotella sp.
GGTCGAGACCGCCGTAACCGATGTCGTAAGAGGCACCGTCACCACCGATGATCCACTGTGAACGCTTCACGAGGTAGTGGTCGAGGGTCTTCAGTTCCTGGTTGACGGGGCAACCGGCAGCAGCGGCAGCGGCAATAGCCTCACGCAGCTTCGGAGCAATCTCCTTGGTCTTATCGGCATCCTCGCAGTTGGCAATCCACTCCTCGGCAAGAGCCTTGTACTCCTCAGTGCACTGGGGAGCCTCGCAGGCTTCCTTGAGCAGCTTGGCCACGCGTTCCTTCATCTTCTTGTTACCGAGAGCCATACCGAGACCGAACTCGCAGAAGTCCTCGAACAGGGAGTTGTTGAAGCATGGACCCTGACCCTTCTCATTCTTCGTGTAAGGAGTAGAAGGAATAGAAGCAGAGTAGATAGAAGAACAACCTGTAGCGTTGGCAATCATCTGACGATCACCGAACAGCTGAGAGATGAGCTTCACATAAGGAGTCTCACCGCAACCGGAGCAAGCGCCTGAGAACTCGAACAGCGGCTGAGCGAACTGTGAGTTCTTCACATTGCTGCGGATGTCAACGAGATGCTGCTTAGAAGGAACCTTCACCAGCTTGTCCCAGTCGGCTGCCATCTTCTTCATGTCGGCTGCATCGGGGTTGAACGGAACCATGGTGAGAGCTTTTCCTAACTTCGGATTGCCCGGGCAGATGTCGGCGCAGTTGCCGCAGCCAAGACAGTCAAGTATAGAAGGCTCGATAACGAAGTGCATGCCCTTCATGGCAGCGGGAGCCTTCATTTCGAGGGTCTCAAGGCCATCGAAGCCAGCCAGCTCATCATCGGTGAGGACGAACGGACGGATGGCAGCATGAGGACAAATATAAGCACACTGGTTACACTGGATACAGTTGTCCTTGTTCCACATAGGAACAAATGCCTCAACACCACGCTTCTCGTATGCAGCAGTGCCAACCTCCCAAGAACCATCGGTTGTACCGAACTTAGCAAATGCGCTGACGGGCAGCAGGTCGCCAGCCTGGGCGTTGATAGGACGAACCAACTCCTTAACGAATGCGGGAGCGTTGTCCTCCTTCACCTCATCATCAGGCAAGTTAGCCCACTCGGGCTTAACGGTCAGCTGCTGGTACTCACCACCACGATCGATAGCAGCATAGTTCTTGTCGACCACATCCTGACCCTTGGCACCGTAGGACTTCAGGGCAGCAGCCTTCATCTTCTCAACAGCCAGCTCCACGGGGATGACGCCGGTGATGCGGAAGAAGGCAGACTGCAAGATGGTGTTGGTGCGGTTGCCCAGACCAATCTCCTGCGCAATCTTCGTGGCGTTGATGGTATAGACTGTGATGTTGTTCTGAGCGAAATACTTCTTCACCTTGTTAGGCATGAACTTCTCCAACTCGTCGGCATCGAAGATGGTGTTCAGCAGGAACTGGCCGTTCTTCTGTAAGCCACGGGTCACATCGTACATGTGGAGATAAGCCTGAACGTGGCAAGCCACGAAGTTAGGTGTGGTCACCAGATAGGTAGAGCGGATGGGTGTGTCACCGAAACGCAGGTGAGAGCAGGTGAAACCTCCCGACTTCTTTGAGTCATAAGAGAAGTAAGCCTGGCAGTACTTGTCCGTGTTATCGCCAATGATTTTAACGCTATTCTTGTTAGCACCTACTGTACCATCGGCACCCAGACCGTAGAACTTAGCCTGGAACATACCAGCACCACCGAGGGCAATTTCTTCTACTTCTGGCAGCGAAGTAAATGTAACATCGTCAACGATACCAATAGTGAAGTGGTTCTTCGGCTCGGGCATGGCGAGGTTATTGAACACGCTGATGATCTGAGCGGGAGTAGTATCGTGAGAACCAAGACCGTAGCGGCCACCCACGATGAGAGGACGATCCTCCACATCGTAGAAAGCATCCTTCACGTCAATGTACAGAGGCTCACCGGTAGCTCCGGGTTCCTTGGTTCGGTCGAGAACAGCAATCTTCTTCACTGTCTTGGGAACAGCTGCAAGCAGATGCTTCACACTGAACGGACGATAGAGATGGACAGAAATCATACCAACCTTCTGACCGTTAGCGTTCAAATAATCGATAGCCTCACGGGCAGCATCGGTAGCAGAACCCATCAGGATAATCATACGGTCAGCATCCTCAGCTCCATAGTAAGAGAAGAGGTGATACTCGCGGCCGGTAATCTTCGAGATCTCACCCAGGTACTTCTCAACCACTTCGGGTACTGCATCATAGTATGGGTTGCAAGCCTCGCGGTGGGTGAAGAATGTCTCAGGATTCTCGGCAGTACCACGAGTGATAGGACGCTCGGGAGACATGGCACGGTCACGGAAGCGCTTGATATACTCTTCCTTTACCAGCGGGCGGATGTCCTCCTGATCCATAAGCTCAATCTTGTGATACTCGTGAGAGGTACGGAAGCCGTCGAAGAAGTTGATAAACGGCACACATGTTTCCAGCGTAGCCAGGTGGGCAACAGCAGTGAGGTCCATCACCTCCTGAACACCACCTTCGCACAACATGGCAAAACCAGTCTGACGGCAGGCCATCACGTCTTGGTGGTCACCGAAGATACACAGAGAATGTGATGCCAGGGTACGAGCAGAGACGTCGAACACGGTAGGAATCAGCTCACCAGCAATCTTGTACATGTTAGGAATCATCAGGAGCAAGCCCTGAGAAGCAGTGAAAGTAGTTGTGAGAGCACCAGCCTGCAGTGAACCATGAACGGCACCGGCAGCTCCAGCCTCTGACTGCATTTCCTGAACAGAGACGTTCTGCCCCCACAGGTTCTTGCGACCACGGGCAGCCCACTCGTCAACATGCTCCGCCATAGGCGAAGACGGGGTGATGGGGTAAATTGCAGCTACCTCCGAGAACATGTAACTCACATGAGCAGCAGCCTCGTTACCATCACAGGTGATAAATTTCTTTTCTTTAGCCATTTTGTTTAGATAAATTATTTAATGAATTGTATATTCCTATTTACCTTTGATACCTAAAAATAATGATTTGTTTTAAAACGTGTGCAAAGTTACATAAAAAATCGGGAAATGCAAAAGGTAGTCTGTAAAATATTACTAAAACGTTTGCGTTTTTTCTTTGACAGACAACTCAACATCAATACAGGAATCCCAAAAGCCAGAGTGGAATCTGATTACCCTTACCTACTTCTGTATTATAGCGAGCATAAATAACATCAGGCATATACCTTATTTTATTACGCATGTCAGCATCGCAGATTCGGAACTTCAGATGCCCATCTACGAGATAGAAAGGTTCATGTCCAGACTGGTTAACTTTATGATCCTTCCATAATGAATTGACGAAAAAGGTCTCCATAGCCGTCTGCCGCTCTACATGAATAGGATATATAGCATAAAGCAGATTGGAATTATGAAGCATAATCTTTGAGGGCTTCTTGGGAAACTCTTCACCCAAGGGATATATCATGTTGAGCAGACGTGCATCCGTAAGATATTTAATATAGTTCATCACCGTAGCACGACTGGTCTCTATATCCTGCGCCAACTTTGAGACATTGGGAGCCTTGGGGCCTTCCTCTGCCAGTCTATAGAAGAGTTTTTTTATCTTGGTGAGATACTTCAGTTCTATCTGTTTGATAAGCAATATGTCTACCTCGGTCATCATATTCATTGTTTTCAGCAGGTTCTCAGAATAATTACGATGCTCTTGGAAGAAGGGGTAGAAACCATGATGAATATAGTCTTGGAAATAACGACTTGGTGACACCTTGGGTAGAATCTGCTTGATGATATGCTCGTGATCGTTCAGAATCTCTTCTAAAGAATAGGACCTGAACTCATTGCCTGTAAGGAGATTTACAAACTCACGGAAAGAGAACCCACGGAGATTGTAAGACTTCACAATACCATTCAGTTCTGGATTCTCATCTTTCAGCCGCATCACGCTACTGCCTGTGAACACAATCTTCAACCGAGGATAGAGGTCATAGCACTTGCGCAACTCTTGAGACCAGTTATCCTGCTTGAACACCTGATCTATCAAAAGCACACGTCCACCACGGTGATAAAATTCTCCTGCGAAATCGGCTATCCCGCGTCCCTGGAAATAGAAGTTATTCATATTAATATAGAGACACTGCTTATCGCCAATCTCAAATTTCTCACGTGCATATTGAAGTAAGAAAGTGGTCTTTCCGATACCACGGGTACCCTTGATTCCTATCATACGGTCATTCCAATCTATCTCATCCATCAGTGTACGGCGAACTGGAGCATTGACATGCTCAACAAGATAGCGGTGTGTACGGAAAAAGGCTTCCATCCTGTGTTAAATAATAATGATTTGTTTTAAACAAGTGCAAAGGTACAACTTTTCCCCCGAATTGCAAAGCAGAGTTAGCAAAATCTTACTAAATCATGTTATTTTTTTCTCTTTTCAGAGAGAAACAACCCAATTCTCTTATTTCTTTTGTCGGATATTTGGAAGTTGAAGGCCATAGTTCTTATGACGATCCACTAATAGCATGGCAACAGCTACGACAGCAGCACCAAAGGCAGTGAAACCGAAGATGAGCATAGATGTGGTATAGGATGTATCGGTTTCATTGGCCTTACCCACAAACATGGGTATGATGGAACGGCCAAAGTTCTGAATGAAGAAAATCATGGAATAAGCCGTACCCAGACATTTTAATGGAATGATCTTGGGCACACAAGGCCATAAGGCTGCAGGAGCCAATGAGTAGCCGATGCTTAACAAGAGCATCAAGGCGATGGCTATGAATTGAGAACTGACAATCGTTGGTTGAATATAATCGATTGGCAGAGAGAAACAGAAGTGGACACAAGTAAGGATCATGGCACCAGTAATGACAAGCGTCACGCCCTTACCATAACGGTCATAGATATAGCCGAATAGGGGTGTCATGAAGATAGTGCCGAAAGGAGCGATGCTGGAGAAGAAACCGGCTATATCTGCATCAACGCCATATTTGATGACCATCAGCCTTGTGGAGAACTTCAGAAAAGGAGAAACGGCGGAGTAGAACAATACGCAGAAAAGCGTTATCAGCCAAAAGCCGGGTGAACGGAGTGTAACACCAATATCAGCAAGACGGAACTCCTCTGACGAAGAATCTGGCTTTTCAGATTCTCCATTTGGTCCCGAATACCCTGAAGCATCAAGACGACGATCCATCACACAGAAAACAAGGAATGCCAGCAGGCCGATGATAAGAAATGCGACACTGACCAATAACGGTGTTGATAAGTTAAAATGACGAGCAATAGGAGCAGAGATGCTCAGGGCTGCAGCAGTACCCAAACGAGCCATTGCCAACTGGATACCCATAGCAAGAGCCAGTTCATGTCCTGTGAACCATCTCACCATAGACTTAGAGACTGTAATGCCCGTCATTTCATAACCTACCCCAAAAACAGCAAACCCGAAACTAGCCCATGCTGCAGACGCAGGAAGAGAAACGTCATACGTAATAAAAGAGAAATGGAAAATGCTGTCAGGGGGAATGTCTGCACTAACGGCATAGTACTTAATAAGTGTTCCCAGCACCATCAACGAACAAGCTAACGTACCAGTAAAACGGATGCCCATCTTATCAAGGATCAGCCCAGAAAAGAAAAGCATCAGCAGAAACACATTAATAAGACCGCTTGCACCCGAGAAAAATCCGTAATCAGCAGGTGACCACCCTAACCCACCTTGCGAACGAGGCATTTCCAACATAGTCTCCAACGGTGACATCACATCGTTGACAAAATAACCCATCATCATGGCGGTAGCCACGATGATGAGTACTGTCCAACGGGCAATGGGAGATTCGTTGAGCCTCATTCTTCCGTATCGTCTGAATATGTCAGAACAGATCAATAACTATCATTATTCGGTGATATTGGGCAATTCCAGACCAATACCCTTCTTTTTGTCGACAGCCTTTAATACGAAGCCAAGAATAAGGGCTGCCACACCCAGCGATGCAAGCATCACTAAGGGAGCCGTGTAATCAAACTGTGTTGGGTCTGTGACACCTGGATTTGTCTTATCGAGCACCTTACCGATAAGAAGGGGGAAAAGCCATAAGCCAATATTCTGAATCCAGAAAATCAATGCATAGGCAGAGCCGATAACCTTGGAATCGACAAGCTTAGGCACCGAAGGCCACAAAGAGGCAGGGACTAACGAGAATGAAGCGCCTAACACAAGAATTGTAGCATAGGCAATGATAATACCTCCTACTGCATTACCTTTGAACAGCGGAAGCACAAAGGCGAATGTCAAATGGCAGGCAATAAGTAAGACGGAACCAAGAACAAGCATTGATGCAGCCTTACCATGATGGTCAAGATAACTGCCTAGAATCGGGGTGATAAGTACTGCCAACAGGGGGAAGACAGCAAAGATGCTCTCTGCCGACTGACGCATATAACCCATGTAGCAATAGGTTATCAGAGCAATGACAGAAAGTCCAAGAAGACCATATTTCAAGTTGGCTTTCTTCTGGAAATTACTGGCAAAGCCAGCTGCAGCAACAATCAGCATGATAATATATTGCACGATTGTGACTGAAGAGCTAGACCAGAAAGATTCTGGACCAGGAGCCGTCAAGGTCAGATTACACTGTAACATATTCACAGCATATTTCTGGAATGGGAAAATGGCAGAGTAATAGAGGACACAGAGAAGGGCGACAATCCAGAAGCCTGCATCGGAGAGAATCTTTCCTAAGTCACTGATCTTGAACGGATCATCTTTCTCTTCTGCCTCACCAGTCTGAGAATCCAACTTACGATCCATGAAGAAATATACGATGGTCATTATCAGGGCAATACACATAAGTACCACACCAAAAGCCACACTACGGCTAACACTTATCTCACCACCGAGTCGGGCAAAGAATGGTGAGAAAATCATACAGGTGGCAACGCCTAAACGGGCCAATGCCATCTCTGAGCCCATAGCAAGTGCCATTTCACGACCCTTGAACCATTTCACAATTCCCCTGGAAACTGTGATGCCTGCCATCTCGCACCCACAGCCGAAAATCATAAATCCGCAGGCAGCAAACTTTGCCGAGGCAGGCATTCCCTCATAGAACGGAGAAACGCCCAGTTCATCGAACACAGGAATATAGTTAAGATTATCGGTGAACCAGGTTTCCAGCCCACTGCCTACAAATGAGTCACTTACAGCATACCACTTGACACAGGCACCGACGAGCATCACGGCTGCCGACAATACGGCGGTAAAGCGAACGCCCATCTTGTCGAGGATGATACCTGCGAAGATGAGGAAGAACACGAAAACATTGAGGAACACCTCAGATCCCTGCATAGTACCAAAAGCAGTAGAGTCCCAGCCGCGGGTCTCCTGCATCAGGTCCTTGATTGGTGAGAGGATGTCCATGAAAATGTAACTGCAGAACATGGCCAACGCCAATAGCAGTAATGCGGTCCACCGCATAGCGGCTGAGTCGCGTAAGGTTTTTTGAATTACTTGTGACATGATATGATTTGTTGTTTTTTTTAATTTCTCGGCTGCAAAGGTACGAATAATATTTTATATCACCTTGTTTTCTTTCACTTTTCTTGCGATGCTCAATGCTACAGTATAAGCCGTAGTCCAAGCCGCCTGAAAATTAAAGCCGCCAGTAACACCGTCAATATCAAGCACTTCACCAGCGAAATAGAGTCCTGTCATACTACGACTCTCAAGTGTGGAAGAGTTGACAGACGAAAGCGTAACACCGCCACAGGTTACGAACTCGTCCTTAAAAGGCGCCCGTCCAGCTATCTGGTAAGTGTCACCACCGCTCATAAGGTTTGCCAAGCGGTTCAATTCCTTTTTGTTCAGACTATCCCAACGGCCATTTGCCCGTTCTCCCAGACATTTACAGACAAGATATGACCACAGGCGGGCAGGCAGTCCAAAGGGATTGATGGTTGACAGCTGTTTCTGGGGATGACGAACTGCAAAAGACTCAAGTTCAGCGAATACCTCCGCATCATGCATTGCTGTCCAGTTGACAGCCATCGGCAACTGATAACCATGCTCTGCCAACAGTCTTGCCGCATAGCTTGACAACTTCAGAATGGCTGGGCCGCTCATGCCCCAATGGGTAATCAATAAGGCTCCATCAGCACGGAGATTTGCACCTGGTATATAAGCAATTGTATTCTCCACAACCGTTCCCATCAATGCTTGCAAAGATGTATCGTCTATTCGGAAAGAGAAAAGTGAAGGAACGGGATTGGCTATGTCGTGTCCCTTGTCCATTAGCCATCTCAACCCCTCTGGGCGAGGAGATCCTCCCGTTGTAACTACCACAAAATCAAAACTGTTTAATGAGTCTAAAGAAGTAACACTACAACCCCTATTAATCATGATTCCGAGGCGTTGTGCTGACATAAGGAAACAATTGATGATGGAATGCGAATCCTGCGATGCAGGGAAAACACATCCATCATCTTGTATTGTCAGTCTTACTCCATGACGTTCAAACCAAAGGTAAGAATCACGCTGGTTAAACGACTTCATAAGCCGTTTCATAAGCCTATGTCCACGAGGATATACAGCCGACAAATCCTTTATTCCAGCAAAAGTGTTAGTACAGTTACACCGTCCTCCTCCACTTATTTCCACTTTCGCCAAAACACGCTGTTGCTTTTCAAAAATGGTCACTTCCATTTCTGGGACCATCTCTTTCAGATTGATGGCTAGAAAGAAACCCGCAGCACCGCCTCCAACGATTGCCGTCCTCATGTGGGGAACGTTCTAATGGTTCAGTAAGAAACGTTCTGCCTCAATAGCAGCCTGGCAACCACTGCCAGCTGCCGAAATGGCTTGACGATAGACTGGATCGGCACAATCGCCAGCAACAAAGATACCAGGCAACTTGGTACGTGGTGTTCCATCAATCTTCTTCAGATAGCCAACCTCGTCAGTATCCAGCCATTCTTTGAATATATCGGTGTTGGGCTTATGACCGATAGCCAGGAAAAAACCGTCAATAGCAATGTCTACCAACTGCTCATCGGGTTCGCCTTTGCGTTTTACTAAATGAGCACCCTCCACACCGTTCTCACCAAAAAGGCCCAGCGTGTTGTGTTCAAAGAGTATTTCTATGTTCTCAGTATCCTTAACACGTTGCTGCATTACCTGCGAAGCACGCAGAAACGGTTTACGAACAATAAGATATACTTTCTTTGCCAGTCCACTCAGATAAAGTGCATCCTCGCAGGCGGTATCACCACCACCCACTACAGCTACGGTTTTCTTACGATAGAAGAACCCGTCACAGGTAGCACAGGCAGAAACGCCCTGTCCGTTATATTTGCGCTCATCGTCAAGACCTAAGTACTTGGCAGAAGCTCCCGTAGCAATAATCACGGTGTCAGCCATGATCTCCAGACCATCCTCAGCAGTACAAACATAAGGTGCCTTAGAGAAATCGACCTTTACAATGGAACCATCACGAATGTCAGTGCCAAATCGCTCTGCCTGTTCACGCAAATCCATCATCATCTGATTTCCATCCACCCCTTGCGGATATCCAGGGAAATTCTCCACCTCGGTGGTCTGCGTTAATTGCCCACCTGGCTGCATGCCACAGTACTCTATCGGACTGAGATTAGCCCGCGAGGCATAGATGGCTGCTGTATATCCGGCAGGTCCACTGCCAATAATCAAGCATTTCGTCTTTTCCATCATTCAGTATTAAGCATTAGGCTGAAGCTTCACTTCAACAGATCCTCTATCTGCTTGGCAATATTCTCTATCTTCTCCGTCGGCTCGAAGCGGGCTACTACCAGACCTTTTTTATTGACAAGGAACTTGGTGAAATTCCATTTGATGTCAGGCTTCTCCTTATAGTCAGGATCTTCTTTTGAAAGCATATCATCCAAGATATGGGCAATAGGGTGGTCCATATCCCATCCGGCAAAGCCTTTCTGCTCTTTCAGGAAAACGAAAAGAGGATCAGCATCAGGACCGTTCACCTTCACTTTTTTAAACCGCGGGAACTCTGTGCCAAAATTCAGCTTGCAGAACTCATGAATGCTTTCGTCAGTACCTGGGGCTTGTTGTCCAAACTGATTACAAGGAAAGTCAAGTATTTCGAAACCCTGAGAGTGATATTTCTCATAGAGTTTCTCCAACTCGTCATATTGAGGGGTGAAACCGCACTTAGTTGCTGTATTGACAATCAGCAATACTTCATCTGAATAGGCTTTGATAGCAACGTCTTTTCCTTTTCTGTCTTTGACAGTGAAATCATAAACTGTTTTCATGTTGTATATTAATTGAGAATAAAAATCGTGGGAGAGGGGTATAAAGGGGTATGTTTTACTCGAAAAGAGGTGCGGCCATGGCATATGCAACTACCGTGGACGCACCTCTCGTGTTTGTCTTTATCAGTAAAATATCTTATTTCTTCGCTGCCTTACCGTAGCGGCTCATGAACTTATCAACACGACCTGCTGTGTCAACAAGTTTGCTCTTACCAGTATAGAACGGGTGAGAGGTATTAGAGATTTCGACTTTTACCACAGGGTAAGTTTCGCCTTCGAATTCCACAGTGTCATTCGTTTTTGCCGTAGACTTCGAGAGGAACATATCGCCGTTGGACATGTCTCTGAACACGACGGGGCGATAGTTTTCAGGATGAATACCTTTTTTCATTTTCTTGTTCGTTATTTGTTTAATATTAAATTTCGGGCTGCAAAGGTACTGCTTTTTTTTCGAACTGCCAAACTTTTATTCTGTTTTTTCTATCTATCTAACAGAAATACTGCAATTTAATGTCTGGTTTCCACTATTTATCCGACGATTTTATAGCGTGCAAACTTCAACAGGAGTTGTTTTGTGCCAGTATTACGAAACTGTACGGTGGCTTTTTGATTCTCGCCTTTACCTTCTATGCTAACGACCACTCCTATGCCAAAACGCTGGTGTTCTATAGTGTTTCCCACTTGTAGTGGGCCTTCGTTTCCTGATGACCCAGGATTAGGACTCTCTTTTGGTTGTGCTGCCGGACGAGCCTGCTTCACTGGTTTGAAACGCCCACCTGATGCAGTTTGGAGTATATGTTTGAAACCCTCGGAGAACGGATCTACAGGTCGCTCTTGCTGACGGGGAGGCACTGCTCTTGGCACGGGGTCTGCACGGAACTGAGTGGCTACTGGACGTGGATTCTGCAACCAGTCAGAGCCACGGCTGGTGGTCTGACCTGGCTTGCGAAGATAGCCGCCGGGAATGTCCATATCGGCATGAGAGGATGTCTTTCCTCCGGATTCCACACAAATCAGCTGTGGGTCAATATCTCGAATAAAACGCGAGGGAGTATCATACTCCATTCGACCATATCGGAAACGATTCTGAGCACAGGTGAGCACGCAATGTTTCTCTGCACGGGTGATGGCAACATATAATAATCGGCGTTCCTCTTCCAATTCACGTATGGAATTGATGGACATGGGTGAAGGGAAGATATTTTCTTCCAAACCCACAACAAAGACAGTAGGGAACTCCAAGCCTTTAGCAGAATGAATGGTCATCAGTGCCACCTTGTCATTTGTTTCACCATCATCGCTGTCAAAGTCTGTCAGAAGGGCTACTTCCTGCAAAAAGTCGGGCAAATAGACATGTGCATTTTCTCCATCTTCCTCACGACGGCTCTCCACAAAGTCCTGCATACCACCCAAGAACTCTTCGAGGTTCTCCTGGCGGGCTATATCTTCCGGGTTACGCGAACTGTAAATCTCCCGACTGATACCACTTGTCATGATAATCTCGTGTCCCAACCGATAGGCATCCTCCTGAGTTATTCGCTCACGCCACTGTTGTATAAGCTGGCAGAATCCCTGCAGCTTGTTAAGAGCAGCCTTACTTACATCCAACGGGAATAGTATTGGATCGGATATCACCTGCCAGAGACTGACACCGAATCTCTGTGCAGTCTGAATGACTTTGTCAAGTGTGGTCTGACCGATACCGCGTGTGGGATAATTCACTATGCGCTTAAAAGCCTCTTCGTCGTCAGGATTACTCACTAGTCTGAAATAGGCAATTACATCCTTGATTTCCTTGCGTTGATAGAACGACAGTCCACCATATATACGATAAGGTATTCCGTCCTTACGCAACTGTTCCTCAAATGAACGACTCTGCGAATTGGTGCGGTACAAAATGGCAAAGTCTGCATATTGGCAGTGATCCTCCTTACGGATTCGCTTGATGTCTTGGCAGACAATAATAGCTTCCTCCTTATCACTGTAGGCTGGTTTCAGAATCAATCGCTCACCTTGTTCATTATGGCTATAGACATCTTTAGGGATTTGCCGTTCGTTTTTGCGGATGAGAGAGTTGGCAGCCTGGACGATATGTTGTGTGGACCGATAGTTCTGTTCCAATTTAAAGAGCCGTACTCCGTCATAGGCTGATTGGAAATTCAGAATATTGTCAATGTTGGCTCCACGGAAACTATAGATGCTCTGTGCATCGTCTCCAACAACACACACACGCTGGCGTTCTTTTGTCAGTTGTAAGACAATGGCCTGCTGGGCATAGTTCGTGTCTTGATACTCATCTACCAACACAAACTGGAAACGCTCCACATATTTCTGTCTGATGTCCTCGTGATTGCAGAACAACTGATGGGTATAGACAAGCAGATCATCAAAGTCCATGGCATTTGCCTGGCGACAACGTTCCATATACCTTATATATATATCTTTAATGGCAGGTCTTTTCTGAGACACATCATCTTTCGCCCATGCACTAGAAGCGTAGGCTTGTGGCAGGAGAAGATGATTCTTGGCCATCGAGATACGGTCCGAAACAGATGACGGCTTATATACCTTGTCGTCAAGCTGCATCTCCTTGATAATCGCCTTTACCAATGATCGCGCGTCTGTCTGGTCGTAGATGGTAAAATTGTTGTTGAATCCAATCTTATCTGCTTCGGAGCGAAGAATACGTGAAAAAATAGAGTGGAAGGTTCCCATGTTCAGATAGCGGGCCAATTCCTCTCCCACTAGTCTGGCAATGCGTTCCTTCATTTCACGTGCCGCTTTATTGGTAAACGTGAGAGCTAACACTTGCCAAGGTTTCATGCCTTGATGAAGAAGGTAGACAATTTTGTAGGTAAGAACACGTGTCTTGCCCGAACCAGCACCAGCAATAACCAACGAGGGACCATCGCAATACAGAACTGCCTCTCGCTGACTCTCATTAAGTTGTCCTAACAATTCTTCCATTAACCTATTTGTTGGCAATACGATATATGGCTTCCATGTCTTTTGGCTGTAGTATTTCCATGGCACCAATATTCATACTGCCTTCGCGACTGCACTTTTTAACCATCAGAAGAATCTCCTCATCTGTAGCAGGACGGCCTATAAGTTCGGGGATGCTGGTAGGCATTCCTATTTGCCGATAGAATTCCTCAATAGCTGCAATGCCACGTAATGCAGTCTCCTCAGGATGTCCGAAGTCATTGGTAACACCCATTACGTTGACTGCGAATTGTACGAAACGACTCAGGTGTTTGTCCATGACATAGCGAGCCCAAGAAGCCCAGATGGCTGCCAGTCCAGCACCATGAGTCACACCAAAGAGGGCACTCAGTTCGTGTTCCAGCTTATGAGTGGAAAAATCTTTTTCAGTCCCGCACTCGGTCAGATCGTTATGGGCCAAAGAACCTGCCCACATAATCTGTGCACGTAATCTGTAGTCCTCCGGGTTCTTCATCACTTCCACGGCACAGTCCTTTACCGTTCGCAGCAATGCTTCACTGATGGCGTCAGTCAGTAGCATATCAGTGTATTTCGAGAAATAGCGCTCCATGGTATGCATCATGATGTCAGTACAACCTGCAGCCGTCTGATAAGGAGGGAGAGTATAGGTACGTTCTGGATTCATAATACAGAAACGGCAACGGCACAGATCGCTGTTGATGCCACGCTTAATGGCCCCTTCGTCCTTGGTAATGACGCAACTGCTCGACATCTCGCTGCCTGCAGCAGGGATGGTAAGTATCACGCCAATAGGCAGGCAATCCGTGGGAGAAGCCTTTCCTGCCCAGAAGTCCCAAACATCACCATTGTATTTTACGCCATATCCAATGGCTTTGGCGGAATCAATGACACTACCTCCCCCTACAGCTAGGATAAAGTCTACCCCCTCACTACGGCTGAGGGATATGCCTTCTTCAACCTTCGACAGCAGAGGATTGGGCACAACCCCTCCTAATTCCACATAAGGGATGCCAGCCCCATTTAGCAAAGCATAGACCTTGTCCAACAATCCAGAGCGCTTGGCACTGCCACCTCCATAATGGACAAGCACCTTTTTTGCACCATTAGCTTTCAACAACTGCGGAAGTTTTTCTTCTGAATCCCGTCCGAACACCACTCGTGTAGGCGCATAAAAATTAAAATCCTTTATCATATTGACAATAAAGAAAGAAATAGTTCATATATATTGAAAAGATGTAATCACCTTAATCATGTTGTCAATCGTTGGATGATTGATTCATCTGAAGAGCCTTCAAAAGTTTCATCAGACTATCTGAATCAGTCCAACTAAAACCGGACATGTTCATGAACGTTTTCAAGATGCGACGTTTGTCCTTGGGAAGCTGTCGCAAAAGTTCGCGCTCATGTACACGATACATCTTGCCGTTAAATCTATAATAGAAAATGTCGATAAGAGGCATTTTTATCTCAGATTCATTTTCCAGATCTATAGAACTAGTCTGAATAATAGAATTGAAACTAAAATCAATGTTGGTTAGCTGATGATTGTTCAGTAAGAGCCTGTTGTAAGCCGGAACATCGATGATTGTAGCTTTATATAATGCATCAGCACCTAGGGTATCTACCAAAAAACACAGCAACGTGTCAATACGTATGTAATGACGGTCTTCGAAGTCCACAGCTGTAACGGCTTTCACATCTGCCTGTTTGGTAAGACCACCACTGACATAGAGCAACGTGCTGTTCTTCAGGAAAATATTGGCAAAAGGTTGTGACAGCTTTCTACCATCGGCAAGAGTGATTGTACAAGGTTTAAACTCCTTATAGACAGTAAAACTGGAAGACACACCGTCTGCCTTGACTTCAGCAAAAATGCCGAGAAGAAAAATGATATACAGAATTGTCTTTTTCATAATCACATCATTTCAGTTATTTTTCATACTTAAAAAGTCCATTGAAACCTAACAGTTATCAATGGACTTATAATGCCTTTTTGTGCGGTGCGTACGAGACTCGAACTCGTGACCTCCTGCGTGACAGGCAGGCATTCTAACCTACTGAACTAACGCACCTTTAAACGTATTAACCTGCCGAAAAAGAAGCGGTGCGTACGAGACTCGAACTCGTGACCTCCTGCGTGACAGGCAGGCATTCTAACCTACTGAACTAACGCACCTCTTGGGTCTTTCTTCGTTTGCGGGTGCAAAGGTATGAATAATTTTTGAATTAGCAAAACATTTGCGTGTTTTTTTTAAAAAAATCTCTGCATAAGCAAGGCATCATGATACTCCTTACCATCATAAAGCCATTCTGTAAGTCTTGCAACCAATTGATAATCTGCTTTCGAGAAGAGATCAATGGCAGCATGATTATCGGCAGCAATCATTGCATAAAGCTGATGCAAATGGAGAATGCGCTGGGCATAATCGTCCAAACAGAGCAGTGTATTGTAGCCATATCCCTGCCTACGAAGATGGTTAAGAATAATCACTCCCACTTCTGCACGACGATGCTTTGCATCAAAATTCACGACATCAGCAATGCCGACCACCCTACCCTCGCGGTTTTCTACCATCATTCGGACTTGACGATCAGTATAGATGTCGTCAGAAGAAGTTGCAATATAATCATGGAGCGTATACCGTGAATAGGGTACATTTGTACTTCCTACGTTCCATAACAGAGTGTCGTTCTCTATCTGATACAACAGTTCGAGATCCTCAGGCTCCATTGCCCTCAGTCTAACCAATGTCTGGGGAATATTCATAAGTGGAGTTTTTGGCGTAAGATATCAATCAATGCGATGAATGCACGAAAATAGATGGCAGCCTTAACCGGCAAAGTGTAGAAGAAGCTCAGATGGCTATAATGCTTGCGAAAAAAAATCAACATGGCCTGATAGAAAACATGCACATATCGGTATTCGGATTTATGGGTGGACTTTCCTTTGAAGTGTACGATGGGTAATGGCAAGTACCAATTTTGGAAACCACCTTTGAGCAGGCGGTAAGAAAGGTCAATATCCTCGCCATACATAAAGAAATCTTCATCGAGCAGACCTATTTTGTCAAGTGCCGAGTGCCGTAGCATGAAAAAAGCGCCACTAATCACTTCTATTTGACAGGGCTTATCCCAAGGCAGATCGCTCATATAATAACGGTTTGAAAAACCAAGCATTTTCAAGGCAGAAACCCAAGGAGTGGGAATGGCACGGCGTGATTCGGGTGCCAGGCTCCCGTCTTCGTTATGCATCATCACTCCTGCCCCACCCGCTTGCGGATGCTCATCCATGAACTTAACTGCTTCTCGCAGCGTATGCTCCGCAACTGTGGTATCTGGATTGAGCAACAGTATGTATCTACCCTTTGCCAGACGAATAGCCTGATTGTTGGCAGAGGCAAACCCCACATTGTCTTTATTTGCGATGAATTGTGCTTCCGGGTATTTACACGGCAACAGAGCCAATGTATCATCAGTTGAAGCATTGTCTACAACGAAAACCTCGCCCTCGATACCTTCAAGGGCCTTTCTTACGCTGGCCAGACAATCATCCAAATAAGTACGTACATTATAGCTGACTATGATAACAGACAGTTTCACTCTTTCACACATGATGTTCAACCATTTCCTGTTTCTTCAGTATTTTCCACATCGGCTAAGCAACGGTTCATGCTAGGATAGACAAAAGCAAGACAGATCAGCAAGATGATTGCCATATAACCGAAAGTGGTGTTCATATAAATATAATAGAATAAGGTATTGGCAAGAAGTGGTACTTCAAGCATAGACAGTCGCAACACACCCCACTTGCGCAGGGCTATAGCCTTGCCTTCCACAAGTTCTTTCTGAATTCGCTTCATTTTAAACATCTTCAGTGCTAAGGGGATAGATGCTATTGTCATCAGTTCCATCATGACAGTTGTTATAAACTCAGCAGTAGCATTTCCTCCTGCAGCCGTGCCTGACTCCAGCATATCTGTTTCAAACAAAAGTACAGTCAAGGCTGACAGACCCACCATCAGCCAGAAAAGAAACATCAACACATTTCTAGTCTCTTTCATTTTCCTTCAAATAATGTACGGTTTATAATTGAACGTCCCAGCGTAACTTCGTCAGCATATTCCAGTTCATCGCCTACGCTAATCCCTCGTGCTATCTGACTAATTTTCACTTTATCAAAGCCAGATAATTTCCTGTATATAAAGAAATTAGTTGTATCTCCTTCCATCGTCGGACTGAGTGCTAATATTACTTCTCTAACTTCTCCTTCACCAACACGACTAACCAATGACTCAATCTCAATATCGCTGGGACCGATTCCATCCATGGGTGAAATGACCCCTCCCAGCACATGATACTGGCCATTATACTGTTGCGTGTTTTCAATAGCCATCACATCTTGAATACTCTCAACCACACACAGTGTAGTCTGGTCACGTCGTAAATCACTACAGATAGGACATATTTCCTGGTCGCTGATATTGTGGCAGCGTGAGCAATGCTTCACCTCATGTCTCATGTTGGTAATAGCATCAGCAAAACGATCCACATCGTCTGTGTCCTGACGCAGCAGATAAAGCACCAAACGTAAAGCAGTTTTCCTCCCTATTCCTGGAAGGCGAGAGAACTCACTGACTGCCCGTTCTAACAGCACTGAAGGATATTGTTGATGAATCATAAGGATGTCTCGGTGTTTATAAACTACTATGGCGTTTCTATATCTGATAGTTCGAGCCACATCATACATTTCTCGTCCAACTCATCTTTCAACTGAGGGAGACGTTTACTCTTCTCTGTCAGTTCTGCAACAGAGAGAGTCCCACTGCAAAGCTGTTCTTCGAGTATTTTTTGTTCTGCTTCCAGTTGGGCTATATCCTTTTCCAACTGCTGTAACTCCATTCTTTCCTTGTAAGTAAGGCGTCTACGTGTATTGTCAGCATCTTTTTTCTTGGGCATAACTGCTGCCGAGCTTTTAACAGGCACCTTTGCAGTATTCTTGGGTTGTAGAGCCTGCCATTGACGATACTGTGTGTAGTTGCCAGGAAAGTCTTTGATAACGCCTTTCCCTTGAAACACAAGCAGATGGTCTACTACCTTGTCAGTGAAATAACGGTCATGGCTCACAACAATCACACATCCAGGAAAGTCTTGCAGGTATTCTTCAAGGATTTGAAGAGTCACGATATCAAGATCGTTTGTCGGCTCGTCAAGTACCAAGAAGTTAGGGTTACGCATCAGCACAGTACAGAGGTATAGCTTACGCCGTTCCCCACCTGAGAGTTTGTATACATAATTGTGTTGTTGCTCAGGCGAAAAGAGAAAAAGCTGTAGGAACTGGGAAGCTGTCAAATGACGTCCACTGCCCAAATCAATATATTCAGCAATATCTCTTACGACATCGATAACTTTTTCATTTTCATTAAATTGCAGACCTTCCTGCGAGAAATATCCGAACCTTACTGTCTCGCCGACAACGATACGTCCCTCATCAGGCTGTACCTGTCCTAAGAGCATTCTCAGGAATGTGGACTTTCCTGTTCCATTGTTACCCACTATGCCCATTTTCTCGAAACGGGAGAAGTTATAGTAGAAATCTTTCATGATAACCACTTCTGACTCCTGTTCTCCGAATTTCTTTGAGATATACTGGCATTCAAATATCTTGGAACCGATGTAAACATTTGAGGCTTTGAGTCTGATGGCACGTTCCTCAATACGTTGCTTGGCAACTCGCTCCAGTTCATAGAATGCGTCTTCACGGTACTTGGCTTTATGTCCTCGGGCTTGCGGCATACGCCTCATCCATTCCAGCTCTGTTCTATACAGATTATTAGCTCTTAGTATCTCCGCACGTTTATTGTTAATCCGTTCCTGACGCTTCTCCAAATAGTAAGAATAATTGCCACGATAAGTATAGATGGTCTGATCGTCTAATTCCATGATAACAGAGCACACCCGATCCAGAAAGTAACGGTCATGTGTCACCATGAGCAGTGTCCGATTTCCATGAATGAGGAAACCCTCCAACCATTCAATCATCTCCAAGTCAAGATGGTTGGTCGGCTCGTCAAGTATCAAAAGGTCTGGCTCTGTAATCAACACATTCGCCAACGCTAAACGTTTCTGCTGACCTCCAGACAACTGACCTACCGGTTGGTCCAAATTTTTGATTTTCAGCTTTGTCAGGATTTGTTTGGCTTTTAGCACTTTCTCAGGGTCACCCTGATGGTTAAAACAGGCATCAAGCACACTTTCTTCCGGATCGAACATAGGACTTTGCTCCAACATTCCCACTCGAAGGTCACGACGGAAGATGATCTTACCATCGTCATATCCTTCCTTACCAGAAAGGACAGAGAGCAAGGTGGATTTTCCCGTTCCATTTTTAGCTATTAGTCCCACACGCTGACCTTCGGCAATGGAAAAACTGATATCGTCAAACAGCACCAACGCGCCGAACGACTTGCTCAGCCCTTGCACGTCAAGAACAGGAGTATCCTTAGCCATTTTTCAGATTTTTCTCAATTTCTTCGATATAGTCTAATACATCTTCCCTCCCCTTTTTATTCTCTGCCGAAGTGATGAAGATGGGAGGTAGTTCTTCCCAGTCTTCCAACAAGCGCTTCTTATATGCTTCAACATTTGACTGTCCCTTAGTGGCCGACAATTTGTCTGCCTTAGTGAAAATGATGGAGAATGGTATTTGCGACTGTCCTAACCATTCAAGAAACTCAAGGTCAATCTTTTGTGGTTCCAATCGTATATCGATGAGCACAAAGACATTTACCAGTTGTTCACGTTGGAGAATATATCCACTGATCATCTGTTCCAGTTTCTGCTGTTCTGTCTTTGAACGCTTGGCAAATCCGTAGCCTGGGAGGTCCACCAGATACCATTCTTTATTGATGATGAAGTGGTTGATAAGTAACGTCTTTCCCGGCGTAGCAGATGTCTTTGCCAACTTTTTATTGTTAGTAAGCATATTAATCAGACTTGACTTCCCCACATTCGAACGTCCGATGAAGGCATATTCCGACTTGGTATCCTGGGGACACATGCTAACCATTGGCGATGAAATCGCGAATTCTGCGCTCTTTATTTCCATTTCTTAACTTCGTAAATCTGTTTCTGGGTGCAAATATACTAATTTTCCGTGAAACCTGCAAATCATTTATTATATTTGATAGATGTTTTGGGAGTTCTTTGCTAGGTCTCAGCTAAGAGTCTGAGCACCATCGAAACTATTTGTCAAAGGTGAACAACCGTGAAATGTATTTCCTTTTTGACATCGGACGTTTCTCTTGCTTGAATCGTATCATTCTCTTGCTTGTATCGTGTCACTTTCTTGCTTGGATCTCGGCCTTAGATTGCTTGAAGAGAAATGTTCCTTCTGGCAGGACAAGGCGAATGCAATCGAGCTTGCTCGGAATGCTGAGCCACAACCTATTCTCACGTTTTCAAACGCAAGGACGATGTGAGGCAAATGCAGAGAGTACGTTCTTTCCATAGGCGCAAATGGGGGCTTCAACGTCCTTAACTACTATATTTGGCCATTAAAGCCCTGCGTAATCCAACAGCTCCATTGGTTTGCTCACAAAGTGCGTAGCACCATGATGAGTCAGGAATTCCATATCACGAAACCCCCATAATACACTAATACAGGACAATTCGCTGTTCTTAGCTGTCTCTATGTCCACGTCACTGTCACCCACATAGACAGCATGTTCTTTTTCGGCATTCAACAGCCGCAAGGCATTATTCACTGTATCGGGTGCAGGCTTACGACGTATGCCCATTGTCTCATTCTCTCCGATAGCCACATCGATTTCCGGGAAGAAGTGGTGACATAGCTGTTGGGTGGCTTTCATCATCTTATTGCTAACTACTGCCA
The DNA here is from genome assembly GCA_016285075.1 of Prevotella sp. Classification (GTDB taxonomy): domain Bacteria; phylum Bacteroidota; class Bacteroidia; order Bacteroidales; family Bacteroidaceae; genus Prevotella. The sequence continues at coordinate 21,171 of JAEEQB010000050.1, forward strand.
TCCGGCATCCTCTACACTTCAATTCCTGAAGCAACTCGGGAATGCCTTCATAAGGATGGGTCGTATCTAAGGAATGTTCAAGATAATGCTCCTGAAAGGTCTTGAATGTTATGTCAAATAACGGATTGCCAATTCCTTCAGGCACTGCCCGTTCCATCAGTTTCTTCACACCATTGCCCACGAATCGGCGCACATCATCTATACTGTGTTCAGGCATCTGGTGAGCACGCAGTGCATAGTTCACTGATGCTGCTAAATCTGCCAGCGTGTCAAGCAACGTTCCGTCTAGGTCGAATATGAACGTATTATATTTTATCATCTCGTTGATTCCTTCAAATCGGCATACTTAATATGCTGTATATCAAAAACATATTTCGACAGATAGAAGCTAAAACATCAGTATCTTTTGCTTCTTACTAACATGGTTTTAACCTTATTGTTAAAGTGAGAGGCATCCAATAATTGCTCAATGGTGAGGTGCATACGCCACTGCCATCGGTTATAAGGGTCAGAAGGCACATTGATACGTTCTCCTTTGGGATTCTTTGCCCTTAATTCAGCGTCCATAGACAGCCAGTCTTGAAGCGATAGCAGACATATCATGGATGGACTATAGAGATGACGAGCAATGATTTCCTCTGCCATATGGGCTGGCAACTGTTCGGGTGCCCTTCCCTCTTTCTGCAACATAGTGACATAATAGCGCTGAGTACGCTCCGGGCTTTCCTGCCACCACAGCCGCAAGGGTGACATATCGTGGGTTGAGATGGTACAAACAGACCGGTATGGGTTGCTGTTCAAGTAGGCAAACTCCTGTCCAATCTGCTTGGGCATGGACTGCACTTCAAGGGTGAGAATGCGCAGCTGATCAAGCACAGGTGACACACAGGCAGGCAGCATACCTAAATCCTCAGCACATATTAGCATTTTCGTTTCGCCCAACAGCGTCGAAAGTTTGCGTATGGCTCCATCACCCCAAAAGAAATTGTGGCGCTCATAATAATAGTTGTTGTAGATACGCATGAAAGCATCCTTCTCCTCTGCAGAAAGTGCATTGTAGACAGGTTCCTGGTAAACTGCAATGCGAGGATGATACATGTCTTTCTGTCTTTCGTCTTCAAGGAAGAGCACGTTAGCAATAAGACGATATAGTCCCTGGCAAATCCAACGGCTGTTCTCATCGTTCCTTCCTTCAAATGCAGCACGCACTTTCTGCTGGGTGCCATATTCACCTTTCATGTCATAGAGTCCATAGGACTTCTGTACGAGGAAGTTCTCTTTAACATAATTAGCATGAACGCCAAAGAGCCTTGTCAGCACCTGCTCATTGATAAAAGGCTTAGTGAACAGCTCACGGCGGAAGGACAGGCCGAAGTATTCTATTTCCTCAGCTGTCAGCGGAAGTGCTGGTGAAAAGTGTCCCAGCTGTCCATAGACTGCATGAGCAGGTATCTCCCAGATGCGGAAGAAACCTAACACATGGTCTATACGCAATGCGTCAAAATACTGACTGAACCACTGTAGACGTCTCTGCTGCCAAAGCATCATTTCTTTGCTCTCCCAATTATATGTGGGAAAGCCCCAGTTGTTGCCCATGGGGTTAAACGAGTCTGGTGGCGTTCCTGCACAACAATCCAGATTGAAATAATCCGGATGTGTTGCCACCTCTGTACTCTTACGACTTAGTCCGATGGGCAAGTCACCTTTCAGAACCACTCCTTTCTGACGAGCATAGTCGGCTGCAGCTTTCAGTTGCAAGTGGAGATGATACTGAATGAAACATACCAGTGCAGAACCTTTGGCGTAAGGCTCCAACCACTCATTGTTCTCCTCCACCCACAGCTGGTAGTCACGGGTTTTTATCGTTTCATCTCCCTGTTGTGCAAACAGTTCTTCTATATAATCGTGCTTCACGCGGTCTACCGCTTCATAGTCGCTCTGTGGCAGTGCGTTCAACTCACGCTTCCGACGGCGGTAGACTGTCATTCGCTGTTTGTCCTTGAGCACCCCAACGGCTTCAAGATCCAAGTAGTGCGGATGCAACGCGAATGCACTTACAATGTTGTAGGGATGTGAGTCGTGCCAATGGCCATCAGTGGTGGTGTCATTCACTGGCAGCAACTGAATCATCTTCATGCCAGTTACCACAGCCCAGTCTACCATACGCTTCAGGTCGCCGAAGTCTCCCACACCATAGGAATGTTCGCTTCTGAGCGAGAACACTGGTATCACAACTCCAGCAGCCCGCCAAGTCTGTTCTGCCAGCCGCAACTGGTCACCGTGAGCCACCGTCACCATACCATCTGACATGGAGTTTTCCATGATAACACGGTTATCACCTTCCTCCCAGGCTATCAACTCCCGTGTCTTTTCATCCACAACTACATATTTATACTCCACAGGCATCGGTATGGCATCGACGTTGACCGTCAGCATCCATTCTCCTTGTCCGACATATTCCATAGGCAAATAGCGGGCTGCTGACCATGCGCCAATGGCAGGATGACTACCCACAAGAGCCAACACTTGTCCTTGCTTCAGTTGGGGAGCAGACACACGGAACATGATGGTCCTACGATACAATGGCAGACGCAATGGCTTCACATTGCCACAAGTTTTGTAACCGGCTGTCAAGCGACAGGCATCAGTATAGAGATGGTAATTCAGCGGACGGTCTTTCCACTGGTCACGGAACACGTAACTCTTAGACGTATCAAAGTGGAAAGACCTGGGTACCAGCGTCCACTCTTGACGAAGTACGCGGCCATCTTGGTCTTCTACCTGATAGTGGTAGCAAATACTCTCCAGCGGGTGTTGCCGGCTTTCTACAGCAGAAGTCTCCACCACCCACAGTAGCCCATCTTCCGTCTGCATGGGCAGTCGTTGATGGCGTTGAGTGTCATCACGGCTCACATAGCTCAGGGCTACGCAAAGTTGCTGACCCCACTCCGCATGGTAATTAATGAAGAATTTCAGTTTCATGAATGCAAAGGTAAAGAAAAAAAGTGGAAAAGTAAAATGAAAGGTGAAAAAAAAGCTACCGTCGTTATATTTTCTCACATCTCGTTTCTCTTTTCTCTTTTTTTTGTTACCTTTGCACGCAGAAAACGATCATTATTCTTAAATAAAACATGAAAAAAGGCGACAAGGTTAGATTTCTGAGCGAGGTGGGCGGAGGCCGTGTATCAGGCTTCCAGGGCAAAGATATTGTGCTGGTAGAAGACGAGGACGGTTTCAATGTTCCCATGCGTGTAAGCGAAGTAGTAGTGATTGGCGAAGAAGATTACGAAACGCGCCACATCGTGGAAATCAAGAATCAGAGTCACCAGACAGGCTTGTCTACATCCTCCCCTTTGGGCGGGAAGGACACTTCGCCTCAGCAGGTACAGGAAAAGACCTGTCGTTCCTCCTGTGCTGTGCAAGAACGCAAAGGCGGTGACCTGCTCTCAGCTTATCTGGCTTTCGTTCCTATCGACATGAAGGAACTGTCGCAGACACGTTTCGAGGCTTATCTAGTGAACGACTCCAACTATTACCTGCATTATACCTATTTATCTGTGGAAGGTACAGGATGGAGGCTTCGTGCCACCGGCGAGGTGGAACCCAACACCAAGGAGTTCATTGAAGAGTTCGGACGAGAGAGCCTGAACAATCTGGAGAGGGTATGTATTCAGCTGTTGGCCTACAAGCGCGACAAGAACTTTCTGTTGAAACCGACTACCGATGTCCAGCTACGCATTGACGGTGTAAAGTTCTATAAGCTCCACACCTTCCTGGAAAACGATTTCTTCGAGCAACCTGCCCAGATCTATCCCATCATCGAGAACGACCGGGCTGCACGTTCCATTGTGCTCGACTCCCGCCAAATGAAAGAAATATTAAACAACCCAAGGATATGAAATACGGATTAATCAAAGTGGCTGCCGCCGTTCCCGCCGTGAAAGTGGCTGACATTGACTACAATGTAAGGGAGATTGAGAGCATGATTGCCCAAGCCGAAGGACAGGGCGTAGAGATTATTGTCTTTCCGGAACTGTCAGTGACAGGCTATTCCTGCCAAGACCTTTTCCGTGAACAGCTGCTCATCGACAAGGCAGAGGAAGGGCTTATGCAACTGCTTGACTTCACACGTAAACTTGACATCATCTGTATTGTCGGCCTGCCTATCCAAGTGGGTGCCTTGCTCTACAATTGTGCTGCCGTTATCCAAGGTGGCTCATTATTAGGCATCATCCCCAAGACCTACCTGCCCAATTATAACGAATTCTACGAGAAGCGTTGGTTCGCCTCTTCCCAAGACCTTACACCACGCGAGATCTATGTTGCTGGCAGCCCCATCACCGTTTCACCAGAATCTACTGTCTTCATCACCTGTGACGGTGCTCATTTTGGCATTGAAATCTGCGAGGACGTGTGGGCACCCGTCCCTCCCAGTAATCATCTGTCTTTAGCCGGAGCCGATATCATCTTCAACCTTTCCGCAAGCAACGAACTCATCGGAAAGCACCAGTACCTGCGCTCACTGCTCAGCCAACAGAGTGCTCGCACCATGAGTGGCTACGTCTATGCTAGCTGTGGATTCGGTGAGTCATCACAAGACGTGGTCTATGGCGGAAATGCCATCATCTTTGAGAATGGACACCTGCTCACCGAAGGCAATCGTTTCTCGTTCCAGCCACAGATCAAGATCATGCAAATTGACATAGATCGCCTGCGTACCGAACGCCGCTGCAATTCCACCTTTATCAACGCCCAACGCGGTGCCACAGCCCGATTTGTTGACTGCAAGCTAGCTCAGCCCAAGCCTTTCGAATTGGTGCGTTCCATCAACCCCCATCCTTTCATTCCGCAGGATGAAAAGATGCACGAGTCGTGCGAAGAGATCCTAAATATCCAGGTCGCCGGACTTGCCAAGCGTCTTTACCACATAGGCTGCGAGAAAGCCGTCATCGGTATCAGCGGTGGTTTAGATTCTACACTGGCCCTGCTCGTTACCGTCAAGGCCTTCGACAAACTGGGGCTTGACCGCCATGGCATCATCGGTATCACCATGCCTGGATTCGGCACTACCGACCGTACCCATCAGAATGCAGTCAAGCTCATGCAGGAACTTGGCATCACAATCAGCGAAATCAGTATAGCCAAAGCTGTCACCCAGCATTTTGAGGACATAGGACACGACCCCAACCGTCACGATGTCACCTACGAAAACTCTCAGGCACGCGAACGCACCCAGATTCTCATGGACGTGGCCAACAAGGAGAATGCCATCGTTGTAGGCACAGGCGATCTTTCCGAACTGGCTTTGGGATGGGCCACATATAATGGCGACCACATGTCCATGTACGGAGTCAACGCAGGCGTTCCAAAGACTCTCATCCGTTATCTTGTGAAATACGTTGCAGGAGAGTTTGCCACAGACGTGTTGCTCGACATTGTTGACACACCCATTTCTCCGGAGTTGATACCAGCCGATGAGCAAGGCAATATCAAGCAGAAGACTGAAGACCTTGTAGGTCCCTACGAACTCCACGACTTCTTCATCTATTATTTCCTGCGCTTTGGTTTCTCACCCAAGAAGATTTTGATGCTGGCATGCCACGCTTTCTGTGGAAAATACGATGAAGCCGTCATCCGCAAGTGGCTCCATACCTTCTGCCGACGTTTCTTTTCTCAGCAGTTCAAGCGTTCCTGCCTCCCAGATGGTCCCAAGGTTGGTTCCGTCAGTCTCTCGCCGCGCGGCGACTGGCGCATGCCCTCCGATGCATCCTCAGATCTTTGGTTGAAAGAACTACAGTCGTAACCCATAGTGCTTTGGAAAAATCCTTTCTTTGGAGTTCATCTTAATATGATACTATCGACTTGATAGTATGATACCAAAGACTCGATAGTATGATACTAAAGGTACGATGGTATCATACTAAAGATACGATAGTATGATACTATAGGCTGCTTGGTATGAAACTAAAGAGGTGGCAATGTTTGTAACTGGAGGAGGCAATAAAGCAGCTGCTCCGAATCAGAAAGGATTGCGTACTTCTAATATGGCGTCAAAGTTTCAGCTTACGCCAAAGCCAACGTGGGATGCGACGCCACAAGGCAGTGATGATACGCCAACGATAATCGATAACCTGTATGTGGCAACGACGTTCCAAAGCGCCCATAATTGAACGGGCTACAACTTCCTTGTCCATCAGCAGCGGGTATTTGTGGCTGCCACTGAGCAGGTCGGTATCAACGAAGCCGGGACGAATGTCAGTGAAACGGATGGGGAGGTTCCTGCTGTTGGACAGTTGCTCAAGAGCTTGTATATAAGTATTCTGAAGGGCTTTGGTTGCAGAATAGGAGGGAGCAGGTCCAAGTCCCTTGGTACCGGCAATCGAGGAGATGACCGCAATGTGACCTCCGCCATGACTAGCCATGTAATGCCAGGCTGCTCCAACCATCCGTACGAACCCCATACCATTAGTGTTGACAGTCTGCAGTTCAATGTCCTCATGGAGTTCACGGTTCTGGCGTCCCACCCCCGAGGCATGGAAATAGAGATCCATACCACCCAAACGTTCTATCAGGGCAGAGAGCTGCTGGGGCGCTGCATCGGCTGTAATGTCTATTTGTGCAGCCACTTCAAAATCAGACAGGCGGTCAATGCGGCGGGCTGCCACCCCCACTGTCCATCCGCGCTGTCGGAGCATGATGGCCACCTCACGACCTATGCCTGAGGAGGCTCCCATAATAATAGCTTTCATAGTTCTGTAATGGAAGATAAATGAGGTATGGTTATTTGCAGGACAAGTGTCTGGACGGTCTCTGGTGTAACGCTGAAGGGCTGGGCAGTGCGATGGCCAACAAGCCACAATATACGCTCTGTAGAATCAGTAACCACAAGCTGGCGACGCTTGTCGAAAAAACTGTATTTCTTATCTGTAAGATAGTCACTAATAAGACGACTGCCCGACATACCAAAGGGTTGAAAACGGTCGCCGGGCCGAACGGGACGGATCGTAAGAGGGAATTCCACCTTATTGGAATCAACACTTGCGCGCATGCGTTCCTTAATTATTAAAGAACCGTCTTGAAGTGTCAGGTTCAGCATGGCATTATCAGCATAACGATAGCATCCCGGCTCAGGAATCCTCATGGGTTTCATCTGGGCAGTTATTGGCTCAACAAGAAGAGCATCCCTGTCAATCAACACTTCATGTGTAAGAGATGTAAAAAGCTTACCCGGTTGCCCGTCAAGTGCTTTGGCCATCTGTCGGGTCTGGGCTGGTGTGAATCCCATAGGCGAAAGCCATTCGTGAAGGAAACTTTCTGCTGAAGGTAGCGATTTCAGCGACTCCAACCGGACTGCATTTCCGGAAACCAGTCGTTCACGCCACTGCTGCATCGTCTGGTCATATACCTTCTCAGCTTCACTAATATGCCGGGCAGTGGCCAGAAGGTTTGCACGTGCAGCAGGGTTGACAGTCTCCATCAGAGGTAATAACTGAAGCCGTATCTTGTTACGTAGCACATCGGGGACGAGGTTCGTAGAGTCTGTCACATAAGTCTGTTTACAGTCTGCCAGATAATCCATAATCTCGGCACGGCTGACAGCGAGAAGAGGTCGTACGACAAGACCGTTGCGGGGACGTATGCCAGTCAGTCCATGAATGCCTGTGCCCCTAAGTAGGTTCATGAGCAGGGTCTCAACAGCATCGTCTTGATGGTGTGCCACACAGATAGCTGTTGCTCCAAGGTCTTCAATCAGTTGATGAAAATAACGGTAACGAAGCTGACGTGCCGCCATTTCAATACTTACTTGATGAATCTCTGCGTAAGTCTTTGTATCAAAATGGATTAAATGGAATCCCACTTTCAATTCATTACAAAGCTCTCTTGCAAACTGCTCATCACGGTATGATTCCTTACCCCGAAGGTGGAAATTGCAGTGGGCAGCCTCCACTCTATAGCCTAACCGAAGCAGTACTCGCAGCAAGGCCACACTGTCTGCACCCCCACTGAGTGCCACCAGACAGAAGCTATCGGGCTGCAGCAGCTGTTCGTGCTCAACAAATTCATAGACTTTTCTCTCGAACGGTCTCATCTACTCCACATATAGTACCAAGCCTTTCAGGTATTCACCCTCGGGATGGTAGATGTTGATGGGATGGTCGGCAGGCTGGTGAAGCTGATGGAGGATACGCACCTTGCGTCGCGCCAAGGCTGCCGCGGTAAATACAGCCTGACGGAAATGGTCCTTTGAAACCACCTGTGAACAGCTGAATGTAAAGAGAATACCACCGGAAGGCAATTTCTGGAATGCCTTCAGGTTGAGCCTGATATAGCCCTTCAACGCATTGTGGAGCGCTCCACGATGCTTAGCAAAAGCAGGTGGGTCGAGAATGATCAGGTCATAAGGAGCGCCTTCGCGTTCCAGATATTTGAAGGCATCATCGCAGAAAGCCTGATGGCGGGACTCGTTTGGATAATTCAACTCTACATTACGATTAGTCAATTCGATGGCCTTGGCACTGGAATCTACAGAATGTACCAACTCAGCACCACCGCGAAGAGCATATACCGAGAATCCACCTGTATAGCAGAACATGTTGAGTACTTTGCGTCCATGGGCATAACGTTCAAGAAGCGAACGGTTGTCACGCTGATCAACAAAAAAACCAGTCTTCTGCCCACGCAGCCAGTCAACATAGAACTTCAAACCGTTCTCAGTAGCAATATTGTCATCGCTACCTCCGTAGAGGAACCCGTTTTCCGGATCCATGAACGACAAGGTGGTCTCACTTTTGTAATACACATGCCTGATGCGGTTGCCCATAACCTTCACCAACTGACGGGCAATGTCGTGACGAGCCAGATGCATGCCAATACTATGGGCCTGCACGACAGCCGTCTGTCCATAGACGTCGATGATGAGTCCGGGCAGCAGGTCGCCCTCACCATGTACCAGTCTAAAAGTGTTGGTGTCAGCACCAAACCCTAAGGCCAACCTGGCGTTTAAGGCCGACTGCAGGCGGGAAGCCCAAAAAGCATCGTCAATGGCGGAATCGGTGAATGTCAGCACACGCACAGCTATTGAACCCATCTGGAAATGTCCTGTAGCCACGATGTCGCCTTCTGCCGTGACAACATGTACAACGTCGCCCTCTTCCAGACTATCATCAACACGCTGTATGGCTCCGGAGAACACCCAGGGATGGAATCGGCGAAGACTCTCGTCCTTTCCTTTCTTCAGGTAGATTTGTTTCATAACTCTTTTTGATCCTCAACTTCTATCAATTCGTAGTCACCAGTCTGTTTCAGCCGCTCCAATTCACAATAAAGCTGTATGCAAGCCCACGCATCGGTAGCAGCATAGATTTTCTGCTTGTCGTTCAACACATCACGCTCCCAATTGCTCAGCTGGTCGGTCTTGCTGATGCGTTTACCAAAGAGATTGGCGAAAAGCTTCTGCAGGCTCATGTCCTCTATACCGAATTCCTTGGCCTGCTGCTGAATGTCGACAAATGTACCCAGTTTGAAATCACCCAAATGATGCAGGCTGTTTACATCGTCATGCCACGACAATCCCACTTTCAAAACATTCTTATCCTCTAACAGTTTCACTAAGCCCGGGGTAAGTCCTGTGTGGTTAAGTCTGAAGAGAAAACAGATATCGGGTGTAGCCACCTGCAGCAGCGATACCTTATACATCTTACCACGTTTGAATGAAGGACGCGTCTCGGTATCAAATCCAAGAATAGGCTGCTGCAGCAGAAAATCTACTGCACGGTCAGCCTCAGTCTTCGACAGAACCACATAGATTCGCCCAGGAAAAGTGGCACGGGGAAGCGATGGAATAAGCTGCTTGTCGTACTTGTTATAGATGGTTTTCATCTTGAATTACCTCTTTTGGGGTACAAAGGTACAAAATAATTCATAATTCAGCAAAATATTTATGAATAATGAATTACCGATTATGAATTATTTTGTACCTTTGCAGCAGATTTGATGAAAAGTTTGAGAAATACCTGATATGGCAAGAAATAAAAAAAAGAAAGCGAAAGTGCGCTCTGGAGAACGGCAATCCTTCTCCATTACAGAGGCTCTGGGAATGGGATCCATCCTGCACAACGAAAGGCTGAATTTCTTTTTCGGCCTGTTGCTGATGGGAGTGGCGATTTATCTGGCATTGTCGTTTGTGTCATTCTTCACCACAGGCGCCGCTGACCAAAGCCTGATAGAAAAGCTCAACGATGGCGAGTTGCTCAATGAGAAGCATATCTTTGCCAACTCTTGTGGTTCCTTTGGTGCCTACACAGCCCATTTCTTCGTAAAAAAATGCTTTGGACTGGCCTCATTCCTTATTCCGGCTTTCATGCTGCTGCTTGGGCTGAAACTCATGGGGGCCTACAGCAAAATCTGCTTGACCAAATGGTTCCTGTGCCTCATGATCCTCATGATATGGGCATCTGTTACAATGGCGAAATTCCTGACGCCTTTCTTTATCGACTCCCACTTCAACCCTGGAGGCGACCATGGGCTATATATCTGCCAAGTCATTGAAAACGTCCTCGGGGCACCTGGCCTTACCGCCATACTGGCACTGACGGCGATCGCATTTCTCACCTATCTCAGCGCTGAAACCATCTATGTCATTCGTAAGATACTGAATCCAAGTAAGATATTTGATCGGGTGAAGTTCAAGGTGACCAATAATGACCCCACTGAACCACTTGAAAGCTATGAGAACCAGATAGTGGAAGACCCTTACACCTTTGACAATCCCCAGACGCAGACCGTAGAATTCCCTGAAGAAGGTCAGCCTATTGCCGACGACGGTTACAGCAGGTATACAGCGGACATCATCAGCAAACCTGGCAAAGACAGCAAAAAGGCTGATGAAATGGATAATTTCGAGGTAGAAATGGCCCAGGGCGATGAGACTGCAGAAGGCAAGGGTGCACTGGTACAAGTGGGCGACAAGGAACTGGAGCCCTATGACCCCAAGCGTGAGCTTGAGAACTATCACTACCCCACCCTCGACCTGCTGAAGAAATATGAAGATGACGGTAAGCCCTACATAGACATGGAGGAGCAGACTGCCAATAAAAACCGTATCGTAGAGGTACTTCGTAACTTCGGCATCGAGATCAGTAGCATCAAAGCCACCGTAGGCCCCACCATCACCCTCTATGAGATAACTCCCGCCCAAGGCGTGCGCATTTCCAAGATACGTAACCTTGAAGATGATATCGCTTTGAGCCTCAAGGCGCTCGGCATTCGTATCATTGCCCCAATACCCGGAAAGGGTACCATCGGTATTGAAGTGCCTAACGCTAAGGCTAGCATCGTCTCGATGGAGTCTATTCTGAACTCAAAGAAGTTCCAGGAGACAAAAATGGAGCTGCCCTGTGCTATGGGTAAGACCATCACCAATGAAGTGTTTATGTTCGACCTTACCAAGGCACCTCATCTGCTTGTGGCTGGTGCTACGGGACAGGGAAAATCCGTCGGACTGAATGCCATCCTTACCTCTTTATTATATAAGAAGCATCCAGCAGAACTAAAAATTGTGCTTGTAGACCCCAAGATGGTGGAATTCTCCATCTATAAGAACATCGACAAGCACTTTCTGGCCGCCCTGCCCGAAGAAGCCGAGTCGCCCATTATCACCGACACATCCAAGGTGGTACGTACACTCAATTCGCTCTGTGTAGAGATGGATACCCGCTATGAACTGCTGATGGCTGCCGGAGAGCGCAACATCAAGGACTACAACAAGAAATTCATTGAGCGCAAACTCAACCCGGAAAAAGGACATAAGTACATGCCTTACATTGTGGTTGTTATTGACGAGTACGGTGACCTCATCATGACTGCCGGAAAGGAAATCGAGCTGCCTATTGCACGCATTGCTCAGAAGGCACGCGCCGTTGGCATCCACATGATCATTGCCACCCAGCGCCCCACGGCAAATATCATAACCGGTACCATTAAGGCAAACTTCCCTGCCCGTATAGCCTTCAAGGTGTCACAGGGCATTGACTCAAAGACTATTCTCGACCGCATGGGCGCCAATCAGCTCATCGGACGTGGTGACATGCTGTATCTTCAAGGCAATGATCCTATTCGTGTACAGTGCGCCTTCGTAGATACTCCCGAGGTAGTCGACATCAACAATTTCATATCCGCGCAACAAGGTTACTCGGAACCCTTCGAACTGCCAGAGCCCAAGATAGACGATGCAGACGGAGGTGGCAACAGCAGCGACGTAGACCTGTCACACCTTGACCCAATGTTCGAGGACGCAGCCCGGCTCATTGTCATGTCACAGTCGGGTAGCACCAGCCTTATCCAGCGTAAATACTCCATCGGCTATAACCGAGCAGGCCGACTCATGGACCAGCTGGAAAAAGCAGGTGTCGTAGGTGCAGCCCACGGCTCCAAACCACGTGAAGTGCTCATTCAAGACGAGGTAAGCCTCGACAGCCTTTTAAATTCACTTAGACAAAGATGAAAAAGACAGTATTATCACTCACACTCCTCTTGGCTTTCACCGTCAACCTGATGGCACAGACTCCACGTCAGGTACTTGACAAAGCTGCCAAGACTGTTACTTCAGACAGCGGTGTCAAAGCCGACTTCAAACTGACCAATAGCGTCGGATCTACGAGTGGCACCATTGCCATCAAGGGAGCAAAGTTCCATGCCACTACCCCACAAGCCATTGTGTGGTACGATGGAAAGACTCAGTGGACCTATGTAAAGAACAACGATGAGGTGAATGTCACAACACCCACCGCTGCACAACAGCAGGCCATCAACCCCTATACCTTCATCCACTTGTATAGGCAAGGATACAAAATGACGATGAACAAAACTGCCAGTGCCTTCACCGTACATCTCACGGCACAGGAAGCTAGCCGCAAGATACAGGAACTTTTTATCACTGTCGACAAGAAATCATATCACCCAACCCAGGTGAAGATGCTGCAAGGGAAGAAGTGGACTACTTTCGACATCTCTGGTATTAAGAAACAGCAGATAGCCGATGCCACCTTCCGCTTCAACCAGAAAGATTTCCCATCTGCAGAAGTCATAGACCTGAGATAAAACCTCCTTCTTACAACAAATAGCCATATTTATGTATTGACCCGAAGCAGAAAAGAGGGTAAAAACACTAAAAAACGAAGCTGGCGAAAAGAAAAACCAGAAAAAATTTGGCTGTTTACGGAAAAATGTCTACCTTTGCACCCGCTTAGAGAAAAGGATGCACCCGTAGCTCAGTTGGTAGAGCACCTGACTCTTAATCAGGGTGTCCAGGGTTCGAGCCCCTGCGGGTGTACAAAGGTCAAAAAGAGGAAATGCATCTACCCTCTCTTTTTGTACAGGAAAAACGAAGGATGCACCCGTAGCTCAGTTGGTAGAGCACCTGACTCTTAATCAGGGTGTCCAGGGTTCGAGCCCCTGCGGGTGTACTAAAGGGGTCAAAAGACTGTTTGAAGGGAACGCCGATATGGCTCAGTTGGTAGAGCAACGCATTCGTAATGCGTGGGTCCCCGGTTCGAGTCCGGGTATCGGCTCATAAAGCTTAAGAATAAAAAGTATCTCAACTATATTTTCTTTTGCGGAATTAGCACATCGGTAGTGCACGGGCTTCCCAAGCCTGGGAGGCGGGTTCGATTCCCGTATTCCGCTCTGAAATGAGCCGCATATTATCTTTGAATGCGGCTCTCTTTTTATCCATACCACTCCCCATTCTGTCTATAAACTTCGTTCTACGGCTCTCCTATTCGGAAAAAACAATTATTTAATTCTAGCTTCCCATCCCATGAAAGGATGTAACCCATTGGCGATGAATGCGTCGCCACTCAATAACTCACTTGTCGGAACGACCTGCGGATAGAAGGTATGGCGCAGCAAACGGCCAGAAAGGCCAGAAGCTACCAGCCCAGGGCATCGCCCTGGGTTTTCATGTGGTGTGTGGCAGCGCCCTGTAAAGGTAAAATAGCCAACGTTTCAGCAATTGGCTTTTGCCCCTTCAAGGCGATGGTTACCACGCCTGTTTTCCCAGGGCTACGCCCTGGGAAAACATCTGCTGGCTCCTTCATGGCTTTTCTGGTTTGGCATTCGCGCGGCCTGTCCCAGTGATAGCCTCCAAAATAATTCGTTTGTTTTTTGACTTATACTGATATAGGTAGACACATTTAGTAACAATTAAAAATGTGTTTTTATGAGTAAAAGTCAAAACAGTTACACTTATCTAAGTGAGGAAGAGAAACTATCTCTTCTGC
>JAEEQB010000006.1 GCA_016285075.1 Prevotella sp.
CCGAAGCGTCAACAAAAACAGCACAGCTTTTTCGCTTGTGTCTATCGATTCAGTAAGACTACAAAACAATTGTCTACTGTTTCAGCTAATGAAGAGAAAAAGTGTCTAGTCGAATCAGGAAAAGTCATTTGCGCTTAGGCGAGGAAATTTTGCGTATAGGCACAAGGTGTTTTGCGTATAGGCGCAAGGTGTTTTGCGTATAGGCAAAAGCGTTTTTGCTACCACCTTTCTCCCGTCTACCTTGGACCTTGCACCAACGAAGCCCCGTCCTCTCACCCCTGAAGCACGGCTGAGGTGGGCGATCACGGGGTTGCTCAGCATGCAGATGGATAACAAAAGGAAAATGGACATGGCTACTTTCATATTGAAAAAACGTAAACATGGTTAAATCTGCTATCATCTGTACGTTTATTATGCCGAAAAGCTGTATCTTTGCGGTTCATAACAAAAAAACAAAGTATGGCACCCAAAGAACTGTACACAAAGCGTATCACTGAGCTGACAGCAGAGATAAAACAACTGAACAAGTATAACCACCTGGTGGTTGTATTAGAGTTGTTGGCAGTGGCGATGGCCATTGCTTGCATAGTGCTATATACTACGTGGAATGGTGGCATCGTGGCGTTGGCAGGCGCGTTGCTGAGCATTGTCATATATGTGGCGATACGCTGGAAAGACAGCAGAAACAGCAGAATGTCGGAGGAGAAAGAGAGTATGCGCAGCGTCTACCAAAAAGAGCTGGATTATCTTCGTGGCGACTACTCTGGATTCTCATCTGGCGAGCAGTATCTCAATCCCCACCATGAGTTCACCCTCGACCTCGACATATTCGGGCCTCAATCACTGTTTCATCGCATCAACCGTACTGTCACCTCTGGTGGCAGTGATTTTCTTGCCAAAGAACTGGCTGAGACAAGGGTACGGACGAAAGCAGAAATAGAACAACGTAAAGAGGCCATCAGCGAACTGGCAGAGAGGGAGCCGTTGCGCACAGCATTCCTTGCCGGAGCTCTTGGAAAGCACGTCCGTACTGACGAGGTGCTGAAGGCTCTCAGTGAAATGAAAACCATTCACATTTCCCACTTGGCAGCCAGCAACATATCGTACATTCTATCCATAGTGAGCATTATCGTATTCTATGGATTGCTGGCGGGAGCCATCTTCGGCCCGTTGTCAGGAACACTACCTTTGCTTTGGGTGCTGTTTCAGATAACGGCAGTCTACCTTGTCTTCGGAAGGACACTGAAGCGAGTTCATCAGAGCATAAACATGATCCTGCCGCGTCTGTCCTCCTATGTCAATATGATTATGCAGATTGTCACTTCTGATTTGGAAAGCCAGGAAACCCGCAGCATCATCAGCCAGTTGTCCGACAACAATCAAGATGCCATGAAGTCCTTCCGCCTGTTGAAAGGTATCATCAGCGACCTCGACCAGCGTAATGAGATATGGGTACCCATCTCCAATGCGCTCTATCTGGCTGACTATTTCATCGTGAGACGTTTCCTTCTTTGGCAAGACCGCTATATGACGCACGTTGACGAATGGATAGCCGCGGTCAGCCACTTCGATGCACTGGTATCGATGGCCACGTTCCGATACAACGAGCCTTCCGCAACAGATGCAGAAATCGTCGAAAAGGACGAGGTGGTCTATGAAACGCGCGGACTCTATCACCCTTTCCTCGGAGTCAAAGCCGTGCGTAATGACTTTACCATCACCGACCAGCACTACTACATCATCACCGGAGCAAACATGGCAGGAAAGAGCACCTTCCTACGTTCCGTAGGCATCAACTACGTGCTGGCCACCTGCGGTATGCCTGTCTTTGCCGATAGCCTGCGCATATCGCTCTTCTCGCTCTTCAGCAGCATGCGCACCACCGATGACCTTGCCCATGGCATCAGCTACTTCAACGCAGAACTGCTACGACTGCAGCAGCTCATCGAGGTCTGTAGGGAAAACCGTCACACGCTCATCATCCTTGACGAAATCCTAAAAGGCACCAACTCGCTCGACAAACTCAATGGTTCGCGTCTGTTCCTGCAGTCCGTCACTACGCTTCCTATTACTGGCATCATTGCCACCCACGACCTTGAAATCTCGAAAATGCAGCAAGAGTGTCCTGAACGTTTCCATAACTACTGCTTCGAGATCCAGCTCTCGGACGAGATCACCTATACCTACCAGCTTACAGAGGGTGTGGCTCGTAACCAAAATGCAACCTATCTTCTGAAGAATATTATAAGGCAGTTGGCTCCAGCTTAGCCTTTTTTTTATGATTTTTCCAAATTATTAGGAAATAAATATGCGGAAAGCGAGGAAAAATGACTACCTTTGTGGCTGAATTACAAATGATGAAGAAAGAATGTACAACATACACACACAATACAAAAGAACAAGTTTCATCGCCATCCTGCTGACGATTGCCATAACGGTGCTGGCTGTCCCTGCCAAACGAGGCATATGGCAGCAGCTGACGTTGAAGGACGGAACCACTGTAAGGGCTGAGTTGCGAGGAGACGAATCATTCCACTATTGGCTGACGGACGATGGCTCATACATCGCTGATCAGGGTGACGGATATGCCAAGGTGGAAGATGTTGATGCATGGAAAGCACGAGGACAATTCCAGTCAGCAAAAGCAAGAGCCAGAAGGGCTGCCCGCAGACAGATTCACGGTTTCCCATCCTTCACGGGAAAGAAACGGGGCCTGCTCATCTTGGTTGAGTTCAGCAATTCGAAGTTCAACAGCGAGCACGATATAGCATTCTATGAAAATGTAGCTAATAAGGTGGGGTTCACATCGAAAGAAGGTTTCTCGGGCTCCGTACACGACTATTTTCTTGATCAGAGCAACGGCCTGTTTGACCTGACATTCGACGTGGTGGGTCCTGTCAAGCTGAAGCACGACTATTCCTACTACGGCCAGAACGACGGCGACGGATATGACATGCGCCCAGGCGAGATGATAGCAGAAGCCGTTCAAGCGGCTGACCAATGGGTGAACTATGCAGACTACGACTGGAACGGCAACGGGCAGGTGGACATGGTGATGGTGATCTATGCTGGCAAGGGTGAAGCCGACGGTGGCAATGCAAACACCATATGGCCTCACGAATGGGAACTGTCCAGCAGTGACTATCATAAAGTCAAGAAACTTGACGGAATGACTATCGACATCTATGCCTGTGCCAACGAGATAAGCTCAAACAAAAGTACTGGCATCGGCACCATCTGTCACGAGTTCTCCCACTGCCTGGGACTGCCTGACATGTATGACCTCTACGGAAACAATTATGGCATGGGGTCATGGTCGGTCATGGACAACGGCACTTACAGTGGTGACGGTTACTGCCCTTCCGGCTATACCAGCTTCGAGAAGATGTCGTGCGGATGGTTAGAGCCTGTGGTGCTGACCAACGACACCATCATAGACAACCTGAAACCACTGTCGAGGGGAGGTGAGGCCTATCTGCTGCCAAACGAAGGGTGTCAGGATGAATATTATCTGATAGAGAACCGACAGCAGAAAGGATGGGATGCCTTCCTTCCGGGAAGAGGGCTGCTCATCCTGCACGTTGACTACGACGAGAATGTATGGTTCCAGAATGAAGTAAACAGTACTTTGAAGCAGAAAGTCCTTTCGGGGAACGACCATCAGCGTTGTACCATTTTCCACGCTGACAACTCTACGAAAAAGGAGGCTAACGACCTATACCCTTTCGATGAGAACAACAGTCTTACTGCCATCTCAAGTCCTGCTGCCACGCTGTACAACAAGAATGTGGACGGGACAAGAAACATGGGGAAAAGCATCACAGCCATCACCCAGAACAACGATGGCACCATATCCTTTGTCATCGGTCCCCAGCAGTTTGTGGAAGATGGCATCACCACTCCACACGCCCCCAGCCTCCTTCCACATTCCTCTGCCATCTACAGCCTCGACGGGCGCTATCTAGGCAACGACCTGCAACGGTTGAAGTCCGGTCTCTACATCGTGGGCGGAAAGAAATTCGTAAAATGACCTGAAGCTTTGCACTATGGAAGCAAAAAGCATACTCGGAAACATCACCAAGACATTGCTGCCCTTCATCCTGGGCGGTGCGATACTCTGGTGGATGTATCGCGGTGAGGACTTTTCTTCCATCAGTCATGTGCTGACCCATGAGATGAACTGGACTTGGATGCTACTGTCGTTCCCCTTCGGCATCATGGCACAGATGTTCCGTGGCTGGCGATGGAAGCAGACGCTTGACCCCATTGGCGAGCATCCCCGTGCATCGACATGCATTCATGCCGTTTTCATCAGCTATGCTGCCAGTCTGGTCATTCCCCGCATCGGGGAGTTCACACGCTGCGGTGTGCTGAAACGCTACGATGGCGTGACCTTCTCCAAGGCACTGGGCACAGTGGTGACTGAACGGGCCATCGACACGCTCATCGTGATCCTCTATTCAGGTCTGATTCTACTGATAGAGGTAAGCGTATTTGGCACCTTTTTCCAAAAGACGGGCACCAGCCTCGACCGCATCCTCGGCGGTTTCTCGCTGACAGGTTGGCTCGTGACTGCTGTCTGTGGAGCAGCAGCACTTGTACTGTTGCATCTGCTGCTGAAGGACCTCCTTATATATAATAAGGTAAAGATGACGCTGAGGGGTATCTGGGAGGGCGTGCTTTCGCTGAAAGGCGTCAAGAACCTGCCGCTCTACCTGTTTTTCTCTATCGGCATCTGGGTGATGTACTTCCTGCATTACTATCTCACCTTCTTCTGCTTCAGCTTCACGGCCGGACTGGGCATTGGCTGTGCGCTGGTGTCTTTTGTGGTAGCCAACTTTGCCGTTATCGTTCCTACCCCAAATGGTGCAGGTCCCTGGCATTTTGCCATCAAGACCATGCTCATTCTCTATGGTGTTGCCGATGAACAGGCTCTTTGGTTTGTCCTCATCGTGCATTCAGTCCAGACCCTCCTGGTCATCGCCCTCGGCATCTATGCCTGGGTAGCCCTCTCGTTTACGAAAATACAAAAGAACGTCATAAAGACAAAATAACAGTTTTTTGACATAAATACGTTTATTCAATAACTAAACAGCTATGAGTGAAATTAAGAATCTGAACCCAGCGTGCATCTGGAAGAACTTCTATGCACTGACACAAGTTCCACGTCCTTCAGGACATTTGGAGAAAATACAGCAGTTCCTGCTCGACTTTGCCAAGGAGACAGGTATCGAGGCCTTCAAGGATCCTGCAGACAATATCGTGATGCGCAAGCCCGCTTCTCCTGGCATGGAGAAGAAAAAGGGTGTCATCCTGCAGGCTCACATGGACATGGTTCCCCAGAAGACCCCAGAGTCGACACATAACTTCGAAACAGACCCCATCCAGCCGTGGATTGATGGTGAGTGGGTGAAGGCCAAGGGCACTACCCTCGGCGCTGACAATGGTCTGGGAGTGGCTGCCATCATGGCCATCATGGAAGACAAGACCCTGAAGCACGGCCCCATCGAGGCACTGATTACTGCCGACGAGGAGACTGGTATGTTTGGCGCCAATGCCCTGCCAGCAGGTGAGCTGAATGGCGATATCCTCTTGAACCTCGACTCTGAGCACTGGGGCAAGTTCGTCATCGGCTCTGCCGGTGGTATCGACATCACCGCTACCCTCGACTATAAGGAGGTGGAGACCGATGCTGACGATGCTGCCGTAAAGGTCACCGTGAAAGGTCTGCGCGGCGGACACAGTGGCCTGGAGATCCATGAGGGTCGCGGCAACGCCAACAAACTGCTGGTGCGTCTCGTCCGTGAAGCCATCGAGGAGTGCGAGGCCCGTCTGGCCTGCTGGCAGGGTGGCAACATGCGCAACGCCATCCCCTTCAAGGCCGAGGCGGTGCTTACACTGCCAAAAGAGAATGTTGCAGCCTTGAAAGAACTGGCTCAGGACTGGCTAGCGGACTTTACCGACGAATACAAAGGTATTGAGAGCGGTATCGAGGTAATCTGCGAGGATGTGGAGACACCAAAGACGGAAGTGCCTGTAGAAATCCAAGACAACCTCATCAATGCCATCTACGGCTGTCACGATGGCGTCATCCGTATGATTCCCTCCTACCCCAGCGTAGTTGAGACATCCAGCAACCTCGCCATCATCAACATCGGTGAAGGAAAGGCTTCGCTGAAGATTCTTGCCCGCAGTAGCCGTGAGGACATGAAGGACTATATCGTGAAAACCCTCGAGAGCTGTTTCAACATGGCAGGCATGAAGGTAGAGACTGCCGGTTCTTATGGCGGATGGGACCCCAACCCCGAGTCTGAGATCCTGCATCTGTTGCTAAAGGAATACAAGGAACTCTTTGGCGAGGATGGCATCATCCAGGTAGACCATGCCGGACTGGAGTGTTCCATTATCCTCGGCAAGTATCCACACCTCGACGTAGTGAGCTTCGGCCCCACGATGAAGTCGCCCCACACCACTACGGAGCGTGCTCTCATCAAGACGGTCGAGCCCTTCTGGCAACTACTGAAGAAAGCCCTGGAGGATATTCCCGAGAAGTAAGGAAAGTAAGAGTTTAGCAACATTTCATTTCTTCGCATGTCTTGGGACATCACTCCCCAAGACATGCGAATTATAAATCTTTCACAACTTTTCACCCTTCCGGGGTTGGCATTTCCGCCCTTTGCCTGTACTATATTAAAAAGCCATATCATGACAGGCCAGATAGAAGAATTCTACAGACAATACTACGACAGGCTGTTGTTAACCGCACGCACTCTACTGGGTAACGACGCGGAAGCCTATGACATTGTCAGTGATGTCTTCACGGATTTGCTGACAAACGGAAAGACGCTGGACAGTCAACAGGCCGAAAACTATCTGATTGTTAGTGTGCGCAACAAGTGCCTAAACCTGCTGGAGCACCGACAGGTCGTGAAAAGGTCGGAAACAGCCCTGCCCGCCAATGCTGAGGATACAGAAGACGAAGATGAGGAACCACCGCTCAACGAAGTTCTCCAATATATAGACACCCAGCTGCCGCCCAGAACACGGCGGGTTATGACACAGCGCTTCCTGGGGCAAAAGAAATACAACGAGATAGCCCATAGCATGGGCATCAGCCGCTTTGCCGTCTACAAACACCTGTCGCAGGGCATCAGCCAACTACGAGCCCATTTCGCCTGGTACTACCTGGCGGTGGCACTGGTGCTGATATCCGGAGTTGCACTGGCCTACATACTCACCCGGCAACAGCCGCAGCGACAACCTGACAGCCACGTACAGCAGACCATAGAAGGCACGGAGGAGAGCACGCCGAATGTTGTTCACTACCAGAATGCCACCCTCGAAGTCATTCTCACCGACATTGCTGCCTACAACGGTGTAGAGTTGCGCTTTCTTGACGACGATGCCCGGCAGCTCCGTCTCTTTTACGACTGGCACCCGTCAGAACCTATCAGCGACATCGTGAAAACGCTGGATATGTTCGAACATATAAGCATTGAACTGCGCCAGCAAACCATCTACGTACAATGAAAGAAGTCGTCATCATCCTGCTATTCTCATGCGTGATGATGCTGCCAATGCCAGCGCGAGCCCAGCGCGTGAGCCGCAGCTATCAGGATTGTCCCATGACCGATGTCCTTACCGACCTGAGCCATGCCGCCAAGAAGCAGCGCATTGCTTTCATCTACAACGACCTGGAAGACTATACCGTCACACAGCATTTCGATTCACTCACCATAGCCGATGCCATCCGTGCCTGCATTGGCTACTATCCCATCAGCCTTACCAGTCGCGGCGACTCTATCCTGCTGGTAGAGTGTACCCAGAAGCAACCCTTCAAGTTCATCGGCAGAATTATCAACGACAAGGGTCTGCCCGTGACCAATGCCAATATCACCCTGTTTTCAACCACTGACACCACCGTGGCAGCTCGCGGCGTCAGCAATGCTAACGGGCAGTTTGTCATACCGACAGAGCAACAGGAGGTCATTGCACATATCAGCCACATTGCCTATCAGCCCGTAAACCGTCGGTTCCACGTCAGCAATGTAGGCGACATAAGGCTCAGCCTGGCTGTGGTCACCCTCGGAAGCGTCAACGTGACGGCCAACATCCCGAAACACGTGGACAAGCAGTATTACAAGTATGCCGCAGAGACAGAGCGTCGCGTCTGGGCCATGGACTTACCCCAGTTTCACACCACGAGCGTTCCACAACGGTACCTTTATGCTGATGCCATTGTCCTGGCCGACTACGACAGCATAGGCTACGACGTGCAACACAGCAGCTATGTATTGTTCCCGACATTGGCGCCCATGAGAAGCGAACAGTGGATTCACACCACTCACATCCATCGCACACGTTACTTCATCAACAGGCAGAAGGCAGGCATACAGCTGTCGCGCATCCCGTTTTCCAAGAAGACAGACATGACTGACCTCATGTTCCACAAGCTGACCGTCATGGGCATCAGAGTCATCAAGCCCGACGGGAGCATACGCCTCGTCAACACCTACCCTTACTTCAAACCGCAGATGACTGCCCTTCACGCTGGCGAGGCGGTCTCAGACACAATTCTGATTGGACAACTGGAGCAGGGCGATATTCTCGATATGTTCGTCTTTCATAACTTCCAGGAGCCTCTTTCACCCTATCGTTTCCAAGTCCCACAGCCATACCCCGTACTGAACTGTGAGCTACGGGCCTCAACTGGCCGCCACATCGTCTTACAGCAACATGAAAGCAACCTCACAGATGCTGGCAGCGTCACCTTTAGCAAGAAGGGGAGCTCTTTTGCCTATAGCCTGAACGACTATGTTACCACACAGGAAGAGCCAGCCCAAGCCGCCACCATCGGCGCACAGTTTGCCAAGCGGAAATCAAACAAACACTAAAGAAAGGACATACATAAACGAACAAAAACATGAAAATGAGAAACTTTGCATTCTTCAAAGCCACGCTGACACTGTTCTGCTGCCTGTCGTGGTTGATGGCAGAGGCACAGGAGCCCGCCGCCATCGAGTCCCAACAAAAACCCAAAAGCACATATCATGCGCTGTCGGCCAACGTGTCTCCAGGATGGATTACCACAAAGGTCTTTACACCCGAAGGCACCCACAGCTGGCGTACTGGCATTGGTTATGAGCTGGCCTATCGCTGCCTGTTCAAATCAGGCTATGGGTTCGGCCTTGACTACACCCACAGCCATACCAGCTATCCGTCAAACTATTACGGTGCCCACTATAACCTGGACCTCAACTATGTCGGTCCGTCATTCATCTATGGCGGTAACATCGGCAAGCAGTGGATTGCCACCGTCGAGGCCGGTTTGGGCTATGCCAATTACAACGATGGCGACGAAAGCAAAGGCGGTTTCGGAACCAAGTGGGGGATGGGCGTAGAATACCAGCTAAACAGCGTGCTCGGCTTCGGTATCGGCCTACGTCACTATGTAGCTACTTTCTCAAAACAGGAGAATCCCTATTACGACAGCGACAAATATACCAACGGGTTCAAACGCTTCACCATCAATGCCGGACTGAGAATCTACCTGTAAATGCAGCAATATGAAAGAAACACTGACAACTCTGCTCGTCGTCCTCGTTTTCTCCCTGCCAGGAAAGTCACAGAGCAGCTACTGCCTGACATTTGCAGAATATCAGTCCCACCAGTTTCACCCTGTGAAGAACCTGCGGATGGAATATCGCTCCGGTAGCAAGTCTCTGTGGAACAGCGGTGCCAGCTACAAGCCACTGACGGGCGACAAGAAGACAGACAAGACACTGAAGAAGGACGCACGTTTCATTGTCCACCATGATTCACTCTACATCAACTGTAGGAAACTGTCGTGCCAAGGAACGTATTTCGGCAACTGGTACGCCCAGGCATGGCTCTTCCACAATGAATACTTCCTATTCACGGCACTCAGCAGGGAAGCCGTTAAGGAGGCTGCGGGCGCATCATTTATGTTTGGATTCATTGGCGGTGCCATTGCAACAGCCAGAAACAAGGACGATTTCCGCTGTTACATCTACTATCCCAACGCCGGAACCGTGGAGCTCATAAATGAGCAGACCATGAACCGACTGCTGGAAGGACGCCCCGACCTGCAGCAGGAACTTAATAAGGCCAACCCTCAGAAGCGCTTCACACCTGAAACGCTTATGCCTATCCTTAGGAGACTCGGGCTCATTGCCAACACCAATGCCTATTAAAAACTGCTTTAGCCCGTAGTAAAAGGGTCTTTTGCCTTAGGGTAAAGACTCCTTTACTACGGGTTAAAGTTAAAATTGCGTCGATGTTTATTAAAACTGCGTCGAGGTTTGATAAAACTGCGCCGAGGTTTGATAAAACTGCGTCAATGTTTGATAGAAGTTTAATAGAAGTTTGATAGAAAGAAAAAATATCAGATAAAATTTGTTTTTTTGCTCACTTATTCGTAACTTTGCACCCGATAAATCAAATTATTAACATCATTATGGACGATTACCCGGCGGACAATTACTATTTGTAATGGCGGGGGACGAGTGGCAAGGCTGCTAATCCCTTTGCCGCTAAAACCATTTCACAAACGAAAAAAGGATTAGCAACATGAAGACCTATTGGAACACCCAAGGCGGACTGACCCAACTCTCAGAGTGGCAGTCTAATTGTTGGATACAAGTGACGTGTCCTACCGAAGATGACCAGCACGAGCTGGAAGAGCGTTTCAACATTCCCGATTATTTCATGTCGGACATCAGCGATACCGACGAGCGTGCCCGTTACGAATACGACGACGGTTGGATGCTCATCATCCTCCGTATACCTTATGTAAAAGAAATACGGAGCCGCACACCTTACACCACCGTACCCCTTGGTATCATTCACAAACGCGATGTCACCATCACCGTCTGCTATTACGAGACAAACATGATGATCGACTTCGTATCATTCCAGCAAAAACGAAACGAAGGCTTTACCGACTACGTGGACATGATCTTCCGCCTGTTCCTCTCATCAGCCGTCTGGTACCTGAAGCGGCTGAAACAGATCAACATGCTCATTGAGAAAGCCAAGCGCAACCTTGACCGCGAGGTGAACAACGAAAGCCTCATCGGACTCAGCCGCCTGCAGGACTCGCTCACATACTTCCAGACCTCTATCCGAGGAAACGAGACGCTGCTTTCGAAGTTGAAGTTCAAACTCCAGATTGACGAACTAGACGCCGACCTCATTGAGGACGTGAACATCGAGATGACACAGGCACGAGAGACCACCAACATCTACTCCGACATTCTGGAATCGACAATGGACACATACCAGTCGATTATCAACAACAATATGAATACTGTGATGCGTACCCTGACCTCCGTCACCATCATCATGATGTTCCCTACACTTATTGCCTCACTTTTCGGCATGAATCTCATCAACGGTATGGAGGAAAAAGCATGGGGATTTGGCTTTGCACTGCTTTTATCGGTGCTTGTCTCGGCGGTATGCTGGTGGATTTTCCGCCACAAAAGACTGGTATAACATTATTTAACCATTCACTTTTCCACGTATTCACTTTTTTTTGTACCTTTGACCCCCAATTATTTGTGATATTCACCGAATCATAACTTAAAACAGTTAAATGATGGACTCTCAAGAAAACATCCTCGAAACGGGGAAGATTGAAGAAGAGGTAAAGCAGGAAGCTCAGACTCCTGAAGTAGAAACCGCCAAAGCAGAAGCTCCAGCCACAGCGGAAGTTCCTGTTGCAGAAGAGGCTCCGGCTGCCGAGCAAGCTACAGCCACAGAAGAAGCCTCCGGGGCCGAAAAGGCTTCCGAAGCAGAGGAAGTGCCCGTAGTTGAAGAAGCAGCTTCAGAAGCTGCTGATCCTGCAGAAGCTCCCGAACGCAAGGTCTATGAGACCAAAGCCGAGATTCTTGAACGTGTCAAGGACATTGCTCACGGCGAGGAAGCCCCCAGGAAAGAGGAGGTCGACTACTTGAAGACAGCTTTCTACAAGCTGCACATTGCCGAGCGTGAAGCCAAGTTGAAGAATTACATCGAGCAAGGCGGCGACCCCGAGAAGTATCAAATCACACCCGATGAAGAGGAGGAAGTATTCAAGGCTGAAATGGGTATTATCCGTGAGCGCCGTGCTGCTGCCTTCCGCGAGATGGAGGCTGAAAAGGAAGAAAACCTGAAGAAGAAACTCGACATCATCGAGAAGATAAAGGGTATGATCACCTCACCTGAGGAAGCCAATAAAGCCTATCAGGACTTCAAGGCCCTGCAACAGGAGTGGCGCGAAATCAAAGCCGTTCCCGCAGAGAAAGCCAACGAGCTCTGGCGTAACTATCAGCTTTACGTGGAGCAGTTCTATGACCTGCTGAAGCTCAATTCTGAAGCCCGCGAATACGATTTCAAGAAGAACCTCGAGCTGAAGACGAAGCTCTGCGAGGCTGCTGAGAAGCTGGCTGAGGAAAACGATGTCATCAGTGCCTTCCATCAGTTGCAGAAGCTACACAGTGAATACCGCGAGATAGGTCCTGTGAGCAAGGAGCTACGCGAGGAGGTATGGACACGCTTCAAGACTGCCTCCACCACCATCAACAAGCGTTACCAGCAGCATTTCGAAGGTATCCGTGCCCGTGAGGAGGAAAACCTCGCCAAGAAGACTGCGCTCTGTGAGAAGGTCGAGGCCATTGCAGCCGAGGAGAACAAAGGCGGTGCCGACTGGGAGCGCCATACAAAGGAGATTATCGAGTTGCAGGCCGAATGGAAAACCATCGGGTTCGCACCGCAGAAGATGAACGTCAAGATATTCGAACGTTTCCGTGCTGCCTGCGATGATTTCTTCAGCCGTAAGGCCGACTATTTCCACACCCTGAAGACCACCTTCAAGGAGAATGCTGACAAGAAACGTGCACTTATCGAGAAAGCCAAGGCTCTGCAGGACAGCACAGAGTGGAAATCTACCGGCGACAAGCTCATCAACCTCCAGCGAGAGTGGAAGACCATTGGCATGGTGCCCAAGAAGATTGGTGACCAGCTGTGGGAAGAGTTCCTTGCTGCCTGCAACAAGTTCTTCGAGGCACGCAACGCTGCCACCGCTGGCACCCGTGGCGAGGAGCGTGAGAACCTGGAGAAAAAGCGTGCGGTGATTGAGAAACTGAAGGCTGTTGCCGAGGAGGCTGGTGAGAATATTCAGGAGAAGGTACAGAAACTCGTTGAGGAGTATCAGTCTATCGGTCATGTACCTTTCCGTGAGAAGGACAAACTCTACGGAGAGTATCACGCCGTACTCGACAAGCTTTACAAGGAACTGAACATCAATGTGGCCAAGCGTCGCCTGAACAACTTCAAGCAGAACCTGAAGCAGGTGGCTGAGCGTGGAGAAAACGCTCTTGAAAACGAGCGTGCAAGACTGTTCCGTCAATATGAGGCCATGAAACAGGAGATTCAGACCTACGAGAACAACCTCGGTTTCCTCAGCGTCAGTTCAAAGAAGGGCAACAGCCTTATCGATGAGATGAACCGCAAGGTTCAGAAGCTAAAGGATGACATGAACCTCGTACGCGAGAAGATCAAGGCAATCGATGCCGAGAATCGCGAAAAGAAGGACTAACAGATAGCTGCGGTCTATTATAAGTTTCGGAGTGAAACGGACTAACACGGATAAATGAACAAAATTCCGTGTCAACCCGTTTCACTCCGATGTCATTTTGATAGCTACATCGCGTCAAGGTTTCATGAACACGAAATACACAGCAGCCACAAGACAAAGTGCAGCAGCCGCATGGTTCCAGTGAAGATGCTCATGCTGGAAAAGCATGTTGGCAATAATGGCAAATACCATCAGCGACACACATTCCTGTATCACCTTCAACTGTACCAGCGTAAAAGGACCGCCATTATCAACAAAACCATAACGATTGGCTGGTACCTGGCAACAATATTCAAAGAATGCGATGGCCCATGAGAAAGCTATCACCCCGAAAAGTGGCCAGTTATTTGATACACCTGTCTGCTGAAGTTTCAGGTGGCCATACCATGCAAAAGTCATAAACACGTTGCTCATCACGAGCAGCAGAATCGTATAAATACCGTTTGCCATTTCCTTATTTCGTTAAAACGGCTGCAAAGATATACTTTTTTACCCACACAGCCAAAAATGTATTGCACAAATCTACCTTTCTGTGCACAAATCAGCCGATTTTGTGCATTTTATTTGGCTGTGTGCGCAAAAAGATGTACCTTTGCAGCCGTTTTTAAAAGGATATCACTTTTATACATTATTTATATATATGGCTTTAAAGATTGTTGTGCTGGCCAAACAAGTGCCAGACACCCGTAATGTGGGTAAGGATGCAATGACAGCCGAAGGCACCGTAAACCGTGCTGCCTTACCCGCCATCTTCAATCCAGAAGATTTGAACGCCTTGGAGCAGGCCCTTCGCCTGAAGGAGCAGAATCCGGGCTCAACAGTAGGAATCCTCACGATGGGTCCTCCACGTGCAGGAGAAATCATCCGTCAGGGACTTTATCGTGGTGCAGATACTGGTTGGTTGCTGACCGACCGTCTTTTCGCTGGTGCAGACACCCTTGCTACTTCTTACGCTCTGGCTACTGCCATCAAGAAGATTGGTGACGTGGACATCGTGATCGGTGGTCGTCAGGCTATCGACGGCGACACCGCTCAGGTAGGTCCTCAGGTGGCTCAGAAGTTGGGCCTCAACCAGGTAACCTATGCAGAGGAAGTTCTCAGCGTGAAGGATGGTAAGGCTACCATCAAGCGTGTCATCGATGGTGGTGTGGAGACTGTAGAGGCTCCGCTGCCAGTGGTGATTACCGTGAATGGAAGTGCTGCCCCCTGTCGCCCCCAGAATGCTAAGCTGGTGATGAAGTACAAGCGCGCTACCTGTCCTATGGAGCGTCCTGCCGAGGGTACTGCCTACGACTATCTGTACGAGCAGCGTCCTGAGCTCACACTCAACCAGTGGAGCGTGGCTGATGTGGATGGCGATGTAAACCAGTGCGGTCTGAGTGGCTCACCTACCAAGGTAAAGGCCATCAAGAACATCGTGTTCCAGGCTAAGGAGTCGAAGACTTTGACGGTTTCTGATGCTGACATCGAGGGAATGATCAAAGAATTGCTGGAAGAGAAAATCATTGGCTAACATGAACAATAAATTTGTGATAAATTCATGGATAATTAATGATAATTCGTGTTTAATCTTTTAACATGAATTGCCATAAATTGAACACGAATTTTTCATGAATTAATTTAAGTTGAAGATTATGAATAATGTTTTTGTATATTGCGAAATAGAAGGTACAACCGTACAGGAAGTATCTCAGGAGCTGCTGACCAAGGGTCGCAAGCTCGCCAATGAACTCGGAGTGGAACTCCACGCCGTTGTTGCCGGTACCGGCATCAAGGATAAGGTGGAGGACCAGATTCTCCCCTACGGTGTCGACAAGCTGTTTGTCTTCGATGCCAAGGACCTCTTCCCTTATACCTCAGCTCCCCACACCGATATCCTCGTGAACCTCTTCAAGGAGGAGCAGCCTCAGATCTGCTTGATGGGTGCTACCGTGATTGGTCGCGACCTCGGTCCCCGTGTGTCGTCATCGTTGACCAGTGGCCTGACTGCCGACTGTACTGAGTTGGAGATTGGTCCGTATGAGGACAAGAAGAATAATAAGGTTTATGAGAACCTGCTTTATCAGATCCGTCCTGCCTTTGGTGGTAACATCGTTGCTACCATCGTGAACCCCGACCATCGTCCTCAGATGGCTACTGTCCGCTCTGGTGTGATGCAGAAGGCCATCTACGAGGGTGAGTGCAAGAAGGAGGTGGTTTATCCCGAGGTTAGTAAGTATGTCAGCCCCGAGGCTTTCGTTGTCAAGGTGCTCGACCACCACGTAGAGGCTGCCAAGCACAACCTGAAGGGTGCGCCTATCGTGGTTGCCGGTGGTTATGGCATGGGCTCGAAGGAGAACTTCGACATGCTGTTCCAGTTGGCAAAAGTGCTGCATGGTGAGGTAGGTGGCAGCCGTGCTGCTGTTGATGCTGGCTGGCTGGACCACGACCGTCAGATTGGTCAGACAGGTGTCACCGTTCATCCGAAGGTGTATATCGCCTGCGGTATCTCTGGACAGATTCAGCACATCGCCGGTATGCAGGACTCTGGTATTATCATCAGCATCAACTCTGACCCCGATGCGCCTATCAACCGCATCGCCGACTATGTCATCACCGGCACCGTCGAAGAGGTTGTTCCCAAACTCATTAAATACTATAAGCAAAATTCAAAGTAGTCCAAATTATTGTAACACGAATTACCACGAATTATCCATTAATTTATAGTATGCTCGCATATGGATTTTAAGCAGTATAAGGATATCGTTTACCAAATAATCGGGGCGGCAATGAACGTTCACGATGAATTGAGTTGGGGGTTATTGGAGCCTATCTATAACGAAGCACTCCACCTTGAACTACTTGACAACAATATCGCTAACGAACGGGAAAAGCATCTGCCTTGCTATTACAAGCACCATCAGTTAGAGAAATTCTATCAGATGGACCTTGTGGTGGGTGATGTGGTAGTCGAACTCAAGTCGGTAGAAGAGCTGAACTCTGCTCATCGAGCACAACTTTTCAACTATCTGCGGCTGACACGCAAGCCCATCGGTTTGCTCATCAATTTCGGACAGCCATCCCTACAGGGAGAACGTTATGGATATGATGAGGAGACAAACGAATGTATCCTGCTTAACAAAAATATGGGACCCGTATATGCTTAAAATTATATGGACAATTAGATGGTAATTATATGTTAAAAGAAATAAGATGAAAATTTTTGACTATCTTCTCATCATCGGATGTATAGCATCCCTAGTCGCTTGCAATTTCTTCGCTGAAGGCTCATGGCAGAGAGACCTATTCCGCTTCATTGGTGCCTTCTGCGCAGGAGGATTAGTAGGACGCCTTGGTGGAAGATTGCATAAAAAGAATAATAAATAAAGAATATATTATGGCAAACTATTATAGTGACCACCCCGAGATAGGGTTCTATCTCAACCACCCCCTGATGGCTCGTATTGTTGAGCTGAAAGAAAAGGGTTTCGCTGATGCGAAAGAATATGACTATGCTCCCGTTGACCTGGGCGATGCCATCGAGAACTACAAGCAGATTCTCGACATTACTGGCGACGTAGCAGCAAACATCATCGAGCCAAACTCTGAGGCTGTTGACCTGGAAGGTCCACACCTCGAAAACGGCCGTATGATCTACGCCTCTAAGACTTACGAGAACCTCGACGCCACCCGTAAGGCGGGTCTGTGGGGTGTAAGTATGCCTCGTCGTTATGGCGGTCTGAACCTGCCTAACGCTGTGTTCTCCATGCTCTCTGAGATGATTTCGGCTGCTGATGCCGGATTCCAGAACATCTGGAGCCTGCAGAGCTGTATCGACACCCTCTATGAGTTCGGCAGCGAGGAGCAGCGCCAGAAGTATATCCCCCGCGTCTGCGCTGGTGAGGGTATGTCAATGGACCTCACAGAGCCCGATGCTGGTTCCGACCTGCAGCGTGTCATGCTGAAAGCCACCTATGACGCCCAGGAGAACTGCTGGCGCCTGAACGGTGTGAAGCGCTTCATCACCAACGGTGACTCTGACATCCACCTTGTGCTGGCCCGCTCTGAGGAAGGCACCAAGGACGGACGCGGTCTGTCGATGTTCATCTACGACAAGCGCCAGGGTGGCGTGAACGTGCGCCACATTGAGCACAAGCTCGGTATCCACGGATCTCCCACCTGTGAGCTGACCTATAAGAACGCCAAGGCAGAACTCTGTGGTAGCACCCGTCTCGGTCTCATCAAGTATGTGATGGCCCTGATGAACGGTGCCCGTCTGGGTATCGCTGCACAGTCAGTAGGTGTAGAGCAGGAGGCTTACAACGAAGGACTGGCTTACGCCAAGGAACGTCAGCAGTTTGGTGACAAGATCATTAACTTCCCCGCTGTCTATGATATGCTTTCTCGCATGAAGGCCAAGCTCGATGCCGGTCGCTCACTGCTCTATGAGACAGCTTGCTATGTCGACATCTACAAGTGCTTGGAGGATATCGCCCGCGACCGCGCCCTCACTCCCGAGGAGAAGCAGGAGTGCAAGAAGTATCAGCGCTTGGCCGATGCCTTTACGCCGTTAGCCAAGGGTATGAACTCTGAGTACGCCAACCAGAACGCCTACGATGCTATCAGCATCCATGGTGGTTCAGGCTTCATCATGGAGTACAAGAGCCAGCGCCTGTTCCGCGACGCCCGTATCTTCTCAATCTACGAGGGTACAACGCAGCTGCAGGTCGTAGCAGCCATTCGCTACATCACCAACGGCACCATGCTCAACAACATCAAGGAGATGTATGAGAACACCGAGGTTAAGGAAAGCCTGCAGGGATTGAAGAACCGTATCGGGGTGCTGATTCCTGCTTACGAGGAGACTCTTGCTACGGTGAAAGCCCTTGACAATCAAGACGCTCAGGACTTCTTGGCTCGTCGTCTCTACGATATGACTGCCGAATTAGTCATGAGCCTGCTCATCCTCCGCGATGCCACCAAGGCTCCTGAACTCTTCGAGAAGTCTGCCAACGTCTACGTTCGTATGACAGAGGAGAGCTTCCTTGGCAAGATGTCGTATATCAAATTGTTTAAGGCTGAGGATCTTGAAAACTTCCGTGCTGCCGAACCCACAGCCGAAGAGGCATAAACGAAATGGAGCAAACGGAGAGAATCAGGCAGATGGAACAACGGCTCGACCGTGCGTCGAGTGCTGTGATGGAGCTTGCAGCTGCTCTCGACAAGTATGCTGGCGTACAGGAAGCTATTGCAGAACTGGACAGATACTATAGCAGCAAGGAGTGGCGACAGGATTTTGAGGACGATGAGGCAGGACTCCTGCCCGCCGACTTGAAACGTGGTGTGCTTTCTGAAGATGCCATTTGGAACCTGCTCAGCGACCATCGCGAACTTGTCACACGGATGCAGGAAATTGTGGCCAAGGGAAAGCAGAAAATCAACATGGCCATCTTCGTCTCTGGCGGTGGCACCAACTGCGAGAATCTTATCCGCTATTTCCAGAACTCCCCACGTTTTGCCACCTCGCTTGTAGTAAGCAACAAAGCTGATGCCTACGCCCTGGTGCGCGCCGAACGTCTCGGTGTGCCCACGGCAGTAGTCAGCAAGGCAGAACTGAACACGCCAGAAGTGCTCATGCCCCTCTTACAGCAGTACGGCATTGACTTCGTGGTCTTGGCGGGATTCCTGCCGCTTGTGCCTGACTTTCTTATCGATGCCTTTCCGCGTCGTATCGTCAACCTCCATCCCGCACTGCTGCCCAAGTTTGGAGGAAAGGGTATGTGGGGACACCACGTCCATGAAGCTGTCAAAGCTGCAGGTGAGACGGAAACAGGTATGACCGTTCATTATGTAACACCTGTCTGTGATTCTGGTGAGATCATTGCACAGTTCCGTGTCAGCCTGTCACCCGATGACTCTGCCGATGACATTGCGGACAAAGAGCATCTTCTGGAAATGGAACATTTCCCTAAAGTGGTGGAACAAGTGCTCTACGAAGCCTTCCCTACAGACTTTCCAACAGGATCTCCACAAGGCGAGGCACAGCATAGTTGCTAATGTCACTCTCTGCAATCCAGATATAGCCGTCGGGTACCGACGGCTTTTCTTTTGTTTCACATAGCCAGAAATCAGCATAAATAACACGGTGCGTCAACACGTGTTTCACGTTCTGCCTTAGCAATTGAGAATGAATAATTGAGAATGGCGAATGATTGTGCACTGCTCCATTCTCTATTCTCCATTCTCCTTCCACCTTCTTTCTTTCTCCTTTCTCCTTCTTCCATTCTTCCTCCAACAACAGCGGTTCCCATAGTCCTTGCCAGATATCACCTTCACCACGACGGTGAATAGCGGTCTCTCCCTGGCAACGGATATAGATATAGGTCAGCCTGCGTTCCTTCACTTTCAGTTTACGCAGTTTTACCGGCAGTTCCCCTACCCTGCCCTCCCTTAGGGCTACACACGACTCCTGTAGCGGACAAAGCAGGCAACGAGGTGACTGCGGTGTGCACTGGATGGCCCCAAAGTCCATGAGGGCCTGGTTATATAAGGAGGAAGATGAAAAATGGAAAGAGGTATGATTTGTCTCTTCTATTTCATCGAGCAGGCTCTGCGCCAATATGGCAAATTCCTTCTTTCCTTCAGAGCTGTTAATCGGCGTGCTGATGCCGAAATACCTGCTGAGCACACGATACACATTACCATCGACTACGGCAGCAGGAATATCAAAGGCAATGGAAGCTATGGCAGCAGCAGTATAGTCACCCACTCCCTTCAGGGCACGAATACCTTCAAGCGTAGTGGGAAAGCCACCACTTGCAACGATTTGACGGGCAGCGGTATGGAGGTTACGGGCACGGCTGTAATAGCCTAACCCCTGCCACTCACGCAACACCTCATCCTCTGTAGCCTCTGCCAGCGCTTCTACCGTGGGCCAACGCTGCATGAAACGCTCCCAATATGCCCAGCCCTGTTGTATTCGTGTCTGCTGGAGGATGATTTCGCTCAGCCAGATGGCATAGGGATCATGTGTCTGTCGCCACGGCAACTCACGGCCGTTATCTCGGAACCAGGCTATCAGCTCTCTTGCAAAACCGCTCATCTTCTTCTCTTCTTCCGCTTCGTGCTCTTCAGACTCTTCTGCGGTTTCTTGGGAACCTTTGTCTTATGTGTCACCACAGGCACTACTGGTGCGATGGCCTGCTTCAGCGATTGTCCCTGCGGTGCACAGAGTGCCCGACACACGCGATCCTGAAAGGCACGCCCGTCGCTGACCTTCATCACCCCGTTATTCATGACTGCAAAACAAAGGTCATGGCCATTGTCAGCAACACAATAGCCTGCCAGACACGATACACAGGTTACCGTACCGGTCTTCGCCCGTACATTTCCTGCTGCAGCAGTTCCTTTCATCCGGTTTTTCAGGGTTCCATCCACGCCTGCTATGGGCAGGGCTGGCAACAGATGCCCAAAAATATTCTTATCGTGATAGGCATAGCGCAACAGCCGCACATGTAACTCCGGTGAGAGGTAGTTATAAAGTGAAAGTCCTGAACCATCGGCAATCTTGTAGTCAGCAGGATTCAGGCCAACCTTCTGGATCAGCCGTTCTATCTGCTGCCGCGCATGGCTGGCCTTGGCAGGATGGTTGCCGTTACTGGCAGCCACCTGGTAGAACATCGATTCTGCATACAGATTGTCGGAGTCCTTCATCATCTTGGTCAGTATCTGGTCAATGGTATGCGTCCGGGCACAGATAAACTGGGCCTTGGCAGGCAACAACCCTTCTGCAAAAGTGACATCTGTCACCACTGCACCATCATTCTTCAAAGCATTGAGCAGTCTGATGGACAACTCATCCTTTCCACCGATGAGCAAAGGTGACAACACAGGATTATCATCATCCCAACACCAACCCTCACCAAGCAACAGCTCATCCTTCATCGAGCGGTCGCTTACGATACGCCCTCGGATAGTGTCAATACCCTGTTCACGCAAGTTCTCCACAAAAGCCATGAGGTCGTCGCGTCCGAAGGCAGGGTCCATTCCACCCACCAAATACAGGTCACCAGTAAGTGTAGCGTTGCTGATGGTGCCCTGATAATATAAAGAGGTACGCAACTGATAGCTGCCTCCCAGACGGTCAATGGCGGTGATGGCGGTCACAAGCTTCTGCGTGGAGGCAGGTCTCATGGTCTGACGCTGGTTATAGGCATAGATCAGGCTATCGGCTGTAAGGTCATAGACCATCAGTCCCACCTGCGAACGGTCCAGCATCCGCGCTGTCAGAAGTGTATCCAACCGCTGACGGATATTCTGGGGAAAAGGCAACGTGTCTGTCGTCAGTACCGACAGGCTGTCTGCTACGGTGACCGGTTTTTCTTCGGCAGCAGCTATCGGGGCTTTCTCACCGGCTATCTGCCCTTTCATCGGCAGCACAAGGGCTGCCATGATGAATAAAAAGATATATTTTCTCATTTCGCTTGCAAAATTACAAAAAAAATCGTACTTTTGCAACGTTCTACACGCATTGTTCAACTCTCATTGTAAAATATATGGTTTACAAATACGACTTCCTTGTGATTGGTGCTGGCGTGGCAGGTATGAGCTACGCACTGAAAGTGGCACGCGCACTTCCCCCACTCGCACCTGGTGTTCCCCGCCATCCACGCATCTGTATGATCTGTAAGACCTCGCTCGACGAGGCAAACACCTCGTTTGCCCAAGGAGGCGTGGCCAGTGTCACAAACCTCGAACTCGACAACTTCGACAAGCACATTGAGGACACCATGATTGCGGGCGATTATATCTCCGACCGTGCTGCCGTAGAGCAAGTAGTACGCAACGCACCAACACAGATACAGGAACTCGTGGACTGGGGTGTCAATTTCGACCGCCGGGAGGACGGTTCCTTCGACCTTCACCGTGAAGGCGGACACTCGGAGTTCCGCATCCTCCACCATGCCGATGACACCGGTGCCGAGATTCAGAGGGGACTGGTGGAGGCCGTTCGTGCCTGTCCGGAAATCGACATCAAGGAGAACCACTTCGCCGTGGAAATCATCACTCAGCACCACCTCGGTGTCCGTGTAACACGCCGTTCGCCCAACATCCAGTGCTACGGTGCCTATGTGCTCAACCCGGACGATGCCGGACAGCCCGGGAAGGTTGACACCTACCTTGCCAAGATCACTGTCATGTGTACGGGGGGAACCGGAGCTGTCTATCTCACCACCTCCAACCCTGTCATCGCCACCGGTGATGGCATCGCCATGGTCTACCGTGCCAAGGGCACTGTGGCCGACATGGAGTTTGTGCAGTTCCATCCTACTGTGCTTCACAATCCCAAGGAGACCCACCCTGCCTACCTCATCACAGAAGCCATGCGTGGTTACGGTGGCATTCTGAAACTGCCTAACGGACAGACTTTCATGGAGAAATACGACGAGCGCCTCTCATTGGCTCCCCGCGACATCGTCGCCCGTGCCATTGACAAGGAGATGAAGATTCATGGCCTCGACCACGTCTGTCTCGATGTCACCCACAAAGATCCTGCTGAGACCAAAAAACATTTCCCCAATATCTACCAGAAGTGTCTATCTATCGGCCTTGACATCACACAGGACTATATTCCTGTCCGCCCTGCTGCCCACTACATGTGCGGTGGCATCAAGGTTGACCTCAACGGTCAGTCCAGCATAGAACGTCTCTATGCACTGGGTGAATGTTCGTGCACAGGCTTGCACGGCGGTAACCGGCTGGCCTCCAACTCTCTCATTGAGGCTGTGGTCTATGCTGATGCAGCTGCCCGTGACTCCGTGGCCCATGCAGAACTCTATGACTGGAACGAACGCGTACCTGAATGGAATGACGACGGTACCATGACCAATGAGGAGAAAGTGCTCATCACGCAGAGTGTCAAGGAGGTCAACCAGATCATGTCCAACTATGTAGGCATTGTTCGCTCTGACTTGCGTCTGCACCGTGCCTGGGATCGTCTTGACATGCTCTACGAGGAGACCGAGCGTCTGTTCAAGCGTGTCCGTGCCACCCGCGACATCTGCGAACTGCGCAACATGATCAACGTGGGCTATCTTATCACCCGTTGGGCTTTGGAACGCAAAGAGTGCCGTGGACTCCACTTCACCACAGACTACCCTCTCCACGCCTACGACAAGTAGTCCTCCACTCTCCACTGTTTGCGCCGACTCTGTCGCCGCCACCACCCTCTTATAGAAAGCCCCATGCTCCACTTCCCCATCACCGACCCGACCCTGATATTCTTCGTGGTTCTGCTCATTGTGCTGTTCGCACCTATTATCATGAGTAAGCTGCGAATCCCACATATCATTGGCATGGTCCTGGCGGGTATCGTTGTCGGTCACCATGGCTTCGACATCCTGGAGCGTGACAGCTCATTCGAGCTATTCGGCCGTGTAGGTCTTTATTACATCATGTTCCTCGCCGGACTGGAGATGGACCTGGAGAACGTGATGCGTAACAGTCGCCGGTTTTTCATCTTCGGACTACTCACCTGCTTCGTGCCACTCGGCCTCACTTTCCTCATGGCTACCGTCTGGCTTGGATACTCTACACAGGCTTCTTTTCTCTTAGGCTGCATCATGGCCTCGAATACCCTGATTGCCTACCCCATCATCGGACGATACGGACTGCAGCGCCATCCCTCTGTGAGTCTTTCCGTGGGATCATCCATGATCTCCCTCTTTCTGGCTCTTGTCATGATTGCTGCCTTGGCACAGACGCCTTCCGCCTTTGAAGATCCTACAGAAGGGGCTGGCACCAACTGGTTGATTGGGGCTTTCTTCTTCATCATAAAGCTCGCTGTCTACATTGCAGGCTCTCTGCTGCTTATTCCCAGGCTTTCACGCTACTTCCTCAGGCGTTACAGCGATGCTGTCATGCAGTACATCTTTGTCATGGCCATCATGTTCTGTTCAGCAGCGCTCACCGACTTCATCGGACTGGAAGGCATTTTCGGTGCTTTCTTCTCTGGTCTTATATTAAATAGGTATATCCCACACGTCTCACCCCTGATGAATCGAATAGAGTTCATCGGCAATGCACTCTTCATCCCCTATTTCCTCATCGGTGTAGGTATGCTCATCAACGTCCGTACGCTCTTCAATGGCGGTCAGGTGCTGTGGGTGGTATTCCTCATTGCTTTCTTCGGAACCTTTGGCAAGGCTGTTGCTGCCTATCTCTCCGCCCTGTTCTTTCGTCTGTCCAAGGCCGATGCTCACATGATGTTCGGTCTTACGTCAGCCCACGCAGCGGGTGCCATTGCCATGATCATGGTTGGCATGCGTTTAGAAGTGGCT
This sequence comes from Prevotella sp., assembly GCA_016285075.1. Lineage (GTDB taxonomy): Bacteria > Bacteroidota > Bacteroidia > Bacteroidales > Bacteroidaceae > Prevotella. The sequence continues at coordinate 24,958 of JAEEQB010000006.1, forward strand.
CCAGGACAATTCCTCGTCAACGATGATATGCTCAACGGCGTAGTCATGATGATACTCGTCACCTGCATCATCTCCACCCTGATGACAGAACACGCTGCCCAGCAGCTCATCATCTCCACCCCCAACCTCCCTAATCACCCTAACAACCCTAATCACCCTAACAACCTTTCCTCCCCTTCCTCCGAATCCCGTCTCCTCCTCTGCGTCAAATACCCCGACATTGCCCCAAACCTTCTCTCTCTGGCACGTTTGGTACGCGACCAGAGCAGTGAGTTGATAGCCCTCAATGTGGTTTACGATGACGAGCATAGTGCCATTGCCCGTGAACAGGGACTGCGTCTGTTAGAACAGCTGCAAAGGCAGGCAGCTGCCACCGATATGCAGATGCGCACCCAGGTACGCCTTGCTACCAATATTGCCAATGGCATCAAACACGCCTTCCGGGAGTTTGCATGCTCTGAGATTATCATGGGAATGCACGTCCATACGGAAAAGAGTCCACGATTCTGGGGAGACTTCATACAAAGCCTGTATAACGGACTGAACCGTCAGATCCTGCTTGTACGCTTCGTCCAGCCGTTGAACACCCTGCGGCGCATCAAGGTGGCGGTGCCCTCACGAGCGGAGTTTGAGCCTGGCTTCCATCGCTGGCTGGAGCGGATCTGTCGTTTGGCGGATAATCTGGACTGCCATACAGAGTTCCATGGCCGGCAAGAGTCACTGGTGCTCATCAACAACTACATAAAGAGCCACTACCCCTCCATCCGCGTCACGCTCACACCCATGATCCATTGGAACGAACTGCCCAAGTTGGCATCCACCATCGCCGACGACCATCTCTTCGTGGTGGTTACCGCACGACGCGGTACTATTTCCTATAAGAATGCCATTGACCGGCTGCCCGATGAACTGCAGCGTTACTTCTCAGGCAAGAACCTCATGATTGTCTTCCCCGACCAGTATGGAGGCCCGAAGGAAGATGCAATGTCGTTCACCGAGGCCCAGCACCGCGAGGATACCTCTCTTTACGACACCCTCCTCCGTCTCCTACATCGCAATAAGCCCTAATCACCCTAACAACCCTAATCACCCTAACAACCCTAACAACCCTTCAAAAAAATCATGATAACCCTCCAAAACATCACCAAGAGCTTCGGCTCGCTCCAGGTTCTCAAAGGCATTGACCTCCATATCGACAAAGGCGAAATAGTCAGCATTGTCGGTCCTTCCGGTGCCGGAAAAACCACCCTGTTACAAATCATCGGCACCCTTGACCGTCCTGACACCGGTTCCGTATGTGTCGACTCCGTTGACATCACTACCCTTTCCCAAAAGGCACTCTCAGACTTCCGTAACCGCCACTTAGGCTTTGTCTTCCAGTTCCATCAGCTGTTGCCGGAGTTTACGGCCTTGGAGAACATCATGATTCCTGCCTTCATTGCCGGAACAAAACAGCGAGAGGCTAAGACTCGGGCTACAGAACTGCTGCAGTTCATGGGACTTAGTGACCGTGCCCACCACAAGCCTGCGGAACTATCCGGTGGAGAGAAGCAGCGCGTAGCCGTCGCACGTGCCCTGGTCAACAATCCTGCTGTTATTCTGGCTGATGAACCGTCAGGTTCTCTTGACACTCAGAACAAACGGGAACTCCACCAGCTGTTCTTCGACCTGCGTGACCGTTTCGGACAGACCTTTGTCATTGTCACCCATGACGAACAGTTGGCCACCCTCACCGACCGCACCATCCACCTCTGCGATGGCCTGATAGTACCGGAAAATACGCCCGAAAATACTGACTTTACGTTACCTAAGGTAACGGACGCTATTACCTTAGGTAATGATTAACGTTACCTAAGGTAACAGAGCCTGTTACTACTGGCAGCAAAAAGGCGGCGCAAATGCGCCGCCTTTATCGTTTAGTTCATAGTCAACAGATATTAACCATCCTATTTCCTTACTTCCAAGGAGTGCCGTGATAACCGGCTTCAGTCTCTGTTACAGTAAACTTCATGACCAATGTCTCTTCTCCCAAAGCTGCAAGGGAAGGAATATCAATTTTCTGAACAGGATGCGTAGTCGCATCAGCAGCAAACTTACCCTTTATCGGGTCAGAAGAAGTATAGGTCTTACCTGTCAGATCATCCTTCACGAATTTCTTGTCATAAGTAGCCCAGACCTTCCAATTGGTCAGCGTGTTAGGAGCAAACTCCCACTTGTGGAGGTTCACACGAACAATATATGTTCCTGCCATCACCCACTTCTTGGGAACATAAATATGCTCAATTGTAGGATCGGTGGGATTAGAGAAGTGATAAGCATCCAGGTCCATCTTGTAGACCACCTTTCCGCCTTTGTTTAGTCGCAGGTTCTTCCAGTAAATCTCATGTCCATTGGGAAGCAGCAGATACAGGTCAAGGTCGTTCTGCTGGTCGAAGGTCATGAATACATGCAGATCCTCAGGAGCACCCTCTACACCAGGGAAGGGAGGAGTATCAGGTGTGGGATCAGGAGTAACAGGTGTGGGATCCTCACCAGGCGTAGGAGCTGGAGGTGTAGGACCGGGAACAGGAGTCGGAGTCACAGCAACCAGGTCCGTAATGTTACAATCAGCATCCTCAGCAGACAATACGATGGGGAAGTCTGTATTCGTGGTACTGACATACTTCACGGGGATGATGTAAGTCCACTCGCCAGTCTCTGTATCAAAAGTCATAGATGCCTGTGTGCCACCACTAGCTTCCTCAGGACTTGAAGGGAATACCTCCCAGTATTCTTCAACACCTTCCACACCGAGGAAGAAACGGCGGAACTTAGAAGCAGACACGATCGTGATATTGGCATAGGCAACGCCATCCACGACAATAGGAGTGCTCAGATTCACACTTGTAACAGGAGTGGTCATCGTGGGAGTTGGGAACTCCTTTCCATGATAATAACCACTTAACATTTCAAACCAACTCTGTTGCAGAATGGTAGGAACGTGAGATGCGGGCGGGTTGTAGTCAATCGAAGGATTGTCACTGTCGCCACAAGACGCAAGCATGATTGCTCCGAAAGCAAACACCAAGCTCTTCTTTAAAATGTTCTTTTTCATAATTAAAATGATTTTTGATGTTAACGATTGTTCTTTCTATCATAAGAAACCTACTCACGATATCAGAGATCGCCGAACAATTCCAATGGGAAGGGCGAATCCTTATCATTACTATAGACATAGACCACCCTGCGGAAATGACCATCCTCCAATTTATCCAGCATGACTGTGAGTGTCACCTCACCAGTCTGATTGGGCGCGATAGGCTTCTTTGTATAGTCTGCCTTGAGACAGCTGCAATTCAACTTCACATCATTGATGACTAAAGGATCGGTGCCCACGTTCTTGACTGTGAACGTATGCTTTACCTTACGATCCTTACGCTTAAGATCCTCAAAGTAATACTTATTGGATCCCAACACGCCAAAAACAGCTTTAGTAGGCTTCACATTACCAGGGGCAGACTGTTTGCGGTCACCACAAGCTGTGATTCCTACCATCAACGAGAGGAGAAGTGTGAAAGTTAAAATCTTTTTCATCTTTCAGCTTTAAGTAGTAAAGGGAAAGGACCCGACCTGTTGACGGTCGCGACCTCTCCCCGTTCAGTTTATCGCACAGATTAAATCTGTATAAAAAAAGATTATTCTGCTACACAGATGGTGACACGGTTCAGGTCGTTCTCGGCGAACGGCTGAACACGAGAGCCATGGCTGTCATAAGTGATGCGGCTCTCGGCAATACCATACTGCTCCTTCAGGGCCTTCACCACCACATCAGCGCGGAGGGCAGCCAGACGGTCGTTGATCTTGTCGTTACCAGTACCAGCATCAGCATAGCCATTGACCACAACCTTAGCCTTCGGATACTTCACCAGGTAATCAGCAATGTCCTTCACCTTCGGAGCCTCGCTCTCGCGGATGTCGGTCTTGTTGATCAGGAAGAAGATGTCACGACGAATCGGTTCAATCTTCTCAACAACGGGTGCAGGTGCGGGCTCGGGCTCGGGCTCCACATAAGGCTCGGGCTCGGGTGCGGGGGGAGGAGGCAGCACAGTTGTGTAGCTCTTACCCAGATTCACCTTCAGACCGACAAGTGCATTGAAATACCAGTCGGCATTGTCAGCCTTCTTACTGTTGTACTTGTCAGACAGGATGTTGGCATTACCTTCAACAGTCAGGGCGATAGCATCGCTCAGACGGAAAGCAGCCTGCAGACCAGCACGTCCGAAGGGCAGCACCTGAGTGCCGTCCCACTGATACTCAGCCTTGTAACCAGCCTGCTGGAAACGGGTGAAACGAGGGCTAGCAACGAGATCGTTCAGCTCATCGTTACCAAAACCGATATTAGCACCAGCACCAAGGAAAGCATTCACACTGAGGAAACGCTGAGGATCCCAACCACCAATAAGGTTGGTCAGATCGATCATCAGATCGATACCAGGAGCAACATAGTTCCACTTATAGTCCTCGTTCAGGGCCAGGCCGTTATAAACAGTATTCCAGCCACCCTTAGACTGCCAGAAGTTTGCCTGAAGACGGGCACCAATGACAGGTGAGAACTGATAACCGATACCCAGCTGTACATTCGGGCTGAGCAGGTCGCTGAACTTTGCTTCACCGAGCGTGTGCTGCAGACCACCCTGAATATCGAGGAAAGCATGCTTCTGGAACACGAGCTTCGTGCCATCGGGCAGCTCTTTCGTGGCCTGAGCCATTGCAGATGCGCTCACAGCAAGGAGGGCAGCTGCCAGAATCGTTTTCAATGATCTCATAACAATTTCTATTTAAAAGATTTGTTACCGTTATTCTATTCACTTATTAATTGGGCAAATTCGTACCGTTACCGGAAACATCATCACAATAAGTTAAGTACCACTTACCATCACGGCGAATGGGTTTAAGCATAAATGAGATGGTGTTGGGACGGGGATCCCCGGTTTCCTTCTCGAACAGGGTGACTGTATACTTTGCAATATTATCAGTCTCCTGATCATAAACGATACGATCGAGGTCATATTTTACACCCTTGAAGCGAGTAAGCATAGCCTTTGTCCTACGTAGGTCAGGATCAGGGAGGTTAACAATCTCGCGTTTCTTATTAAGGAAGTAAATCATGCCCACGGCCTCGTCAATCTTGTCCTGGCGCAGCTTGTCAAGATACTCGTTGACCAGTGAGAACACCTCGGCAGAGTCCTGCTGCGACATCTCCATGTGTATCTTGGATACAGAGTCGAGCATTTCGCCCATGGTAGGCTGGTTCTTCGTTGACTTGCCACAACTGCCCATCGTGAGCAGCAGAATCACGGCAAATGTGAATAATAAACTTTTTCTCATTGCGTAATACTTGCTATTTTTTGTTTAAAAGGGGTGCCAACGAGTTGACACCCCTCTGAGATTATTCTATAATCTGATGTTACTCAAATTACGTTCGATCATCTAATGCTTAGTGAGCGTTCGTAGTGCGAATGACTCTTACAACCATCCAATCCTGGTAGTTATAGTTAACCTCGTTGGTGTCGTAGTAACGACGATCCTTGAAGTAAACGTATACAGGAGCAGCAGGAGTAGACTTAGCATAGCCAGCAGTTGCGCCATCCCAGTAATCAGCACCGTAGATCCTGTTAGAAACGAGGGTATTTACGAAGCTTGATACCTTACCTGCAGCGAGTTCACCATTACCGAATACGTAGGTGTAGTAGCAGGGGATGTAGAGGTTGAACGAGCGTACGTGAGCATCGGTGTTGCGATACCACAGCTTGTTACCACCAACATTAACAACAGCCTTATCAGTGCTTGAACCAGTGTAAGAGCTCGGAGCAGCATAGAGGTACAGACCAGCGTTCAGGCCATTACCACCCTGCAGGTGAGCATTGGTAGCGAAGCGAGAAGCAACAGGCAGAGCATTGATCTTGATGCGGTCATAGAGCTTAGAAGGATCGTAGCTATCCTTGTACTCCCACTCTACGTTAGCCTCATCCTTGAACGTTTTGTAGCCGAGAGAGTGGTTCTTGGTATCCTGATCCTCAACGCCAGCATCGGTACGGATCTCATCGAGCAGCTGCTGCGGGATGTTAATCCAGTTCCAATCTTTCTTATCCTTCTTGTAACCATTGGTCACACCACCATAGTAATCAGCATCGAGAGCGAGCTCATAGTAGCTGCCAAGTACGTACTTGTCACCATCAGAAGCATAGTCAGTAGAGATGGTGTAAGGACGCCAATCCTCGAAGTTGAAGCTGAGCTGAGTAGAAACCTCATTGTTCAGAGCATCCTGCTTCAGGTCGTCACCCTTGTAACCAGTCATGTAAACAGGACGGTCGCAACGGATGTTGAAGAAGCGAGTGTTGTTCGGGTCGAAGATCTCGTAGCAGCCCTCGTCGCAGATAGCGCAAGCATCAACGTCGTTGAAGGCAACCTCAACATAAGCGGTGAATGCACCATCGTACTTGCTCCAATCCATAGCCTCCTCAGGACCGAATGCTGAAGGTTCATAGTTGTTGCACTTGCTCTGGTTGTTCAGAATATCCTCAGCAATAGCGTTGTTGTGGAAGCGGAAGTAGTTGTTGTTAGGAACAGCTACAGTCGTGCTTGTGGTCAGAACCAGATCCTCACGGTTAGCACCCCAGTTAGCCTTATCAGTCAGCTGACAGATCTCAACGGGCTCAGTGTAGATAACCTCGGTAATCGGGTTGTAACCCATGCCACTCAGGCCACCGCTCTTGAATACATCGTTAGGAATGTTGTAGCCAACCTCGCGGATAGCAACGATGACGTTACCACGCTCAACAGGACCAACAAAGCCATACAGACTCTTCACATCCTCATTAAGAGCATCGTGAGTACCATCAGTCCAAAGTTTAGAAGCTGAACCAGAGGTGAACTGCTGATACAGAGCCTTACCATAGTTACGAACCTCCTGCAAGTCAAGCTTACGCTTAATCTCCCAAGTGTAGATCTTGTTAGTAGCGAAGTCCTTATTAGCAAGAGTCAGAGTGTACTTCTTACCACTGTGGCCACGTACCTGCCATACCTTCACAGCGTGTGTACGACCGTTGTTGGTGTAGCGGAATGTGTCAGCCTGAGCACGAGAGTCGAATCTCTGAGTGTTCGTTACATAGTAAGCATCGAACTCAGCATTCTTCTTAGAAGTGCTAGGATAGGTGAAGTAGAACGATACACGATCCTGAGTCAGGTTGGTGGTCTCAGCATTACCCTCGATGTTGCCAGTGAAGCCAGGATACATAGCCAGGTTGTAACCACTGTTCTTCACAAGGTTGGTGAACTGGATACCCCAATTCTTACCCTGTACGAAGTAGATAGACATATCCTGGATGTAGTCGTTCTCATTCAGAACGGTGTAGCCAGTCTTCTGGATCGGAGTGTTAACGTGAACCTCAGCAACAGGATCATTCGTGGTCTTAGCAGCGAGATCAGCCTTAGAAACGTGATCCTCCTTATTATACTTGTACCAGTAAGCAGCATCGTGGTTAGTCATCTCACCAGCAGCCCACAGGAGCTTACCAGCGGGGATGTACAGACGTACATAGATAGGATTAGCGTTGATACCGTTACGAGGTATGAACTTCACATAGGTATCGATGGTCTGAGTAGACTTACCGTCAGGACCAACACCGGCGATGTACTCAATGTAACGCTCGTCAGCCTGCGGAGTAGAAACAGAACCGTTGATATAGGTGTGAGCATTAGCGTTGTTCGTGCAACCGAGAACCCAGAACAGAACGTTCTGCTGCTTAGCCAGGATGTCGTTCAGGCCAAGGAAGGTGATGCCAGGATTGTCAGAGGTAGTACCAACCCAACCAGTGTAGCCAACATAACCAGCGAATGCACGATAGTAAGCCTTTGCGAACTCGATGTTCTGCAGAACAGCCTGCTCAAGAGTCAGACCACCAGTCTTATAGGTAGCCTCAAGCTCCTTCACATATGTAGCCTCATCATAGAACTTGTCGTTCATGCGGATGTAACGCTTAGCACCCAGATAACCAGGATTCATCTCCAGCATGTACATCTGATCGAACTGAGCCTTAGAGAGCTTCAGCTCCTTACCGGTCTTGTCGCCAAAAGGATGAACCTTGTCGAGGATGTAACGCTCCATCTGTGACCAGCTAGCAGCAGCAAGGCCAGAGAATACGGTACCAGCGGTGGTGCTGATGCAACCCATGAATACGGGCTGGCTGTCAGGATTCAGAGCGAACTCAACGAATTCGGGCTTCTCGAGCTGACGAACGATGCGGAACTTCACATAACCCTTCAACAGGATGTGATCCTCACCGAGGTAGTCACGGTTAACGAGCATAACACGAACGATAGGCTCACGACCGATACAAGAAACATCACCAACCTCAGAAGTTGTAACGCCAGTCTCGGGATCAACAACCTTAGCAACGATGGTGTTACCAGTGAATGCATTAGCTTCCTCAGGAACGATACCCTCGCTGTTACCATAGCGGGTAGTCCACTTACGATCGGTATTGATCAGAGTAGCGTGTGCGCTCTGAGAATCCTCGTACTTGTCGCTGTACCAGTCAACGAGTGCATACTCGAAGCGGAGACCGAGCTCCTCGAGCTGCTCCTGTGTCAGAGGCATGTCGCGGCTGAACATGGTGCCGAAGCGATAAGCGTGAGCCTCAATGAAGTTGTCGAGGTTGATACCCTGCTCATCATCGTAAACGAGCTGGTGAGTAGCAGCACCGTCGATAGCCTCCTGTACAGAACGATAGAGGTGGTTACGCTCAACCATGTTGTGATCCATAGTGCTCCAAGAGGGAGCGAGGTTCAGCTCAGGAGCGTTGTCAGCCAAAGCAAGCAGCTGGATGAACGACGGAGTGATAGCAGCATAGTCAGAAGTAATAGCACGAGTCTCACCATTCACCTGACCAGTAATCTGAAGAGCAGCGAACGGCATCTTGAATGAAAGCTCGTTCAGGCCAGTGTCATAGCCGTCAACGGGGAATGCCTCCTTGTTCCAAGCGTTGTCGAAGTTCACGCCAGTAGCGGCATAAACAGCACCCTTGTCATAAGCACCGTAGTTGACAGAGCCAATCTCAGAGCCGTAACCCTCCTGATTCAGATAGTGAGCAGCAGAACCTACACCATTGCGGGCGTCATAGGCCTGGATGATGTTACGTGCCCAAGAGTTCAGGTAGTTCTGGAGGTTCAGGTGGAACGGAACGTTCAGGATACCAGTCTCAGCATTGTAGTACTTCTGCAGATTGGTGAACACGGGCTTGGTGAGCTCCTTGTCCTGATACAGCATGTTCTCAGGCTCGTTGATAGCGTCACGAGTAGCGAGAGTCATGTAAGGATAGTTCATGTAGAACTTAGCCTCCAGATCCTGCAGGTTAGCCGATGTCGGGTTGATGTGATAGCAAGCGTGTCCGAGAGGAATGATATCCACATAACGGAAGTAGTTGTAAGCGAAGTTGCCGTTGAAGAGCACACCGCTCTGATTGTCCCAATAAGAATAGGTATCGCTGAGCGAACCGAGCTTAGCAGGCAGGAAGTTCTCCAGACCGTCGGGCCAGTGAATAGCCTCCTCAGTTGTAGAAACCTGACCCTTCAGGTTCACCCACTGCTCGAACTCGTCACCACGACTCCACTCAGAAGCCTTAGAGAGCTGTACCCAGGGCTTGCCAAGAGCAGCAGCCTCAGCGGGATCAACCTGCTTGAGGTCCTTGTTGCCAGGAGTGCCATTGGGGAAGTAAGCAGAAGAGAGGTAACCCTTCTCGTTCATGTTGGGGCATACATTCGGATTCAGGAAGATCTCAGGCTGACGAACCACCATGGGGAGGTCGATAGCCTCGATACCACCGAGATAGTAAGCGGGCTTCAGCACGATGCTGCTCAGACCCTTCTCAACGAGGAAGTTAAGAACTGAGATAGCCTCAGAGGTGAAACCAGTAGCCTTCTGAATCTCAGAACGGAGCGTGTTCTCAGAAGCCTGAATCATAGTCTGAACCTGACCTACAGTTGTAGCAGCTTCGATATCACGCTGCATTTGAGCCCAGTCAATAGCCTCCAGAGCGGTTACACGACCCTGCAGAGCGGCAATAGCAGAAACGATTGACTCGTTAGAGCCAGGCATGTTACCTTTAATAACATCAATCTGGTCCTGCAGATCTTTATTCTGTTTACCGAACTGTTCTTCCAGAGCCTTCAGACCATTTTCGAAAGCGGTCTTGTTGTTCTTCACAACATCTTCCAGAGAAGCAACTGCGTTAGCCAGCTTGTTCAGCTCGCTGTTATCAGCCTTACCAGAGAGAGCCTTGGTCAGCTCGTCAATCAGACCCTTCTGAATGTCGATGTTCTTGTTAGCGGTCTTAGCAGCCTCGAGAGCGTCGTCAGCAGACTTCTTCACACCCTCAATCTGACCAGGCAGCACAGCGAGCTTCTCGTTGATGGTGCTGATCTGGTTGGTGAACTGCTGTGAGAGTTCAGCCAGCTCGGCCTTGTCAACCTTGCCAGCGATCAGAGTCTTCAGACCCTCGATGGCCTCGTTGATAACGTCCAACTGAGCCTTCTTGGCACAAATCTCATCCAAATCCTTGATAGCCTCTCTCATTGCATCTGTGGTCACATAACCCTGACTGGTTACGAAAACCTCAGTAGCAAAGCCTTTGCCATCCACCCAAGTAGTGGTAGCATAGCCCTGACTCGTCACCCAGTCCTTCGTAGCATGAGTAGCTGCAGTGGTCTGCAGGTTCGAGAGGCTACTCTGCAAGCTCTGGATTTCAGTCTGCAGATTTTTAATCTGATTGTCGAAGTTGCTCTTTGCAGAACTCAAGTCGCTAGTCAAAGACGACTGTGCTCCCTGCAGAGTAGCAAGCTGAGACTGTAAGGCTGCGATGGCATCAGTGTTCTTGTTGATGTCGTCATCGTAATCCTTACAAGACGTAAACATACTCATAGAAGCTATGAAGAAAGCTCCCATAAGCAGAGTACTAAATAATCTTTTTTTCATACGATTAAAAAATTTAAATTAATAAAAAAAACTAAATGTTGATACTTCTTTCTTTCTCTCAATTTTTCATAGCTTCCCCAGTAGGAGTCGCATTTTTGGTGCAAATATAGACATAAATCTGAAAACTTGCAAATAAAATCGAATTTTTTTTTGTTTTTTGCGCAAAAAAATGAGCATAATCCGACTTTACACCGAATTTTTAACGTTTCGGCGGGCGTTTTTGCTTTGTTTTGTGAGGTTTATTACCATAGGCAATTCATTTTTTTAGTTTATATTTACGTTTTTTGTTTTTACCTTATTAATATATAGTGGGAAAGGGGCAGAAACCCGCTTTCAGCCTGCAAAGATAATGCTTTTTTTTTAACTGACAAGGGTTTTTGTAACTTTTTTCATAGAAACATGCCTATTTTAGGGCGTTTCGCTAAGAAAAGGTTCAAAATTCTGCAGATTTGGGCGTTCTTGGGAAAGGAATGACGTCACGGATGTTCTGCATGCCAGTCACAAAGAGGATGAGCCGTTCGAAACCGAGTCCGAAACCTGCATGGGGGCAGGAGCCGTAGCGGCGGGTATCGAGATACCACCAGAGATGGGTCTGATCCATCTGGCGTCGCTCCACCTCGCTCATCAGTTTGTCGTAGCTCTCTTCACGGACGGAACCGCCAATGATCTCGCCAATCTGCGGGAAGAGCACATCGGTGCCCTGCATGGTGGGACCAGGAGCGACAGCACCCTTGTAGCCGATGCTTCCAGCCTCCTCTCCCTGAGAGGGATTGATGACGGGTTCATTCTGTTTCATGTAGAACGACTTGAATGCCCTGGGATAGTCAGTCATGATGACAGGCTTCTTGAAATGCTCCTCCACCAGGTAGCGCTCGTGCTCGGAAGCAAGGTCATCGCCCCAGTTGCAGGGGAACTCAAATTTCCTGCCGTTTCTGATAGCCTCCTGCAAGATATTGATGCCCTCGGTATAGGGGAGGCGTACAAAGGTCTCCTTCAGCACTCCCTCCAGACGCTCGAGAAGTGTCTTGTCGATCATCTTGTTGAGGAAGTCGAGGTCGTCCTTGCAATGCTCCAGTGCCCAACGGACACAATACTTGATGAAGTCCTCCTCCAGATCCATGAGTCCTTCCTGGTCGAGGAAGGCGACCTCAGGCTCCACCATCCAGAACTCCGCAAGGTGGCGCGGGGTATTGCTGTTCTCGGCACGGAAGGTCGGTCCGAAGGTATAGATGGCTCCCAGTGCGGTGGCGCCGAGCTCTCCCTCCAACTGTCCGGAGACGGTGAGTGAGGTCTGTTCGCCAAAGAAGTCATCGTCGTAGATGATGCGACCTTCTTCATCCTTCTTCAGGTCGTAGAGGTTCTTCGTGGTAACCTGGAACATGTTTCCTGCACCTTCACAGTCGGAAGCCGTGATGAGGGGCGTATGGAAATAGAAGAATCCATGCTCATGGAAATAGGTATGGATGGCCATTGCCATGTTGTGCCGGATCCGCATGACAGCCCCAAAGGTGTTGGTACGTAGACGGAGGTGGGCATTCTTGCGCATGGCCTCGAAGGACTGCCCTTTCTTCTGCATAGGATAGGTATTATCGCAGAGACCATAGATTTCGATCTCGCTGGCCTGGATTTCGGAAGGTTGCCCGGCAGCCGGCGACTCGACGAGTGTGCCGAGAACGCGTATGCAGGCTCCGGTGGTGACATCCTTGAGTGAAGGAGAGGTGGCAACAGCACAGCTACTGCATACAGGACAAGCGGGATCGACCACAATCTGGACGTTCTTGATGGTGGATCCATCATTGAGTGCAATGAAGTCGACGGCCTTTGAGCTGCGGTGAGTACGTACCCAGCCCATGACGGTAACTTCCGTTCCGTAGGCAGTGGACTGGAGGATATCAATAACTTTTGTACGGTTCATTATCTGATTCTTTTTTTGTTTGTTGCGACTGAGTCGCAACATACAGTAAACTATTCATAGGCTCCCATGCGGAGACGGTCGACCTCTTCCTCAGTGAGGTAGCGCCAGTCGCCACGACGGAGGTTCTTCTTGGTAAGTCCCGCAAACTGTACACGGTCGAGCTTGGTGACACGGTAGCCGAGTGACTCGAAGATACGACGTACAATGCGGTTCTTTCCGGAATGGATCTCAATACCCACCTGTTTCTTGTCGTTGGGGTCAGCATACTGCACATCATCAGCATGGATCTCTCCATCTTCCAACTGAATGCCATCGGCAATGCGCTGGAGATCGTGAGCAGTTACATTCTTATCAAGATAAACGTGGTATATCTTTTTCTTGAGGTACTTAGGATGCGTAAGCTTCGAGGCGAGGTCGCCATCGTTGGTGAGCAGGAGCACGCCCGTGGTATTGCGGTCGAGACGTCCTACAGGATAGATACGCTCTGGGCATGCATTCTTGACGAGGTCCATGACGGTCTTACGCTGCTGCGGGTCATCGGAGGTAGTGACATAGTCCTTGGGCTTATTGAGAAGGACATAGACCTTTTTCTCGAGTGAGACAGGATCGTCGTGGAAACGGATGACATCCGTACGGAGCACCTTCGTACCCAGTTCGGTGACCACCTCCCCGTTGACGGTGATGACACCAGCCTGTATGAATTCGTCGGCCTCGCGGCGGCTGCATACGCCAGCATTGGCAAGATACTTGTTCAGACGAATAGGCTCATTGGGATCGTAGTTGACTTCCTTGTACTCAATGCGCTTCTTCATGGAGTACTTGGCGTTGGGGTCGTAGTCGGCCGTACGCTTCTTCTTGGCAAAGGGTTTTGCTCCATAGGGTTTGGCGGGATAGCCAGGATTGTAGGGTGCTGCTCCATAAGGACGAGACTGACGGGGCTGATAGCCCCCCTGCTGACGGGGCTGATAGCCACCCTGCTGCTGCCCATAGGCACCACGCTGCTGGTAGCCACCCTGCTGCTGACGAGGTTGGTAGCCACCCTGCTGCTGACGGGGCTGGTAACCTCCCTGCTGCTGACGGGGCTGATAACCTCCCTGCTGACGGGGCTGGTAGCCTCCCTGCTGACGGGGCTGATAGCCCCCACCCTGCTGGTTATAAGTATTGCGGGGACGATAGGGGCGCTGTGGAGCCTGCTGAAGGCCTGCGCCGAATCCCTCGGGGCGGAAACCTCCTTCGTCATCGCTGCTCTGGGGCTTGTTGTAACTGGGGCGCTCGCCATAGGCACGAGTCTGCCCGGTGTGGATACGCGGACGAGGTGAACGTCCGGGTCTGAAGTCACGTTGAAAACCGCCTGCGGCGTTCTGTGACGACTGGTAGCCCTCGCGGTTGCCAGTGGTCTGCTCTGCAGACTTCTCTTCTCTCTTGTTATCGTTTTCGTATTCCATATTATTATAAATAATGTATAATCTATAATGAAGTTATCACTATGTGTTGAAGTCACCAAAGGCTACATGCCAGTGTAGGAAGAAGGAGTGATAGCACGCAGTTCTGCCTTGACGTCTTCAGAGACAGCCAGTGTGTCAATAAAGTCAGCGATGCGCTCCGGTGTCATCCGCTCATTGGTACGGGTCAGAGCCTTGAGGGTCTCATAGGGATTGGGGTAGCCTTCACGCCTCAGGATGGTCTGTATACCTTCAGCCACAACGGCCCAGGTATTGTCGAGGTCAGCTTGCAGTTTCTCTTCGTTAAGGATCAGCTTACGCAATCCCTTGAGTGTAGACTGGAAAGCAATGACAGCATGCCCCATAGGCACACCGATGTTGCGAAGAACCGTACTGTCGGTAAGGTCGCGCTGCAGACGGCTGACAGGCAGTTTCTGTGCAAGAAAGGCGAGCACGGCATTGGCCATTCCGAGGTTTCCTTCGGAATTCTCATAGTCAATGGGGTTTACCTTGTGGGGCATGGCAGATGAGCCTACCTCGCCAGCCTTGATCTTCTGCTTGAAATAGTCCATGGAGATATACATCCAGAAGTCGCGGTCGAGGTCGATGACAATGGTGTTGATACGACGCATGGCATCAAAGATGGCAGCCAGCCAGTCATAGTTGGAAATCTGGGTGGTATACTGTTCACGCTCCAATCCCAGCTTCTCAGAGACGAAACGGTCGCCGAAGTCCCGCCAGTCGTACTGAGGATAAGCCACATGGTGAGCGTTGTAATTGCCCGTGGCTCCACCGAACTTTGCTGTGAGAGGTATTTCACGGAGCGAACGCAGCTGCTCCTCAAGCCGATAGACATAGACCATCACTTCCTTGCCGAGGCGGGTAGGTGATGCCGGCTGTCCATGGGTCTTGGCGAGCATCGGGATGTTGCGCCAGGCCTCTGCATAGTCGTTGAGCTGTTCGATCAGTTCCTCGAGAAGAGGGATGTAGACATCGTTGAGTGCCTCCTTCAGGGAAAGGGGTACTGAGGTGTTGTTGATATCCTGGGAAGTAAGTCCGAAGTGGATGAACTCCTTGAAAGAGGAGGCTGCGACAGAGTCGCAGCATACGGGAGAAGGAGCGGCAGAGCCACTGTCTGTAGTGGCAAGGGTATCAATGCGTTCCTTAATATAATACTCAACGGCCTTGACATCGTGGTTGGTAATAGCCTCGATATCCTTCACGCGCTGTGCATCAGCGGGTGTAAAAGAACGGTAGATGTCGCGTAGGGGTTCAAACAGTGAGTGGTCGAAATCCTGAAGTTGTGGAAGAGGGAGTTCGCAAAGAGCAATGAAGTACTCTATTTCTACACGGATGCGGTAACGTATCAACGCATATTCGGAAAAGTAGTCTGCCAATGGCTCTGTCTTCCCTCTGTATCGGCCATCAATAGGCGAGATGGCTGTCAATAAACTCAAACTCATTTTCTAAATCTAAACTGACTGGTAATGGTTGCAACTCTCTTATACTTAAATCCGCAACCTGCTTGGGGCTGCGGACTAGAAATCTCTTTGTGTTTGTGGGCGCTGACGGATTCGAACCGCCGACCCTCTGCTTGTAAGGCAGATGCTCTAAACCAGCTGAGCTAAGCGCCCTTGCCTAAACAGTTTTTTCTGTAAGCGGGTGCAAAGGTACGCAGTTTTTTTGAAACCGCCAAATTTTTCGGTAACTTTTTTTCATCCTATGCGAATATTCATAAAAGACTCTGCTTCTAACATGGCAAATGGTTGACGGAATTCCTGACAAATCAGAAAGAGCCTTCTTATATTCTGAGTTAACTCGTTCGATGAATCGAGTTAACTCAAATCATCAACTGAGTTAACTCAAATCATCAATCGAGTTAACTCAAGTTTTTGGGGGGCTTTTATGCCATTGAGTTTTGCTTCGTAAAAAAAATTGACAAGTAACTGACAGGTGAATGCAGAGAGCTCGCGACAAAGCTCTTCAAAACCCCTGTCCAAGTATCAATTCACCCTTAGCATGACCCTATAAAAGCGAGGATTTACAGGGTCATACTAAGGGTGAACAAAGGTATATCCAACAATCTGAGCTGTTAACAGCAGAAGAATCAGAGTTGATAGAGATCGTTGGCAGCAAGCAGCTCAACCTTTTTCTCTGCCAGTGCTTTCTCACAAGCCTCCAGGTCAGAAGGACGGATGACCACGTGAGCCACGTTACCGTTAGCGAACGAATACATATACTCGATGAAGATACCACGCTCAGAGAGGTGACGCAGCACGATGGCAAGTGACCCACTGACATTGGGGCATACGAAGCCAATGACATCGGTGAGTTTCACAGCGAAATGAGCCTCCTTCAACACCTGATAGGCGCGATCAGGGTCTGAAACAATACAGCGGAGAATGCCGAAGTCAGAATTGTCGGCAATACTCATGGCAGACAGGTTGATGCCGGCGGCACCAAGGACGTCGGTCACCTCCGTGAGGCGGCCAGACTTGTTTTCCAGGAAAACGGATAGTTGTTTTGCTAGCATATTGATCAGGTTTTGGGGCTGCGACTGAGTCGCAGCATACTATACATACTATTTATAATTCAGGGTTTACAATATATATACTCATTATAACTTACGGTTATCGATGACACGACGGGCTTTACCCTCGGAACGCTCGATGCCCTTCGGCTCTACAAGACGGATCTTGAAGCCTAGACCGATGACAGAACGCAGCTCACCTTCAAGCTTCTTCTGAAGACCGACCATAGTAGACATATCATCGGTGAAGTATTCTTCCTTGACTTCAACCTTGAGTTCGGACGTATCGGTATTGTTGACGCGGTCGACGATGAGCAGGAAGTGGGGTTCGAACTCCTTCTGCTTGAGAATGACATCCTCGATCTGCGACGGGAACACATTGACACCCCGGATGATGAGCATATCGTCGCAACGGCCGAGGATACGGTCCATTCTGACGAGCGTTCGTCCACAGGCACACTTGTCATAGTGGAGGGCGGTGAGATCGTGGGTACGGTAGCGGAGCAGAGGCATACCCTCCTTGGTGAGGTGGGTAAAAGTGAGTTCACCAAAAGTGCCTTCAGGAAGCGGCTCACCTGTTTCGGGATTAAGGATCTCGGGATAGAAATAGTCCTCGTTAAGATGGGTACCGTTCTGGCACTCACACTCGTAGCCTACACCCGGACCAGCAATCTCAGAGAGCCCGTAGATGTCGTATGCCTTGATGCCCAACGACTCTTCGAGTTTCACACGCATCTTCTCCGTCCAAGGCTCTGCACCGAAGGCACCGATCTTCAAACGGAACTCATCCCGCGGCCAAGGACACTCACCGAGAGCCTCGCCAAGGAACATTGCGTAGGAAGGTGTACAGCACAGCACAGAAGCGCCGAAATCGTGCATGAGTGTGATCTGCTTCTGGGTGTTACCTGAAGACATGGGGATGACTGAGGCACCAATGTTCGTGGCACCGTCATGAGCACCGAGACCACCGGTAAAAAGGCCATAGCCATAGGATATCTGGAAGATGTCGTCCTTTGTGGCACCATAAGCGGTGAAGGCCCTGGAGATAGCCTCCGTCCACATGGCGATGTCCTTCCTTGTGTGGAGGACAACAACGGGCTTGCCAGTGGTGCCCGAGGAGGCGTGGATGCGTACGATCTGCGACATAGGCACTGCAGCAAGGCCAAAAGGATAGTTATCACGGAGGTCGAGCTTATTGGTAAAGGGGAGCTTCACGATGTCGTCGATACTTTTGATATCGCCAGGCTCAAGCCCCATCTCCTGAAACTTCGCACGATAGAAAGGGGTGTTGTGATAAACATACTCTGCCATCTTGACGAGACGGCGACTTTGGATCTCGCGAAGCTGTTCGCGGTCCATGCATTCAATACTTTGGTTCCAAATCATAAGTTTTTTTGTTGTTGGTTTAAGTAAATGCGGCACAAAGGTAGGCATTTTTTCCGATACCTCCAAGAAAAATCAAGAAAAAAGCTTGTCAATCATGTCCTGCGAGAGGATGGAAAGGATAAGATGGCCATCAGGCGTGTGATTGACATCGGTACAGGTGAAGAGTTGGTTCACCAGCGCTTCCATCTCGTCGTTGGAAAGGACCTGACCATAAGGAATAGCTGCAGAAGAGGCAAGACTCAGTGCCAGGATATGGTGTAGCGGGGAAGAGGGGAAAGCAGGAGAGAGGGCGGAAACGTCGGCTCCATCGCTATCCACTGCATCAGCTACCATTTGTCGAAGCAAGGCAATGGGATCAATGCCTTCTGCATCAGTCGGCACTCCATTCACCGCATAAGAACCACCACCTAAGTCGCTCAGATCGAACCCCATAGTTATGAGATGAGGAAGGATGCGGGACATGACGACAGTATCAGAAGGCGAGAACTGTATGACATCAGGGAAAAGAAGTTTCTGGGTGGTAGAAGTGTGTGTATTGAGCTGGGCAAGATAACGCTCGTAAAGAATACGGATGTCAGCACGGTGCTGGTCGATGAGCATCAGTCCTGACTTCACAGCCGTCATGATATACCGCCCTTTAAATTGGTAGTGCAACGGAGACTTCTCCTCTGAAAAAGAGGCTGAGTCAGAGGAAGGACCTACTTCTCCCACATCGGAAAAAAGATTCGGCGCGGCTGACGTTGAAGGAATGTCACCTTGCTTGTCATCAAGCCCTGAGTAAAGGGCTTCCCAGCCAGCAGTTTTCGAAGAATTATTCTTATGGAAAGGGTTATAGGATGGATTATACTGCACTCGGGGAGTCATAAAAGAGGCTGAAGAGGCCGACGGATCAAAGACAGGAATATCAGGGCGTCCCTCAGTATCAAAATTGATGGACGGAATCTCTGAGAACTGTCCGATAGCATCACGCACGGCAGCAGAAAGGATCTGCCAGATAGCTTGTTCATTCTCAAACTTTATCTCGGTCTTCGTAGGATGAATGTTCACATCGATGTCTGCAGGATCCACCTCGAAATAAACCAGATAGGGAGGCTGTTCTCCTTCAGGCACAAGACGGTCGAAAGCAGAAAGAAGTGCTTTATGGAAATAAGGATGACGCATAAAACGGCCATTGACGAAGAAATACTGTTGTGCCACTTTCTTCCGCGCAGCCTCCGGCTTACCCACAAAGCCGCTGACACGACACAAAGCTGTGTCAACCTGAAGCGGAAGAAGTTCTGATGAAAACTTATGGCCGAAAACGTCAGCGACACGCTGGTGCAGAGAAGCCGGACGCAGATTGAGAAGTTCTGCCCCGTTATGGTGAAGGGAGAAATGAATGTCAGGATAAACGAGGACAATGCGCTCGAAGGTTGTGAGGATGTTATTAAGTTCTGTCGTATTGGATTTGAGGAACTTACGACGAGCAGGTACATTATAGAAAAGGTTCTCCACGCGGAAGTTACAACCCACGGGACAAGAGGTCGGCTCCTGCGACACCACACGCGACGCAGCAAGACGAAGGCGTGTACCCAGTTCTTCGGATGCTGTACGGGTGAGAAGTTCTACCTGTGAAACAGCGGCAATGGAGGGTAAGGCTTCGCCACGGAACCCCATGGTATGAAGGGCAAAGAGATCATCGGCCTGGCGGATTTTTGAGGTGGCATGACGCTCAAACGCCAATCGGGCATCGGTCTCGGACATACCTCCTCCATCATCTATCACCTGAATACAAGTCCGTCCAGCATCAGTAATCAGAACACTGATGCGGCGGGCACCAGCATCTACGGCATTCTCGACCAGTTCCTTCACGACGGAGGCAGGACGTTGAATAACCTCACCAGCAGCTATCTGGTTAGCTACGGAATCTGGGAGAAGCTGAATGATGTCGGACATGAAATGATAGTATTATTGGACTTGAGATTCCGGAACAGCATCGGGATCAGCAGTAGAAACATCCTCAGGATTGGCCGGGGGTTCAGCAGCTGAAGTATCGTCTTGAGCGACAGGGATTTCTGAAGCAGAGTTATCGTCAACTGTTTCAGTTGAAGGTTCAACAGTAGGAGCAACGTCAACAGGAACGGAGAGTTGCTGAATGGGAGCATCCCGTCGACGCGAAGGTTTCAGGACTGCTGCAGAAGACTTTGGACGCCAGTTGAAAATGTCATCTTTATCCACAGGGCGGATGTAGTCAAACCAAGCATAGCCTTCAAGATGTTTTTTGGATGGGGGGATCTGAGAAAGGGGATAGATTGTTCCCTCAGCCGCAGGCATCCATATCTTCGTCATCTTACGGTTCTCCATATACATACGCAACTCAGTGGTTTCTGTATAATTGAGACCTATCAATGAAGAATCGGCACTATCCTCAGGATAATATATGATACGTACATTATCTATGGCCTGAGTCTCACGAATCTCACCATTTTCAAAGAAAGCGAACATCTCTTTGGAAGACACCTGGTTCTGATAGGTTGTATCACGCAACTGCTCTATGGTAAACGCCTGATTAATAATATGTGCCCGATTGATTGTCGAGTCATTCATAAACACCTGTATCTCCTCGCCTACTAACTGCTGGTTCATATTCCAGACTATCGGGTCGCGATACATCGTCATACACGAGTCAAGCTGGTTATAAACCAAAGAGTCGCAAACAGCCTGAACATCGACCCTATAGGCACGCACCTTATTATAAGCATGCACCTTACGATAGACAGAATCCGTATTGATATTGAAGGTAAAAATTTTGAACGTATCAGCATGCATATACAGAGTATCGCGCTGAGAGTAGTCGATAGAAACAGCGCTGTCGGTACACATGGCATATCCAGTCTCTTCGCTATATTCTCCGTAATCGCAAAGAAGTCGGTTTTTGTTGATGGAATCGGTAAAAATTACATTTCTGAACGCTTTACTAAGCTCGTTTTTACCCCCATAATATACGCTGTCGCCAATCATGGTTTTACCCTCATTACGCAGTACTGAACGGTCCATCAGACGGGCTTTCTCGGTCTTCGTATCATAATAGCCTCTTTCGGAATAAATATGACTTTTTCCAGAAGTAATATCCGTTGGCCCGACAATGTGAGCCATCGAAAGCCGTGTATCATAATAAAGCGTATCAGAGGTAAGGTAATAATCATCACCACGCATCTTGACATCATAGTTGAAGACTGCCAATTTGGTCTTGGTATTATACTCCCCCCAGTCAGAAGTCAGTGTAGTCCCCTGATCAACGAGTTTACCTCCCTCAAAGAAATAAGCATTATCGTAAAGGCGATCGAAATTAAGCGAGTCAGTATAGAGCGTGGTCTGACGGTTCTTCAAGACAACATTACGCCGGGCCTGTGCCATCTGGTCATCTCCGTCATAGTAAGCATAATCCGAGACAAGAGACAAGGTATCGCCTTGATACATACGAACATGGCCGAAAGCCTCAAAGGAATTGCTGGCCTCATAATAATGGGCACTGTCACAAAAGAGTTTAGCACCTTGATGAGAAAACTCCACTTTACCATTGAGGATCTGCGCATTGGGATTGACGTACTGATCATAATGCAACACGTCAGCATGAACGAGGTAGATTCGTTTATCCTTTGGAGCACGAGACTTTGCTGAAGTGCGACGAGGGCGCTGCTTACGGTTAGCTGCATCGACAAGAGGGCTGGCACAAAATGCCAGCATACAAAACATCAGGGCATAGACAGCGTATTTCAACTTATGCAAGATATATCTGGTCAATTAGCGAATCCATCCATCATACTCATATTGACAGGAACGATAGTCAGGATTGATACGGACGTAAGTGGCCTTGATCTTATTGACAACCCACTGATGAATATAATCCTCACGCCGCTTGTCTAACACGAGATCCTTCAGAACCTGGAAATCCTCAGTGACAGTGGCACGATGACCATCGACACGGCTTTTCAGAAGAACAATGGCACAAACGGTCTTTCCGCTCTCATTGATCATCTGGAAAGGAGCTGACACCTGGCCTACGGAAAGAGTGTCAACCATGCGTGCCACCTCGGGAGGCAGTTCCTGCAAGCGGAACTTCGTGGTATTCTTACCCAGCTGCATGTTAACGTTAGCCATTATGCCATGGTTGGATCGGGTTTTCTTGTCATCCGAGAAGACAGCCACCGCATCCTCAAAGGTGAAATGATCAGGAATGGTGATGAGCTGCTTGCGAATCATCTCCGGTACCTGGTCAGCCCGGATGGCCGCAGCTACCGAATCCAGCCTCTCCATAGCCACCATGATGGCAGAGTCGCTAACCTCAGGTTTGAGGAGGATATGACGTGCGTTGACCTTGTCGCCTCGTTTATCAATCAGCTGGATGATGTGGAAGCCATACTCAGACTCCACAATTTTCGAGACCTTCTTCGGATCGGTGAGATTAAAGGCAACATTGGCAAACTCAGGAACCCATCCGGCGCGTCCAGTATAGCCCAGTTCTCCACCATTGCGGGCTGAACCGTCCTGAGAATAGAGACGAGCCAGCGTGGCAAACGAAGTCTCGCCACGATTGATGCGGTCAGTGAACTCACGGAGGCGATCTTTTACACGGTTAATCTCCTCATCGCTGATACGCGGTGTCAGGGTAATGATCTGCACCTCATATTCCGTAGGCACAAAGGGAATACTGTCTTCAGGAAGCTCAGCGAAATAGCGGCGCACCTCAGCAGGCGTAACCTTAATGTCCTGCACCAGTTTCTGCTGCATTTTCTGGACGAGCATGCGGTCCCGCATATCATCGTGCAACTCAGCCCGCAACTGAGTGATAGACTCCTTTTTATATTCCTCTAGCTTCTCACGGGAGCCGATCATATCCACCCAACGGTTGATCTGATCTTCCACGCCCGCAGCGATATCCGCCTCTGTCACATCTTTGTCAACACTATCGATGACAGCCTGATGAAGAAAGAGTTTCTGTACTGCTATCTGTTCAGGGATGGCGCAATCAGGATCACCTTTAAAACGGATTCCGTCAGAAGCAGCCTGCATACGCATCTGCTCCACATCAGACTTGAGAATCGGTTCATCGCCTATGACCCAGATGACTTCGTCAACAATGGATGCCTTGGGGATGAGCACATCTGCTGCCGAATCAGAGGGGATGGCAACATCCCCCACATGACTCAGCCCCTCAGACATTCTGCTATGCAAAGAACCTGCGAGGACCGTAGCTACGGTCAAAGAAAGCAGGAACAGACTAAAATACTTTCGTATCATGAGTTAGTTATGGTTATTAACAGTTTTGAGGACATCCTTATTTACTGAGAAGGTGAATTTCCGACGGAGAGCAGCTACCCACTCGCGTTCCAATTCTTCCTGATAGTCGGCAACGACAAGTCCCCGAACGTCGGTATAGTCCTCGGGTCCTTTTTTCAGGATTTTGCCATATACCGCATCAATGGGATAGTCCTCCAAGGAAGTAACCGTTGTGTCACGCTTGAACACTTCTCTGTCAATAAGGGCATTGTCTCCACGCTTGAAGATCCCCTTCTCCACCCGTATGCGGATGACGGAATCAGGATTGAACGTGGCACGCAGAACCTCGGGCCAACGATCGAAAGGTACCTTCTTGATACTGTTTTTGACAGCCTTGACATCGGCCTTATCCTTGACATGATAGGCAATACCTTTATAGCGCGGCTCATTCCATGCATATTTCTTCTTGTTCTTAGAGAAATAGGTCGCCAATCCTACCTCATCCTTGGCGGCCCGCTCCCATACCTCACGATTACTTACTTCATAGAGTAGGAGACCTTCGTAATACTCACGAATCAGATTACTCAATTCAGGGTCGGAAGCAGCATATTCGTCTGCCTTCTTCTTCATCAGATCGGCGCGGCTGATACCTGTCTCGGCGGCGAGCGTATCAGCTTTCTGGTTAGCAATATAATCGCGGAGGCCACGTTGTTCTATGAACTTCAGTATAGACTCCCGATGCTCTTCAAACGGTTCTAACTGCTTGTGACCTTTCATCAGGATGATATGATAGCCATAGGGAGACTGCACAATACCGGACATCTCTCCATCTTTCAAAGCAAATGCAGCATCCTCAAACTCCTTCACCAACTGTCCGCGCTGTACAAATGGTAAGAGTCCACCCTGGGCTGCTGAGCCCGGGTCTTGCGAAACCTTCTTTGCCAGCTCGGCAAAATCAGCACCGTTTTTCAATGCAGTATAAATGGAGTCTATACGGACCTTGGCAGCGGCCAACTGCTCTGGTGTAGCTTTCTGTTCAAGGCGAAGAAGGATATGTGCCGTTTGGATAAGTCCGTCAGGACCGATACGTTCCTTTGTCTGGTTATAGATACGGTGAGCCTCTGCCTCCACATCCTCATCAGTCACAAGGAGAGGCAGTATCTGCTGGTCGCGATATTGGGCAAACTCCTCACGGAAGGAGGTAAGTGTGTCAAGATGACGATCCAGCGCCTCAGCAACTTTCAGTTTGTAATTGATGAAGAGATCCACATACTCGTCAACAGTCTTCTTGTCGATGACCCCCTCAGAGTTGTTCTTGTTGTAACTATATTCAAACTCGCTACGGAGAACATCCTTACCATTGACAGTCATCACGACAGGATCACTGCCCTGAGACTGGGACAGGGTCGCAGCATACGGTAAAGCGGCAAGCAGGGCAGCTATTGCTATCTTTCTCATCTTCTCGATAATTATCATATTAATCGTTGGGGCGGCTATAGTTAGGTGCCTCGCTGGTAATCGTGATATCGTGGGGGTGTGACTCGTTGACACCGGCATTGGTAATGCGGGTGAACTTGGCATTATGGAGCTGGCAGATGTCTGCAGCACCGCAATAGCCCATACCCGAACGAAGACCACCCGTAAGCTGATAGATCACTTCCTGAACAGTACCCTTGTAAGGCACACGGCCTGCAATACCTTCGGGAACCAGCTTTTTAACATCTTTCGTGTCTCCCTGGAAGTAGCGGTCCTTGGAACCATGTTTCTGTTCCATGGCCTCAAGGGAGCCCATGCCACGATAAGACTTGAACTTACGGCCATTGTAGATGATGGTATCGCCAGGACTCTCCTCAGTACCTGCCACAAGAGAACCGATCATGACACAGGAGCCTCCTGCAGCAAGAGCCTTGACAATGTCACCTGAATAGCGCAGACCACCGTCAGCAATCAGAGGCACACCCGTTCCCTGTAAGGCACAAAAGACATCGTAGACAGCAGACAGCTGGGGAACACCCACACCAGCGACGATACGCGTGGTACAGATTGAACCCGGTCCGATACCGACCTTCACGGAATCAGCACCATTCTCTACCAGCATCCGCGCTGCCTCGCCTGTGGCCACATTACCCACAACAATGTCCACGTTGGGGAATGAGACCTTTGCCTCACGAAGTTTCTCAACAACGCCCAGAGAATGGCCATGAGCCGTATCAATGACGATAGCATCGGCACCAGCCGACACCAAAGCCTGCATACGATCAAGCGTATCGGCAGTCACACCGACACCAGCAGCCACGCGGAGTCGTCCTTTCTCATCCTTGCAGGCCATTGGCTTATCCTTGGCCTTGGTGATGTCCTTATAAGTAATCAAGCCCACCAACCGGTTGTCCTTGTCGACTACAGGTAACTTTTCAATCTTATTCTTCTGCAGAATATCGGCAGCTGAGGAAAGATCGGTCTGCTGGTGGGTTGTTACCAGATGATCCTTCGACATAATCTCATCCACCGGACGATCAAGTCGGCGTTCAAACCGCAAGTCACGGTTCGTGACAATACCGACGAGCCGTTTTTCATCGTCGACCACGGGAATACCTCCAATATGATATTCGGCCATGATGTCAAGGGCCTGAGCCACCGTGGAACCAATAGGAATAGTGATAGGGTCATAGATCATGCCATTCTCAGCACGTTTGACGATAGCCACTTGACGAGCCTGCTCTTCGATAGACATATTCTTATGAATAACGCCAATACCACCTTCACGAGCAATGGCGATGGCCATCTGAGACTCAGTGACCGTATCCATAGCAGCAGTGACAAAAGGCACATTCAACTCGATGTGGCGCGAGAAGCGGGTTTTCAACTCTACCGCCTTAGGCAGTACTTCTGAATAAGCGGGAATCAACAGGACATCATCAAAGGTAAGTCCGTCCATCACGATTTTGTCTGCAATAAATGAAGCCATAAAAATACGTTTCTTTAAATATTGCGTGCAAAGGTACAAAAAATAAGGTAAAATGAAGCGTGAAGAGTGAAAAATTTGCTACCGCCAATTTTTTTTAACCACTCTTCACTGTCTCAGTTCGCCATTTCGGAAATAAACTTAATACGCACAAGACGGATTTCCGTCTCGTCGCCACCCAGTTCCTGAATGGCAGCCTCAAGGTCATCGGTATCGGAATCAGCGAAATAATCATAAATCTCATCAACGCGCTCCTCATCCATCACCTCTTCGAGGAAATAGTCAATGTTCAGTTTGGTGCCACTGTAAACGATAGCCTCCACCTCATCGAGCAGGTCGTCGAAGTCAATATTCTGAGCCGTTGCTATATCGTCAAGTGCTATCTGACGGTCAATGTTCTGAATGATCTTCACCTTCAGCAGCGACTTCTTGGCAACGGTACGTACTCTGAGGTCAGCTTGGCGTACGATATTATTCTCGTCGCAATAGCTCTTAATGAGATCCACGAACTCCTTGGCATAAGGCTGCTTTACCTTTCCTTCTCCGACGCCCTGAATGCTCTTCAGTTCTTCAAGGGTGACAGGATAGTCCGTGGCCATCTGTTCGATGCTCACATCCTGGAAAATCACATAGGGAGGACGTTCCAAGCGTCGTGACACTTTCTTTCGCAAATCCATGAGCATAGCAGACAGCATGGGATCAAGTGCACTGGTCTGACCTTCATGTTCGTCACCTCCTCCATCGGCATCAAGGAAATCATGATCCTTGACAATCATAAATGACCTTGGTGCCTTCAGGAACTTCCTTCCTGCGGATGTAAGCTTCAACAGGCCATAGTTCTCTACCTCTTTCTTCAGATAGCCGGCAATGAGTGCCTGACGGATGACTGGATTCCAGATCTTCGGATCATCATCCTCTCCGGAGCCGAAAGCATCCAATTCTTGATGATGATGTGCAACAATCTCGTCTGTCGAACGTCCCCGGATAAAGTCAACAATATAGTCAGAGCGGAAATTCTCTTTGAGTACCTGTATAGCTGTCAGCACTGTCACCAGTTGCTCGCTTCCTTCAATCTTCTCCTTGGGATGCAGGCAGTTATCGCAGTTATGGCAGTTCTCCTCCTTATACTCCTCGCCAAAATAATGGAGCAGCATCTTCCTGCGGCAGACCGAGGTCTCTGCATAGGCAGCCGTCTCCTGGAGCAGCTGACGCCCAATGTCTTGCTCGGCAACGGGCTTGCCTTCCATGAACTTATCAAGTTTCTGAAGGTCCTTGTAACTGTAGAAAGCCAGACAAATACCTTCTCTACCATCACGACCGGCACGTCCTGTCTCCTGATAATAGCCTTCCAACGATTTGGGAATGTCATAATGGATAACAAAGCGTACATCAGGCTTATCAATACCCATGCCAAAGGCAATAGTAGCGACGATGACATCAATATCCTGCATAAGGAATGCATCCTGGGTCTGTGTCCTGGTGCCAGAGTCTAATCCTGCATGATAGGCCAGCGCCTTGATATCATTAGCGCGAAGGATTTCTGCCAGTTCTTCCACTTTCTTTCTCGAGAGGCAATAGATAATGCCACTCTTTCCCGGATGCTGCTTGATAAAACGTATGATGTCCTTATCAACGTCAATAGTCTTTGGACGAACCTCATAATAGAGGTTGGGCCGGTTAAAGGAGCTCTTGAACTCATTGGCATCGACCATGCCTAAGTTTTTTTTGATATCGGCACGCACTTTATCCGTAGCTGTAGCTGTCAAGGCGATAATAGGTGCCTTGCCTATTTCATTGACAATGGGCCTGATGCGACGGTATTCCGGACGGAAGTCATGTCCCCATTCCGAGATACAGTGAGCCTCGTCGACAGCATAGAAGGAAATCTTCACCGACTTCAGGAATTCCACATTCTCCTCCTTCGTAAGGGACTCCGGAGCCACATAGAGCAGCTTGGTTATACCAGCACGTACATCGGCCTTCACCTGGTCAATGGCAGCCTTGTTGAGTGATGAGTTCAGATAATGCGCCGTGCCCTCCTCGCTCATAGAACTGATGACATCAACTTGGTTTTTCATCAGAGCTATCAGGGGAGAAATGACTATAGCCGTACCTTCCATGAGCAGTGACGGCAGTTGATAGCAAAGCGACTTACCGCCACCTGTTGGCATTAGTACAAAAGTGTCGTTGCCATTCAACACGTTACGGATAATCGCCTCTTGGTCGCCTTTGAATTTGTCGAAACCGAAATACTTCTTTAAGGCTCCTGTCAGATTTTCGTTTGTTTTCATAGGTCCTTCTTTCAATGTTGATATATTCGACGGCTATGATGCAAGCCGATCAATATGAGACTTCTCAAACTGACGCTGAGCATACTCAAGCGTCACTTCAAATTTCTTTATCTTTTTTGACGGGATATCGAACATGGCATCCATCATGATATTCTCAACGATAGAACGTAGTCCTCGGGCCCCAAGCTTATATTCCACTG
This sequence comes from Prevotella sp., assembly GCA_016285075.1. GTDB lineage: Bacteria > Bacteroidota > Bacteroidia > Bacteroidales > Bacteroidaceae > Prevotella. The sequence goes on from JAEEQB010000006.1 coordinate 53,954, forward strand.
CCTTGTCAACAATCAGTTTTAAAGCATCAGGAGCAAACGTCAGCTCTACACCATCCATTTGGAACAGCTTGACAAACTGCTTGATAATAGCATTCTTCGGTTCCATGAGGATACGCTCCAACGCTTCTCGGTCAAGTGGATTCAAATAGGTAAGCACAGGAAGACGACCGATAATCTCTGGTATCAATCCGAAAGACTTCAGGTCCTGGGGTGCCACATATTGCATCAGGTCCTCTTTATCAATTTTTCTGACATTTTGCACGGAATTATAACCAACCACATGGGTATTCAACCGTTGTGCAATCTTACGTTCTATTCCATCGAAGGCACCACCGCAGATAAACAGGATGTTGCGGGTGTCCACATGGATATAATCCTGGTCTGGGTGTTTGCGTCCTCCCTTTGGAGGTACATTGACTATGGTGCCTTCTAGCAATTTCAGCAACCCCTGCTGCACGCCCTCTCCACTAACGTCACGCGTTATCGAAGGATTGTCAGTCTTGCGGGCGATTTTGTCAATCTCATCGATGAAGACGATACCTTTTTGGGCAGCCTCCACATTAAAGTCCGCCACCTGAAGCAGACGGGTGAGTATACTTTCCACATCTTCACCAACATAACCGGCCTCAGTAAACACTGTTGCATCGACAATGGTGAAAGGAACATCCAGCATCCGGGCAATGGTACGGGCCATGAGTGTCTTACCCGTACCTGTAGATCCAACCATGATGATGTTCGACTTTTCTATTTCAACACCATTCTTGTCATCGGGCTGCTGCAGCCGTTTATAATGATTATAGACCGCCACAGAAAGATAACGCTTAGCCTCATCCTGACCAATGACGTACTGATCCAAATAATCCTTTATTTCCTTCGGTTTAGGAACAGACTTTGATTTTGGTCCACCTTTCTTCTTACCATTTTTCCCGTCTGTATCCGTTAAGTTTTCCTGAACAATTCTATAAGCCTGCTGTGCACAGTCTTCACAGATATAGCCATTGATACCTGTGATGAGCAGCCGTACTTCGCGATCGTTTCTTCCGCAGAAGCTACATTCTTTCTTCATTCTTCTTTCTTCTTTACTCTTCCTTCAACCTTTCATCTTTCTATTTCCTGACCAGAACCTGGTCAATCATTCCATACTCCTTGGCTTCTTCAGCCGTCATCCAATAGTTACGGTCTGAGTCAGCATACACCTTGTCGTAAGGTGTGTGGGAATGGTCGGAAATAATGGTATAGAGTTCTTTCTTAACCTTCTGTATCTCACGGGCCTCTATCTCTATGTCACTGGCCTGACCCTGCACACCACCCAAAGGCTGGTGAATCATCACACGGCTGTGAGGCAGTGCAGACCGCTTACCCTCCTGCCCTGACACAAGCAGTACTGCAGCCATTGAGGCAGCCATGCCAGTACAGATGGTTGCTACATCGCTAGTGATGAACTGCATAGTATCGTAGATACCTAGTCCCGCATAGACGCTACCACCCGGAGAGTTAATGTAAATCGAGATGTCTTTGCCAGAGTCTACGGAGTCAAGGTAGAGTAATTGTGCCTGCAGGGTATTGGCAGTATAGTCATCAATCTGTGTGCCGAGGAAGATGATTCGATCCATCATCAGCCGTGAGAAGACATCCATCTGAGTAACGTTCAATTGACGCTCCTCCAGGATGTAAGGGTTCAGATACTGAGCCTGTGCCTTCATCACGTCATCGAGCACAAGGCCATTCATTCCTAAATGCTTGGTAGCATATTTTCTAAAATCGTTCATATCTATCTGTTTTAAAGCGCTTTTTCAAATAAAAGACTGAGGTTATCGGCCTTTTATCATCAAATGTAGATACAAAGATAATAAAAAAAGTCGATAACCTCAGAAAAAATCTGTGTTTTTTACGAAAAATAACTATTTTTCTGCCATCAGCTTGTTAAATTCCTCCAAAGAGACACTTTTTTCGGTTAATTTTACCACTGACTTCAGAGTTTGCATGAGTTTCTCATCGACAGCACGATCCACAAAGCCGTCAACGCTCTCACGTTTCTTCATCTGTTCTGCAGCATAATTCTCGAGCACGTCTTCAGGAACGTTGCTCATACCGTACTGGGCAAACTGCTGACGTACAGCTTCCTTGGCAACAGCCTTCACGTCGTCATTCTCTACCTTAATATTATTAGCGGCAACGAGCTGTTCTTTGATAAGATGCCACTTCAGCTCACGGATGCTGCCCTCGAAATTCTTCTCCACATAATCGGCACCACGATCCTGATTGTTCAAAATCATCACACGTTTCAACAGAGCCTCAGGGAACTTCACTTCGCCTACCTTCTTCTCTACATAGGTACGGACATCCTGGAGGAAGCGGAAATCGCTATTCTGCTGCAATTGTGGTTGGATGGTTTCTTCAATCTTCTGGCGGAACTCTTTCTCATCCTTGCAGGAGCCTTCTCCGAATACACGGTCAAAGAGAGCCTGGTTCACCTCAGCAGGCTGGAAATGGCGAATTTCCGTCACTTGATAGCTGAAGTCGCTCTCCAAGTCCTTCACCTGTTCTTTATCAACCTTCAACAAGGCTGCCACCTCAGCATCATTATTCGGATAAGCTTTTTTGGGGTTGAAGGTAATGATGTCACCAGGCTTGCAGCCATCAAACAACTTACGCTGAGATTCTTCCTTGATATAAGCAGGCATAATCATACCGCTATCCGTTGTGATACCACCTTCCAGGGTGTTACCCTCAGCATCGAGCTGCCGCAAGTCACCCGTCAGAGTGTCGTTGCCACTAAATATCTCGGCTTTCTGGAACTCACCTGCCTGCTGGGCATACATTTTCACCTGATTGTCGATCAGTTTATCGTCCACCTTAATATTATAATAGGTAATCTTGTCCTTAGAATTCAGCTCTACCTGCATCTCAGGAGCCACAGCGATATCAAACACAAAGGTAAAAGGACCATCGCCAGCCAGGTCCTGAGGCTGCTGCTTCTCGCTGGCCAGAGGCTCACCTAACATCTGTATATTATTCTCACGGATATATCCTGTCAGTTTCTCACCCAACAGACGATTGATTTCGTCCATCTTCACCTGAGTGCCAAACTGGCGTTTGATCATACCCATAGGAGCCATTCCTGGACGGAAACCTGGAATATTGGCACGTTTGCGATAGTCCTTTAACATCTTGTCTACCTTCTCCTGATAGTCTTCCTTCTCAACGGTTATCGTCATCAAGCCGTTGATTTTGTCGGTGGTTTCAAATAAGATATTCATCTTTTCTATTTACGATTTATTTGTGATTTCTTGAAATTGAGGTGCAAAATTACGGATAAATGCTGTAAAAGCCGCAAAATTACCAATTTTTAACGCAACAAGACTGGCTGACACGACAATTTTGCTGTAATTTTGCAGGGAAAAATCACGAAGAAGGACTTGCTACTTGTCTGGCTTGTCCAAGAAATAGTTAAATCATAATAAACCACAGATGATTTCATTTGAATGCGACTATAATAACGGAGCCTGCCAGCAGGTGCTTGACAACTTGGTCAGGAACAACGGTGCAAAACCCACCCCTTATGGTTTTGACGAATTCTCGGAACGAGCCAAGGATCGCATTCGCGAGGCATGCGGACTGCCAGATGCTCAGATTTTCTTTCTCACTGGCGGGACACAGACCAACGCCACCACCATTGACTCCATGCTCTACCAGTATGAGGGGGTGATCTGCGTGGGCAGTGGCCATATCAATGTCCACGAGGCCGGAGCCGTAGAGTTCACGGAGCATAAGATCATCACTATCGGCGACACGATGGGCAAGATGGAAGCACGGGTGCTGGACAATTATTTAGACGACTACATGCACGATGGCAACAAAGACCACGCTGTTCACCCAGGTCTGGTCTACATCACCTTCCCCACAGAATTCGGCACACTCTATACAGCAAAGGAACTGGCAGATCTCTATCAGGTGTGCCAGCACTACGAGATTCCTCTTTATATTGACGGTGCCCGTCTGGGCTACGGTCTAATGGCTGAGGGCAACGATGTCACCCTCCCCTTCCTGGCACGCCACTGCGATGTGTTCTATATAGGAGGCACAAAAATCGGTGCGCTCTGTGGTGAGGCTGTTGTATTCACTAACCGTAAGGCTCACAAACATTTCTTCTCCATTCAGAAGCAACATGGTGCGGTCATTGCAAAGGGTGCCCTCATTGGTCTGCAATTTGAGGCGCTGTTCACCGACAAACTGTACTTCCGTCTGGCAGAACATGCCATTCGGATGGCTATGCGTATGAAACAGCTATTTCAGCGTAAAGGATTCCAGTTCTATGTCGACTCCCCTACAAATCAGCAATTCGTTATCATCGACAATGAACAGGCAGATCGTTTAAGCCGCCAGATACAGTTTAACCACTTTGGACAAACCGACAAGCACCATACCATCTGCCGTTTTGTTACCAGCTGGTCAACAACAGAGGAGGAACTGGACGAACTTGAGAGAGTATTAAGTGAGAAATGATGAGTGTCTTGGTCTGAAGAGGAAAGGATGAACGAACATAATCCCAGGAAAGAGAACAATTCATTGTGGCGGAAGAATCTTCCGCTAATAATTACTTTTCCCTTCTTGCTCATCGTCATTTTCTGTTTCTTCCAATACTGGTATCCCTGTCATTTCTTCTATCAGGAGCAGAACCAGCTGTTCCTATGGGACTGGGAATATGTGGGAAGCTACTTTAACAAGCCCGGTGGGTTGTCCCGTCTCTGCGGCGATTTTCTAACCCAGCTATATTATTATTTGTACGCGGGCGCGTGTATTCTCACTGTCTGTCTGATGCTTATAGGCTTACTGCTGCATAGTGCTCTGCGTCACTTTGGCATGAATCGTCATCTGGCACTTACCATCACTTTGATTGTGATGCTATTCTTGGCTGCCTGCCACTTCAATGTGAGCTATCGGCTGTACAACACTATCTCTGTGCTGGGGTGGGTTCTTGTAGTTTGGCTGATCTCGCTGATTCCCAACAGATGGCTGAAGCTTTCTCTTATAGCCACAGCTCTTCTCCCTACTTATGTTCTTTTTGGCTATCCACACATCCGTCAGCTTCAAAAACCCAATTTTGTTCTCGAACAGGACTTTGCCATAGACAGTGAGTACCGCTTCGGCAACTACGACCGAGTGGTGAATATGGTGGAGAATGCAAAAGTGTTGACAGAGCAGATGCTTTTCTTCTACAATTTAGTACAGGCTCAACGAGGTGAATTGCCAGACCATCTTCTCCAGTTTACTCCCAACCAACTTGGCACATTCTATCAAATAGGACCTGAGACGCCCCGACTGGTGATTATCAACATGAATGAACTATATTGGGCTTTGGGCGATATGACTTTCGCCGAACGTGCTGCCATGATGACAAATGTCTTTGCGCAAGAGAACCGTAATGTTCGGATGATCAAGCGATTGGCAGAATGTGCCATCGTCAGCAAAGACACCATAGCCTCGCAGAAGTTCCTGCGGCTACTGAGCAAGACTCTCGTTTACAGGCATTGGGCAGTCAATGCGAAGAAAGGGTTGTTCAACCAGACTGAAGGTCATCAGTATGCCCTGAAGATGCGACAGGTACCCCAGCGCGACACCATCACCACCTCTGACAACGCCCACTTCATCATGGTGCAGTTGCTGGACCGCAACCCACAGAATACCGTTGCACTGGACTACATGCTTTGTAGTGACCTGCTGCTAAGGGACATTGAGAGTTTCAAACGCGACTATGACCGTTACTGCATAGAGACCAACCGTCCACGCATCAAGAAACTCTATCAGGAGGCTCTTTGCATTTGGCTCGCCGGATCGGAAGCTCCTTTAGAGTTGTGGGAGCAGTACATCCTACAGCCAGAGATTATTCAGCGGTTCCAACAGTACAACCAGCAACGTGGCAGCAGCCGCTTCAAGGATACCTACTGGTATTTCTTTGACAAAACCAGAAATATATAGTAAGAAATGAAAAGTAACAGGAGGAATCATATGGAAAAGAGGCTGTTCTGCATGAGAACTGTCGGTAAAGTGATGTGCACAGTAATTCTTGCTGTTCATTTCTCATTTCTTTGTTCTTGTTCTCCTGTGCCGGAAAATATTCAGCAGTCAGACTTCCTGCCTCCCATCTATCCTGATTATTTGGACATAACCATCCCTAAGAACATTGCGCCACTGAATTTCCTGTTGCGTGCAGATGATTGCGAAGCCCTTCATGTGACAGTTGGCGCGTCGGACATCAATAGTTCCTATCAACACACTGTCACACTCCACACCCGTGGCAACGAAGCCGTCTTCAACCAGAAAGAGTGGAGTGCGTTGTTAGAAGAGTCTGCTGGCGACACGCTTTATGTCCATATCAATGCCCTTGTCGATGGCAGGTGGACAGAATATAAACCATTCAAATGGCATGTTACAAAGGATCAGATAGACCCCTACCTCACCTATCGTCTTATAGAGCCAGACTATGAGATTTGGAACCATCTGGAAATCCAGCAGCGCTGTCTGGAGAACTATGACACAAAGTCACTCGGTCACCACGAACAGTTGGAAAACCGTTGCATGAACTGTCACACCTTTGGCAGTCAAGACCCAACATTGTCGATGATGTACGTGCGCGGACCTGGCGGAGGCGCCATCCTGAACCAAAACGGGACTCTCCACAAACTCAACATTCCTGGTAGTGTATACTTTGGCTTCAGCCCCTCAGGGCGTTATCTAGTATTCTCTACAAACAAGATTATCCCGGCCTTCCACAGCATACCACGAAAACGACTGGAGGTGTTTGACTCACAGTCAGACATCCTGGTGGCCGACCTTCAGGATCACCGCATCTTTTCCTCTACGCTGCTTTCTGACAGTACGAAGTTTGAGACCTTCCCCACTTTCTCACCCGACGGACATTACATTTACTACTGCGCTGCTGACAGTGTCAACCTGCCACAAGATATCCAACACCTGCATTATAGTCTCGTCCGCATACCTTTTGATGAACAAACTGGGCAGATAGGAACCACGGTGGACACCCTTGTTAAATGCAATACAATGGCATCGCAGTCAACAGGTCAGTCAGTCTGTCATCCACGGATCTCACCAGACGGACGTCTGCTTCTCTATACAGTGGCCGATTATGGTACTTTCCCCATATGGCATCCGGAGGCAGACCTACAGATGCTCAACCTTGAAACGGGTACAATAGACTCTTTACAAGCGGTGAACAGCCAGAAGAGTGACACCTATCACTCCTGGTCTTCGAACAGTCGTTGGTTTGTCTTTGCATCGAAACGCGACGACGGGCTTTTCGGCAAGCCCTACTTCTGCTATGTGGACAAGACTGGACGCGCACACAAACCGTTCTGCCTTCCCCAACGCCATCCTACTTATTACGACAACACCCTCAAATCGTTCAATGCCCCTGAGCTAGGACGAGGCTCCGTCTGGTTTGATACGGATGACGTAGCCGAAGCCATGAAACAGGCGGCTGAGACCTTTACCTATCAGAAATATTAACCTTTAAATTATTCAACTATTTATGGATCCCTTCTCACTTTATGTCTTGATTGGAGCAGCCATCGTAGTGCTCATCATCTTTGTGTTCATTTCTTATGTGAAAGCTCCGCCTTCATTTGCTTTCATCATCTCTGGTCTCAGCAAGGAACCTCGTGTGCTTATCGGCTCCGGCGGTTTTCGCATTCCTTTTCTGGAGCGTTTAGACAAAGTTTACCTCGGGCAAATAACCGTCGACATTAAGACGGAAGAGAGCGTACCCACAAACGACTTCATCAACGTAGACGTAGATGCTGTGGCCAAGATACGCGTCACTCCAAATTCAGAAGGCACACGCTTAGCCGCCAAAAACTTCCTGAATATGCAGCCCAACGAGATTGCCGAGCAACTACAGGATTCCCTACAGGGTAATATGCGTGAGATTATCGGCACACTAGACCTACGTTCCCTCAACACTGACCGTGACGGTTTCTCTGACCAAGTAATGATGAAAGCCTCGCCCGACATGGCCAAGCTCGGCATTGAGATTATCTCGTGCAATATCCAGAACGTTACTGACAAGGAAGGGCTCATCCATGACCTGGGAGCTGACAATACCGCCAAAATCAAGAAGGATGCCAGCATCAACCGCGCCAATGCAGAGCGTGATGTGAAAATCCAAGTGGCTCACGCTGACAAGGATGCCAATGATGCCCGTGTGGATGCTGATACAGCCATTGCTATCAAGAACAACGACTTAGCCCTGAAACGTGCAGCCTTGAAACGCGAGGCAGACACCGCACAGGCTGATGCCGATGCTGCCTATGCCATTCAGCAGCAGGAGCAGCAGAAGACCATCAACATCAAAACCGTTGAGGCCGAGATTGAGAAGACAAAACGTCAACAGATCCTATCGAAGGAGCAGATTGAGATCAAGCAGAACCAGCTGGCTGCAGAGATTGAGAAGAAGGCTGATGCCGACAAGTACAAGGTGGAGAAAGACGCTGCCGCCGACCTGGAGCAGCGCAAGCGTGTAGCTGAAGCCCAGAAGTACGAGGCAGAACAAAGAGCACTGGCTCAGAATGCTGAGTCAGACGCCGTACGTTACCGTTTAGAGCAAGAAGCCATCGGTATCAAAGCAAAGGGTGAGGCTGAGGCCTATGCCATTCAGAAGAAAGGTGAGGCCGAAGCATTGGCAATGGATAAGAAAGCCGAGGCTTACAAAAAGTACAACAACGCTGCTGTGATGCAGATGATGATCGAGGTGCTGCCACAGGTTGTGGAGAATGTGGCCAAGCCCATCAGTGCCATCAAGGACGTCAATATTTACAGCGGTGACGGGCAGGGCATTTCAGTCATGAGCGGTAACGTACCTATAGCCATCCGCCAGGCTTTCGACGTACTGAAATCGGCTACCGGAGTAGACATGGCTGACATCATGCGTGCTGGAACCATAGAGGCCAAGACCACTCGCAACGTGAACTTGAACGACCAGGCTCGCGACGCTGTTGACAATATCACTGGTAAAGACAAATAACACTTTCGACCATCCCAATGGCAGACCTCTTGTCCTACATCCGCGAAGGCCGGACGATGAGCCAGAGCGAAAAACTCCGTCTTATCGTCAACCTGAGTGTGCCTTCCATCTTGGCACAGATCTCTGCCACTGTGATGTTCTTCATCGATGCCTCGATGGTGGGGCACCTGGGCGCCAAAGCAAGTGCTGCTATCGGACTGGTGGAGACCACAGGATGGCTGTTGGGCGGTTTGGCCCATGCAGCCAACTTGGGATTCTCCGTCCAGGTGGCTCACTTCATCGGTGCCAATGACTTCGAAGGAGCCCGCCGCGTGCTGCGTCAGTCACTGGTTTGCTGCCTGCTGTGGGCTCTCTCCCTGTCGATTATCAGTATTGCCATCCACCAGCACCTGCCATTCTGGCTTGGCGGTTCTGAGGAAATTGCCCATGATGCCTCGCTCTATTTCATGATCATCGGCATCTGCGGCATATTCTTCCAAATGGAGGGACTGGCAGGCTCCATGCTGAAATGCTCTGGCAACATGAAGATTCCCTCTGCACTGAACATCCTCATGTGCTGCATGGATGTCATCTTCAACTACCTGTTTATCTATCTGCTCGACATGGGGGTCATGGGAGCAGCTATGGGTACTGGCTTGGCAGAACTGATTACAGCCATACTAATGCTCTACTTTCTGCTGGTACGTAGCGATATGTTAAGACTGAAAGGACGACCAGGCAGCTTCCGTCCGAAAGCGAGTACCGTGCATACTGCTTTCAAGATAGGTGCACCTATGGGGCTTCAACACTTATTGATGGGAGGTGCACAGATTGTCAGCACCATCATCGTAGCACCTTTGGGGACAGTGGCTATAGCTGCCAACTCCTTGGCCATCACGGTGGAAAGCCTTTGCTATATGCCTGGCTACGGCATTGCCGAAGCAGCCACCACACTCGTTGGTCAAGGTATTGGAGCCGGACAGCGTCTGCTCACCCGCTCGTTTGCCTACATGTCTGTGGGCTTGGGCATTGGCGTTATGACCCTCATGGGTGTGTTCATGTGGGTATTTGCTCCAGAACTGATGAGCATCATGTCACCTGTTAAAGAAATTATCGCTTTAGGTACTGACATTCTTCGCATAGAAGCATGGGCAGAGCCGATGTTTGCTGCGGCAATCGTTGCCAACGGCGTGTTCATCGGAGCTGGAGACACCATGAAACCTGCCATCATGAGTCTATCGTCCATGTGGCTTGTACGTCTGACATTGGCAGCCACACTTGCCTCCCAATACGGTCTTCGCGGCGTGTGGACAGCTATGGCTATCGAGCTCACCTTCAGAGGAATCATCTTCCTCACCCGCCTCTTTCATGGCAACTGGCAGAAAACCCTTAACCTACACCCAACACCTAACACCCAATCCCAATGAAATTGTTTCTTTTCCTCATCTTCTGTTCTGCGGCATCGTATTCCATTCACGCCCAGTCTCGTTCAGAAGTGCTTCTTGAAACTACTGAAGGTAACATCCGTATTGCCCTCTACGACGAAACGCCACGCCACCGCGAGAACTTCTTGAATCTGGTACATAATCATTTCTACGACTCGTTGCTCTTTCATCGAGTCATTCCAAACTTCATGATTCAGGGCGGCGACCCCACTAGCCGCAAAGCCCAGCCTGGACAATCTCTTGGCGAGGGAGATATTTACTACACCATTGAACCAGAATTCCGCCTTCCAAAAATCTACCACCGTCGTGGAGTCGTGGCTGCTGCCCGCGAAGGCGATGACATAAATCCAGAACAACGATCCAGCGGCTGCCAGTTCTACATCGTTTGGGGTAAAACTTACTCTACCGTTGATATTGAGAAAGTACAACAGCGTCTCGATGAAAAAAACAACCACCGCATTCAACTCACTCAAGAGCAGATTCAGACTTATCGGAAGATAGGTGGTACTCCTCATTTAGACGGGCAATACACAGTTTTTGGTGAAGTGGTGGAAGGTTTGGACGTTGTAGACCGCATCCAACATAAGGATACAGACGACTACGATCGTCCCATCTACGACGTGCGCATCATCCGAGCCTCTGTTGTGAAAGAATAGTCTCACGATTGTCCCGAATTGGTCATTAACGTTATGATGAAAACAGCCTTTGTTTTGGAACAGATGTCCTGCTGCCTTGAGTGCGCAATGGGGTTCCATTGTAATCGAAAAGCGGCGAGGCAGATGACAAAAAGAGTGCACAATGGGGTTCCTTTGTAATCGAAAAATGGGGAGGCAGATGACAAAAAGAGTGCACAATGGGGTTCCTTTGTAATCGAAAAATGGGGAGGCAGATGACAAAAAGAAAGTTTGTTAGCTCATAACAGCCTAATGACCGATTACCTCTATAAATAGTAGAGATCTCTACGTTTTTATTCTACTGGTGTAAAGGAAATGCTTTATATGGGTTTGGATTATTATTTCCCAACTATATTTTTCCAAACTATTATTTCCCAAATACTGTTCCCCAACTATACATCTTCCCGACAAAACAGCTAACCGCCCCGTTTCAGCCTGTGCTGGACGGGGCAGTTAAAGTGCGGACAAGCCGCAGAGGAAAGAAAGATGTATATTCTTGATAGTGTGTGTATAAGAACTACCACACAGGTAGTCTCCTGTTATCTAACAGCTGCACACTTGCAGCTGTCGTTATTGACTGCACGCCTGCAGTACTGATGATTGCTCGTCCGCAGTCTTTTATTATTTGCCGAGGACACCACTGCGTCTTCAGAATTTCCTACATCTTCAAATGCTACCACTGGTAGCTTTCCACATAGCCGTCGAAGTGGAGAGGTTTGTCCCATCCCTGCTTCTGGCAGACGGCTCGTATCTTCTCTTCTACATCGGGCGGAATAGGCTTCGATCCGTTATGGTAACGGTAATAGCCTGTGCGTGTATATATGTCAATAAGGTTGTTCTTTATGACCCGTTCCTGCCAGCCAGGCATATCGTGGTAGAATCCCCTCATGCCTACGGCCATCCGCGTGGGTTTGGCAATACGAAATACAGGGCAACTGCCGGCAACGACTTGCTCATTGTTGGGATTGATGCATTTGCAGGCTACCAACTCCTGAGGAACATACTGCCCTACTTGCCACCGCAGGCACTGTTTGTGCTTTCCGCACTGCTCGTTGAAGCAGACGAGATAACTCGCGGCCTTTTCGCTGAAGATAGTTTCCTGTTCCGTCATTGGGCGATTGAAATGTTTTCGGGTGCAAAGGTAATGATAATTTTGAATATACACAAATATTTTAGAGAAAATTTTGAAATAGATTTATGCATTTCTTCATTTATCATGATATCATGCTGATTTTCTGAGAATTATAAAATAAACAAATTTTATGTATAGCTTCAAATCTATTCAAGAATGATTAATTACTGTATTACAATATTGAATAATAATAGCCACTTACTTGATTATAAGTAAGTTTTATAAGAGAAAAGAAATTTGAAATTGATCATTTAGAGCTTAATAACAAATAATTTTTAATAAATAATCAAATAGTTTCAAATATGAACAGATGTTGGAATACAAAGTATTATCATACAAATGTTTATGGAATAATCTAACTCTATTCTACAATTTGAATAAAGGGCGAAAAGATAGTATTCTTTATTCATCAAATACTCTTCTAAATTAGGGTGTTCAATATGATGTACCCAATTTCCGCTTATAAAACACTACAATTAGGTTAAACAACTATAAAAGAAGCAGTTGTTCCTTTTCCTGAAAGCTCCTGCAGAGCATGTGGGACATGCCCTTCAGCACACCGACGTAGAAGTGGCCGACATGAAGGTGGCGACCAACTGGCAGGCAGAAAGCGTGAAGGAAATGGCGCAGGGCATCATTGACAATTTCTATCTGCTTGGCAAAAAAGAGAAATACCACTATTCGTTTATACAGAGGAACGCGGGACTCATCTCGGTACTCGGTGAGATGCTTACGCTGTTTGAGGACATCATGCAAATCCTCAAGGACGAGGGACTCGCCAAAGACGCTGCCGCTAGATGCAAGACATTGGCATCAAGGGCGTTACTTTCTGGAGGCGAAAGAACTCGCTGTCTGGATACGCTCATATGCCAGTATCTTGACAAAGAGGTCAGTCTCCAAAAGGACGGTGACAAGCCCCACAACATATCATCGGACATCGAAGAGTCAAGCTTCGGCCTGCTCAAGGACAGCATGCCGACATGCAAGATGGCAGGATTTACGGAGTGCGTACTCCGGATGCCTCTATACTCACGGCTCAGGCAAATCGGACGGACTAATGTGTCACATGTCATCAGGTGGATGGCTGACACCAGAATGGCAGATGTGGAACTCTGGAAAAGAACGAACCTCAGGCTGAATCCGCTAGTCAGGAGAAGAAGGGCTTTGACAAGATTGGAACAAAAGGGGTACATCATATTGAACACCCTAATTGGGTACATCATATTGAACACCCTAGTTAGGAAATAAGAATAATTAGTCCAGAAATTATATTAACTCGAGTGTCGCTAGCGGCAAACGGCTGAGCATCGCCCCGGGTGTGGAGAGGTCGCAGAAAACGCCCTGATATCATTTTCCACAATTATGATTGATTCCAACGCGTCTAACTCTAAAATACAGATTGTTATGTCGTATAAAGTACTCCCAAAAAGGCATTGGACACAATTGTCAAACCAAAATGTCTGCAAACCCTTTACACAAGGGGCTTAACAATAAAAATCCCATCGATTTCGGGTACATCATATTGAACACCCTACTACTAAATATCAAGAAAATATAAAAAAATGAAGTAATGAATAGTATATTGAAGAATTAATTGTAAATTTTAAAACTATTAATTACCTTTGCACGATGAAAAATCAAGAGGTGAAGTTACGCTTGCCTCTCCCCGGCAGAACAAAACGGGAATACCTAAAGCAGAAAAGAAGATGATCAATGAAAAGGTAACAATACTAAAGTACATTAGAAACAATGAGACGTTGCGCCTCATGGAGATGGACGAAGTGGTAAGTATGATCCGTCGTGGCGAATATCGTGAACAGGTAGAAGCTGTCCGCGAAAGCTGGTCTTTGAAAGGCTATCGGCGTAGAGAGGACGGCAGCAGTTCCGGCCCAGAGCAGTTGGCTAGGCCGTTGGCCCGACTGTGTTTTTCTTCACAAATGGCCAACCGCAACCACCAGCGCCAACTGCTGGGTTATACAGGTTTGGTGCTGTTGGAAGTGAACAATCTGCCTGGCTACGCCGAAGCCTCAGCCATACGCGACGGAGCTGCCCTAATGCCAAATACAGTATTGGCTTTCGTTGGAGCCAGTAGTCGATCGGTGAAAATCCTGTGCAGAGGCAGTATGATGGGAGGAGGAGACTTACCCACAGGCGAGAACCTGCCTCGTTTTCACACGAACCTATATGAAAAGGCTAGGATGGCCTACAACGCCCAGCTTGGCGTCAGTGTTGAGAAGCTGGAGCCAGGACTAGAGAACACATGCTATATCAGCTATGATCCACTGCTCTACTACAACAGCCAGGCTATTCCTTTCCTTACTGATTGCGAGGAGATTCGTCAGTTGGCCAACGTGGCACAACCCTCTACCACAGAATCTGAGGAGCTGGTGCCCGGCCTTAGTCGTTTCCACTCGCAAGAACTCATTTATCAGTACAATCTGTCGCGTTCGCTAGACGATGTGGAGGGCATCATACCCGAAGAAGGTCGTGTTCACCTGCTGATTACCCGATTGGCTAGTCACTGTCTGGCCACAGGTCTGCCTATGGCTATTGCCCAGCGCCAGGCATTATTCCATCATGAGATGGGGCAGATGCCTGACTTGGTACGCAAGGTATTTGAGAACACTTATCGGGAAGAGCATGAGCACCAGTATCGGCGCCGCAAGTCCATCCCACAACCCCTTAAGAATATTCCGCCAGAAACGCTGCTCACTATGAAGATTGACATTTTCCTGCGCACCAACTATGAACTACGACGGAACATAATGCGAGGTGTAGTGGAATACAGAATGCGTACTGGTCTAGGCTTTAACTTTCAGGATCTAACCGAGGAGGCACACAACTCCATCACCCTGCACGCCTTGAGTCAGGGCATCAAGTGTTGGGAAAAAGACATACGTCGTTACGTCAATTCAAACGAAATAGATTTGTACAATCCTATGCAGGACTTCCTGGACAACCTGCCTCGCTGGGATGGCCAGGATAGAGTGAAGCCTTTGGCCCTTCGTGTAAAGACAAAATATGAAGCTTGGCCTTTCCTTTTCAGTCTTTGGATGCGTTCTATGGTAGCTATGTGGCTAGGGAAAGGACAACTCACTGGCAATGCACCTGTACCGCTACTCATAGGCCGCCAGGGATGTGGAAAGTCATCATTCTGCCGCATTCTCATCCCACGCAACTTACGCCTGTATTATAATGATCGTATCAACTTCAAGAACGAGTCCGACTTAAACCTCGCCCTTACCTCTTATGCGCTGATTAATCTTGACGGATTTGACAAGTTCACCCAGCGCCAGCAAATTGTACTGAAATACCTGCTTTCCGCAGCCGACCTGAGATATCGACCTACTTATGGAACGGCCAACTCTGCCCACCGCCGTTATGCCTCATTCATTGGCATCACCAATGAACAGTTGCCTTTGACTGATCCCTCCGGCTCACGACGCTTCGTATGTGTAAGTGTCGAGGGGAACATCGACTTTGAGACGCCCCTTGACTACCAACAGCTTTATGCCCAGCTGCAACAGGAAATCAACGACGGCGAACGTTACTGGTTGACGAAGGAAGAAGAGGGGAGCCTCATGGAACACAATATGCAGTTCCTGCAAATCAGCGCCATTGGCGAAATGCTTCTGTCCCTCTTCATGCGCCCAGAGATTGGAGATGACGAGTCGCAATGCCAATGGCTACTTCTGAAGGACATCTCCGCCCGTATTAAACAGCGTTTCAAGTCTGCCTACAAGGAAGATGCAGGTTCCCTAATTAAAATAGGTAACTACCTGAACCGCCCTGAATATAAGTTCCAAAGCCGTCGCACCAGCCGCGGTATGGCCTATTGGGTAAAAGTAGTTGGATAACCAATCTTCAGACTAGACAAAGCACCTACTATGGTCAAATGGACAAATGGGTGCTGGCTATAAGATTCGTCAGTTCCACAAACTCAGGAATAGAGAGTTGCTCAGGGCGGCGGGTTAAGAGCAAAGCGTGGGAAGTGAAGATTGGAGCATCGGCAGGCAACAGCTGGCGGAGGGATACACGCAGCATTTTACGACGCTGGTTGAATGTGGTCTTCACCACCCTCCGGAACAACACTTCGTCACAGCCAAGGTCAGTCACCTGATTGCGGGTCATACGGATAACAGCGCTCTGCACCTTGGGAGGTGGATTGAATACGGACGGCTCAACCGTAAACAGGTATTCCACATCGTACCAAGCCTGAATCAGCACAGACAGAACACCGTACTGTTTGTTCCCTGGACGGGCTGCCATCCGAAGTGCCACCTCATGTTGAATCATGCCTGTGCAACAAGGAATATATTCTTTATAGTCCAACATCTTAAAGAATATCTGCGAGGAAATATCATAAGGATAGTTGCCTGTCAGCACGAACTGTCCGCCATCAAACACTTTTGACAAGTCCATACGGAGAAAGTCTTCACCCAATATATTCTCCTGTAGCTGAGGGTAATGCTCATGGAGATAGGCAACCGATTCACGGTCAATTTCCACCACCTTCAGCGGTCTGGGTTTCTCTATGAGGAACTGTGTCATTACACCCATTCCGGGTCCCACCTCAAGCACGGGCAATTCTGGACAAGCGTCAACCGTATCAGCAATACGGCGAGCTATCGTTAGGTCAACAAGAAAATGCTGGCCAAGGTTTTTCTTTGGTCTCACCTGTTTCATGGCGACAAAGTTACAAAAAAGGAATGAATAAATAAGCAAAAAAGTAAAGAATTATTTGGCTTATTCAGTTTTTATGTCTACCTTTGCGCTCTTGAACACAAAGAAAAGAATATGAAAAGACTAACTCTTCTGAACTGGATGTTTGGTCTCTGTGCCCTCATCCTCTTTAGCGCATGCGGTTCTGGGTCGGACGATCCTGAGCCGGAGCCACCTACACCAACCCCGACCCCGACACCTACACCCACTCCCACTCCAGAGATGAGTGTATCGCAGACGTCATTCAGTTTCAGTGCCGACGGAGGCAATAACACTTTTAACGTCACAGGTAATGTAGGTTGGACTGTTCAGAGCAGTGCCGGTTGGTGCAGCGTCAGCCCTACAACGGGCGAGCAGTCTGGTTCCGTCACAATACAGACCACTGCCAACATGGAGATTACTCCCCGTTCCTGTACCATCACTGTGAAAAGTCTAACTGGCAATCTGACAAAGGAAATAGCCGTAACACAGGAGGCCCACGTGTTTACGCTCAATGTTGTCACAACTGAGCTGAACCTTGAGGCAGCTGCCTCTATTCAGCACATAGCCGTAGAGGGCGACGATCCCTTCGAGGCCACTTCGTCAGAGCCGGACTGGTGCACCATTCAGGCTGCAGCAGACGGATTCCAAGGATTCGATGTGAACATCCTTGACAACGAGACAGGAACCGTCCGTACAGCTACCATTACAATAAAAGGTAAGAATACTGGTAAGAGTTTCGACATCAGTGTAACACAAAAGGCTAAGAGTGTTATTGACCGTGCGGAATACGACCCTGATGCCCCCCTTCCCAATAAGAGTAACAACTAAAAGCCCTAAAGACTATGAAAATGAGTACCCTTATATATAAAATAGGTATAGGTATCATAGCTGTCTTATGTCTGACAGCCTGTAGCAGCGATGATAGCGATATGGACGTGTCTGTCGTCCAGAAACAGTTTTCCTATACAATGCATTTGGACGACAATGGTGTCTTCAGCACTATCACCACCCGTGGCACCGCCTCATGGACGGACAACAGCATCATATATTTACGTTTCCTGACTGAGGACAACGAGATTACAGGAAAAGCTGTCTACAGCAGCGAAACTGACACATGGACAGTTACTACAGATGCAGAGCTCATCCTCTCAGAAGAAGAGAACAGTCTCACTGCCTACTATTTCGAAGGTAGTCAGAGCATCAATGAAGAAGAGCCTGATGTGGTGCAACTTACCCCACAGACAGGCATATACACTTCCGAGGGAAACTATACACATCCCTCAGAGACAGATATTTATGTCAAAACTAAGTTGCAACCTTTGTATTGGCGTATGTGCTTCCGTGGGGAAGAAGGTCAGACTGTCACCCTCGAAGCCGACAAGAACGACATCTATTACGCCATGAGGTATTATCTGGAGTACGGCGACATTGAACCTGACATATGTGACCTCACCCTGACCGTTGGCAACAGTGGCTATACACCTTATTTCTACGGATGGCTTGCCAACATGGACGAGAACGTACTCTGTGTCACCACTGATGCCGAATACATACGCATCATCAACTACGAAGACCTGAATTCCGGCAACAGTTTCTACTGCCAGTTACCCACAGCTGAAAACTACGAGGCTGAGGGTTGGCAATTGGCAGAATGAAGGAGGCATTATCGGGTATTGAAAGATTATTAACTATCAATAATACAGAAACCTAAAAAGCTATTTGAGTATGAAAAGAGTATTTTTGAAATGGACTACCGCCATCTGTTGTCTGTTGCTATGGACAGCATGCTCTGGCGACTCCAAGGATCCAGACGTAGAACTGAGTGTAACACCCACAACGGTAACACTGGATGACAACAATGAAGGAATCATCTATGTGGCTTCCAACACCAACTGGACCGTTACTGCCAGTGACTCCTGGGTGTCGGTCAATCCCAGAAGCGGCAAAGGAGATGAAGAGCTCAGCGTCCGCGCAACCAGCGACAACACGGAAGAAAGTACTCGTACGGCTACCATCACCATCAGCGACAAAGGTGATAAGATAAGCCGTGTGGTAACCATCAAACAGAAAGCAAAGCCTGCTGCCGCATCCGATTTAAGACTGTCTGTCTCACTGTTAGAATTCGATGCAGAAGGAAGTCCAAAAAACATCAGCATTACATCGAACACTCCTTGGACTGTTGCTGACAAGCCCGATTGGATTTCCATCAGCCGTTCCTATGGTGAGGGCAGCAGCGACCTGATTGTCTCGGCTACAGAGAACACATCCTCTTCATCACGTGAAGGAACCATTAAGTTTGAGACCACCAACGGCAAGACTTCGGCATTGGTAAAGGTTACTCAGGCTGCAAACACGTCATCAACACTTACTGTCACCCCTGCTTCCATAGAGTTCACCTCGGGAGCCAGCCAGAGTTTCATCAACATCAAGTCGAACACCCAGTGGATCATCGACCAAAAACCTGAATGGATTTCATGCGAAATGAACGGTGCCGGCGACAATGTCCTTGCTGTCAAAGCTTCAGAAAACACCTCCACTCAATCACGTGAAGGTACCATCAGAATCAAGACACTTGACGGGAAAGCAACAGCCGAAATAAAAGTTACACAGGCTGCAGCTGCCGGAACAGAGGCCTCGCTCAAGGTCAGTCCCACCATGTTAGAGTTCATCTCTGGGGGAGGTATCAAGACCATCACCCTGACTTCTTCCACAAAATGGCGCGTCGTAGACAAGCCTGAATGGATTACATGTAACTCCTATGGCGAAGGTGATGGCGAGCTGTCCATCACGGCAGCAGCGAACACTACTTCTGAGAAACGCTATGGTACCATCAAGATTGAGACTAACGATGGCAAGGCCACCGCAACAGTCAGCGTATCCCAGGAAGCAGCAAGTGCAAACCTTGAAGTGTCAGAGACACAGATGACCTTCAGTGCCGGTTCGTCCAGTGGACGTTCGTTCAGGATCTACTCCAATCAGAAATGGACCGTCACTGACGATGCCTTTTGGCTTAACTGCACACCATCAGAAGGTTCTGGCGACCAAACCATCTCTGTCAGCGTAACAGAGAACAATGATGCACAGGACCGTTCAGCCACCATCACTGTCAAGTCCGGCAATCTTGTCAAGTACATCCAGGTGAAGCAAGAGGCTGCCTCCCAGTCTGGTACCCTTACCCTAACGGTAGAAACAACCACCATGAGTTTCGATGCTGACCAGTCTGAACCGAAGTCCCAGACTTTCAACATCAGGTCGAACACAGCATGGACCATCGTCTCAGATGCCACCTGGCTCACCTTCTCCACCACCAAAGGTGAAGGCGACCAGACCATCACTGTGACGGCTGACAACTACACGGAGACCAGCCGCAGCCGTACAGCTGCTATTACTATCAAGTCCGACAAGGATAGCAATCTCAAACAGACTATCATGGTCACCCAAAATGCAGCCACTTTCAATCCTTCCTTCAGCCTCAGCGAGAGTAGTTTCTCTTTCGACGAGAAGGGGGGCCAAAAGACTTTCATTGTTGATTCCAACATGAAGTGGACGGTCAGCAGCAACCAGTCATGGGCCAGCTGTTCACCTGCCACTGGCGAGAACAAAGGCTACGTCACCGTCACGGTGGCACCCAATACTGATAGCAGCACACGCAGTGCCACTATCACCGTCAAGGCAAGCAACGGAGACACCCGCCAAATCAGCATCACGCAAACAGGCTCCACGCCTGAGACACTGACACTGGTAGTAGAGACAACTACCATGACCTTCAATGCTGATCAGGACTATCCCAACGAGCAGCCACAGACCTTCAGAGTCAGGTCGAATACCTCATGGAGCATCACTACCAGTGAGTCGTGGCTCAGCGTGTCACCCACCAAGGGACAAAACAATGAGGACATCAAAGTTGTGGCAACCACCTATCGTGACAGCAGCCGCGACCGTCAGGCCATCATTACCATCACCGCCGACAAGAATAGCAGTCTGAAACGCACCATCGCAATCACCCAGAAGGCTGCCATCTTCAATACAGAGTTCAAACTCAGTGAGACCAGCCTGTCGTTCGGCAGTGCAGGAGGCAGTCAGACGTTTGTCATCGACTCTAACATCAAGTGGACGGTCAGTGCAGACAAAGACTGGTTCAGGGTGACACCACCCTCTGGTGAAGGCAAGGGCTCCATCAACGTACAGGCCGATCGTAACACCAGCACCACGTCACGCGAAGGTACTGTCACCGTCAAGGCTGAGAACGGAGCTGTTGCTCAGGTGAAGATCACCCAACAGGGTTCATCAGGTTCTGTGAAAGTAACACCAGGAACACTTGACTTCGGCGACAAGAGCGATACACGTCAAATCGTAATTACTGCCAGCGACAATTGGGAAATCAGCACCAATGTTGACTGGATTTCCTTCCGTCCCCAGACCAGTGGCGGGAAGGGCACATATACCATCTCCGTAACCACTGCTACCAATACTGCCACCACGCCACGCAATGCCACTATAACCATCAAATCCGGCGGCGAGACTGCACAAGTGGCAGTCACCCAGCAAGGATGGGAACTTAAGCTGGAAGTGAGTCCGCAGATCATCTCATTCAATGGTGCTGGAGGCAGTGAGAACTTCAACATCAATTCGAACACCCAGTGGAGAATTGAAAAGCCTGACGATTGGCTCACCTGCTCGGCCTATGATGGAACTGGTGACAAGACTATCACACTGACAGCCTCGCCCAACACCAGCACTAACAGCCGAACATCCAAGATACGCGTAACCTGGAGCGGCAACACTCGCGAAATCACTATCACACAGACTGGTGCATCACCCGATCCTACTGATGCCACCTTCACTGTCAACGGTGTAACCTTCAAAATGATAGCCGTGAAGGGTGGCACCTTCCTCATGGGAGCTCAGAGAAACAATAAGAATGGCGACAACTATGATCCTGACGCAGACATGTCACTATACAAGGAAGACCCTGTCCATAGTGTGACCCTCACAGGTTTCTGCATCGGAGAGACAGAGGTGACACAGGAACTATGGAAGGCTGTCATGGGAACCAATCCTTCTCATTTCCAAGGAAACAAAAAACCTGTGGAATACATTACTCATAATGAGTGTCAGACGTTTATCCAGAAGCTCAACCAGCTGACAGGTAAGAATTTCCGTCTGCCCACAGAAGCTGAATGGGAGTTTGCAGCACGAGGCGGTACCAAGACAAAGCACTACAAATGGGCCGGTACCTCGTCTGCCACTAATGTGAAAGACTTTGTATGGTATGCCGGAGGCTCCACACCAGGATATGCTAATGGAACCACTCATGATGTGAAAACCAAGAAGCCTAACGAGTTAGGACTCTACGACATGTGTGGAAATGTCAACGAGTGGTGTGCCGACTGGTACGACCCGGATTACTACCGCGTATCATCTAAGAACGACCCGAAGGGTCCTACCATGGGTAGCAACCGTGTAATCCGTGGTGGTTCTTGGAACAGCAATGCAAAATTCTGCCGAGTCTCCAATCGTAACGGAAAAGAAGATCACTTTAGAGGTGAAGAAATCGGACTTCGTTTGGCACTTTAAGCTTTGCGCCTTGCTAATGACGGTTCAGCCGTCATTAGCACAGACGGCGCAGGACTCCACCCTACGTCAGCAGACGCTACGTGAGGTGGTGGTGAGTGCTAGTGGAGCCCAACAACGCCTCAATCAGGTACAGGTGGGCAGCGAGCAGCTCCAGCTAAAAGAACTGAGTGGCCTGCCACACATCTTCGGACAAGCCGACATCATGCGCTCTATACAGCTGTTGCCTGGTGTCAAGCCTGAGAGTGAAGCATCTACCGGTTTCCAGGTGCGAGGCGGAACGGCAGCACAGAACCAGATTCTTTTCGACGATGCTCCCGTCTACAATGTTGGCCATTTGGCGGGGCTTTTCTCTGCCTTCAACGATGATGCACTGGCTACAGCAACCCTCTATAAAGGACTCATCCCCGCGCAGTATGGAGGAGCCTCGTCTGCTGTACTCGACCTGACAGCGCGTACCGGAAACCGTACTCATTGGCATGGGACAGGCACCATCGGACTGTTGGCAGCAGAAGGCTCTCTGGAAGGCCCGCTGCTGAAAGACAAAGCAGCCATCCTCGTGGCAGCCCGCCGTTCCTACATGGACCTGTTTCTCAAACCTACGAAGGAATACAAGAACAACACCCTTTACTTCTACGACTTCAATGTAAAGCTGGACTACCAGCTGACACCACGCGACCAACTGTTCCTTACCTTCTTCACCGGACGAGACTGTACTGGTCTGGAGGAAATGGTCGACCTGAAGTGGCAGAACCTGACAACCAGTCTGAAGTGGCTTCACCGCCTGCGTAACGAGGATTATGCACAAACCACATTGCTCTACTCTGGCTATGACACCGACAATGCCTTCGATATCTTTGATACCAATATCAGTTACACAGGACATATCAGGCAAGGCGGGCTGCGTCATGAGACCATCCTGCACCTGGGACGTCACACGCTGAATACGGGCCTTCAGTCCATGCTCTTCAGTGTGAAGTCGGCAGAGTGGCAACAGGTAAGCCTCCATGAGAAAGAGGTGCGCCGCGCCTGGGAGAACAATGTGTGGATAAACGACGTACTGAGCTTAGGCCGGCAGACAACCGTCTCTGCCGGTATTCGTCTGAACATCTTCTCGCCTATGGGTGGCGGATCGCCCTACTACGACCTGGACGAAGAGGGGGAAATCATCCGCCTGTTCCGCTATGACAAATGGGAGGCCGTCAAGACCTACCTCCGCATTGAACCACGACTCAGCGTGAACATCCCCATGACAAAGCTGTTGAGTGTGAAGATGGGCTATAGCCGCACCTCACAGAACATCCACGCCCTAAGGAATCAGGACACTTCTACACCATTTGACCGCTATACCCTTACGAGCAACCTGGTGAAACCTCAGGTGGCCGACCAGATAAGTGCTGGCATATTCGCCATGAGTCCTAATCAGGATTACGATGCCTCATTGGAAGCCTACTATAGGAAGGTGGACCAAGTAGTGGACTTCCGTGATGGCAAGAGCTTCAGCTCAGAGATTGAGATAGAACGCCTCATACTACCTGGCCGCGGCCGCAGCTATGGTGCAGAGCTGTGTTTCAGAAAGAACACGGGACGGTTGACAGGATGGCTGGCCTATACCCTTGCATGGTCAGAGACCAAGATTCCCGGCATCAACGGCGGACGATGGTACAAAGCCAACAATGACCGGCGTCACGACATTGACATCGTTGGGTCTTATCGGCTGAACCAGCACTGGACACTCAATGCCACATGGGTGTACTACTCTGGTCAGGCATTTACTGCACCCAGCGGAAAGTACGAGATAGAGGACAACTGGATTTACTATTATTCAGAACGGAACGGCTACCGTACCCCTTCCACACATCGGTTGGACATAGGAGCCACGTTCTCAAAGCAGACGCCCAAGACCCATACTACCCGGCAGTGGTCTTTCGGTATCTACAACCTGTACAATCGTCATAACCCATACCTCATCAACTTTGAGGACTCTGAGGACGGTGCCCACACCAAGGCTATGCAATACTCGCTTTTCGGAATCGTACCCTCTGTGGCTTATACGGTAAAGTGGTGAATGTAGAATGAGGCAAGTGAGAGATAAGAAATGAGAAGAATTATTAAGTTATTATTGATTACCACCACTCTGGTTTCCTGTGAGAAGGAAATCGACATTGACTATCATGAGGCTACACCACAGTATGTTGTGGAAGCATCCCTTACTAATAGTCTTGCCACTGTCCGCGTCACTCAGACGGTACCTATGAAGGGCAGTCAGTCGTCCGACCGTGTTGTGGAGAATGCCACCGTTGTCATTTCCTCTGGCGACAGTGTACGCCAAACTGCCCGTTACTCCTCTAACGGCAATTACATCTATCCTCTCAAGGCTTATCCAGGCACTCTCTATCAGGTAGATATTGATGTAGATGGCCATCATTTCTCCTCTTCTTCCATTCTCCAGCCACAGCCAAAGGTCAACAAGTTCCGTTTTGTATGGAAGAAGATGATGTCGACAAGAATCCTCTTTGCCGACCTGACCATCCAGGACTTCCCCGGTCAGCAGAACTACTATTTTATCCATATGTACCGCAACAATATCGGTTACCGTTGGACGATAACACGCGACACCAGCAACCCCGGCAAGGAGCTGCAACAACTATTAGGCTGTATTCACGAGGATTTCAGCGATGACGAAGATGCTCTCCACAACGGCGATAAAATACGCATCGAGGTACGGGCCATCGACCGTGCCTCCTACGACTACCTGTTCTCGCTGTCACAGGCAGCCAATAACGGAAGTAACCCAGTAGCCAACTTCACGGGTGGCTGCCTGGGTTACTTCTCGGCCTATATCCCCTATACCATCAACGCCACTTATCAAGAGGACGAGACAGAGGAGGAATAAAGGTTAGGCTGTGGCTGCTTTTACTTCTTCTTAACCTTCACATGTGCAACAATGTCGCTGTCAGGATGGCGATAAGTTATCTGCATGGTGGTTTCCGTGAATGAAATTATTTCACACAGCACCTTGCGATCTGCGCCTTGCACGTTGTTATACTCTAATCGAAGATAAGCCTCTCCTGCCTCGTATATGCCGCTGTCAGGGCTTTCTGCTGTCTGCTGACCAGGAGCCAGTCCGTAGTAGACTGTAAACGTTTGGTCCTTACGGAACTCAAAATGGTCAATATAGACCGTGTATTCCGTGTCAGGGTCACCCAAAACCTCATAGCTGTCCACCACCCAGGTTCCTACAATCAGTTCTGGCACACTCAGATTGTCGTCCTTGCTACAGGAAGAGAACAGTATCAGGAAAGAAAACAGGCAAAGGGGTAGCAACCTCTTTGCCTGCATAGTCAGTTGTCTTTTCATTTCTTCAAGCCATTAACCTTAATCAGGTACTCGCCTATCTGCACGGCATTCAGGGCAGCACCCTTGCGAATCTGGTCGCCAGAGAGCCAGAAGGTGAGACCGTTGTCGTCAGACAAGTCCTTGCGTACACGGCCTACATACACATCATCTTTTCCTGCCGTATCAAGCGGCATGGGATAGGTCAGTGTGGTGGGATCGTCCACCAGTGTGCAGCCAGGAGCCTGAGCAATGGCTTGCTGGGCCTCTTCCACACTGATGGGACGCTCTGTCTCTATCCACACACTCTCAGAGTGGCTTCTGAGCGAGCTCACGCGTACACACATGGCCGAACACTTGGCATCGGTATGCATAATCTTGCGTGTCTCGTTGAACATCTTCATCTCTTCCTTTGTATATCCGTTGGGCTGGAAGACATCAATCTGGGGAATCACATTGTAAGCCAACTGATGAGGGAACTTCTTGATCGTCTTCACCTCACCCGTCTCCACAATCTCCTTATACTGCTGCTGGAGTTCCTGCATGGCAGCGGCACCGGCACCAGAGGCACTCTGGTAACTAGCCACATGGATACGCTTGATATGGCTCAGTTTCTCTAACGGTTGCAAAACTACAACCATCATAATGGTGGTACAGTTAGGATTGGCTATGATGCCACGAGGACGGTTCAATGCATCCTCGGCATTACACTCAGGCACCACCAGAGGCACGTCTTCATCCATGCGGAAGGCACTGGAGTTGTCAATCATGACGCAGCCGTACTTCGTAATGGTCTCAGCAAATTCCTTCGACGTACCTGCACCTGCGGAGGTAAAGGCAATGTCGATATCCTTGAAATCATCATTATGCTGAAGAAGTTTCACCTCTATCTCCTTGCCACGAAAGATATACTTACGTCCAGCACTGCGCTCCGATCCAAACAGTACCAGTTCATCCATCGGAAAATTTCTCTCGTCAAGCAGTCGCAGAAATTCCTGCCCTACAGCGCCACTGGCGCCCACAATTGCTACTTTCATCTTGCTCGTTTTTGTATATGAATCAAAAATTTGGCTGCAAAGGTACGAATAAGTGAGCAAAATGCAAAAGGAAAATTTATTTTTCTTTTCATTTTTGAACCGAAAAAGCAGCGAGTGCCATCAAGCAAGCTTGAATGGCCGAGCAGCGTTTGAGGTAGACGGCAGTCAACGAAAGATCCTTCGGCCGTCAGGTCAGAGGCAGAATAAGTGAGCAAATTCCCTGCCAGACGAAGCGTTTCCCTTCAAGCAGCCTAAAGTCGAGATCAAAGCAAGAGACTGGCACGATCCTAGCAAGAGACTGGCACGATTCAAACAAGAGAGTGGCACGATCCTAACAAGAGACTGGCACGATTCAAACAAAAGAGTGGCACGATCCAAACAAGAGAAACATCCGATGCAAAAGAGGGGATTCACTTCATGATTGTTCAACCTTTAACTAGCGCACAGTGAGTGCTCAGGTTCTTTGCAGAGAGCTTAAAAGAACCGCCATAACTGAAGTAACTAAAGCTTCCAACCCTTATAACTATCTCGAACATAAGACGCTGAACGCGTCTTCTCTCAGTAGCTTGATGTACTTGTACCCCCGTCTCGATGTCAGAGACCCCGTTGAGTCGTTTGCTGCGTCCTACCAACAACGAAGGCATAGACGGCCTGAAGGGGCGTTTGAGGTCAATCTTTTACACCCCGATGGGTGCACCATCTGCATGCTGAGCACCCCCGTGACCGCCCACCTCAGCCGGGCTTCAGGGGTGAGAGGACGGGGCTTCGTTGGTGCAAGGTCCAATGAAAGCAGGAGAAAGGTGGTGGGTAAAACGCTTTTGCGTCTACGCAAAACACCTTGCGCCTTAGCGCAAAACACCTTGTGCCTTAGCGCAAAATCTCCTCGCCTGAACGCAAAAACAAACGCCAATTTTTCGAGTCTATCACAGGGAAACCGAACAAAAAAAGTATATGTGAGTACTAACACGCATAGACAGAATTATTGGTTCACACACAAATGTAGCGAAGTCTCCCAAAATGCGAATTGAGAAATAGAGGAGCACCATGTTTTTTCTTGCTAAAATTTTGCTGTCCCAACATTTTTTACTACTTTTGCAGCAAACTTTTCGGCTGGCCAAAAGCAGTGGCGTTTTAAAACACCTTGCAGAGGTTAGTTATATAGAAGCCATATATGAATATACGCGACCGTCAGATACTGCACATAGCCGTTCCCAGCATCGTGTCGAACATCACAGTGCCACTGCTTGGAATGGTTGATGTTGCTATCGTGGGACATATGGGCAACGCAGCCTACATGGGCGCCGTTGCCGTGGGTTCTATGATCTTCAACCTCATCTATTGGCTATTCGGTTTCCTACGGATGGGCACCAGCGGGCTGACGGCTCAGGCCTATGGGCGGCAGGACTGGACAGAGGCAACGCAGGTTCTTAGACGTTCGGTGCTCTGGGGTCTGGGCATTGCCCTGCTGCTTATCTTGCTGCAAATGCCGCTGCGATGGCTCATGTTCTGGATAATCGGCCCTACGACCGATGTCAGTCCCCTGGCTGTTCAGTATTTCCGCATCGTCATCTGGGGTTCACCCGCCATGTTAAGCCTCTACAGTCTGACAGGCTGGTTTATCGGCATGCAGAACACCCGCATTCCCATGTTCATCTCCATCATGCAGAACGTGGTGAACATACTTGCCTCCCTCCTTTTGGTCTATGGCTTCGGAATGAAGATTGAGGGTGTGGCCACTGGCACTGTCATTGCCCAATATGCTGGACTGTTTATGGCTATCATATTCTGCCTCACTGCCACAATCTTTCCCAAGGAAAGTAAAATATCAGTTTCTACCGATGTTCTACACGTTGACAACGGCAACAGCTCCCCTTCGGGTAAAGAAACCGATGGCAAGTCTACTTCTTTTTTCGCCATCAACCGTGACATTTTCCTCCGCACCCTCTGTCTGGTGGCCGTCAATCTCTTTTTTACTGCTGCCGGTGCTCGTCAGGGGGCCGTCATATTATCTGTCAACACTGTCATCCTGCAGCTCTACCTGCTCTTCAGCTATTTCATGGACGGCTTTGCCTATGCCGGCGAGGCTTTGGGAGGTCGTTTCTACGGAGCCCACGACTCCAAGGCTTTCAACGAGACGCTGCACCATCTTTTTATTTGGGCCATTGCCGTCACTGCAGTCTTCACCACTATCTATGTCTTCGGCGGCATGTGGATTGTCAGACTGCTTACTGACGAGCAGCCCGTCATTGGCTTTGCCCGCAACTTTATCTACTGGGCATGGATCATCCCCGCTGCAGGAGCCACGGCATTCATTTGGGACGGTGTCTTTATCGGCCTCACTGCCACTCGTGGCATGTTAGTCTCATCGGCCGTCTCCGCCTTCCTTTTCTTTTCTGTCTTCACCTTGGGCGACAAGTGGTGGACGTCCAGCAGTGACTACCGCCATCCGGCACTGCTCAATCATGTCCTGTGGTTGGCACAGGTCATTTATTTAGCCATGCGCGGCATTATCCAAACTGTGTGGTATAGACAACGTCTGGCACCCATCATCAAACAAATGACGCACAACCTTCAATGATGAACTATCGAGAACTCTGGCAAAGACTGCTGACGGTCTACGATGAAGGCGAGGCAAAGGCAGTTGTGACATGGCTCATGGACGTTGGCTTCCATCTGTCACTGGCTGATCTGCTAGGCGGAGCTCTTGAAAGGCTGACGGTGGAGGAGCAACGGCAGCTGGAGCAGATGATGAAGCGTTTGGAACAGGGCGAGCCTGTGCAATATGTGACAGGACGAACGGAGTTTTGCGGTCATTGGTTCCACGTAGCACCTGGCGTACTGATCCCAAGACCCGAGACTGAGGAGCTGTGCCAGTGGATCATCTCCGATGCACATTGCTCAAAGCATCATACAATATTAGATATTGGAACGGGCAGCGGCTGTATTGCTGTCACCCTAGCCTTGGACATGCAGGATTCGCAAGTTACGGCATGGGACATCTCGCAAGAAGCCTTGCACATTGCATCGGAGAACGCACAAAAGCTGGGAGCCGGCATCTGCCTTGTTCAACAGGATGCACTCAGACCACCACAAGACACCTGCTGCTGGGACGTCATTGTCAGCAACCCGCCGTATGTATGTTATAGCGAACGTCTTCAGATGCATAACGGTGTGTTAGACCATGAGCCGCACCAAGCACTCTTCGTGCCCGATGACGACCCGTTGCTTTTCTACCGTGCCATCGGGCAGTATGCCTCCAAGGCACTGCGCAACGGAAGCAGCCTCTACTTTGAAATCAACCCTAGACACCACGAACAGCTATGCTGGCTCCTGGAGCAACAGGGGTTCAAGGATATAACAACTAAAAACGACCAATACGGCAAATGCAGAATGGTCAAAGCCACCAGACCATGAAAGAGATCAGTGAACAAGAAGCCTGGCTGCGCCTGTCGACGCTTTGCGCCAATAGCGAACACTGCCAGCAAGAAATAACAGAGAAGATGCAGCGTTGGGGCATTAGCAAC
Organism: Prevotella sp.; assembly: GCA_016285075.1. Taxonomy (GTDB): domain Bacteria; phylum Bacteroidota; class Bacteroidia; order Bacteroidales; family Bacteroidaceae; genus Prevotella. Next base: position 84,399 of record JAEEQB010000006.1, read on the forward strand.
GATGCCCTGGTACGCATCATGGAACGACTCACGAAAGAACGATATGTTGACGATGAACGTTTTGCCAGAGCCTTCGTTGGCGACAAAGTACGATTCGACAAATGGGGGCGTCGGAAAATAGAGCAGGCACTGTGGATGAAACACATCAGTGACGATATTCAGCAGCGTGTGCTCAATGAAGTGGATGCCCAATTATATGTCGACAACTTACGCACCCTGCTGAAAACCAAGCGGAAGAGCACAAAAGCCCAGAACGACTACGAACTGCGCCAAAAGCTTATCCGATTTGCCATGGGGCGGGGCTATGACTTCGATATCATCAGGCAGGCGATGGAGGAGGAAGAGGACGAGTGAAGAATATGCTATGAGGAGTGAGAAGCAGAACTATTACAAGGCATACCTCCGCTACCTGAAGCTGCAGCGAGGCTTGTCGGAAAACACGTTAGAGGCTTACCGCCGTGACGTGGAGAAACTGCTGAACTACCTGACGGAAGAGCAGAAAGATGCCATCGACATGGAACTGGAAGACCTGCAGCACTTTGCTGCGGGGCTGCATGACATCGGTATAGGCCCCCGGTCCCAGTGCCGTATCCTAAGCGGCGTACGCTCCTTCTGCCGGTTCCTGCAATTAGACGGTTTCCGCGATGACGACCCCAGTGAACTGCTGGAGTCCCCCCAGATAGGCGACCACCTACCAGCCGTCTTGTCCACCGAGGAAGTTGACAGGTTGGAGGCATCAATAGACCTCTCCAAATGGGAAGGTCACCGCAACCGGGCCATCATCGAGGTCCTGTTCTCCTGTGGTCTGCGTGTCAGCGAGTTGGTGACACTGCACCTATCCGACCTCTTTCTCCAAGAGGAATTCATCCGTGTCTTAGGCAAAGGCTCCAAGGAACGCCTGGTCCCCATCTCGAAGCGTGCCATTAAGGAACTGGGGTTATGGTTTGACGACCGCCGGCAGATGAATATCAAGCCGGGTGAGGAGGACTATGTATTCCTGAATCGTCGGGGTGCCCATCTCACACGTACCATGATACTCATCATGATCAAACAGCAGGCTCTTGCGGCTAACATCCAGAAGACCATTTCCCCCCACACGCTGCGCCATTCATTTGCCACTGCCTTATTAGAGGGTGGAGCAGACCTACGTGTCATTCAAGCCCTCTTAGGTCATGAAGACATCGGCACCACCGAAATCTATACACACCTGGACACATCTGCCCTGAGAAGAGCCATCTTGGAACACCATCCAAGGAATATCCGGAATACGAGAAAAGAGAATCTATTATACTAACAACAAACTACAAGAACAATGAAGAAGAAAGTGACATTACTATTATGTAGCCTGATGATGACAGGCACAGCTGTGGCTGACCAGAAACAGCCTATCCAGGAAGTTGCATTCAACAAAGTACACCTGAACGACGTCTTCTGGACACCACGCATCGAGGTAAACCGTACGGTATCTATTCCTTCGGCTTTCCGCGAATGTGAAAAGAGCGGACGCTTTGACAATTTTGCTTTGGCAGCCGCCAACCTGGGACGCATGAAGACCACCGTGAAGGAGCATCAAGGCGACTTCTCATTCGACGACACAGACCCCTACAAGGTTATCGAAGGAGCCAGCTATGCATTAGCCGTGAAATACGATGCCCAGCTAGACCAATATCTCGACTCCGTCATCAACCTTATCGCCCTGGCACAGGAACCTGACGGTTATCTCACCACCTGCGTCACCAACAAATGTACGCGTCTCAGCGGATGGTGGGGTACACACAAATGGGAAAAAATCAACTCCCACGAACTGTATAACAGCGGACACCTCATCGAGAGTGCCGTGGCCCACTACCGTGCCACTGGCAAGAAGACCTTCCTCAACGTAGCCATCAAGAATGCTGACCTGGTGTGCCAGACCTTCGGACCCAATGAAGGTCAGATACACCGCCCTGGCGGACACCCCATCATCGAAATGGCACTCTGCAAACTATATAAGGTGACCGGCAACAGGAAATACCTGGAAGGAGCCAAATACTTCGTCGATGAGACAGGCCGCTGCACCGATGGTCACCATCCCAGCGAATACAGCCAGGACCACATGCCCATTCTGCAGCAGGAAGAGATTGTGGGCCACGCCGTACGTGCCGGATACCTTTACTCTGGGGTTGCCGACATGGCAGCACTCACTGGCGACAAGGCTTACGAAGAAGCACTGCAACGTATCTGGAAGAACATGTCCTCAAGAAAACTCTTCATCACTGGCGGTATTGGAAGCCGTGCACAGGGCGAGGGTTTCGGTCCTGACTACGAACTGAACTCCCATACCGCCTACTGCGAAACCTGTGCTGCCATCGCCAACGTCTACTGGAACTACCGCATGTTCCTTGCCACTGGCGAATCGAAATATATGGATGTTGTTGAACTTGCATTATATAACAATGTGTTAAGCGGCGTCTCGCTTTCTGGCGACCGTTTCTTCTATGACAATCCCCTGGAGAGCAGCGGCGAGCATGAACGCCAGCGTTGGTTTGGCTGTGCCTGCTGCCCTGGTAATGTTACACGCTTCGTTGCATCAGTACCTGGTTACATCTACGCCCAGCAGGGCAAGGACATCTACGTGAACCTCTTTGCTCAAGGCAAAGCCCAGATTGGCAAAGTGGAATTAGAACAGGAAACAGAATATCCATGGGACGGCAAGGTAAAGATCAAGGTAAATAAAGGCAGCGGTAAGTTCGCCATCAAGGTGCGCATTCCCTCCTGGCTGAAGACCTCGCCTACCAACAACGGCCTTTACACCTATATAGACAAGGCAAAGCCCTACAGCATCAGCATCAACGGAAATGCGCTCTACCCAGAGATCAGAGACTATGTCACCATCAGCCGGAACTGGAAGAAGGGTGATGTAATAGAACTGAACCTACCTATGGAGGTGAGACGCATCACTGCCAATGACAATGCCGAGGACCTGCGTGGGAAAACAGCACTGCAACGCGGACCGGTAGTTTACTGCATAGAAGCCAATGACCAAGCCGATCATCAAGTGTTCAACAAGTACATTCTCAATGCCTCGCCCATCACTGCCCACTTTGAAGCCGGTCTGCTCAAAGGAGTAACGGTGTTAGAGGGTAATGCCAAGGAGATTGAACAAGACGGCACCATCAAGGATGTGCCTTTCCGTGCCATCCCCTACTCCACATGGAATAACCGTGGCCCGCAACCCATGGAAGTATGGATAGCCGCCTCTCCCACAGTTGCTGTCATCACGCCTAAGCCAACCATTGCCTCAAAGGCACAGACATTCTCCAACCGAGGTCCCATACAGAACGATGCCCCCGAAACGGCTCCCACCGACTCCTGGGCTGGTGGTGTGAACGACCAGTGGGATCCCAAACGTTCGTCTGACACAAGCAAGCCCTACCATTACTGGTGGCTGAAGCGCGGGACGAAGGAGAGCATCAGCTACCGTTTTGACCAGCCTTACGAGGTGTCGAACGTGCAGGTCTACTGGCTCGACTTCGACCACTATGACGGTAACTTCCGTACGCCGGTATCATGGGTGCTCTACTACAAGTCGGAGGGCGGACAATGGAAAGAGGTAGAACAGCATTCGCCCTTCACTGTCCGCAAGGACTGCTACAACAGTGTCGATTTCAAACCTGTCAAGACTCAGGAACTGAAAATCGTGGCCCAGCTGCAACCTGGACAATCAGGCGGTGTGTTGGAATGGAAAGTCAATGATGCGGCTTTCGGCCATAGTGCGGAATAAGAAATAGAATAATTAAGGATAAAAGCAGGAAAGATGAAAACAAAAACTGACAACCTAAAGAAGACAGGTTTACTATTCATACTTTTTTACTGTGTATTTAACTCCGCTTGGGCTCAAAAGCGTGTCTATATTCCTGACGAGTGGAAGAATCCCTGGCCTGCAGACTCTCTGCTCTACAAGGAGAGCGACCCTGACAACTGCTACACATGGTCAAAGTCACGAAGCATAGAAAGTGACAATGTCATCGTTTTCTGGGACAAAGGCTATGGGTCAAAGAAACCCTCGGAGTCGCCAGAACCCTTCCGTGTGGACGAGCAGGATCTGCTACGTAAATGTGAATCTTTTTACGACCTGGAGATCAATCAATTGGGATTCGTAAACCCAGAGAAGACCAACCTCCGCAACTACAAGGTAATGGTGTTGTTGAACCACACCCGCGACTGGGTGTGCTACGGTGGCGGCTACGACTTTGAAGTCTCTGCCCTATGGCTCGGTCCCTCGGCCTGCAAGCCGGTAGGCCACAGCGTTGCACACGAAGTGGGGCATTCCTTCCACTACATGTGCTATGCAGATGATTCCGGCAACAAGCACACCTCCTCGCCCAGCATCAACACGGGGTTCCATCTTGCTTGTGGTAATGGTCAGTGCATCTGGGAACAGACAGCACAGTGGCAAGCTGCACAGTCTTACCCAGAGCTCATGTACGAGCAAAGCATCAACGTATTCCGCAACTCCCACAACTACGCTTTCAGCCATGAGTGGCACCGCTACCAAAGTTACTGGTTCCTTTACTACCTCTGTCAGCACTATGGCGACATACAGACAATCGGCAAGGTTTGGCGACAACCCATGACAGGCCAGACTGACCACAACGCCACCGACTTCAACCAAGCACTCATGAAGCTGAAGGGCTTGAGCTCGACAGACCTTTACCGACTGTATTACGACTATGCAGCACGTTGTGCCACATGGGACTTCGATGCCTGCGCTCCCTATCGCGACACATACATAGGCGACTTCACCTACCGTTGTGTACAGACGGCATCACAGACTTACCAGGTAGCACTGGCCTCTACACCGCAGTCAACAGGTTTCAATGTCATTCCACTCAAAGTCCCAGAGGCAGGCACCCTCGTCACCACCCACTTCACCGCCCTGACGGCAGGCTCGAAACTGGCTACAGGTGACCCTGCAGAGATGATGAACGGCGAGACTCAGTGGGGCAAGATCAACCGCACCACTTACATACGTCCTACGAATAGCACATATCGTGGATTCCGCTTAGGCTACGTAGCACTGATGAAAGACGGTACCCGCCAGTATTTCCATGCAGACTCTGTCTATTGCACAGGCAGTTCAGAGAAGACGGAGGATGTAAGCGTTACCGTGCCGGAAGGTGTCAGCCAACTGTGGCTCATCGTATCACCTGCCCCCAGAGGCAACTATATCCAGCACAAGTGGACCGAAAAGGCCGAGAATGCAGAACACTGGCCCTATCGTTTCCAGCTTGAAGGCACCGATCTGGCACCAAAGGCCACCGTCTACATGGAACCCCAAATCGACGGACGCGACGTGAGTGACATCACTTTCACCTACGACATCTACTTCCCTGCCACCACCAACGGCAACTATACCGGCACCAGCCTGACCATTTCTGGTCAGGCTGCCGCCAATCTGGGAACAGCCCTACAAATGAAGGTCTCAGACATAGCTGGCAAGATGGAACCCTACAGTGCCCAAGGCCCCGCCGCCGGACATATCATGTTCTATGCCTGCAACCCCAAGACGGGTGTCCTTGTCAAACAAGGGTCTACTGCCAACGGCTATGGCCACTGGTTCTCGTCCACTGGCAATGTCATTGCCTATGGCAGCAGCAGCTATGTCTACAGCGAGTTTTCTCCTTCCACACTCACATTCAACCTTGGTCCTTACCCCGATAGGGGCAGAAACGGCGCTGACTACACCCTTCAGCAGGCACTCGTCTACAAGAAGAGTGCCACAGAACAGGCCATTGCCCGCTTTGTCCTGCGCATACACCTCACTGCCGACAAACGCAGTGCCGAACTCGCTGCTATAGATTACAACGATCCTACGGGAATTAGCATTCCTTCGAGCCCGATGAATAAAGAAAGAGTGACCAGTGGACATGTCTACGACCTGCAAGGGCACTCAGTGGACACGCCCAGCCACCACAGCATCTACATAGTAAACGGTGAAAAAGTACTGAGATAACAGACGTCTCACAAAAAACAGGAACATAAGCTAAGGAATCATGATGAAAAACAATAACCACACACGTTCCCTTTTTCTGGTGGCCACCATCGTTATTGACTGTTTATTATTCATTAACGACACAACTGCACAGAAACGTATCTACATTCCTGAGGATATGCGAAGCATGGACTTGCGGGCTGATACCTCCCAGTGGTCGTTTCACCGTAGCGCCGAGACACAAGACGTCATTTTCTTCTGGGAACGTGGTTTTGGCAACGACACTGCCAACCCTCCACAGTTAGACGGCCACAGCATGAGTTTCTCGCTACCCACACTCATGCAACGTGTACAGCAGTTTTACACTTTCTTCCGCGATACGTTGGGATTTGTCAACAGTGCTTCGAGCAAGTCATCGCGCTACAAGATGATGGTGATGGTACAATATTCACTCGATGGCACAGCCTATGGCGGCACCTACGACAATTATATCGGAGCACTCTGGGTAGCACCTAATCGCATTCAGGACACCACCATGAACTGCATGGCTCACGAACTGGGTCACTCCTTCCAACTCCAGATTCCTGCTGACTCCGCTGGTGAGGCTTGGGGCGGCTCAGGTTTCTACGAAATGACTTCACAATGGATGCTCTGGCAGGTTAACCCTTGGTGGCTGCGTGATGAGAACTATCACTTCGAGGCTTTCAAGAAACTCACCCACAAGGCCTACCTTCACATGGAAAACATCTATCACTCGCCCTACGTCATACAATGGTGGAGCGACTTGCACGGACGGAAGTCCATAGCAGAACTATACCGCCAGGGACGCCGTGGAGAGGACCCCGTCATCACCTATAAAAGAATGTACGGACTCACACAACAGCAATTCTGCGATGAGATGTTCCAGGGTTACCAGCATCTCATGAACTTTGATTTCCGTCATGCCCGTCACCAAACACGACGTTACGCCTGTACTTTCACCACACGCCTCGACACCCTCGATAACGGCTGGCTTCGTCCTCTGGACGTGCCCGAGGCCTACGGTTTCAATGCCATACCGCTCTCCGTACCACGTCCTGGTACCAAGGTAAGCGTGCGCCTGCAAGGTGATCAACTACGCTACGGCTTTGTGGGTATTACCGCCGATGGTCATGAAATATACAGTCCGCTTCAAACTACTTCTTTCCACGTACCATCAGGACAGCCCTTGAAATGCCTTTATTTCATCGTCATGGGGGCCCCTGACACTCACCAGCCCCTTTTCCAGCATGGTGAAGAAGGCAATACCGTCCAATTTCCTTATCTACTAAAAGTAGACCATTTATAAAAATAACTTATTTATTTGCAAATATTGCTCATGATGTTACGTTTGAAAAAAAAGGCGTAACATCTGAATACTTTACAATTCATGAAAATACTTTAACTTTGCAGCCAGAACGAACACATGAACACGATTATTAAAGCATAACCACGAATATTATTTAACCATTCAAAAACGATTAACTTATGAAACGATTCTTTACTCTAATTGCAGGCATTCTGCTCGTCAGTAGTGGAGCCTTTGCACAAGACAAATGGACAAATGTCATCACCAATGGAAACATGGAGGGTGAAGACTTTTCTTGCTTCAAGTCTCAGGAGGTTGCCACTCCTGGAGATGAAAGAGACGTGAAAGATCCACGCGTTGTGGAAGATTCCAAAAAGCCCGGAAACCACTGCATCATAATTAGGGCACGTAGTGCAGCAGAAGCTGAAAAGGAATCTCTCGACCGTTACGACACTCAGTTCTTTGTAATATCCAACGGATCTGCAGAGATTACTGCAGGCAAGGATATAAGAATTATATTGAAAATCCGCGCCGAAAAGAATGGTCGCATTGGTACGCAGGCTCACTCTGCACCCGGCTCATTTTTGGACTACAACACATTTGGAGAATTTGATGTTACAACAGAGTGGAAGAAGTACACATTACCCGCATCAGGAAAGTACACAATTGCAGAAGGTCATGCAACCGCTACTATGACCACTCTGGCACTTGACCTGACAACCAGCACTGAAGAGAACATCTTCTACTTCGATGAAATCAAGATGGAAGTTCGCGACCATCAGGAGGATCAACCTCAAGAAGGTGGTGGTTGGTTCAACTTCCTGCCTGAAGGCTCATTAACAAATATGGAAATGGTTCTTCCGTGCTATGACGAAAACACCCCAACACTTGTTACCAACTTCAATGCCCGAGAAGGTGCCATTGCCACTAAAGGCGTAAAAAATGAAAACCACAAGGCAAATCTTGTTGAAGATCCCGTCAGAGGAAAAGTACTGACTTTACAGTCTATCGGTTATAATGCTAAACATGAGGTTAAGACACAAGTTGAAGTGAAAGATGAAGAAGGTAATCCTGTATTAGATGAAGAAGGTAACCCTACTTATACGGAAGAAATCTCGTATGTGGATATTTTTATTAGAGAGAATGGTGACACTGTAAAGAAGAACGACGGTTCATTAGGCGTGGAAGACTGGGCTACTCAGTTCTTTGCCAGCTGTCCTCACGAGTTTAAACCTGGCGATAAGATGAAGGTGCATTTCTTCTATCGCGCAGACAAGGCAGCTACCGTGAACACACAGATTCACCACGGACCTGGAGCTTATGCATTCTATCAGATGCTTGGTGACCTTAACTTTACTGAGGAGTGGCAGGAATTTGATCAAGAAGTACAAGTAAATACTAGTAACGATGCCCATGGCACAACACTTGCCTTTAACTGTAACGTATTGAAAGAAGTCAATAACTATTATTTTGACTTCGTAGAGTTCTCTGCTGATATGAGCGACGTAACCATAGACGACCGCACACTCGAGAAAGCAGATATTATTGCGCCAGTACCAGCAGCTAATGAGGAAGTCAACATTAAGATTGACATGACCGACATGATTAAAACATTAAAAATAGATGACTTGACTGGATTTTTGAACGAGAACACCATGAAAGTACTGATGAAGGAGGTTATTGAGCCAGAAGATCCAGAGGATGATCCTGAAATTAAGGAAAAGCTTTCTGGTGATATGCAGGCTACCACAGGTGTTTATATCAACAATATCGGTTCTTATATTGAAGAAGAGGATGGCATTGTGCTCACCTTCCCCGAAGAGGGTATCGAAGGCAATACAGTTACACTCAACGTCTTCAATCTAACTGGGAAAGTAGAGTCTGGCGAATCCATCAATACTATCATTTGCTTCGTGAAAGATGGTTGGTTCTATACGATGTACCTCACTCTGATCACTCTTGAAGAGTACGAGGCAGCGCTAGGTGTAACCGAAATTAAGGCCCAGCCTAAGAAGGGCATCATCTACGACCTGACAGGACGCAAGGTGACCAAGGCAACGAAGGGCCTCTATATCAAGGATGGAAAAAAATTCTTCATCAAATAAAGTGTAGTTAGTAGTTTTTCTCTTTGCAGGGGCTGTATACCAGTGATTGGCATGCAGCCCCTCCTATTTTGCAGGAGTTTGCAATCGTTTGCCATGTAACTCATAGGAAAAGCGCCATAGTATTTGGTCACTTCGAAAAAAATACTTAACTTTGCACTCAAACAATGAATATAACAACAACCAACATGAATCGCAAGAACTTTTTATTCTGCCTGCTGATGGCTCCGCTGATGGCAGTGGCTGCAACAGTTAAGTCGCCCAATGGCAACATTGAGCTGAAGTTTTCATTAGACGGACAAGGTCGTCCGCTGTACGAGATGAGCTACAAGGGCCGTCCCGTCGTACTTCCCTCCTACTTAGGTCTCGAACTGGCCAAGGACAAGCACGCCTCCAAAGGGTTGAAAGAGACCGACCTTATGGATGGTTTTACCCTGAAGAGCGAGCAGACATCCGAACAAGACGAGACCTGGCGTCCCGTCTGGGGTGAGACCGCCACTATCCGCAACCACTACACAGAGTATGCTGCCACCTTGTCGCAACCATCCACCAGACGCACCATCATCATCCGCTTCCGTGTCTACGATGAAGGCATCGGTCTGCGCTACGAGTTCCCTCAGCAGCAAGAACTGATCTATTTCCTCATCAAGGATGAGCACACGGAGTTTGCCATGACTGGCGACCACACCGCCTGGTGGCTTCCTGGCGACTACGACACCCAGGAGCAGGAAACACAGGAGTGCCGCCTCTCCGAGATTCGCGGACGTATGAAGGAGGCTGTGAACTGGGGAAACAGTTCCGTAGCAGTATTCTCTGAGACAGGCGTGCAGACCTCCCTTCAGATGAAGAGCCAGGATGGCCTCTACATCAATATCCATGAGGCAGCCTGTGCCGACTATGCAACCATGCACCTTGAGTTGGTTGATGCCCAGACAAAGACACTCTCCACCCAACTCGGCGGCGGAAGTAACGCCTATACACCTCATCCACAACCATCACCCTGGCCCCTGCCCAAGCCTTTCACCTTTGTCAGCCATCTCACACCCGATGCCACTGGCCTGAAGGGGGCCATGCAGACTCCCTGCCAGACTCCTTGGCGCACGTTCATGGTCTCAGACGATGCACGCGACATGCTCTCTTCCAACCTCATCCTCAACCTCAACGAACCGTGCGCACTCGACGACATTTCGTGGATTCATCCCACAAAGTACTGCGGCGTATGGTGGGAAATGATTGTGGGACGTGGCTCTTGGCACTATACCAACGACTTCCCCTCCATCTATCTGGACAAGATTGACTGGAGCAAGGTGAAGCCCAATGGCACACACAAAGCCAACAATGAGAACGTGAAGCGCTACATTGACTTCGCCGCCAAGAACGGACTGGACGAAGTTCTCGTCGAGGGTTGGAACATCGGCTGGGAAGACTGGGCAAACATGTGGAAGCGCGATGTTTTCGATTTCGTCACCCCCTACCCCGACTTCGACATCAAGATGCTCAACGACTATGCCCATTCCAAGGGTGTGAAACTGCTCATGCACCACGAGACCTCCTCGTCCACGCAGAACTACGAGCGTCACATGGAGCAGGCTTTCCAACTCATGAACAAATATGGCTACGATGCCGTGAAGACGGGTTACGTGGGTGACATCATACCACGTGGCGACCACCACTACTCACAGTCCATGAACAACCACTACCTCTATGTGGTCAAGCAGGCTGCCAAGCACCACATCATGGTCAATGCCCACGAGGCCACACGTCCTACGGGATTATGCCGCACCTATCCCAATCTCGTTGGCAACGAGTCGGCACGTGGGACTGAGTACGAGGCCTTCGGCGGCAGCCGTCCAGGCCACACCTGCATTCTTCCCTTTACCCGTCTGCAAGGAGGTCCAATGGACTATACGCCTGGCATTTTCGTCACCAAGCTCTCTGAATGGAGCAACAACACCTCGTGGGCACGCATCACCATTGCCGGCTCATTGGCTCTCTACCTCACCATGTATTCACCGCTACAGATGGCAGCCGACCTGCCAGAAAACTACGAGAAGTTCGACGACGCTTTCCAATTTATTCGCGATGTGGCATGCGACTGGGACGAAAGCATCTACCTTGAGGCAGAACCTGCTGACTACATCACCGTAGCCCGCAAGGCCAAAGGCACAGACAACTGGTTCATCGGCGGAAAGTGCGACGAACAGGGACATCAGAGCGTCATTAAATTAGACTTCCTCGACAAAGGCCGCAAATACGACTGTACTATCTATGCCGATGCCAAGAATGCCCACTACGAAACCAATCCCCAGGCTTACACCATCACCAAGCGCACTGTAAAGCGCGGTGACATGCTGAAACTCAAAGAAGCACCTGGCGGAGGCTTCGCCGTCAGCATCTTAGCAAGACAATGATCAGTTCATAGTTCAAAGTTCATAGTTCATAGTTTATGATATGGAGCCCAACTTAGGGGTTTGATCCAACAAAAAACTATGAACTATGAATTATGAACTATGAACTATGAATTTTGAACTAGTCGAAGGTACTTTCGTTCGAAAAAACCAAAAAATATTTGGCTTTTTGCTCACTAATTCGTACCTTTGCACCCGCAATTCAAGGGGTGCTCACAAATCGTGGGCTGAGATGATACCCTCTAAACCTGATTCGGACAATGCCGACGTAGGGATGGAATGTAGGCTCATTCAACAAGATTTTCCCCCTTTACATTATTAATTAATTAAAGGAATAAGCAAAAGTATGAAGAAAAGCATCAAAGTGGTAAGTGCATTATTTATCATCTGTCATTTATCGTTTAGCCCTGCAAGTGCACAGAACCATGCTGCACTCTATGACTCTACGCAGGTGGAGGCTCTGCAGGAAGTAGTAGTAAAGGGCGTGCGGGCACAGAAAAATGCACCTTATGCCATCAGCAACATCAAGAAAGCACAGCTGAGCGAGTTTTCAAAGACAGGCCGCGAACTGCCTTTCCTTTTCTCACAGACACCAGGCGTATTGGCCTGGAGTGAGAACGGATTAGGTACAGGAACCACCTATATGCGCATCCGTGGTGCTGGCGACTCACGTATCAACGTCACTCTCGACGGTGTCCCATTGAACTCGCCCGAGGACCAGTGCGTGTTCTGGGCCAACATGAACAGCTATGGTTCATTATTAGGCAGTGTGCAGATACAGCGTGGAGTGGGGACTTCTACCAATGGTGACGGAGCCTTCGGCGGAACAATTGCCCTGTCGTCGGCAACACCCCAGCAGACAAAAGGACTGGAGCTCAGTGTTTCCTATGGATCGTTCAACACCCTCAACTTCGGAGGCAAGTTCTCCACAGGGCTGCTGAAAAAACACTGGATTCTGGACGGCTCATACCACCAGACACATACCGACGGCTTCATCCACGGCACATCAGGCCGTTCCGGCTCATATTATGGCGGTTTCAGCTTCGTTTCCGACAATTTTGTTGTCAGATACAAGAACATCGGCAACTTCGAACATACCGGTCAGGCGTGGAACGGTGTCACCGCAGGCACCAACGACCTGAGTATCATGGACGGCACCTATGGTGAAAAGACGGGCATCAAGACCTATAAGGACATGTGGGACAAGGGACTGGGCAAGTTCAATTCACTCTACGAGGAGATGGTCATCGGTGAAGACGGCTCATACAGCACCCAACGCTACACGATGAACGATGGCAGCAACTGGGCCAAGACCACCGACAACTTCGTACAGGACCACAACATCCTCAGTGCTGCCTGGACCCTTTCAGAGAACCTGAGCACCACCGCCTCACTGCATTACACCTACGGTCATGGATATTACAATGAGTTCCGCCTTCAGAACAAACTCTCGAAGTTCGGACTTACAGCAACAGACGCCGAGGGAAATAACATCAAGAAGAGCGACTTCGTGCGGAAGAAAGGTCTGACCCAGCACTCCTACGGATTGGTCTGGAACATGAACTACAAGGACGAGGCTTGCGACATCATCGGCGGACTGTCACTGCAGAACTTCGATGGCAACCATTTCGGCTATCTCACATACATATCCAACGACATGGTGCGTCAGAAGTTCCTGGCCAGCGGCAACTACAAATACTACGACTCCGATGCGCACAAGCTTGACGGCAATGTCTTCCTGAAGGCGGCCTACCATCTGACAGAACAGTTGGACGTGTTTGCCGATATGCAGTACCGCCATGTAAACTACAAGACCGACGGTATCAACGACAAGTTCTATGACAGCAAAAGCGGCTACAACAACCAGCTATTAGACATTGACAAGAAGTACGATTTCCTCAATCCCAAAGCCGGTTTCTCGTGGACTGACGGTACACACCGCTTTTACGGTTCAGCAGCACTGAGCCACCGCGAGCCTGAACGCAACAACTTCACTGACAACGGTTCCTACCCTGCTCCCAAGGCAGAGTCACTGATGGACTACGAGATAGGCTATACGCTCAATGCCGATGTATTCCGCTTTGGCCTGAATGCCTACTATATGGACTATACCGACCAGTTTGTGCAGACAGGTGCCGTCAGCGACATCGGCGAGAACCTCACCACCAACATTAAGGACTCCTACCGAATGGGGCTTGAACTGCAGGCTGGCTACGATCCCACATCCTGGCTCACCGTCGAGGCCAATGCTGCTCTGAGCACCAATAAAATAAAGGACTTCGACGAGGTGGTGGAAGACTGGGACAACGGTTCTCAGACCATCCATTACGACAACTCCACGCTGGCCTTCAGTCCTTCGTTCATCGGGAACGCCTTCCTGAGCTTCCATCGCAAGGGATGGCAGGCCACCTGGCACACAGCCTTCGTTTCACGCCAGTACCTCGACAATACTGAGAACAAGGATCGTTCGCTGCCCGGCTACACGGTATCGAACGCCACTCTGAGCTATACACTGCGCGCTAAGCAGGCCAAGCCTGGTTGTGCATTCCCTATACCACGGATCAAGGAGGCTGTCTTTGGACTGAACTTCAACAACATCTTCAGCGCCCGCTATGCCGCCAGCGGCTGGGTCTACTCTGCCATCTACGAGAGCGGTGGACACCCCAACGACAACCGTTACTACCAGATTGGCTTCATTCCCATGTCAGGTTTCACGATGATGGGTAATGTGACGCTAAAATTCTAAGCAGTATGGCCTTTGAACTGAATTGGCTCGACGTCGTAACGACAGTCTTGGGACTGGCATATATCCTGCTGGAATACAGAGCCAGCGTATGGATGTGGGCAGTGGGCTTCGCCATGCAGTCCCTGGGCATTGTGCTCTATTACCAGAAAGGGCTTTATGCCGACTGTGGCATGGAGTTCTATTACCTTGCTATGACGATGTATGGCTGGTGGCGATGGGTACATGGCTCTGAAAAGAAGCAGAACCTGCCCATCAGCCGTTTTCCCCGCCGTCTCGTTCTCCCTTGGCTGTTGCTGATTGCTGTTGTCTGGTTTGTCATCTACTGGTTGCTGATTTCGTTTACCAACAGCAATGTGCCGCTGGCCGACAGTTTCACCACGGCTCTCAGCATCGTGGGCATCTGGGCGCTGGCACACAAATACCTGGAGCAGTGGTTCATCTGGATTGTTGTCGACGTAGTCACCTGCGTGCTCTATTTCTACAAAGGCATACCCTTCAAGGCCTCGCTCTACGCACTCTATGTCGTCATTGCTATCCTGGGCTTCTTCAAGTGGCGTCTACTGATGAAGCATGAACATGACCAGCAGAGGGATAGTTATCATGGATAGCAGAGTGGTGATAAAGGTGACCTCAGTAATCAGTGTGGTGTCCTTGCCATGACGCAGGCAGAGAATGGTGCCATAAGTGGCCACAGGCATAGCAATGACCACCGTGTTGATGCCCACCACAAAAGATGAGAATCCGATGGCTGTGCACAGGAAATGGACAGCCAGCGGGAGGATGGCAAGCCGCAATGCCGTAGTGACATAGACAGTACGGTTGCCCAGCATAGCACGCAAAGGCAGATGCGACATGGACGACCCGATGATGAGCAGGGCTGCCGGAACGGTGATATTGCCGATCATGGTAAGCGGCTGGCTGATAAACTCCGGCATGTGGTGGATCTTCAGTGCTACGATGAGTATCGACAGGTAGGCTGCTATCATCGGCGTGCTGTAAAGCACCTTCTTCTGGAACCGTTTCCCCTCCATTTCATTCACACCCGTGATGAGCATAGTGCCCACGGTGAAGACGGCAAAGGTATTGACCACATTGAGCACGGCAGCATAGAACACTGCCTCATGCCCGAAAATGGAAGCTACCACAGGATAACCCATGAAGCCCACGTTGCCAAACATCAGCGCAAAGCCCACTACGCCCTCGTTCTCCTTGCCTTTGGTCAGAAAACGGGGCAGCCACCAGGCCACACCCGTCAGCAGCACATAGGTAAGTATGCTGATGCCCAGCAACGGAAGGATCAGCGTACGGTCAGGCAGATCGTCTGTCATGGCCGAAGAAAGAATCAGTGCGGGACACGTTATGTCAATGACCAGCTTCGACAACCGCTTGTCAAACGTACCCCCCATATATCCCAGCTTGCCTGCCGCATAACCAACCACGACAATGGCAAAAAGTGTCATCATTACTTCAAACATGCCGCAAAGGTACGGATAAGTAAGTAAAAAGCCAAATAATATTTGGACTTTTCATTTTTTATGTGTATCTTTGCGCTGACAAACATAATTTGCCTTCGCAAAGATGCATATAGCCATAGCTGGAAACATTGGCAGCGGCAAGTCCACCCTGACACGACTGTTAGCCAAACACTACGGATGGGAGGCCCGCTACGAAGCAGTGGAGAACAACCCTTATCTGGAGGATTACTACCGTGACATCTACCGGTGGTCGTTCAACCTTGAAGTGTTCTTCCTGAAAGAGCGGTTCCGCGACCTCATCGCCATTGACAAAGCCGACCACACCATCATTCAGGACCGCACCATCTTCGAGGGTGTCCACGTGTTCATGGAGAACAACCACGACATGGGAAACCTGTCTGACCGCGACTACGATACCTACATGGAACTGTTCCAGCAGATGATGTCGATGGTGAAGCTTCCCGACCTCATGATCTACCTGCGTGCCTCGGTGCCACATCTTGTCGGTAACATACAGCAGCGCGGACGCAGTTATGAACTGACCATCCAGTTGGAATACTTACAGAGCCTGAACCGGCGGTACGACGATTTCATCTACAACAAATACCCAGGAAAGGTGATGGTCGTGGAGAAAGACAACCTGGACTTCCTGCATAATCCCAAAGACCTTGCACAAGTCATCGACCGCATCGACGCCAACCTCTTCGGACTCTTCCCTTCTTAGCTTCATGAACTTAGATAACATACTATTACCTCTTCTATAGAATATGCATATCGCAGTAGCAGGAAACATCGGCAGCGGCAAGACCACGCTGACACGCCTCTTGGCCCATCGGTACGGATGGACCCCAAGGTATGAACCCGTAGACAACAATCCCTATCTGGCTGACTTCTATGCCGACATGCCCCGATGGTCGTTCAATCTACAGATCTACTTCCTCAACAAACGCTTCAAGGAGGTGGTGGAGATATCCAAGTCGACGGAAACCATCATCCAAGACCGCACCATTTTCGAGGATGCCTGCATCTTCGCACCCAATCTCCACGGGCAGGGCATGATGAGCGACCGTGACTTCGACAACTACACGGACCTGTTCAACCTCATGATGTCGCTTGTAAGACTGCCCGACCTCATGATTTACATCCGTTCTTCCATACCCACACTGGTGGCACAGATCCAGAAGCGCGGACGCGACTATGAGCAGACCATGCGTCTGGATTACCTCCAGGGTCTGGAGCGCCGCTATGAGGAGTGGATCAGCGACTACAAGGGCCAGCTCATCATCATCGACGGAGACCACTGCAAGTTCGGCGAGAACCCTGAAGACCTGAAGCAGGTCACCGACATGATCGATGCCAAGCTCTACGGACTGTTCCCGATGGAATGAACCAGATGGAAGCCCCTTTGCTGCGTATTGCCCTCTGCCTGATAGCAGGTATCGTGATGGGCGATGCGTTGACAGTACAGTTTCCATGGATGCCCGTGTTTGTGGGCATGGCAGCCGCAACGTGGCTGGCAAGGAAATGGGCGCAGGTGCAGTCGCTGCTCATCTGCCTGAGTTTCGTGGTGCTGGGGGCACTGCTGGCAGGACAGCAGAAGGAGAAGCTGCAGGCAACGTGGCCAGAAGGGGAAGCACGCTACGAGGCAGTGATCATGAGCGAGCCGGTAGAGAAGCCCAAGACCGTCGCAGTGGATCTGCTGCTCACAAAAAGCAGGCGGAAGGTGAAGGGATACATCCACAAAGACGAACGCAGCCGAGCCTTACGCTTGGGTGACGGACTGCACATACAATCGAGAATCAGCGAGAACAGCTCCTGGCGGCGTGGTTCCTTTGACTATCGCCGTTATCTGGAGACCCACGGCTTTACGGGAACCACGTTCATTGCGGGATGGAACTGGCAGCATGCAACAGTCTCGCTGAGGGAATTGTCCTATCTGGAGCGCAGCCGCCTGTTCTTCCTGCAACAGCGCAGCCGTCTGCTCAAGTGCTTTGCGGCACAAGGGCTCGAGAACGATGAATATGCCGTAGTGGCTGCAATGGCCTTAGGCGACAAATCGGTGCTGACGAAGGAGTTGAAGGATATGTATTCGCTGACAGGTGCCTCACACGTGCTGGCATTGAGCGGACTCCACTTAGGAATCATCTACATGCTGCTGTCAGTGCTCGTCGTGGGACGGCGCTGGAGAATGGCATCCCAGCTGTTGGTGATACTGAGCATCTGGGCCTATGTGTTTCTCGTGGGGCTACCCGTCAGCGTGGTACGCTCGGCAGTGATGCTGACGGTCTATGCCCTGCTGTCATTAGGCCACAGGCAGAAGATGTCTGTCAACGTGCTGGCATTCACCGCCATTGTCATGCTCTGCTGCAATCCGATGGCGCTCTTCGACGTGGGCTTCCAGCTGTCCTTCATGGCCGTGTTCGCCATCCTGCTGTTCATGCCGCTGCTGGAAGGAGCGATTCCTCGGAAGTTCCTGCTCACTCACCGTCTTGTAAACTGGCTTTGGGCCATGGTCTGCATCTCGCTTTCCGCGCAAACAGGCGTGGCGCCACTCATAGCATTCTACTTCGGCCGTTTCTCCACTTGGTTCCTGCTCACCAACTTCATCGTGGTGCCTGCTGCCACGCTGATCCTCTATCTGTCGCTTTTGGTACTGCTGATTCCTTCGTGCGCAATGCTATTGATATATGCTGTCCGCGCGCTGAACTACATACTGTCCCAGATAGCCTCCCTACCCCTTGCCAGCATAGACGGCCTGCAACCCTCCATGTGGCAAGTGGCGCTGATGTATATCGTCATCGGCGCCGTCTGGCTATGGCTCAAGAAAACGGCTATTCGAGCTCCTGAGTGAGGAAGCCCTCCAATTGTTCGGCAGAAAGGCGCAGCCGCAGCTCCCCCCGAATGGCAGCCGAGATACCTCCTGTCTCCTCGGAAACCACCACAGCAATGGCATCGCTCTCCTGAGTGATGCCCAAGGCAGCACGGTGGCGCAGACCCAGCTCCTTGGGAATGTCAAGGTTGTGACTGACGGGAAGAATGCAGCCTGCAGCCTTGACACGGAGCTTGGAGATAATGACGGCTCCGTCATGAAGGGGCGAGTTCTTGAAGAACAGATTCTCCAAAAGGCGCTGGTTGATGTTCGCATCGATGGTCTCGCCAGTGGCAACGATGTCGTCGAGGGGTGTAGCCCGTTCAATGACTATCAGAGCGCCCACCTTCTGCCTGGACATGTTCATGCAGCCCATGACGATCGGTACAATGGCGGCCTTCACTTCACGCCGTTCCTTTTCCACGGTGCTGGCAGACGAGAGCATCTGCCTGAGGGTGCGTATCTGCCGGTGTCCACCCAGGTTGTAGAGGAACTTGCGTATCTCGTCCTGAAAGAGCACGATGACTGCGATAACACCTACAGACACCAACTGGTCCATGATGCGTCCGAGCAGCTTCATCTCGAGGATCTGCGAGACAAAGAGCCATACAAGGACGAAGATCATGATGCCTGTGAACACATTGAGTGAACGCGACTCACGCATGAGCCGATAGACATAGTAGAGCATCAGCGCGACAAGCAGGATGTCTATGAAGTCTTTGGGGCTGAATTCAAACATTGATCGCTTCTGTTATCTGTTCACTGTTTTATTGGTTTTCATCTCTTCCACCAGTCTTACACACTCCACGGCCTGACGGACATCGTGGACGCGCAGGATGCTGGCGCCCTTGGCTAGTGCAAGGGTGTTGAGCACGGTAGTGCCGTTGAGCGAAGCCTCGGGCGTCACGTCCAGGAGCTTGTAGATCATGGATTTTCGCGATACCCCCACAAGGATCGGCAGTCCCAGGACAGCGAGCCTGGGAAGGGCATCAAGAACCTCATAGTTCTGCCCCAGGGTCTTGCCGAAGCCGAAGCCGGGATCCAAAATGATGTCCTTCTGTCCGAAGTCGCGCAACTGCTGTACTGCTGCAGCAAAGGTGAGGAGCATGCTTCTCAGGTCAGGCTGCTGCGAAGTAAGCACATAGGGCACACCCATCTTCGCAACAAGCCGGAACATATCGGCAGAGCCTCCGCTGACGTCGTTGATGATGTCTGCGCCGAACTCCTCCACAGCCATGCGAGCCACATCAGGACGGAAGGTGTCGACAGAGAGCACCGCGTCGGGCAGCGTACGCCGTACCACGGCCAGCGCCATGCGCAGCCGCTGCATCTCATCGGCCTGGGCCACAGGTTCACTGCCAGGACGTGTAGAGCAGGCTCCCACATCGACGATGGTACCTCCCTCCTCAGCTATCTGACGACAGCGTAGGGCTGTTTCCTCCTCGGTCTGCACACGGCATCCGGCAAAGAAAGAGTCTGGTGTCGCATTGACGATACCCATTACCTGTGGTACAGACAGATCCATCAGGCTTCCCTTAACGTTGAGTGTATATTCCATATCCTTATGGCTGCTGATTAGCTTTGCGAGGGCAAAGGTAGTGAAAATAGAGCGAAATACACGTTTTTTATTGTTAATTTTAGTTGCGTAATTGTATTCCTTTGAAGTTCATGCGTTGCAAATGATCAAGCACGGGCTGACGAAGTTCTTTGCCTGCAGAGAAAGTTTTCTTGAAAATGTTTTGTAGTATGAAGATAATGTTGTATTTTTGTAGCGTCGTTTTACAATAGCCCCAAACGAGCAATCAATGAAAAAGAACATTTTACTCTATGTAGTCGTCGCAGCCCTGGCATGCGCCTGTTCATCGGAACTGCCGAAAGAAGTGAATATCCAGAAAGAAGACGTGGAATATGGCGGCAATGCCTTCCTGCACTTCAACCTGGGCGAAGAAGTCAAGCTACTCACCTCACAGAATTCCGAGAACCCTTCCCAATGGACCATCCAGGCCGTTGTGCCCATACACAAGGTCACCGATACACCCCTCGAACAGCTGACCATCGACATCATACCCTCTGACGAAGAGGGTGCCCGTCTGCGTGACGGTTTTGCACTGCAGTGCGAAGACCTGCCGGGGCTGCTGCCAGCCATCAATGCCAGCAAAGAGGTGGACCTTTCCATCAAGTTCTCTGTCATGGACCAAAAGGCGAAATACATGACGTCCGACGAGCTAGCTCAGCTGCTGGATCATACGAAGAAGCTGCGTATGGTGTTCATTGCCAAGACCAACGAAGAGCCTACGGCTACTCCTGCAAAAGACGTTGCCACGCCTGCTGCACCCGCCAAGACTGAAGCTGCGATGCCCGCTGCCAAGACTCCCGCTACCAAGAAACCTGAAACGCCGCCAGCACCCAGAGAGCCGATGACTCTCCAAGGCCTCTTCAGCAGGTACAATGTCCACGGAATGCTTTCCCAGTACGAGCAGGCACTGAAACGAGGCGACAAGAAAGGTGCCAAGCAGATAGAAGACAGGCTTTGGGAAATAGAGAAGCGTGTCAAGGCCAACCAGTCCATTCCAGAGCAGCTGCGCAGCAGTTTCGTGAGTTACATTGAGAAGACCGAAGACGAAATCGAAGACCGCTACTAACGTATAGCTCTGGCACACCCGAGAAGGCTACAGCCTATAACCCATGGTCATAATAAGCCTTACGACAACGGATTACACGGACTGTAATGATGAGTTCTTACGACCACTAATTACGCTGATTACACTAAATAACTGACAACGACTTGTCTCTCGCTTCGCTTGATGGTAAATACCCGTGACTGAATTTCAATCAGTTAGGTTAGTTTCATGCCCGACACACGCAAAAAAACAGCCGAAAGTTTTGCGCTTTCGGCTTTTTTGTGTACATTTGCAGCCAACAAGAACAGTTTCAGCATGGAAGAGCTTATAGGCAGATACATCAACCCTTACACCGACTACGGCTTCAAGTACCTTTTTGGCACTGAGCCCAACAAGGAGTTCACCCTTGACCTCATCAACGCACTGCTGCGGGGCAAGGAGGTCATCAAGTCTCTCACGCTGTTGCCTTCTGAGCAGCTGGGTGACACACAGGAGGATCGCCGTGCCGTGTTCGATG
>JAEEQB010000051.1 GCA_016285075.1 Prevotella sp.
GTTGAGCAAAAACGTATTTGTCCTGGAACATGGCAGTCAATTGTATTTGGCTGCAAAGTTACAAAATCAAGTCCGTTTCATTCTAAAAAACAGCTTAATAGACTGAATTTCAATTATTTCAAAGAGCAATTAGTCCACTTTAACGGGACAGTAGTGATAAAGAGTAAAAAGTGAAAATGTTTTTCTCGCTACCACAAATTATGGCCACCTAATAATTGATAGCTAATAAAATGAAGTGACGTTTTTCTGTTATAATAAAAGAACCGTCCTAGGCATCAAATATAGTACCCTATCCTGATGTAGTGTCTGGGCTTGGCAGTGGGGGTCCACGATATGTGGAGCCAGCCGTTGCCAGTGAGCAGCTGGTCGGTATAGGGGTTGGACTTGAGCAGCGACACCAGCCTGCCGAACTGTGTCGGGTCCTGGGGGCGTATGTCGGCAGCCTGACCTTTCAGGTGCTGGGAGTTCTTGACACCACCCACCTGGCGGTTTACAGCCTCGTTGCGATAGCCAGAGTTGATGATGATGGGACCAACCACCTTGCGGGCAGGTTCCAGCAGATGGCGGCAGCCGTATGCCAGGTTGCCTATGACCTGCACAGTGGGGATGTTGCCCGGGTGCCTGTCCAGGCCGAGAAATTCACTGAGCATGAAATGAGGGGAAAGTCTGATGTCGTTCATGGTGTCACTGGGTTTTACGTTTGTTGATAGCTTGATGTCGTTCATGGTGTGTTCTTTAATTCTTGATTTTCAATGTTCTTACGTATTGGTCGAGTCCGAAGATGGAGCCTGCCAGCAGGAATGACTGTGCCACGTAATACAGCAGCCCCGATGCCACGTCGTTGATTTCGAGCACCTGATAGGTCACCAGCGCAATGCTGCTTACGATGAGCAGCACTGCACATGTGTACTGGGAGATTTTGAAGCCTTTGTGTTCCATGGTCTTTTTCCGTTGGTTTTTACAGTACCGTGGCTCCGCCGGCTGCTCCGAGGATGAGGGTGATGACGTAGCTGATGGTCTGAAGAATCATCTTTACTGTTTTGCTCATAATGTCCTGTGTTTTAAATGGTGAATAAATAAGTTAATTGGTTGTGGTTCATCACATTGTGCATTCTCTTAATGACTATGCAAAGGTACAAAAAATAATCGAGACCACCAAATTTTCCGGCAAGAAAACATCGCGGAAAACTATAAAAAATCGCCCTCTTTTCAGGCAGCGTTGGGGGCCCCTCAACTATATATGTTTTTCATCTCGGAGCCTCTTCAAATGCTTGTTCTCTATTCGGAGCCTTGGTTGTCGTTTTATAGCCGGTAGGGGAGAGTTATATTGCAATATTGCATATTGCATTTGTTTTTTTCGGTCAATAGGAGAATGTGGGTTAATGAATGTTAAATTATAGTATAAGTAATTATATAAGTAATTGATTATTAATATATTATATATTATTATTATATATATACTATAATGTTTTATCTTTTTCTCACCTTCCAAAAAGTAAATTCAATATGCAATATTGCAATATAGCGTGTTGATTCCCCCTCCTGTGCACCGCTGCTCACCTGCCGCTAAACCTCCGCTTTACCATAATGAAAAGGCAGGATTAATTGCGGTAAACCCGCAGGAGGGGGCTGATGGCAAGGGGAGGAAGTATTGTTGGTTAAATTATCTTAATAACACAGATTTCCATAGAAAATAATTCCAAGAAAACTTGTGTATATGGAACAATTTTCGTAATTTTGTATCGTCATTGAGAGGGATGGAAAAAGCGCGCATTCAGACCTCCGACCTCGGAAATCACAGGGCTTGGAAGCCGGTGGATGAGAGGGTAGACACGCGGGAAGAGGCGACCCGCAAACTCCAAAGTTCGCCTTAGTAATAGTAATACCATTAAAACACAAAAGTTATGGCAGTAAGAAAGATTGCAATGGTAGTGAACCTGCGACAGAACAAGAACGAGCAGGCTACCAACTACGGGAAGTGGTACCCCGAGGTCGACGAGAAGAAGCCTCTGGATCTGAAGGGTTTCTGTGCGCACATGACCGAGCACGGCAAGCTGGCCGACTATCAGGTGGTGGTGCTGGTGGTGCAGCAGGTGGTGGAGTGCATGAAGGAGCTGGTGCTGCAGGGCCAGCCGGTGAAGCTGGACGGGCTTGGCACGTTCGGACCTTCCATCGAGAGCGTGAAGAACGGTGCCCCGAGTGTGGAGGCAGCCATGGAGGCCGGGCTGGACAAGCTGGTGGAGGGTGTGCATATGATTTTCACCCCTGAGAACACCAAGGGCGAGCGCCTCACCTCCAGGGCCCTGAAGGAGGAGTGCGTGTTCGACGCTGGCTACGTGGTGGAGAGCGTGAAGAGCATTGTGGACGGCAAGGAGAAGCGCTTCCAGAACAAGACGCCCATCAGCTTCATCCTGTCTCCTGCAGGAACCGGCGGCAACGGCGGTGGTGGCAACAGCGGAGGTGGCAGCGATACTCCTCCCGACAACCCTGGCACTGACGGCGACTAACCAAGGAAGCAGCCGTAAGGGCAAACCGAAAGGGCAACTGAAAGAAGGAGCCGCGGTCCTCACTGAAAGGGGGGGGCGGCGGTTCTTTTTTTGCTGTTACGGGGGCTGCCGGGTGGCTGGATGAAAGGCGCTATTGAGGGCGTTGACACGCGTGGGGTTCTACTTTTTATTCAAAAAAAGCTTTGATTGTCGTGGTATTTAAAGAAAAGTGTGTAACTTTGTAGCCAAAAAGGAACCTAAGGCAAAAACTGAAATGAAAAGAATGGTTTTGACGGCCCTCGCGGCCACAACATGCATGATGACAATGAATGCACAACCCAAACTTTCGGCCACTAACATCGACGAAGTGATGAAGGCCATGACATTAGACGAAAAGGCCAGGCTGCTGGTCGGAGGTGCTAACAATTTCTTCGGCGACCAGGCTGTGGTGGGCGGAGAGGCTGACCTGGTGGCTGGTGCCGCGGGTACGTCGCCTGCCATCGCGAGGCTGGGTATTCCTGCCACTGTGCTTACCGACGGCCCTGCTGGCGTGCGCATAGACCCTACGAGGAAGGGCACCACGCAGACCTACTATGCCACGGGATTCCCCATTGGCTCGTGCCTGGCTTCCACGTGGAACGAGGAACTGGTGACGAAGGTGGGCGAGGCCATTGGCAATGAGACCAAGGAGTATCGTTGTGACGTGATACTGGGCCCGGGCATGAACCTGCACCGCAACCCCCTCTGCGGACGCAACTTCGAGTATTATTCTGAAGACCCTTTCCTGACGGGAAAGATAGCTGCTGCCTACATCAACGGCGTGCAGAGCCAGGAGGTGGGTGTGTCGGCCAAGCATTTTGCCGTGAACTCACAGGAGACCGTGCGCACCAGTGTTGACGAGAGGCTGAGCCAGCGTGCCGCACGCGAGCTCTACCTGCGCGGATTTGAGATTGCCGTCCGTGAGAGCAACCCCTGGACCATCATGGCTTCGTACAACAAGATCAACGGCGAGTTCTCCATGGGCAACCACGACCTGCTGACCCGCATACTGCGCGACGACTGGGGCTACAAGGGCATAGTGATGACCGACTGGATAGGCATACGCCAGGGGCTGCCCACCATTGCCGAGGTGCATGCAGGCAACGACTTGATGGAGCCCGGACAGCCTGCTCAGGTGAAGGAGATAGTGGACGGTGTGAAGAACGGCAAGCTGAGCATGGAGGATGTGGACCGCAACGTGCGCCGCATGCTGGAGTACATTGTCAAGACACCCAGCTTCCGCCAGTATCCTGCCACCAACAAGCCCGACTTCAAGGCCCACGGTGCCATTACCCGCCAGAGTGCCTGCGAGGGTATAGTGCTGCTGAAGAACAACGGTGTGCTGCCCTGGAAGCCGCAGGCAGTGAAGACCGTTGCACTGTTTGGTGAGAACAGCTACAATTTCCTCTCGGGCGGTGTGGGCTCAGGATGTGTGCACACGCCCTATGTGGTGGACCTGGTCGAGGGTCTGAAGAATGCCGGCATAGGCACGTCGGAGAAACTGACCGAAATCTACCGCAAGTACATTGACTTTGCCAAGGTGAAGTTCCAGGCCGAGCGCCATCCTGCCAAGTGGTTCCAGACGGAGGCCATGGGGCCGCAGAAGTATCCTGAGATAAGCATCTCGCCGCTGCTGATACAGAAGGAGGTGGGTGGTGCCGATGCCGCCATCATCACCATAGGGCGTCAGGCAGGCGAGGGTATAGACCGTGACATTGCCACCGAGTTCAACATCATTGCCGAGGAACGTGCCCTCATCACCGATGTGTGCAATGTGTTCCATGCTGCAGGAAAGCCTGTCATCGTGGTCATCAACAGCGGCTCGGTCATTGAGACAGCCTCGTGGAGCAACTATCCCGATGCCATTGTCTGTGCATGGCAGCCGGGCATGGAGGGAGGCAACAGCGTGGCCGACATCCTCACCGGCAAGGTATGTCCGTCGGGCAAGCTCACCATGACGTGGCCTGTAGCAGCTACCGACCATCCGTCGACCAGCAATTTCCCCGGTCAGACAGATTTCTTCACCTTTGAGCAGATGGTGGGTGACAACCGTCCCATTCCCGGACACAGCTATACCAACCACGACGAGGACATCTACGTGGGCTACCGCTATTTCGACACGTTCCAGAAGGCAGTGGCCTATCCCTTCGGCTTCGGGCTGAGCTACACCACCTTTGCCTTCAGCAATGCGAAGGTGAGGAACCTGAAGAATGAGACCATCGAGGTGACCGTCACCGTCAGGAACACTGGCAAGGTGAGCGGCAAGGAGGTGGCACAGGTATATGTCACAGCCCCGAAGGGCAGCATAGAGAAGCCAGTGCACGAGCTGAAGGCATTTGCCAAGACCCGTGAGCTGAAGCCCGGCGAGCAGCAGGTGCTGACCATGCAGATACCCGTGAGGATGCTGGCATCGTTCGACGAGCAGAACTCACAGTGGCTTGCCGACGGCGGGCAGTATGACTTCCATGTAGGTGCCTCCAGCCGCGACATCCGCTGCACCGCCACTGTAAAGGTGAACGAGTATACCGAGAAGGTGAGCAACGCCCTGACACCCAAGGCCCGTCTGAATGTGCTGCGGGCAGAGGCTGGTGGTAAGTAGAATGTGTGACAGGAGTGTTGTTGAAGCGATGGCCCCAGCAAGCGACCCGACGTTGGGGCAAATGTCGATGACTTCCAAATGTAATCAATCATAAAGAAATGTTCATGAAAAAACTGCTCTATCCGCTTCTTCTCTGCGTGGCAGCCCTCGTGGCAGCCTATGTGGTGATGGTCTCTTACGAGTCGTACTACATGGCACATGTCGAGAAGCTGAGCCTGTTCCTCTATACATCCCAATTCCTCAGTCAGAAGCTGGTCGTTGCCGGTGGCATGCTCAGTTACGTGGGAGCCTGGCTGACACAGTTCCTCTACGTGCCCTGGCAGGGAGCGCTTGCCGTGTGCGTGCTCTGTGGCTTGCTGATGTTGGTCATGCAGCAGGCCTTCCGCTTGTCCTACCTGTGGGCACCCCTGCTGCTGGCACCCCTGGCAGCCGTGCTGATGAGCGACTTCATGCTGGGCTACTGGGTCTATCTGATCAAGATGCCGGGCTATTTCTTCGGCTTGTCAGTAGGCAGCATCACGGGCTTGCTGGCTGTGTGGGTCTTTCGTCTGCTCATAGGGCGTCACTGGTGGCTGCGGGCTGTGTGGATGGTGCTGGCGGGTGCGGTGCTCTATCCCCTTGTGGGGTGCTACGGGCTGGCGGCTCTGGTGCTGATGACGGCCATGGAGTGGCGTCTCTCTGCTGCCTCCATCGCCCAGAAAGCCATGCTCACGACGGTGGCAGTGGTGGTGGTGCTGGCGGTGCCCCTGGTGTGCTATCGCTATGTCTACGACCAGACACCCATTGAGAGTATATGGTGGTGCGGCATCCCCTTGTTTGCCCAGGGCGACCAGACGTTCGGCGAATATTACCTGCCTTACTACCTCATGCTTGGAGCCTGCCTCCTGGCCGTGTTCCTTCCTGTACCACGGAAGGAGCAGAAAAAGGGCAAGGCACTGCGGTGGGCAACGGCGGGTGCCGGCATTGTCCTGGGTGCTGCCCTGGTGTATGTGTGTAATGAGCACTGGTACAGGGACGAGAACTTCCACAAGGAAATCCAGATGGAAGCCGCTGTCGAGGAATGCGACTGGGACGAGGTGTTGGGCCTGGCTGCCACTGCCAGTAATCCCACACGTCAGATAGTGCTCTACAAATACCTGGCGCTGTTCAAGTCGGGTCGCATAGGCAAGGAGATGTACGACCTGCCCGATGGCGGTGCACTGCCTGACTGTCCTGCCGTGCTTCACCTGGTGCAGCTGGGCGGGCAGCATCTGTATCTGCAGTATGGCATGCAGAACTTCTGCTACCGCTGGTGCGTGGAGGATGGCGTGGAATTTGGCTGGAGAGCCAAGAACCTGCGTCTCATGCTGCGCTGCGCCCTGCTCAACCATGAGTGGAACCTGGCACAGAAGTTCATCGACATGCTCCGTCAGACACGTAACCATGCGCAGTGGGCTGAGGAGTATCAGCCCCTGGTGGGGCATCCCGAACTGATAGCCAAGCACAAGGAGCTGGGACCCATCACCCATGTCAAAGGCAGCTACAGCGTGCTGGCCAGCGACCAGTCGCTGATAGAGAAATTCATGCTCACCGTGTTGTCAAGCCACACTACCGACGACCCCATAGGGGCTGAGCTGGTGCTGGTGTCGGCCATTCAGCTGAAGGATATACAGGTGTTCTGGAGGGCTTTCAACCAATATGCCATCACACATCCCGACGAACTCATGCCGCGTGTCTATCAGGAGGTGGCCTATCTTTACGGACATCTGGAGAACGGCGTCGACATCAGCCGCATGCCCTTCGAACAGTCGGTCAAGGACGACTACGAGGGGTTCATGGCACTGGGAGAAAAGTGCAAGGGAATGACCGAGGCACAGATGCGTAGCGTGTTCTATCCAAAGTATGGAAGGACCTTCTACTACAACTATTTCCTGGTGCGCGGACTGAGAACGTATTAACGGCAGCATATACCCCCCCCTGAATGAAAACGGAAAAAGGATCAATGAGAAAGAGAGAGAGTAGGATATGAAAGATATGATTAGCAAGATAACAGAACGATGCGTGACAGCTTTGTCATTAGTCATTTGCCCCTTGGCGTTAGGCTTGGTGCTTGTGGGCTGCAGTTCACCCCAGGTGCCTGCGAGCTACAAGGATGGTAAGGCGCTGCCCGATATCTACCCCGACTATGTAGGCGTGACCGTGCCTGTGAACATGGCACCCCTGCATTTCCAGCTCATGCCTGTCAATGCACAGACGGAGGTTGTCACCCGGTTCCATTGCGGTGAAGAGGAAATAGTATGCGGCGGGCGCCAGGCCATGCCCTCGGTCAGTGACTGGCAGCGGCTGGTGGCTGCTGCGTTGAAGGGTGATGCCTCACAGACCAAGAAGCCAATGCCCATCACCGTGGAGGTGTTTGAGAACAAGACCGACGGATGGGTGCGTCACAAGCCCTTCCAGGTGAATGTCTCGCCCGATTCCATTGACAGCTGGCTCAGTTACAGGCTCATCTCACCCTCCTATGTGGCCTTCGAGGAACTCACCATCAACCAGCGCTGCCTGGAGAACTTCGACGAGCGAGTCATCTACAACAACATGCTCTGCAGCGAAGAGGCCGAGGGGCAGTGCATCAACTGCCACAGCTACCAGAAGGGCAACCCCAACCGCATGCAGTTCCATGCACGACTGAACCACGGAGGCACACTCATCAACTATGACGGAAAGCTGAGAAAGGTCAACCTCAAGACCGACAGCACCCTCTCGGCTGGTGTCTATCCGGCATGGCATCCCACGCTGCCCTTCATTGCCTATTCCACGAATATCACAAGGCAGATGTTCCACACGCTGGACATCAACAAGGTGGAGGTGTTCGATACACAGAGCGACCTGATACTCTACGACCTGGAACGCAACGAGGTAATCAACGTGGAAAACAGCCCGCAGGAGTTCGAGGTGTTCCCCACATGGAGCCCTGACGGACGGTGGCTGTACTACTGCGCTGCTCACTTCGAGCAGCAGGACACCGTCAAATTCGAGGCTGAGCTCATCCGCAGGTATCAGGATCTGAAATACTGTATCTATCGTAAGCCTTTTGACCCCGATAAACGCACCTTCGGCCCTTCTGAAATGGTGTTCGATGCTGCCTCACAAGGCCTCAGTGCCACACTGCCGCGCATCTCTCCCGACGGACGATGGCTCATGCTCTCTGTGGGCAGCTGGGGATGCTTCCACATCTGGCATCGTGATGCCGACCTGTGGATAGGCGATGTTGCCACCATGGAGATGCATCCATGGAAAGAGGTGAACAGCACCCATACCGAGGCCTATCATACATGGAGTTCCAACGGGAGGTGGATAGTGTTCAGCAGCAGGCGTGATGACGGGAACTTCACACGACCCTTCTTTGCCCATGTCGACAAGGACGGACATGCCACGAAACCCTTTGAGCTGCCTACCGACAATCCCGACCGTCACCGTCAGCTGCTGAAGAGCTACAACATCCCAGAGTTCATGCTGGGGCCTGTAACCATCAGTCCGCAGTCGTTTGCCGATGCCCTGAAAGGGGAACCCAGTCAGGCCACATTCGTCAGTAAGTAAGCTTTTCCTTGTGAATGCGTTAACCCGACATCGGGGTTAAACTTCGGAGTTGCCATGCTGGAAAAACCTCGCAGCAAGGGCACCGCTGATGTTATGCCACACGCTGAAGACGGCACCGGGGATGGTGGCCAGAGGGAAGGCTGCGAAGTGGAGGACTGCCAGCGAGGAGGCAAGGCCTGAGTTCTGCATACCCACCTCGATGCTCAGGGCTACACACTTGGGACGCGTAAGACGCAGCGCACGCCCTACGAGGTAACCCACAGTCAGGCCCAGCACATTGTGCAGCATCACCACGGCAATGATGAGCAGACCACACGTCAGCAGTTTACCGGCATTGTGAGACACCACGATGCCCACCACCATGGCTATGCCCAGAGACGAGAAAGCAGGGAGATAAGGCACCACAGCGCGCGTTATACGGGGAAGGAACCGCTGGCAGAGCAGACCCACAACGATGGGGGCAATCACCACATAGACAATGCTCAGCAGCATGCCTATGGTGTCGACCTCGACCATGGTGCCTGCCAGCAACAGCACCAGCAGCGGCGTCAGCAGCGGAGCCAGAAGCGTGGAAGTGGCTGTCATGCCTACCGACAGGGCCAGGTCACCCTTGGCCAGATAGGTAATGACGTTGGATGCCGTGCCGCCAGGGCAGCAGCCTACGAGTATCACACCCAGTGCCAGTTCCTTGGGCAGTCCGAACAGCCAGGTAAGAAGCCACGCCAGCAGGGGCATGACAGTGAACTGGGCACAGCAGCCCAGGAGGATGTCCTTGGGATGGCTGAGCACCACACGGAAATCCTTGGGAGAAAGGGTGAGACCCATGCCGAACATGATGAGCCCCAGCAGGGGGTTGATGACCCACGTGTCAATCCACAGGAACGAAGGGGGGACGATGAGTGACAGTGCTGCCACCAGGAGCACCAGAATGCCCATCCACTGGGCAATGAAATTGCAGATTGCTTTCATGACTTTTCTTGTAATGTCGTTAACTACGATTGCCCGACATGCTTAGTTGGCAGGGGGACGATCGGGTGAATGATGGTTGTGTGTGAGGGTGGGGGGTGGAGTCCAGTGGCCTATGGGTGGTATTCCACAAAAGCCTCCATGGCTTCATAGCACGCCAGCCCGAGGTTGTCGTACAGTTGGGCAGTGGCTTTGTTACGGTCTTCTGCACGTTGCCAGAACAGCCGCTCGTCATTGCCGAGGAAAGGGGCACTCTCCATCTGGCTCTGATGGCGCAGGATGGCATTGCGCTTCTCACGCAGCTCCTCAGGACTCATGGGCACACACATCTCAATGTTCTCTATCTCCCATTCTGCCCAGGCTCCGCGATACATCCACACGCGGCAGTCTTTCAGCCACGTTGCCCCGCACTGCTTCTCCTCGTCGATGGCTGCCAGCACAGCATCCGTACACTTGCGGTGAGTGCCGTGAGGGTCGGCAAGGTCTGCTGCCACATAAATCTGGTGGGGCTCTATCTGCTGAAGCAGTTGCTGCACCACACGTACGTCCTTCTCTGTCATGGGCAGTTTCTCCACCTTGCCGCTTTCGTAGAAGGGCAGGTCGAGGAAATGGATATGGTCTTTCTGTATGCCGTTGTATTCACAGGCATTACGTGCCTCTCCACGGCGGATGAGCCCTTTGATGGTAAGTACGTCACGGTTGTCGGGAGCACCCTCACCCTTGCTTCTTAGAAAGGCCTTGACACTCTGGTAGCGATGCTTGATGACCTCATCGGAACCATTGGCAAACAGTTCGTTGAATCCATTGATGAAGTGCATGTAGAGACGCACCACCTCGTCGGCGACGGCAATGTTGCCACTGGTCTCGTAGGCTATGTGCACGTCATGGTTCTGCTGCATCAGACGGCGTATGGTGCCACCCATGGAGATGACATCGTCATCGGGATGGGGAGAGAAGACCACCACCCGCTTGGGGTAGGGCAGGGCACGTTCAGGACGTGTGGTGTCATCGGCATCAGGTTTGCCGCCAGGCCACCCGGTGATGGTGTGCTGGAGTATGTTGAACACCTCGATGTTGACAAGACCGGCAGAGCCGAATTGCTCAACGTAGTGCTGCAGGCCGTTGTCCACATAGTCCTTGGTGGAGAGTTTCAGCAGGGGCTTGCCCGTCTTGAAGCTAAGGCCGATGACATCCTGGCGCAACTGTTTGTTGGGGATGTGGTCAAAACTGATGGTAGAGGTCAAATTCAGATTCATCGTTGTCTGTGTGTTTTTAGATTCCAACCGCTGAATGGAAGAAACGTCTGTTCAAAACGCAGAGTGGCACTGACGGCTAATCAAAACGCAGGATGGCAGAGGCAACAGTCTTTCCGCTGACGAAGTGGGGCTGTGCTGAGGGACCGTTGAGGTCGGTGGTGTTCACCTTGTTGCGCACGGAGGGGATGAACCTGAGGAGCGAGATGCCTGTCTGTGGCAAATCGTAGAGCAGATGGTCGCGTCCGTCACAGGGAGTGAATACGCCTACATAGAGATGGTCGCCACTGAAGGGCAATGTAGGTGAAATGCCTATCTTGCCTTCGCTGGTTTCTATCTGCATCCATTTTATGTTGGAGAAATAACCTTTGAACTCAGGGTACTGCCACGACTCGCCGGGGATGGGGTCGTTGTAGTCTGTATGCCAATAGCCGTACTGAGGACCCTCCAGGCGGTTCTGCCACACGCGGTAGGGACCACGGCCTACCCATTGCTTGGACTTCACTTTGTCCTCGGGATAGTCGAAGCAGACGCCCATGAGGTCGACCACACCATTGAAACTGGCATAGGTGCTCAGCATCACTGTACCGTCATCGTTGAAACGCCAGGTGACTATATACAGGCTGCCGTGGCGGTAGTGTGCCTTCAGTTCGCCGTTCTCAAACTCGAAACCACTGAACTGCCCTTGGTCTTTATACTCGGTGTAGAGGGTTTTCTTCTGGAAGGCTTCTTTGTCGTCGTGGTTATAGAACCCGTCTTCCGAGCGGTCTGCACGCTTGGCAGCAATGAAGCGGGGACCATTGCTCATGGAGATGGTCCGGCCTTCAACCTGTACGTTCTGCAGGTAACCGTCTTTCTTGGAGAAGGTATAGGTCTTGCCGGCAGCTGAGACAGTTAACAGGTCGGAGGTTTCAGAAACGGTGGCAGAGCCATGGCCTTCGGAGAAATGGAAGGGGGAATGGGCATTGATGCGCATGCTCCATGTCTGGATTTCCTCGCCATAGGGGTCGGTGGCAGTGATTTGCAGGACATCGGCTTTCATGTCGGGAATGACATTGCTGAGGATATAGGCCTCTCCGGGCGGAACATCAGGCGACTTGATGGTGCCTTTGTGGACGGTGCTCACCGAAGACTGGCCGTATTCGGGCATGTTGAGAAGCTGATAGGTGAACTTACAGTCCTTCAGGTTGATGAAGTCATAGAGATTGGTCAGCCGTATGGCGTGGTTCAGCAGTTCCAGCTTGACAGGGCTCCATACCTGCTTGATGGTATAGTATGAACCTTCCTTCTCCATGTGGGGACCTACAATGCCGTCGGAACCGAAATTACCCACGGGGTCTAACAATGATGGATTGGCAGTTGACGGTTGGGAACCATTCTTTGCCGTATTATCCCAATCGGTGCGTAGGACAGCCTGATCCATCAGGTCCCAAAGGAAACCACCGGCACAGCGATTGTTGCTCATCATCAGCTCCCAATAATCAGCCAGTCCTGCCCCGTGACCTCCGTCATAGAGACCATGGAGGAATTCCGTGGGCATGAAGATTTCCTTCTGCCGCATATACTCTGCTGTCTCGCCCCAAGAGCGATAGTGCTTCGTTTCAAATCCGTTGCGGTTGGCCCAGGGATAGAGCACCACCCGTTGCTGAGGGTCGGACTTTGTAAAGAAGGGTTCTAAGTCATAGTTGAAACCTCCCTCGTTGCCATTGCTCCAGAAGATGATGGAAGGGTGGTTGACATCGCGTGTCACCATCTCCTCTACCAGCTGTGAGCCGATGATGGTCTCGTGGGCCCAATGCCAGCCCGGCAGTTCGCATTCCACGTAGAGACCCAAGGAGTCGCAGGCATCGAGAAACTCAGGGTCGGCAGGGTAGTGGGACAGACGCACGGCATTCATGTTCATCGACTTGATGAGCTTCACGTCTTCTATGTTCTTTGCCTTCGAGAGTGTACGCCCTGTCTCTGGACGGAAGGAGTGGCGGTTCACACCTTTGATGATGACCTTCTGTCCGTTGATGAACACACCGTCATCATTGCATCCTTCCACATGGGGATAAGGTAAACCGACGCCCTTGAAACTGTGATGGTACTCGATGGTGCGGAAACCAAAGCGCTGACGTTCCACATGGATAGCCTTGCCCTGCTGGTCTTTCAGTGTGAACACCGCAGTGTAAAGGTTGGGCTGCTCTGCATTCCACAGTTTGGGGCTCTTTACCGGGAAATCAATGTGGGTATGGTCACTGGCATTGCCAACGCCTTTCTTCCCGGCTACCTCTTTCCCGTATGCATCGACGATGCTGACATCAACCGACCATCCAGGAAGTGCACGGTTGAGGAAGATGTCAGCCTGGAAACGCCCATCACCACGTGCATCAATAGCTACGCGGCTGATGTTCTGCGAAGGCTTGGCAATGATGAAGACTGGTCGCCAGATGCCACCGAAGTTCCAGTAGTCTGCACGGCGCTCTGCCAGGTTCACCTGGGGGTTGGTGCTCTCTTTCAGAACCTCTACCTCCAGACGGTTCTTCTTGGTACCGAAGAACACTCGGTCGCTCACATCGATGGTGTGGCGGGTGAAACCTCCCTGATATGTGCCGTTGCCTGCCTTGCGTCCGTTAATGGTGACACGGGCCTCGGTGAACACGGCTTCAAATATCAGCTGTATCTGACGCCCTTCCCATGCCTTGGGCAGGGTGAACTCTGTCTTGTAGTAGCCCTTTTCATCGGCTATGCCCTCAGGGGTGGCCTTGCCATAGAAGCGCATGCCATACTGGTAGGTGCCGAAACCCTGCAGTTCCCAGCAGGAGGGGACACCAATCTTTGTCCATTCACCGCTATGACGACCATCGGAACATTTAAAGTCCCACTGCACCATGTCGTCACATCCCGTACCGCTGAGGTACTGCCGTTGCGTCTCAATGTCCTGAGCCATTGCTCCAAGCCAGCAAAATGCCGTCAAGAAGATGGCTGCTATCTTATTTGCTCTCATAGTACCTTAATCTGTTTGATAAATGACTCCCTTTTTGGTGGTTTGTACCCCTTATATGAGTTACAAAAACGCTGTTGGCACGTCAATATTATGTCTTTACACTAACGATTATGAAGTATAACAACCCCCTTTGTGGCATCATACCGCCACTGGTAACCCCTTTGAAGAATAACGAGACACTTGACGTGGAGAGTCTCGAACGTTTGATAGAACACCTGATAGCAGGCGGAGTACACGGACTGTTTATCCTCGGAACCACAGGCGAGGAGCAGAGCCTGAGCTACGGTGTACGTAAGCAGATGATCAAGGAGTCATGCCGCATCAATAACGGAAGGCTTCCTCTTTTGGCTTGTGTTACCGACACCAGCATTGTGGAGAGTATCAAACTGGCCCATGTAGCTGCCGACTGTGGAGCCGACGGCGTGGTGAGTGCACCGCCTTATTATTTTGCAACAGGACAGCCGGAACTGGCACAGTTTTACGAGGAGTTAGTGCCACAGCTGCCACTTCCGGTATTTCTTTATAACATGCCAAGCCATGTCAAAGTCAGCTTTGCACCTGATACTGTAAGGCGCATTGCCCAGAACCCGCAGGTGGTTGGCTTTAAGGACAGTTCTGCCAATGCCGTCTATTTCCAGTCGGTCATGTACAAGATGCGGGAACGTCCGGACTTTGCCATGCTGGTAGGGCCGGAGGAGATTACGGGAGAATGTGTGCTCATGGGTGCCCATGGTGGTATCAATGGCGGTGCCAACATGTTCCCGGAACTGTATGTGGCCATGTACGATGCTGCCCGTCAGGGACAGCTGGAACGTGTGCGACAGCTTCAGCATTTCATCATGCAGATATCTTCTACCATCTATACTGTAGGCAAACATGGCTCCAGCTATCTGAAGGGCTTGAAGTGCGCCCTCTCTCTGCTTGGTGTTATCAACGATGATTTCGTGGCTTCACCTTTCTACAAGTTCAATGCTCCGGAACGTGAGAAAATCAAGGAGGCACTTGATGCCTTGCCCATAGAGAATGGAAAACTGATGATTTAACAACAATTCCGGTAACAGGCTCCAGCATATTATGCATACAATAGACTTTGTCGTCTTCCTGGTTTTCACCATTGGCGTGGTCATCTTCGGCTGCAGCTTCTTTCGAAAGGGGAGCTCTGCCGATGAGTTCACCTCAGCCGGGCACTCCATTCCCGGTTGGGTGGTGGGCATGTCTATCTTTGCCACCTATGTCAGCAGTATCTCTTATATAGGCTATCCTGGCAAGGCG
The DNA here is from genome assembly GCA_016285075.1 of Prevotella sp. Taxonomy (GTDB): domain Bacteria; phylum Bacteroidota; class Bacteroidia; order Bacteroidales; family Bacteroidaceae; genus Prevotella. The sequence continues at coordinate 15,178 of JAEEQB010000051.1, forward strand.
TTTGCTGCCGATTGGAATGCCTTTGTCTTCTCGCTGAGCATTCCCATTGCCAGCTACTTTGCTGCCAAGTACTTCGTGCCCTTCTACAGGAAAAGCGGCTCAGTGTCAGCCTATACCTTCCTGGAGGAGAAGTTCGGTGCCTGGGCCAGGCTCTATGCATCGGCATGTTACCTGCTCACCCAGATAGCACGTATGGGTAGTATACTCTACTTGCTGGCTGTACCTATGTACATCCTCATGGGGTGGAACATTCACATGGTGATTATCCTCACTTCCATCGGCATCATCATCTATTCTATGTTAGGCGGTTTGAAGGCTGTTATCTGGGCTGATGCCATCCAGGGTATCATCCTCATTGGAGGTGCCATTCTCTGTCTCTGCCTCCTGCTTTTCCGTATGCCAGAGGGACCGATGCAGGCTTTCGATCTGGCCGTCAATGCCCCTGTGGGCAATAAGTTCTCGTTAGGTGAGTTCTCGCTTGACTTGACGAAGTCTACCTTCTGGGTGTGCCTCGTCTATGGAATCTTCATCAACCTCCAGAACTATGGTATTGACCAGAACTACGTGCAACGCTACCATGCTGCCAAGACCGATCGTGACGCTCGTTTCTCGGCTCTCTTCGGTGGTTATCTGTTTATCCCTGTGTCGGCCTTGTTCTTCCTCATCGGTACAGCTCTCTACAGCTACTATACTGCCAATCCGCAGCTATTGCCTGCAGAGATTGCAGCCAAGCCCGACTATGTGTTCCCGCATTTCATCGTATCAGAACTGCCTGTGGGGCTGCGAGGCTTGCTGATTGCCAGTATCTTTGCTGCCGGCATGAGCACTGTCTCCACGAGTGTCACATCGGCTGCCACCATCGTGCTGACCGACTATTTCAAACCCTTCTTCCAAGGGGCAACTGACCGCCACCACTTGGCTGTGCTCCGCATTTCAAGCGTCATTGTGGGTGTGCTGGGCATTATCGTTGCCATAGCCATGCTGAGCGTGGAAAGCATCATTGATGCCTGGTGGACACTGTCGAGCATCTTCTCTGGAGGTATGCTCGGACTGTTCCTCTTAGGTTGTATCCCCAAGAAAATCAATCGCATGGCTGCCCTCATAGGCTGCGTTGCAGGAGTGGCTGTCATAGCTTGGATTTCACTTGCCGACCTGTGGCATCTGCCCGGTATCCATCTCCATGGCTATCTCGCCATAGTGCTGGGCACTACTACCATTTTCTTCACAGGATTCCTGCTGACGTTGCTTCTTAGTTCCCGCTGTTCTTCCAAAGCCTAAAAGACTATAGTCATGAAACGAGTCCTCCTTTCTCTGTCATTGATTCTTTATCAGTTGTCATTAAGCATAGCGCAGCCTCACCACGACTGGGAGGACAACCATGTGCTTCAGGTCAATCGTGAACCCGCACGTGCCTACTTCATTCCCTATGGTCAGCAGCGGGGCGATCGGACCTTGAGCCTTAATGGAGAGTGGCAGTTCCGTTGGACAAAAACGCCGGAGGAACGTGTCAGGGACTTCTTTCGTACAGACTATGACGCATCTTCATGGGCAAGACTTGCCGTGCCCGCTAATTGGGAGGTGAACGGCTATGGAACACCCATCTATGCCTCTGCAGGCTATACTTTCAAGATAGACCCTCCTTTTGTCACCAGGGAACCCAAGATTAGTTATACCGCCTACGAGGAACGCAATCCTACAGGTCAGTATCGCCGCACCTTTACCCTCCCCGCCGGTTGGGCATGTTGCGACTCAGTCCCTACCCTCCAGTCCAAAGACCGCACCTTTACCCACTCCCCATATAGGGCATGTTGCGACTCTGCCGCAACTAACTGTACCCAAGGCCAGACTTTCCTGCGCTTCGAAGGTGTTATGTCTGCCTTCTATGTCTGGATAAACGGGCACTTTGTGGGTTATTCCCAAGGGTCTATGGAGCCTTCTGAGTTCAACGTCACTCCCTATCTCCACCAGGGTGAGAACCTCATTGCCTTGGAAGTCTATAAATACAGCGACGGCTCGTACCTGGAAGATCAGGACTTCTGGCGTTTTGGTGGCATTCACCGTGACGTGTTACTCTATCATACTCCCGATGTACGCCTCCGTGATGTAGCCATCAGAACCACTCCTTTTTATTTGACACCGGAGGCAGGAACGTCTGCAGCCACTTCTCCATATGGCGATGCCACTTGGGCTTTGTCGCTCAATCCGCAGTTCTCTGTCTATAATGGCGAGAAAGGCGAGGGCTATCGGCTCGTTGCCACCCTCTTCGATGATGGGCATCCCGTGGGTTCAGATTCGGTTACAGTAAGTGAAGTGCTCGATTTGGACCACAAAGCTGCACGTATGAATGAATGGTTCCCCCAACGGGGCTATCGCAAATTCCCCCGCATGGAGATGTACGTGGACAACCCTCGTCTATGGAGTGTAGACTCCCCCCATCTCTATACTCTCCTGCTGCAGCTGCAGGACTCACAGGGCCGCGTCTGCGAGCAGGTAGAACAGAAGGTGGGTTTCCGCTATCTGGCTATCAAGGAAGGCCAGTTCTTGGTGAACGGACACCCCATCAAAATCCGTGGCGTCAACCGTCATGAGCATGACCCCTATTTGGCTCGTGTCATGACTGAGGAGCGGATGCTTCAGGACCTGCGTCTCATGAAGGAAGCCAATATCAACGCCGTGCGTCTGGCTCACTATCCCAATTGTCCGCGTTGGTATGAACTCTGCGACTCCATGGGTATGTACATCATGGACGAAGCCGACTGTGAGACTCATGGCCTGCGGGGTACATTGGCCTCTACTCCCGACTGGAACGAAGCTTTTATGGATCGTGTCATCCGCATGGCAGAACGTGATAAGAACCACCCTTCCATCATCTTCTGGAGCCTGGGCAACGAGAGTGGCTATGGTGCCAATCATGCTGCCATGTCGGCATGGCTCCATGAGTTCGACCCTACGCGTCCTGTACACTATGAAGGGGCACAGGGCGACCCTGACCCTTCCACGGTCGATGTCATCTCGCGTTTCTATCCCCGTGTTATGGAGGACTATCTCAATCCAGGCATCCCCGAAGGGTCTGACCAGGAACGTGCTGAAAATGCCCGCTGGGAACGGTTGCTGGAGATTGCCCGTCGTCAGGGAGACCGTTGTACGTGGATAGGTTCTGATGGTGGTCCACGGCCAGTGCTGACCAGCGAGTATGCCCACAGCATGGGGAATGCCCTCGGCAACTTCAAGGAGTATTGGGATGAGATGAACAGTCATCCGCGTATGCTGGGAGGATTCATCTGGGACTGGGTAGACCAAGGTATCATGCGAGGAGACAGTGTCTTCTATGGTGGCGATTTCGGCGACCAGCCCAACCTGAAGGCCTTTTGTCTGAACGGCATAGTGATGAGCGACCGAACACTCACCCCGAAGTACTATGAGGTACAGGCTGTCTATGGGAATGGCCCGAAAGCATTCACTCAGACCACTGTTCCTAACCCCAAACCTTCCAGGACGAAAGAACTGCCGGCATACCTTGCCCCTCTGATGGCTTCCGTCAAGCCACAATGCTTCCGCGCACCTACCGACAACGACAAGAGCTTTGGCAATTGGCTGGCAAAGGACTGGGCACGCTGCGGACTCGACACCCTGAACATCCCGGTAACTACCGTACAGAACGGCAATGAATTCACTTTTACTTTCGACATTCCCGACTCGCTGCCACCGCTGCCACGTCTTGGTGTTCTCATAGAGCTGCCGCGTGAGTACGAGCAACTGACATGGTACGGACGCGGCCCGTGGGACAACTATCCTGATCGTAAACAGTCCTGCCCTGTAGGTCTATGGAACTCCGTGGTGAGTGAGCAGTATGTCCATTATCCCCGTCCGCAAGATTCAGGTAACCATGAAGACTGTACAATGGTGGAACTGAAGACAAAGCGGGGGAAGGTTTTCCGCGTTGAATCCGTCGACAAGCCTTTCTCATTCTCTGCCTTGCCTTACTCTGCGCAATACATCGCCTCGAAGACCCACGACTATGAACTGGCTGATCAGGGGAAGACCTACCTCAGCATCGACTGCGCTGTCATGGGACTTGGCAACAGTTCGTGCGGACCTGGCGTGCTGAAGAAGTATACCATCGACAAGACGCAGACACACGTATTGCGGATCAGGGTCAGTGGGAAATAAGAAAGGGTGACTGCTCACCCTTTCTCCGTTCTTATCTCGCAATAATCACCCTTTCTTTGTCCGTATCTTGAAGTGGTCGAACCCTTCGCCGTAGACACCTATCACGGCACTCTGCGATACGAAGGCATGAGGGTCTACCTCATTGATGATGCGGAAAATCATGTCGCTCTGTCGGCGTTTGGCCAACACAAACAGCATCTTCACATCCTTGCCAGAATAGAATCCTTGTGCATCCACTATTGTACAGCCTCGATGAGGCTCACGGTTGATGCGTTCGCCTATCTCCTTGTACTTGTCACTGATAATGAAGAACTGCACGCTGCGGCGGGCAGAATCCACCACCCTGTCTATACAGAACGCCGTGACGTAAAGCACCACATAGCCGTATATCACCCGTTCCCAGTCCTTCAGCACCAGGTAGGAACTGGAGATGATGATAACGTCGCAAATCAGGATGACACGCCCCAACGACACGTCGCGGTATTTGTTGACGATGGCAGCTATGATATCCGTACCACCTGTGGAACCGTTGTTGGCCAGTCCTATTCCCACACCACAGCCGCAAAAAGCAGCGCCGATGATGGCTGCCATGAAAGGCTGATCTGCCAGCAGGTGGCTGTCGTAGTGCGTGCTCATGTAAGTGGTACTTACCGTAAGCACCAGTACGGCGTAGATGGTCTTCACGCAGAACTTCCAGCCGAGTATGCGCAGGGCAATAAGCAGCAGCACGGCGTTAATAACGAAGTAACTGGTTTGTACGGGAATGCCCAGTCCCCAGAAGAGCACGGAGCTGATGCCAGGCACGCCGCCCGTGGTGATGTTGTTTGGCAGGAGGAAGATGTTCCAGCCTATGCAGTAGGACATCATGGCAATAAATATCATGATGTAGTCGCGTACCTCTTTACCGATAGATGCACGGTTCTCTGTTGGTGTTGTCATTCTTTGCTTTTTATTCGTCATTGACTCCGTCAAAATCGCTCATGCCTTGTATTGCCCAAATAAACTTGGCTCTGCATTGGACCAATCGCGATTATCCTCATTCCTCCGACAGGATGAAGTCCAGTTGGCGTTTCTCGATGTTAGCCCTGGCCACTTGTATACGGATGGGGTCGCCCAACTGGTACTTGGTGTGATGGCGCCGCCCTATGAGTTGGTAATGAGCCTCATCAAATTCGTAGTAGTCACCCTTCAGGTCGTGCATCGACACCAGACCCTCGCAGTGGTTCTCATCTATCTCTACATAGATGCCGTAGGATTGTATGCCTGAGATATGACCATCGTAATGGTTGCCTATCTTGTCGGCCATGAACTCCACCATCTTGTACTTTATGCTGTCGCGTTCAGCCTGCTGAGCCGTCTGCTCCATGTCGCTTGAGTGGTCGCACAGCTCTTCATAGTGCTCCTGATTGGCTGAACGTCCTCCGTCCTGGTATCGGGTGAGCAGGCGGTGGACCATGGTGTCGGGGTAGCGGCGGATTGGTGAGGTGAAATGGGTGTAGTAGTCAAACGCCAGTCCATAATGGCCAATGTTGTGCGTAGAGTACTTGGCTTTCATCATGGCACGCAGAGCCACCGTCTCTATCAGCTTCTGTTCGCGTGAGCCTGCTGCCTCGTCCATCAAGGCATTCAGTGAACGCGAGATGGCGCTGCGTGTGCCACCGGTCTTCAGCTTGTAGCCGAATGGTGCTACCACCTGGCGCAGCGATTCCAGTTTCTGAGGGTCTGGCTGGTCGTGAATACGGTAGACAAAGGTCTTCGCCTTCTTTGACGTTGACTGTTGGGGGGATGCCTTCTTCACCTTGCCTATCATTTCTGCCACAGTGCGGTTGGCCAGGAGCATAAACTCCTCAATGAGTTTGTTGGCATCCTTCGACTTCTTGAAATAGCAGCTGATGGGCTTGCCCTCCTCGTCCACATCGAAGTGTAGCTCCTCGCGGTCGAACTTCACAGCACCGTTCTTGAATCGTGCCTCGCGCAGCTTCTTGGCCAGCGCATCGAGCGTTATCAGCTCCGCAGCATAGTCCCCTTGGTAAGGATGTGCCTTGGTGGCGGCAGGTGCAGGTTGGCCTGTGCCGTCCTTTACGCCGTTCTGCTCCAATATCTGCTGTACCTCCTCGTAGCAGAACCGTCTGTCGCTGCGTATGACGGTGTGAGCAAGGTGCCACGACTTCACGTTGGCATCCGTGTCCATCTTGAAGATTACCGAGTAGCACAGTTTCTCTTCATCGGGACGCAGCGAGCAGATGAAGTTGCACAGATGTTCCGGCAGCATGGGAATGGTGCGGTCCACCAGGTACACGCTGGTGGCGCGCTTCTGTGCCTCCTTGTCTATGATGCTGTTCTCCTTTACGTAGTGACTTACGTCGGCTATGTGGACACCCACCTCGTACAGGTTCTTACCTATCAGACGTATTGACAGGGCATCGTCAAAGTCCTTGGCATCCTTAGGGTCGATGGTGCAGGTGAACACATCGCGGAAGTCTTCACGGCGGCCGATTTCCTCGGGGGTGATGCCCGGGTCAATCTTCTTGGCGGCATCCTCCACGGCTTTCGGATATTTGTAGGGCAGTCCGTACTGTGCCAGTATGGCATGCATCTCTACGTTGTTGTCGCCCTCTCGTCCCAGCACGTCAATCACCTCGCCTACAATGTTCTTCGACTCCTTCGACGGCCACTGAGTGATTCTCACCACGGCCTTTTCACCGTCCTTGCCACCTTTCAGCTTCTTCTTTGGTATCAGTATGTCGTGAACGAAGATATTGCCTTCAGTAATCAGGAATGCAAAGTCCTTCTCTACCTTCAACTTGCCTACGGCCTGGTTCATTTTGTGGCTCAGTATCTCGGTCACCATCGCCTCCTTGATGTGATTCTGGCGGCGGGCCATCATGGTAACTTTTACGCGGTCACCATTCAGCGCAAACATTGAGTTGCGCTCCGACACGAAGATGGGTTTGCCGCCGTCGTCGGGCAGGAACGAGTTCTTGCCGTTGGCCTTGCGAATGAAAGTGCCCTCCTGTATCTGTCCCTTCGTGTTCAGCCGGTACTCGGTGTCGCTTACCTTCGACAGGTAGTCATCCCAGCACATCTCTTCCATCACGTCTATAGCCAGCATCTTCGCGGGGTGCGTGGTCAGCTTCAGTGCGCGGAACACCTGTTTCAGCGAGAACGTCTCGTTGGGACTCGCCGAGAAAAAGCCTTGCAGCGCGTCAGCCATCTGCCGCTTCCCTAACCGTTTGCCTCCTTTATTCTTTCCCATAGTCTTATTACCGTTTTAAGTTATTAACTGCCTTGTAGAGCGCAAAGTTACGAAAAGATTTCGATATAATCAAGTTTTTTCGCCTTTTATTCACATTCTATTCCACTTTGTGAGTTTTTCAACATAATTTGTATTATTGTAGAGCCGCTTTACTAAGGAATCACCTCCCATTCATGTCCAGTACATGTCCAGTATATGTCCAGTACATGTCCAGTCTTTTACTGAACAAGTACTGAGCAAGAACCGGACATGTACCAGACATGAATAGGAGGAAGATTAGCTTTAGGAGGAAGCTAAAGCTAATTTACCTCATTACTGCCTCACATACTTCTTGCCATCACGTACGTAGATGCCCTTTTGGGCTGGCTCACCTTGTATGCGGCGACCCTGGAGGTCGTAGACGGGAGTGGAGGGTGAGGCAGGATGATTGCTGATGCCGTTCACTTTTACGGTCTCGTGGTCAGGATCAAGGCTGCCATAGATGCGCCAAGTGCCTTGCACCAAGTTCACTTCCATATCCTTCTCAAGGATGAAGGGCAGCATCACTTGTATCATTGACTCAGGAACCTCCGTCGTAAACAACGTGTTGCCTGCATTGTCCACAATACTCAGCGTATAGGCAGGATGCTCGCCTTGGAACTCCAGCAGATTGTCATACACCATTACCACTGGAGCAGCGGGCGGTGCCTTCGGCACAGAGGGTACTCCAGACGATGGGTCTACTTTCGATACGTTGAGGTGAAGCCGAACCCAAGCTGGTTGCGGATTAGGGTTGTTTGCTTGGCCTTGTTCCTCCAACCACTTTTGGAACCATTGGACGAACTCTTCATTGAGGACAAAGGAACTGATGTCAGCATAGTCATAGAGTTTCTTGCCATCTTGATCACAGCTCAGCAAGAAATTGTTTGCACCCCCAAGACCACCTGGAACAAACATATTATAGATGGAGCCGCCCAATCCACCGACAATGATACTTAGCCCCTCAATGCCTTCTGAACCACTGTATACAAACATGACTCGGAAGCTGTGGTTTTGACTCTCTAAAGTGTCGATGCGTATCACTTCCTGCTCCTTTCCAAAGAACGTACCTTTCTCGCCTGCCTTTTGGACGTAGTCGTACATCAGTATAGAGTTGTCTCTACCCTTTGGATATTCGTACACCCGGCCATTCACCTCGTAGAAGGCTGCATAGTATTCGGGTGTATCCCCGTAGAGACCTTCTACATACATCTTCTTACACGTCTGGCCTCCAATCACCGTGTCGCCTTTCAAGTAATAACTGTATCGTGACTCAACCTCATCATGATAGGGGATATAATGCGCGCAGTTCCATTTCTTTCCTTCGACAACGAAGAGGTTATAGACAGGTTTCCTCGTTTCCGGAAGTTTGTAGAGCAGTTCATCGCCCAGTCGGCATTCATACAATTGCGGGGTACCACCTGTGAGATCTATGGGATCGTATGTCCAGCCTGTGAGTCCCGATCTGAGAGAGCCGATGCCCTCAATCCATACATCATCATAATAAGGTTTTCCCGGAACCTCTACATAGAGACATTTGCGTACCTTATTATTCATCAAAGTGTCCTTTACGGCTTTCACATGAATAGGAACAATGCGTCCCCCTTCAAATTCCCAGTTCTTAGTCTCGCCTTCCTTCATCGTGAAGTCCATTGCAAGGATAGTCCTACCGCTATTGTTTAACCTCACATATACCTTGCCACCTTCCTCGGCAAGATACATGTTTGAATACCAGCCCCAGTCTTTATACATTTGCGGAAATTCATAAGAGTATACTCTTTGCAAAACCTCTCTGAAATGAATACCGTCAAACACCACGTCTTCTCCCAACTTTGACTCTTGGTAAAGATATAATTCACCGTTCCAAGCTCCAGAAGACCCTGATGGTTTCATTCTGTCCGTCCACACCTTCCCCTCGGTAAGGAAAGAATCGGAGATGGATTCAGAAGATTCAACGTTTTCTGAATGGTAAGCCTCCTTTATGAAGTCATCCTTCGTAAAGACGCACTCATCGCCATCATAGACAGAGAGGACATAGGAACCACACGTACTATAAGATAATTCATTCACTGCATTAGGGCCAAAGAAGGAACTTCCTATACCTTCAACAACATACTCCCCTCCCCAATCAGAAAATGAATCAGGATAGTATGCACGACGATAGAATCTACCAGAAACACTTATAGTATCAATTGTAGCTATACTATGTTCTCCGACCTTCAATGTAAAATCGAAAACCTTTATCCATCCTTCCACTTGCTCACTGTAGCGGTATATTACTGAATCCTCTTCACAAAGATATGATGCTAAACGTTCCTCTTGTCCATCCTTAATGACAAAGGCCTTATAGCACTGTTTACCAGCAAAAACCGTTTTCTCTCTTATCAGAATGCTGTAATAGATTGTATCTATGGTATTCCCCCAACCAGATAACTCGCAGTCCATCATCTTCCACACACGCCCTTCCACTAACATGGACTTGTAATTGTCAGATGCTGTACGCTTCTGTTCTCCCGCGTATGCGTATGCATTAGTAAACAACGCTGCGTACACGACTAAAACCAATAGTAATTCTTTTGTTCTCATAGTTCTTTTGTTTTTATTTGTTCATTTGTATCATTGTTACTTGTTCATTTGTATCAAGTGGAGTCAGCACATTTCCATGAGCAGGCGGTCGAGTTCCTTGCCTTTCTCGCCATCGAAGAGCTTCTTAACGATGGTATTGCGCATCTTGGAGATATAGGAGCCGTCGACACCAATGAGGCAACCTATCTGCTTGGGACGGATGAAGAGGCTGGTGAGCACACAGATCTGGTGCTCGTAGGTAGAGAGCAGATGGCTCTTTGACATGAGGAACTGGCTGAACTCCGGCGCCAAGCGTGCCAACAGGTTCTCCACTTCCACCCATTCCGTGGCTGTCAGCAGTTGGCCAGCAGCCGCCTTGATGCTCAGTTGCTGGAAGACGGGGTCGTCGTTGAGGCGGCTCTTCCAAGTGTTGCATTTCTCCTCGGCCTCCTGCTCCTTCAGCTTGTAGCGGGCCAATTCGAGCTGCTGCTGTCGGGCGGTCTGCTCCTTTTCGATGATCATGCGGCTGAGCGTCTCCTCATGACGTTGCAACTCTCTGAGTTTCTTGTCGATATGATGCAGTCGGTTGAGCTCAGACAGGGTATGGTCGTATGCGTCCTGCAACTGCTGATAGCGGCGTAAGGCCTGCCGGCGGCGGACAACCTGTCGCCAGACGATGAAGACGGCAACAACACCTATCACCAAACACCCAACACCCAACACCCATGCCTGCCGACTCTTACGGTCGGCGCGCTCCTTCTGCTGCTGCGCCATGGCCTGGTGGCGCGTGTACTCATACATGCTCTTGGCCTGCAGCACGGCGTCGGTGGTCGTGGCGGCATAGAGCGAGTCGTTCATGGCGTAGGCATATATGGCATACTTGGCAGCGGAATCGGGCTTGTGGATACGCTGGTAGAGCTGCGCCAGCCCGTAGGCTCCGCTGTTTTGGGCATTGTAGTCACGCCCCTCGCGCAGTTCCTTGCGGAAGAACCGCTCGGCAGCGTCGTAGCGTCTCACCTCCATCAGGTAGCGTCCTTTCCAATAATAATAGATCTCGCGCCCGTGCGCGATGTTGCCCTGCTCGTCGAAGTAGCCCGACGAGGTTTCGTAGTTCCTCAGTTGTTCGCCAGCCTCCTGCACACGCCCCTGAGCCAGCAGCTTCTCGGCTATGACACCAGAGAAACCTGCACTCAGCTGCTCGTAGCCGTACTGACTGAGCAGGCAGGCAGCTTTCTGATAGACGAACAGCGAGGAATCGGCCATCTGCAAATTGTCGTAACCTAAGGCCTGATGGGCATAGAAGAGCAGAGCCGCCACCGTATCGTTTGCCTGCCAGGCGTATCGCTCAGCCATCGCCAGGTCATCGATCTGCTGGCGGAAGAGGTTTTGCTGGTAGAAGATGGTGGCTGCCTGCCCATAGACACGGCTCAACTGGGCAAAGTCACAGTCTTTGGCGGTGGTGTCGGCACGAGCGGCAGCGTCCTGGTAGCAGTGGAGGGCCGTGGGTGCCTCGTGCAGGTCTGCGTACGCACGTCCTAAGAGGTAATGGGCCAGCATCTGCTCGTTCGGAGTGCCTTTGGCGTCGAAGTAGCTGACCAAATCCTGCGCTTCCTCCTGCTTGTCCGTCGTAAAGAGGGAGTCTGCCAGGTTGAACGCACTGAGTTGCTGGAGGCGCTGCTGCATCTCCGCGTGCTTCGGCCGGATAGTGCATGAGGCAAGCAAACCAAGCACGAAAACAATGTGGGCTATATCAGATCGTTTCATTGCGCTTTATTTTTGCTGCAAAGATAGATATTAATATTGAAACTTGCAAGTTTTTTTCCCGAACCACGCCCCAAAACGAGCTCTGGCAGCCAGAAAAGCTTCTGACTGCCAGAGTTTTACAAAGAATTGACTAAATAATTGAATAAGTGTTATTTGTCACTTATTAGGCATTCGCCAGTCATGTCGGCGGGCTGCTCCAGTCCCATGATGTGGAGGATGGAGGGAGCTACGTCGGCCAGCCGTCCGTCCTTCACTGTGGCGCTGTTGTTGTTGGTCACGTAGATGAAGGGTACGGGGTTCAGCGAGTGTGCGGTGTTGGGAGTGCCGTCGGGATTGATGGCGTTGTCGGCATTACCGTGGTCGGCAATGATGATGGCTTCGTAGTCGTTAGCTTTGGCGGCCTCGATAACCTCACGTACACAGTTGTCGACAGCCCACACGGCCTTGGCAATGGCGTTGTAGATGCCTGTGTGCCCCACCATATCGCCATTGGCGAAGTTGACAACGATGAAGTCATACTCCTGGGTGTTGATAGCACCCACCAGTTTGTCCTTCACCTCATAGGCACTCATTTCTGGCTTCAGGTCGTAGGTGGCTACTTTGGGAGAGGGTACGAGGATTCGGTCTTCGTTCTCAAAGGGAGCCTCGCGTCCGCCATTGAAGAAGAAGGTGACATGTGCATACTTCTCGGTCTCGGCGGTGTGCAGCTGTTTCTTGCCCTGCTTGGAGAGGTACTCGCCGAGGGTGTTCTCGACATTCTCTTTTGGGAAGAGGATGTGTACACCATTGAAGTTGGCATCGTAGGGAGTCATGCAGTAGTATTGCAAGCCGGGGATGGTCTTCATACCCTGCTCCGGCATGTCCTGCTGGGTGAGTGCGATGGTCATCTCCTTGGCGCGGTCGTTGCGGAAGTTGATGAAGATAACCACATCGCCCTCGTCAATCGTACCGTTGACGGTACTGTTGTGGATAGGCTTGATGAACTCGTCGGTAACACCTTCGTCATAGCTCTCCTGCATGGCCTGCACCATGTCGGTAGCCTGCTTGCCCACGCCGTTGACAATCAGGTCGTAGCCTTCCTTGACACGCTCCCAGCGCTTGTCGCGGTCCATAGCATAGAAGCGTCCTACGATAGAGGCAATGGCTGCATCGTTCTTGGCGCAGACATCGCTGATCTGCTGGATAAAGCCCTTGCCCGAGTGGGGGTCAGTGTCGCGACCATCCATGTAGCAATGGACAAATACCTGGTTCTTCAGCCCATAGGCCTTGCCGATCTCGATGAGCTTGAAGAGGTGGTCGAGGCTGGAGTGTACGCCGCCGTCGGAGGTGAGCCCCATCAGGTGGAGCTTCTTGTTGTTCTCCTTGGCATAGGTGTAGGCAGCCTTTACCTGCGGGTTCTCCATGATGGAACCATCCTTGCAGGCACGGTTTATCTTCACCAGGTCCTGATAGACGATGCGTCCTGCACCGATGTTGAGGTGACCCACCTCTGAGTTGCCCATCTGTCCGTCGGGCAATCCTACGTCCTCACCAGAGGCTGCTAACTGAGAGTGAGCCGAAGTGGCTGTTAACAAATCAAGATACGGCGTAGGTGTGTTGAAGATAACATCACCTTTGCCATGCTTACCGATTCCCCATCCGTCGAGAATCATCAAAAGTGCTTTCTTTGCCATAATACTGTTGTGATATTCTATAATTTACGTTGCTCGGTTTTGAGTGTGCAAAGGTACGAATATTTGAGTGAAATGCAAAAGGAAAACCTGTTTTTCTTTCCATTTACAAGTGTAAAGGCCTACGGATACTGCTCAAAGATACTGAAAAGTGAGCAAAAAGCCATGTTTTTTGCATTTTTTCGGGTTAGAACGCCTTCCTTTTTTGTGCGTAAGGTAATAAAACGGGGTTTTCTGCGTTATTATATCGTGTTCAAACGATTATTCCTATGTGTACTGATGCTTGTCTCTGCCGTTGTCGGCATGAAAGCTCAGTATGATCCTTCGTTCAGTCATTACTGGGCGATGGAACCGTCGTTTAATCCTGCCGCTGTAGGTAAAGAGACAAAACTGAACGTGGCCGCAGCCTATAACATGACTATGGCTGGTTTTAAGAACAACCCGAAGACAATGTATATATCCGGCGACATGCCCTTCTATGCTCTCAGAAGCTTCCATGGTGTAGGCCTGCAGATAGTGAACGACGAGATAGGACTCTTCTCACACAAGAAACTGAATGTGCAGTATGCCTTCAAGCGCCGGCTGCTGGGAGGCATGCTGAGTATTGGCGTTCAGGGCGGCATGTTGAGCGAGAGCTTTGACGGCTCGAAGGTGGAACTGGGAACAGAAGGGGTGGATGACCCCGCATTTTCGAAGTCGGAGGTGAACGGCACAGGGTTTGACCTCGGAGCAGGCATCTACTATCATTATAAAGGGAAGTGGTATGCGGGAGTCTCTGCCCAGCACCTGACGGCTCCAACCGTCGAATTGGGTGAAACCAACGAATTGGAAGTGTCTCAGTCGTATTATTTTACCGCAGGATACAATATTCGGCTAAGAAATCCGTTCTTTACCATACAGACATCTGTGCTCGGACGTACTGACGGCGTGGCCTACAGGGGTGACCTGACAGCACGTGTGCGTTATACACATGAGCAGAAAATGATGTATGCCGGACTCTCCTACAGCCCCACCAACTCGGTGTCTCTGCTGTTGGGCGGACACTTCCACGGGGTAGTCGTGGGATACTGCTACGAGGCATATACGGGTGCCATCAGTCTTGGCAACGGCAGTCATGAGCTGTTCGTGGGCTATCAGACTGATATCAACCTTTATAAGAAAGGCAGGAACCGTCACCAGAGTGTGAGAATACTGTAGAGGGCATGACCTAAAATGAAAAATGATAAATTGTGAAACAATATGAGACAAGAAGTGAATAAGAGGAAAGTGAAAGGGGAATGGGCGAGAAGGCTACAGCCTTTTTGCTTCTTTGCTTTTTTACTTTTGCTGACCAGTTGCTTCGGCAGCAAGCTGGCCTCTCAGCAGGGCGGCGAAGTGACGGGAGCTGGAGGCAAGGCTTTTTCGGAACCCGCACCTTTCGGAATGACACTCATCAAACGCGGACACCTTCGCATGGGTATTGAACAGACGGATTCCCTATGGGGTAAGGAAACACCTGTGAGGGATATCTCGGTGGACGGTTTCTGGATGGATGATACAGAAATCACCAATTCCGAGTACAAGCAGTTCGTGAACTATGTGCGAGACTCTATTCTCCGGGAACGTCTGGCCGATCCCAACTATGGTGGTGATGAGAGTTACAAGATAGAAGAAGACAAGAACGGTGATCCGGTGAAACCCCACCTGAACTGGAAGAAGTCGCTGCCGCGTAAACCTAATGAGGACGAGCTGCGTGCCATAGAGAGCCTCTATGTGACAAACCCTGTCACGGGAGAGAAAATGCTGGATGCCAGCCAGATGAACTATCGCTATGAGGTGTATGACTATACTGCTGCTGCACTGCGACGCAACCGTCTGAACCCCGAGGAACGTGATCTGAATACAGACCATACGGTGAATCCCGATGAGGTAGTGTGGGTATCGAAGGACACGGCCTATGTCGACGATGAAGGGAAAATCATCCGTGAGACCATTAACCGACAACTCTCTGGTCCCTGGGATTTCCTCAATACGTACATTATTAATATTTACCCCGACACAACCTGCTGGGTGAACGATTTCCCCAATGCCGACAACGAGGTGTATATGCGCAATTACTTCTCTAACCCTGCCTACAACGACTATCCAGTTGTGGGTGTGACATGGGAGCAGGCCAATGCTTTCTGTGCTTGGCGTACGGAGTACCTGCTGAAAGGACTTGGTCCCGCTGCCCGCTATGTACAGCGCTACCGCCTGCCGACGGAGGCTGAATGGGAATATGCTGCCCGTGGCAAGGACGGCACGGAGTTTCCATGGGAAAACGAGGACGTGGCCACTGGCAAAGGGTGCTTCTTTGCCAACTTCAAGCCCGACGACGGTAACTATACCAAGGACGGCAATCTGATTACCTCGAAGGTGGGCATCTATAATGCCAACAGTAACGGCCTCTATGACATGGCAGGAAATGTGGCGGAATGGACTTCGACCATCTACACCGAGGCGGGAGTCGATGCTATGAACGACGTGAATCCCCAGCTTAGCTATAATGCCGCCAAGGAAGACCCTTACCGCTTGAAGAAGAAAAGTGTGCGCGGCGGGTCGTGGAAGGATCCCGAGAGCTATATCCGTTCCGCATGGCGCAGCAGCGAGTACCAGAACCAGCCCAGAAGCTATGTAGGCTTCCGTTGCGTACGCTCACTGGCAAATACCATCAGCGAGAAGGCAAAACCACAATCAAAGAAGAAATAACGAAATAACGTCAATTAAAATGACACAATACAGTAAATTCAATGTCATATACCGCTTGCAGAAGTGGTTGGACAGCGTTCCCGGACAGACATTCATGAACTATGCCTACAGCTGGGGTGCATCTATCGTTATCTTAGGAACACTTTTCAAACTGACCCACTTGCCAGGGGCCAATTTCATGCTGTTCCTTGGCATGGGTACCGAGGTCGTGGTGTTCTTCATCGCAGCCTTCGACCGTCCGTTTGACAAGACTGCCGACGGCATGGAACTGCCTACTCATGTAGGCGATGTCGCTGTGGCACCGGCTGTCGCAGGATCACCGGAAATGCCTGAAACAACAGAAAGACCAGAATCATCGGCGGAGTATGTTGGACATCAAGGCTCATCAGGCGGCGGTGTTATTGGCAGTGGCGGCGGTGTTTATGGTGGCGGTACTATCATTATCGGTGGCAGCGGAAGCAGTGTCGAGGCAGGACCTATGGAGCAGGCTGCCGGACAGGCATCCGTCGATACAGAAGCCATTGCTGCCGTTTCTTCTTCTGTCACAACCATGGCGGGCGGCGTGGTGGCAGCACCTGTCCCCGTGAATCCAGAACTTGAGGAGGCTACGAGCAACTATATAGACGAGCTGAAGAAACTCACCGAGATGCTGGCCAAGGTGTCGGAACAGAGCGAACGTCTGGCCCGCGACTCCGAGGAGATGGAGAACCTGAACCGTACGCTCACAGGCATCTGCAAGATCTACGAGCTGCAGTTGAAGGGAGCCAGCGCACAGATCGGTACTATCGACGAAATCAACGAGCAGACGCGTAAGATGGCTGACCAGATAGCAGAACTGAACAAGATCTATGCTCGCATGATTGAGGCCATGACCGTGAACATGCTGCCAGGTTCGCAAATGAAGAGTGATAAGTGAAGAGAGAATTAACTTGCTGCCGTCGTTATGATCAGGCAGTCATTGAAATAAGAACCACATGGCAATAAAGAAAAGACCCGTTTCTCCGCGCCAGAAGATGATCAACCTGATGTATGTCGTCCTCATGGCGATGCTTGCGCTGAACGTCTCAAACGAGGTGCTCAACGGATTCTCAATTGTTGGGGAAAGCATCGGCAGGACCACAGAGAACGCCATCAAGGACAATCAAGCCATATATGAAGCTTTCGAGGAGCAGATGAAGGCCAATCCGCAGAAAGTGAGGGAATGGTACGAGAAGGCGCAGCAGGTGAAGCTGATGAGCGACTCGCTCTATGACTTTGCCGCTGATCTGAAACTTGCCATTGCCCAGGAGGCCGATGGCGAGGAGGGCGACCCAGACAATCTGGAGAACCAGGAAGACTTAGAGGCTTCCAACCAGGTGATGCTGGCTCCCGGACGCGGACGTGGCGAAGCCTTGAAGAAGGCTATCGATGCCTATCGGGAACGTATACTGAAGATGATCCCCGATACCGCAAAGCGACGCAACATAGCCAACGACCTCACCACGGAGGTGTCGGCCAAGAAACGTACGCTGGGCAAGAACTGGCAGGAGACGCAGTTCGAGGCCATGCCTGCCATTGCCGCTGTTACCATCCTTTCTAAGCTGCAGAGCGATGTGCGCAATGCTGAGAAAGAGGTGCTCCACACCCTCGTGCAGAATATCGATGTGAAGGATATCCGTGTGAATGCACTGGAAGCATTCGTCATCCCCAATTCCCAGACCATTGTCAGAGGGGACAAGTTCTCTGCCCACATCGTCATGGCTGCCGTAGATACCACCCAGGTGCCCGACATCTATATCGGCAACCAGAAAGTTACCCTGCGGGACAATCTTTATGAGCGTATCTGTGGCGCTACGGGTGACTTTACTCTTACCGGACACATAGAGACCGTCAATGGCAACGGCGACAAGATACGCCGTGACTTCTCGCAGAAGTATACCGTCGTTGACCCCAGCGCTACTGTCTCGGCCGATTTGATGAACATGCTCTATGCAGGCTATAACAACCCCATCAGCGTCTCTGTGCCCGGTGTGCCTCTGAACAAGATTCAGGCAACGATGAGCGGCGGCACACTCACACCGACAGGCCCTGGCAAGTACATTGCACGTCCGGCAAAAGTGGGTGAGAACGCCACCATCACCGTCACGTCGACCAATACAGGCCGCCCTCAGCAGATGGGGCAGTTCACCTTCCGAGTACGCAAACTGCCCGACCCCACGCCCTACATTCCCTTTAAGGACGAGCAGGGCAATCCAAACCGATTCAAGGGCGGTGGCTTGTCTAAGGCCAGTCTCATGGGAATTGAAGGCATTGGCGCTGCCATCGACGATGGTATCCTCGACATAGCCTTCAAGGTGGTATCGTTCGAGACGGTGTTCTTTGATAATATGGGTAACGCCGTTCCTATCACCAGCAACGGCTCAAGCTTCTCTGAACGTCAGAAGGAAACCTTCCGCAAGCTGCAGCGCAACCGCCGTTTCTACATCTCGCGGGTTACGGCCGTAGGTCCTGACGGCATACAGCGCACCCTGCAGAACCCAATGGAAATCATTGTGAAATAACGTCTGCAGCCTTAATGAAATGAATAATGATAAAATGAAAAGTTATATGAAAGCAATACAATTCTCAATAGCTAAACGATGGATGATGGTGATAGGTTTGTCATTTGTCATTTGTCATTTGTCCATTAGCGAAGCACAGGCCCAGCCCAAGAAGAGCCGTGTGCAGAGAACCACCGCACAGACCACACAGCAGCAGAAAGCCACGCAGGGGGCTTCGTCGTCAATGACACGAAGGATGCAGATATCCTATCCCGTAGCACTCGACTTGGCCGAGGATGTGGTATGGCGACGTGACATCTATCGTGAGATCGATCTCAATGACGATGCCAATGCAGGCCTTTACTATCCCGTGCAACCACAGGGCAAGGAGATGAACCTCTTTACCTATATCTTCAAACTGGCACAGAACGGCTACATCCCTATTTACGAGTACTCCATTGCCAACGATGGTAACGATGTGTTCAACGACCAGACAAAGGTGCAGCTGAAAACGGTGCTGAATGATCGCCACATCTTCTTCGAGGAGCAGGACGGCAAGCTGAAGGTGGATAACAGTGACATTCCCTCGCAGGAGGTGACGAAGTATTACCTCAAGGAGAGCGCCTATTATGACCAGGGCAATTCCACGTTCCACATCAAGGTGCTTGCGCTCTGTCCCATCATGATGCGCGAGGACGACTTCGGAGGCGAGGCTACACAGTATCCGCTGTTCTGGGTGAAGTACAGCGACCTGGAGCCGTTCCTCAGCCGCCAGACGGTGATGACCAGCGACAAGAACAACGCCGCCACCATGTCGATGGACGACTATTTCACCTTGAACAAGTACAAGGGCAAGATTTACAAGACCAACAATATGCTGGGTAAGACCCTGGCACAGATTGCTGGCGGCGACTCCACCAAACTCTCTGCCGAACAACAGCGCATAGAGGAGGAACTGGAGCAGTTCCGCAAGAACATCTTCGGCGACCCTCTCAAGCGTGACTCTCTGGATTCCTTGGCCAACAACAATCCGCAGAACATCAAGGCGGCAGCCAAGGCAAAAGCCAAACGCCAGCCTCGCACGAAGGCCGAGAAGACCAGTAAGAAACGCTCATCGTCATCTTCGGCCTCTACCAACTCTGCAGCACGTGTCACCGTGCGCCGACAGCGGCACTAAGAGGCCCACACTTTGACACAGGCTTTTGTGCCATAAATATTGTTACCCTTTACTGGCAAAAAAATGCCGTTTGTTTTGTGACTTATACTGATATAGGTAGACACATTTAGTAACAATTAAAAATGTGTTTTTATGAGTAAAAGTCAAAACAGTTACACTTATCTAAGTGAGGAAGAGAAACTATCTCTTCTGCGTGAGTA
>JAEEQB010000081.1 GCA_016285075.1 Prevotella sp.
TCGTTATCTTGGCATAAAACTCTAGTTTTGACTTTCCCATATTCATAATTGCTATACTTTATAGTAATAACGCAGAATGTGGGGAAATATTCGGTCAGAAGTCACTTTTCAACCGTACAGGTCGAATTTATTTGAGCTTTTCCGAACGGAAGTACTTTCGAGCAAAGCTCAGAGGTACGAATAAGTGAGCGGAAAGCCAAATGAAACCCAATTTTATTTGTCTGTTCGGAAATAAGTTTGTATCTTTGTCGCCGCAATCATGTATTATACCATGCCGACATCATCTGTCATCATAGCGAACATCCTACTGTTTCTGCTACCCTTGACGGCAGCAGCGACATCGTCTCATGACACCTGCAAGTTGGTAAAAATTACTGTCAAGCGTCTTCCCGACTTGAATATTCCCCGCAATGGTCATTCTGCCTATTGTCTGAACAACGAGATAACCGTGTTCGGCGGACACACCACAAACTTCGTACTTACCCCCACGGCAGAATACTACAAGGACGGTACCTGGCACCTGATGCCGATGGCCTATCCTCACGACAATGGTCTCTGCACAGTACTCCGCTCAGGCAGGGTGCTGCTGGCAGGTGGTCATTCCGAGCCAATGGGTGTTGGACAGAGCTATCCTGTAGAAGAATATGACCCTGCTACACATACCTTCCGCGGCTTCTGCATCCTGAACAGAAAGCGCACGTTCGCCTCTGGCATAGAACTGGACAGCGGACGGGTGGTAGTATCCGGCAACTGGTATGCTGGTGACGACATTGAAATGTTCGATGGTGACAGAAGCTTCTTCCCTGTCAAGGATGTCACCACAGGACGGGCCGCACCTATCCTCCTTCGTACGGCTGACGGCAACGTCCTGATTATAGGCAATCAAGGAACAACTGGCGACCCTATTTGCGATGACAAGGTAGACCGTCTGAAAGGTGATCCCATTCGCGTACCGTTATTAAAGAAATGGCAGCCGATAGTTTGCCTAGCTTCTTTCCCCAACGATCTCGGTCTGATCGGTGACACCTCACAAGGTGACTACACTTATCTGCTGGCCATGCAAGACTGGGGCGGCAATGACACTACTGCCCGGAAGACCATCGGACGCGAGCTGGCCTTCACGCTTGTTCACGACACAGTTTTCTCAATGCTCCCCACAACGTGTCATGTGCCGACAACCGGCGTCTCACCCACCGACACCATCGAATGGTATTCCCCCCTCATCGCCGACAGGAAAGCGCGACGCGGCTATGTCCATGGATGCGACCTGCAAGGCCGCAGCTACGTGCTCTGCGTAGAATACAGCAAAAGGCCTGCACCTATCACTCTTTACTATACCAACCCTTTGCCTGATGCGGGGAGACCCATGATGGCACTGACCGCCGATGGCGACCTCATGTTGGCAGGGGGCCACAATTACAACAAAAAACTAGGCGGCAAGCTAGAAAACGACAATTTCTCTCCCCTTTCGTCCGTTTATCTCCTGCATATGGGTGCCCAGCCGACTAAGGAGGCCAGCGACTGGCGAGTTGACTGGCGATGGGCATTTCTCTTTCTCGCTGTGCTCGCTGCCACAACCCTGTTCTTGCTTTGGAGGCATCTTCACAAGAAAAAAACAAAGATACTGACCGTTCATGATCCAATGGATGGCTCGGATGCCAGCCCCGAAGACTCCTACGAAGCACTGATGCAAGGCATCTGTGAACTGATGGACCAACAGCAGCTATATCTGAACAGCGAACTAAAGCTTAACCATGTTGCTGATGCACTTAACACCAACCGCAACCTCATATCCAGCTGCATCAACAGCCAGCGTGCCTGTTCCTTCTCTCAATTTATAGGCACCTATCGCGTGAACCATGCCAAAATGCTGATGCAGACCCAGAAGCAGCTGAGAATATCCGACATCTGGATGCAGTCGGGCTTCTCTACCGAAACATCGTTTTTCCGCACCTTCAAGGCCGTCACCGGAATGACCCCAAACGAATGGAGAACTAACAATATTTCATAATTCATTACAGCCATGCAACGAATCTTACCACAAGCAAAACGGCATCTTTTCTGCCTGATGGCAGCCTGTTCACTACAGTTGAACGCTCAGTATCTAGAACACATTTATGATTACGTTGAGAACACCAAGGTCTTCGAGGAGGGCCAAGAGGAGGGCCATGCCTACTATCTGGCCGACGACCACTTGTCGCTGAACGGACCGTGGCGATTCCTGTTTGCCAACACGCCCGAGGAGGTGCCGCAGCAGTTCTTCCAGCCCAACTTCAAGGACAGCAAGTGGAACACCATACAGGTGCCGCTCAACTGGGAGATGGCGGGCTACGGCGACGCGCAGTTCCGCAACGTGCCAGCACCTTTCAAGGCCAATCCGCCCTTCGTGCCCCGCGAGTATAACCCCACGGGGGCTTACCGCAAGACGTTTACCCTGCCCGCCAAGTGGCAGGGACAGCAAGTGTTCCTGCGCTTGGAGAAGGTGCAGAGTGCCTCGTTCGTCTGGCTGAACGGTCGGCAGGTGGGCTACAACGAGGGTGGACAGGAACCGGCTGAGTACGATGTGACTCCCTACCTCAAGTCAGGCAAGAACACGTTGGCCGTCTGCGTGCTGAAATACTCCGACGGCTACTACTTGGAAGGTCAGGACTACTGGCGACTGGCCGGCATCTTCGACGACGTGACGCTCTACGCCACGCCCAAGACGCGGCTGTTCGACTGGTATGTCACCACCGACCTCGACGACCAGTATCGCGACGCTACGATGAAGGTGGCAGTCGACGTGAAGAAATATGAGGATGCCAGCGGCAACTACGCCGTGCGCGCTACGCTGACCGATGCGAAGGGCCGTCAGGTAAAGCAACTGACCACCGACCGCTTCACGATGAACGGCAAGGGCAGGAAGTCGGTTGAAATGTCATCGCTCATTGCCAACCCCGACAAGTGGACGGCTGAGACACCCGTGCTCTACAGCCTGAAGCTGGAACTGCTCAACGAGCAGGGCACAGTGATGCAGACCATCATGAGCAAGATGGGCTTCAAGGAGACCGAGATTCGCCACCAGACGTTCTACCTGAACGGCAAGCCCATCAAGGTGAACGCCACCAACACCCACATGCAGCACCCCGAACTGGGACACGCCATGAACGAGGAGACCATCCGCCGCGATATGGAGATACTGAAGCAGCACAACTTCAACGCCGTGCGCACGTCGCACTATCCCCCCGTGAACAAATATATAGAGCTGGCCGACGAGTACGGCCTCTACATTATCGACGAGGCGGGCACCGAGGCTCACGCCACGGAATACATCTCGAACGACCAGCGCTTCCGCGAAATGTACTTAGAGCGCGTACAGAAGCTGGTGCTGCGCGACCGCAACCACCCCTGCGTGCTCTTCTGGAGTGCGGGTAACGAGAGCGGCGAGGGACCGCTGATTACCGAGGTGGTGAAGGAGGGTAAGCGACTCGACCCCACACGCTACTTCATGTATGGCGGCAATGCCTACGCACACCCCGGCGAGGAGATCATCGGGCCACGCTACCCCACACCCTATGAACTGGAGATGAACACGGCAATGGTGCCAGAGACGGAGGACCCGCGCCCGTCATTCATGGACGAGTACCTGTCCGTTGCCGGTAATGCCGGCGGTGGACTGGACGAATACTGGGCTGCCATTCGTCGCCATCCGCGACTGATGGGCGGCGCCATCTGGGACTTCGTGAGCCCCGGCATCACCGAGCATATACGTCCGCTGAAGGACAGCTCGCCTTACGACACGCCGGCCCATCTGATGGGTCATGCCAAGGTCGAGAAGGGTACGCTCCGCCTCAGTGGCCATGACGAATGGGTAGAGGTGTATCGTGCCAATAACGTGGAACTGTCGGGCAAGGCCTTGACCATCAGCTTCGATGTGAAGCCTGGCAAACTCTGTGGCATGTACGAGGGTGCGCCCTACGTGACGAAGGGCAATACGCAGTTCGGCGTCGTACAGCGGGGTAACGAAAAGCTGCAGTTCTACCTGCACTCCGGCGTAAAGCATACACTCGACGTCGACCTGCCTGCCGACTGGATAGGCAACTGGCACCACGTCGTCGCCTCGTGGGACGGCAAGGAGATGCGCCTCTACATCGACAACCAACTGAAAGGCAGCGAGAAGACCGCAGCCCAGGAGCAGCCCGGCCAGCGCCGGCCTGGTGGCAGGGGCGGCAACGCTGAGCGCGGCGTACTGAGTAACTTCCCCTACCCCATCAACATCGGCCGCATTGCCGGTAACCACGCCATCGACCCGATGACCACCTTCACCGCCGACGCTGAGATGGACAACGTGGCCATCTACAACCGCTGCCTCGACAGCGCCTCAGGGTTCACCCCTGAGGACGCCGTCCTCTACCTCACCTTCGACGGCAACGGCGACACCGGCACCTACTATACCATCGGCGGCAACATGCGCACCTACGGCAGCATCTGGCCCGACCGCACCCCGCAGCCTGAGATGAAGCAGATGAAGTGGACCACTCAACCCCTGAGCATCCGTCTGCTCAACGCCGCGACGGGCGAGGCCGAGGTCACCAACCGTCTCTACTTCACCGACCTTTCGCAGTATGCCTCCCATTGGAAGCTGATGGCCGACGGAGACGTTATTGAAGAAGGCGACATCCAATTCAACGTTGCCCCCCAGCAGTCGCAAGTGGTGCGCATACCCTACCACAAGCCCACCATTGTGCCTGGCAAGGAATACCGCGTGACGATAACCTCGACGACAAAGAAGGATGAGGTATGGGCCAAGGCCGGACATGAGGTGGCCTGGGACCAGTTGGAGCTTACCTCATGGAATATCCCCGCTCCGGAAGCCTCTTTGGCTTCATCATCGCTCCAATCAAAAGAGGACGACCGGCAAATCACCATCAGCGGCTCTGGGTTCAGCTACGTTATCAGTAAGCAGACGGGTAACCTGGAACAGATCGAGGTGGCTGGCAAGCAGGTGCTGAAGTCGCCCGTGGAGTTCAACCTGTGGCGCGCGCCGATTGCCAACGAATTCGACTCGTGGGATGCTTACCGCGTCAACGGCGGCTATGCCGAGGGCTATGGCAACCAGATTGCTACCTTGTGGTTCTCGAAGGGGGTGCAGCAGCTGCGTATCCGTCCCGCTGAGGTACGGCTGAACCGCAATGAGCATGAGACGACCGTCCGCGTCAGCCAGCTGGTACAGGTCGGCGCCTCGTCCTACGGCGCCCTCGACCTCTACATCTCCGGCGTACAGTTAGCTGGCTTCACCCTCGACTACACCTACCACTTCTATGACGACGGCACCGTCCGCATCGACAACCATCTGAGTCCGCAGGGACAAGGCCGTCTACCAGAACTCCTGCCGCGCATTGGCTTCACCACCTCCGTGGCCAACGACTTCGACCGCATCACCTGGTACGGCCGTGGCCCCGAAGAGAACTATCCCGACCGCAAGACGGGCTACCAGGTGGGCGTCTGGACGAAGACCGTCAAAGACATGTACGAGCCTTACCTCTTCCCGCAGGACCACGCCCTGCGCACCGATAACCGCTACGTGCAGCTGCTCGACAAGGAGGGCCACGGCCTTCAGATTTCGATGAACGAGCACTTCAACTTCAACGCCTACCAGTTTACGACCGACAACCTAACGAAGAGCCAGTTCACCTACCAGCTACAGCCACAGCAGGACCGCTACACCCTGAACCTCGACTACGCCACCACCGGCGTCGGCTGCACCTGCATCTACGTGCTCGATGAGTACCGCGTGAAGCCCGAGGCCTACGACCGCGTGATTACCATCAAGCCCCAGCGGGAAGGCTATACGATAACTCCCGTGAAGCGCTAAGGTATTATATAGCCAAAATAAGATTAAGAACATGAAACAGTTGTTTATCACCATTCTGGACGTGGGGCAAAGCTGCTCCAGCTCTCGCAGCAGTCAATGGAGAGTCTGCACTATAACGACTGGCGCATCGTCGTCAACGAAAGCCTGGTCCGTGCCGCCGTCATCGTCTATTTCTACGAGCACGCTCTGAATCAGTTCGCCATGAAGACGCTAGAAATCGAAACGATGGGCAATGGCTTCCCCTGGATGCTCGACGCAGTCGCCGCTCTCCGCTACTATGCCGCCCACCGCGAGCAATATCCTACCCTCAATGATTTCTACCCGGAGATTGCCCGCTGTCTCGACAGATAATAAAAAACATGTCGCACGCCTAAGGAGGTGCATCAACAGATGAAGGCCCTGCTTGGCGAATATCATCATCTTCACAAAAAGATAGTAACTGCGGCCACGATGGTGAGTACCAATCGTCCGAAATGAATATGAACTAGCAAACGCTCATGACCAGAATTCGCTAAGGACCAAATTCACTGAATTTGCGATACAAATTCACTGAAATTGAAACACAAATTCACTGAATTTGATAGCGAAAGTCTTGGCTGCTTCAATTCTTTTGTTTATCTTTGCACCAAATTTCAGCAATATGGCTATTCAATACAGACTATTACAAAACAAAATCAAGGGTAGTGAGAACTATGGAAAGTACTATGCCCACACTGTGAAACAGGGTACTATCACCCTAGAACAGATTGAAGAGATGATAGAGTCGAACTGTACCGCCAAGGCCTCGGATGTAAGGCTTGTACTGCGGGAGTTGTTCGATGCAGTGAAGTTCTACATGCAGCATGGATATACTGTCGATCTCAAGGAAATGGGCAAGCTATCCATCTCGGTAAAGAGTGTTTGCGTGGACAACCCGAAGGAGTTCTGTAGTGACAAGCACATCACCGGATTCAAGTGTAACTACACTCCGCAGGGCAAACGCTATCAGGCAACGGGGGAGGATAATGGAAGGCACATCCATCGGAGCCTGCTTGACGGTTGCGAGGCCGTAGAGGCCAAGTACTATTAGTATCTGTTTCATTCGACAACAAAGTGAAGTCAGACTAAAAGAATTTTGTTATATTGTATTTAGAGACCTCTAAACAACCACAAACAATGAAAAACAGAGTAGATGTAGGGGATTTCTCCCCTAGCACCTCTCATTGCACCGTACGTACGGGTCTCGTATACGGCGTTACATACATATAGGAGTTCGCAAACTCTGACACAAAGCATAAGGGTCGACCAAGCCAGGTCGGCTCTTTGCGTTATCAGTTCTGTTCACCCTTGGCATGGCTAGCACCTTGGGACTAAGAAGAAAGTTGGAGACGGACATTCCGCACTGGCGGTACCATCCTAACCTTGTCATTGCGGCTTGGTAGATTGCCATATCATCAAGGTTGCTCTTGAGGATTTTCTTTAGTATCAATAGATTCTTGTAGATTGTACCATATTTCTTCCATTGCTTTACTATCACTACTCTTACCTTGTGACGCATCCAAGGACAGACCTTCTCTCTAAGGTCGGTGCTCATGCTCCCTATGTGGTAGTAGTTGACCCATCCTCTGACGATTTGGTTCAGTTTGGTGGGTACTTTTCCAAAATGTAAACCCTAGAAAAGTGCTTTTCGTTGGTCTTACTACTTTGATTTTAGTTGCACTGACTTTGAGGCGCAGTTTACTTTCAAGCCAACTGCTTACCGATGCCATTACTCTGTCCGCCGCTTTCTCACTCTGGAAACGTGGCGGGTTCTGTTGGTGCAAAGGTACAACATTTTTCTGAGATAACTGTCTTTCTTTATGTTGAACGCTTATTTAAGGCACATTTTTACGCCTTTTTCGCAGTTTCTGTTCTTTCTACCGTTTGGCTCAGCCAAGAACTAATCTTTTTTATGTCTTCTTCCACTACTGTCCCGTTAAAGTGGACTAATCGCTCTTTGAAATAATTGAAATTCAGTCTATTAAGCTGTTTTTTAGAATGAAACGGACTTGATTTTGTAACTTTGCAGCCAAATACAATTGACTGCCAT
>JAEEQB010000052.1 GCA_016285075.1 Prevotella sp.
TTTTTCCCTCTTTTAAGACAAAATTTGAATCAAAAACATTGCGTAGTTTTCTATTAAACTTGCGGATGTTCTTACGCTCCAGCTCGTCCATTTCGTCGAACATGGCACGAGCAGTCAAAAGGTGATGTAGGAGTTGACGTACGGGCAGCCCTACACCTTCTTTGTCAGCACCGATTACCCTCAGCAGGGCGTCAGTGTTTTGTTCGATTATTTCATTACTCATACTACCAATCATTATTAGTTTTTACAGTTTATTTCCAATACTTGCAACACGTTCATCAGGCTGAGAATCATGGGGGTTTTTGATTCGTTCATTCTCAGGATCAAAAACCTGTCTCCATGATTCTTACCGAACCCGTCAGGGGTTTGGTTGGTGTTCTTTCGGAAGTTGATTCCCATAACGGAAGTGTGAACTAAACTCATACAATACGTTATTTTAAAAGTTGAACATTATGTTAGTTTTGTCACCTTGCTTTTTCACTCGCGTTCACGATGCTGTTCTCATGCCGTGTCACTGCAGTTGACATGCCGAGTGAGCTACGTTCACTTAGCGAGCGGTCGAGCTTGATTGACGATGCAAAGGTATAACATTTCAAAAAACGAATATCGGTTATCGGTAGTTATCGGTAGTTAACTGCACAAAACTGCACTTTTCTGTAGTTATCTGTAGTTAACTGTAGTTATCTGTAGTTAACTGCACTTTGGATAGTGCAACTCACTCAATGTCAAAGGGTTCGCCGAGTGTTTTAATAATTGTTTTCACTTGCTTCGGTGTGTAACTACGGCTTTTTCTTGACGCCAACTTCCGCAGACTTGGACTGATTCTCAGTCAGTTACGGAACTTGGCAGAATCATGGGGACAGGTTTTTGAAGTGAATTCCCCGAATTCATTCAAAAACCTGTCCCCATGATTCATTCAAAAACCTGTCCCCGTGATTCTTTGGCGCCAGCGCGGAGGTTGGCGTAAAAAAATGGTGCGCAAGCTGTTAGCTGCGCACCTGTTGTGATGATTGTGTTGGTTAAGGCACTTAAATCATCAGTGTTGTGTCGTGTTGTGTTATCCTTTATGAGTAATCATTGGTTGGGGAACACGTAGACCTTGTTCATGTCGGGGTACATGTACCACACGGTGCTGAGGATGGAGTTGCTTGTGCCCCAGTTGTTGAAATACTGGTAGGCATCCTTCACGCATACCTTCTCTAACGGATAGAGGAATTGCTCGTAGTCGGATCTGTATGCCGGGTCTAATACCACGTTTTGGTTTTCGGTGAGGTCTTCGTAGAATGCTTGCAGAGCCTCTTTGGGCATGGCACAGGGAACCATGATGGCGTGGGGGTCTTCTCCGCGCTTTGCAAGGAAGATGAGGTTGCCTCCTGTGGTCATGTCCTTGATGTAGGGCTGGTTGGCAGCATCGCGGAATGAGAATCTCTGGTCTACTTCAAACTGCTCGGATACGGGAGGAAGGTACAGACCGTTTTTCTCGGTATTGATGAATACTCTTTCATTAGAGCCAAAGATCTTGTGAACTTCTGTCTCGTTGTTGATCTTCTGACCTTGTTCGCCATCCTTGTTCTTGATATTCTGGATGTAAAGCTCATCGTTAGCACCACAAGCCAAGACAGTCCATGTAACGTGGGTATTATCATCTCGCTTACCCTTGATCACTACGTCGTTAAGGTCGTAGTCGCCCAAATTGCGGTCTTCGAAGCAGAAGAGGTACTCGGCTACAGCAGGATCATTGGGGGGAGGAGGCAGAACACCGCCTATTACCTGATACACCATGTCGTTGAAGTCGGCATCGGAGCCTGTCTCACACATGAGGTAGGCCAGATTGTTGCACCAGAACCAAGCCATACGCGGATCATTGGGCCCCAATTCAGAGGAAGCGAAGTGTCCGTGGGTGTTGATGTAGGCATTCATTCGGTCGTCGCCATAGAGTTCGCCCTGTCTCAGGTCACCATCCTTATTGATTTGCTTCTGGTAGTCACGGCTTCTGGTCATGAAACCAATCTTGTATCCCTGTGGGAATTTGAATGTACCCGTTACGCCATTTTCACCATAGAGAGGCACAAAACCGTCATATTCATTAAAATCACCCCAATAGACGAGTGCGACTCCCATGAAGCGCCTTACCTCTCTGCTTTCGTCCAAGCCGAGGCCTTTATAACTTTCATTGCTGTTCTCAACGGCGTACTTCAAGTCGATAGCCTTGAATTTGGGCAGCTTCTTAATGAATTCTGCTACCTCTGCATCGTTTTTGTTATTCAGCCACTCATCTTTAAAGTAATAGTAGTAGAGGTCGCAATAGGTAATCTCCTTATATTTACCGTCATCCTTGAAAACGGGAGCCATGACGATGGGGTCCTCGCCGGTAGTAAGGGGATAGTTATTATACGTAGAGAAGTTGCTGTGACGAATCTTGTCAAGGTTCCTAACCTTATTGGGCAGATAGGCCTCAAAGGAAGCTTTCAGCGTATTTTCGTACGTCTTAGTATAAGGATCGAGATCCACAATCATGTTGTACTCATTAGCAGGATCGATGGAGTAGAGATAGTCATTTTCCCAACCGTTGAGGTATCCTGCTACTGTTGGGTCCAAACCTGTCTTATGATCCTTATAATAATGATTGTAAGATTCCTGCTGGCTGTAAAGCTTCAGAATGCCAGAATTCTCGATACCTTTCAGCACATCGTCCAGACCTTCCTGATCTAAAGCTCTTGTCTGACGGGCATTGGCTGCTGCGGTAGTGGTGGGCTCGAATACTACGTTCTCCTCGCCAACGTTGAAACCCTGGATGAACTGCTGTCCGTCCTTCATCACGCATGCGGCATAGAGCGTGGTGAGAGTCTTGGGGGCATCATAATACAAGGTGACGGTCTCGCCGTACTTCACATCCTGCTGATTCAGAACCAGTGCGCCGTTGCAGTCAGTGCTGCCAAAAGGCGGGGTGGTCAGGATCTGAACTTTGACCACATCTTTCACCTCAGGAGTGTTAATCTTTAAGGTAACCTTACCACTGCTGGTCATGTTCCAGTCCTGGTTGGGATCGAAACTGGTCCCGAAAATGCTCTCTACGTGAGCCTTGATTTCAGCCTCACTTACCTGCTGCTGGGGCTGGGGACCCTCGTAGAGGTCAACGTCCCTGTTACAGCTTGACAGGGCGATGCTTGCGATTGCAAAAAATATAAACTTCTTCATAATGATAATGGTTTTTTGTAAATTTCGCTGCAAAGGTACGCTAAGAGTAATAGATTAAGTGTGTAAAAAACAATAATGGTGTGTAAAAAACGGTGCCAAGGTGTGTAAATTTGCATAAAAACACACAGAAAAAGGCCTTTTCCTTTGCAGTTTTCTCATTTTTTTGTACCTTTGCATCCGAATTGCGATGATCCTTTAAGCAAGGTTGCGCGAACGGTTATCAACTAATATTTGTATATGGAACAAGTACAATTCACAGCCATCGTGCTGTCGGCGCTGCTGACACTGAAGTTGCTGATGCTGCCCAAGCGGTCGGTTTCGAACTGGGCAGCGAGCCGTTCACGTATGATGATGGTGCTGGGCATGGTGCTGCTTTTTGTTCAGTTCATGCTTCAGTATATTTTTAAGTTCCGTTCCATGGGCGTGACCCAGGCGGTGATGCTCAACCTCATCTTCTTTGTTCCCGTGTCGTGGATGTTCTCGCTTGCGGTGCTCTACCTGCAACGTCGCGGCCATCTCAATGTGCTCGACAAGTATCTCGGTCCGCTGACGTGGGGATTGGTGATCATGGTGCTGCTTGTTTCCACATTCATTGACAAGCAGTCAATACTGAGCGAGACACCTGAAAAGCGCTGGGCGGAGATGATTGCCTCAGTGCTATATGCCTCGATGCAATGCTATTACCTGTGGCGCCTGCTGACGAATATCCGTGGCATGCGCGAAGCCCTGTCGAACTATTATGACCGCGACATGAGCAGCGTGGTGGGATGGATGCTGGTCAGTACCATTGTCATAACAGGTATTGCCTTGATTGTACCTTTGATGATATTCCTTCCGAGCAATTGGCTGGCTCCGTATGCGATTGCCATATTTGTCGGTATCTTCTATTTTGTAGACAGCTATTGCAGTTTCCTGCTGAGCACGTCGTTTGCGCGTATGCAGGAAGCCGAGCGCAATGAGGAGATCATTGAGGAGGACATGCTCCTGGAAAACGACGGTGTGGAGATAGAGAGCCTGTCGGAGGAGGCGATGCTTCGTGCAGAGCATGCTGTTCAGCGATGGATAGAGCGGGGCGGTCACTTGCAGAGCGGCATGAAGCTGCCTGCCGCTGCCGAGGATATGCAGTTGCCACGCTATTTGCTGTCGGCCTGGCTGAAGCAGTGGGGACGCAAGTACAACGACTGGCTCGCCGGTCTGCGTGTGGATGAGGCGAAGCGTGTGCTGAAGGAGCATCCCGACTGGAGTAACGAGTCGGTAGCGCTGCACTGCGGTTTCACCGACCGCAGCTATTTCCAGAAGAAGTTCAAGGAGCGTACCGGCTATTCGCCGGCTGAATACCTTGCTAGCGGCCAGAGGCCTAAATGATAAATGAGAAATGATAAATGATAAGTGCGGCGTGCGGCTGCCGCCAATAATTCTCAATTCTCAATTTTAAGAGAATCAAGGGGACAGGTTTTTGGATGAAGAATCAAGGGGACAGGCAAAAACCTGTCCCCTTGATTCTTCATCCAAAAACCTGTCCCCTTGATTCTCCCTGTCCCCTTGATTCTCTGTCCCCTTGATTCTTCAATAGACTCTTGGCCCGAAGATGGTCGTGCCGATGCGCACCATCGTTGAGCGGCATTCGTCGGCAGCGATGCGGTAGTCGTGGCTCATTCCCCAGGACCGTTCGCGGAAATAGGGAAGGGTAGGGAAGTACTGTTGTTTCAGTTCATCGAAGAGGTCGGCGGCCATGAGCATCTCGCGTCGTATCTGTTCGGTGTCGTCGGTATAGGTGGCCATCATCATCAGTCCGCAGATGCGCACGCCCTGCATGTCGCGCCATTCGCCGTCGGCGAGCAGCTGGCGACAGTCGTCGGGGGTGAGTCCGTATTTCGTTTCCTCGACTGCGATGTGCAGCTCCAGTAGCACATCGATGGTTCGTCCGCATTTCAGCGCCTGCTTGTTGATCTCGCGTAGCAGTTTGATGGAGTCGACCGACTCGATCATGCTGACGTAGGGTGCGACGTACTTCACCTTGTTGGTCTGCAGGTGTCCGATGAAGTGCCACTGGATGTCGTTGGGCAGCTGTTCGTGCTTCAGGCGTAGCTCCTGCTCATGGCTTTCGCCGAAGATGCGCTGCCCTTCCTCGTAGGCAGCCATGATGAATTCGGCAGGATGGTACTTGCTGATGGCCACAAGGCGCACGCCTTCGGGCAGCTGTTCCAGCACTTCGTGCAAATGTTGCTTTACATTATACATAGTGTAGGCGGCAGATTCTTCACACACACTCTCACTCGGGGTAGTCAACACTCAACTGGCCTTCACCTCGTGCTCATAGACATCCATGATCTGCGTCTCGGCGACAGATGCGATGACGTAGTCGATCATTGTTCCGCCCATGACGCTGTCGATGTTCTTCACGGCTCCGTTGAGTGTTCCGGCCTGTACGAGATAGTTGACGTTGCTTTTCTTCTCTTTGGCGGTCTTCTCGTCGATGGTGATGAACTGTAGCTTGGTCTTGTACCAGCGGTCGGCCTGTTCGTCGTCCGAGAAGAATATCTCCTTGTAGGCGGCTTTCTTGATGTCGGCCACTTCGAAGGTGCCGCTGATGTAGCTTGACATCTCCTCGGTGATGCACTGCTCGGCCTCGGTGAAGCTGAGGGCGTCGACAACATATAATTCTGTTACTTTCTTCTGCAGTCCGTCTTCCATCACTTTCTCGTAACGGATCTTGCATTCAAACCATTCGGCTGTTCTACTTCTCATTGTTTTTTTTATGTAATACTTTAATCTATAATGCTTGTTTCCTGCCACTTACTTCTTGTTGTTCATCATGTCGCGGCGCTCCTGGTTCTGCAGCCGTTCGCGGGTAGACATGCCTCGTTCCTCGGAGGGTAGCGGGTTGTGGCGCAGGATGTTGCTGGGTTTGGTGGACGACGAGCCCGATGTTGTAGCCGCCGACCCCGATGTAGCTCCTCCCGTTCCGCCGAGGTTGGTGGACGGCGTGGTGTTGTTGTCGTCGGAGTTCCTGGGGGTAGTGGGGATGATGGTCTGCTGGCGCATGGCCTGTTGGGTCTTTTTGCGGGCTGTGATCTGCTCGATGATCTGCGAAGCGATGAGCTGTGCCCGTGTCTCGCTCAGTCCGGCGCGTTCGGCAATTTCCGTCTGTGCCCGTACCAGTTCGGCCATGGCCTTCTGTGTGGAAGCCATGTATTTGTCTTCCGATGCCGACATGGTCTCTGACGAGTAGAGGGTGGAGAGGATGCGCTCGGCATCGCGGGTGAAGTACTTACGGAATATCTCCTCGGACTTGGCGTCAAGTTCTTTCTGCTCCAGCTGGCGCTTCTCAAACTCCTCGGCGCTGATGCTGTCGGGGCGTGTGTAGCCTCCGAAGAGCCCGAACTCCTCTTCTTCGGAGGTGGTGGGTGCGAGGATGTCCTCTTCGGCCTCCTTCTTGATGGGTATGTATTCCATCTTCTGGTTGGCCGACTGGTAAGTGCTCCAGATACCCCAGCCAATGAGTGCCGCGATGGCAGCGATGATGAGTCCGATGCAGATTTTCTTGATTATGGCAAGGATGTTCAGCGAACGTCGCATCTCGCTGATGCTGTGGTAACGCTTCTCGGGGTCGGTCTGGGTAGCCTTCTTGATGACGTGTGCCATTTCGAAGGACTTGCCCGTCTCGCGGCAAATAAATTCCATGAACTTTCCCAATGAATAGACATCGGCAGCAGCCGAAGGCTCGGCGTTGTCCTGTAATTCGGGTGCCAGATAGTCGTCGCAGTCGGGATAGAGCAGCTGGTAGTCGGCCAGTCGCCTGTAGTTGCTGCCGTGGAAGAGCAGCATAGGCTTGTTGTCGCTTCGCCGCATGAGGATGTTGCTGGGTGCGAAGCAGAGGTGGTAGACCTCCTGCTTGTGCAGCCGCTCTGCGGCATCGAACAGAGCGTCGATGGTGTTGCGTACGAATCCCTTCTTCGCCACGATGGCGGGCGTGTCCTCGATGAGGTGCTGGAAGGTGCGGAAGCTGCCTTTGCTGATGCTCACTCCGGCAATGCCAGCTGAGTCCTTGATGAGCTGGAACGGCACTTCGTACGAGCTGGCGGGAGCCTGGCGCTGCTGAGCCTCACGCTGTAGTGAGTCACAGAAGATGAGGCTGTCGTTCAACTCGTGACGCAGCGTGAGCATGTTCTCGTATTTGTTGTCTTTCACTTTCTTGAACAGCATGCCGAAAGGCATCTGCTCCTTGCGCATGGCCGTCCCGTTTCGGGAGTCTAACAGTTCTTCGAAGTTCACCTTATTATAATATTATGTGATTAACGTTATACTATTTCGGTGCAAAGGTACGAAAAAAAAGTGAAAAGTGAAGAGTGAAAAGAAAAAAATTAGTACCTTTGCAGCCGATTTACGTAAATAGATAAAACAAGATGCCAGAGATTTCCGTACGCGGGCTGGAGATGCCCGAGTCTCCTATTAGAAAACTTGCACCTTTAGCCGTCGCTGCCAAGAAGCGCGGCACGAAGGTGTATCACCTGAACATCGGGCAGCCCGACCTGCCCACTCCACAGGTCGGGCTCGATGCGTTGAAGCACGTTGACCGCCAAATCCTGGAGTATTCGCCCTCGCAGGGCTACCTGAGCTATCGCGAGAAACTGGTGAGCTACTATGCGAAATACAATATCCAGGTCACTGCCGATGACATCATCATCACCTCGGGCGGTAGCGAGGCAGTGCTCTTCGCCTTTCTCAGCTGTCTGAACCCCGGCGACGAGATCATCGTGCCGGAGCCTGCCTATGCCAATTACATGGCCTTTGCCATCAGTGCCGGTGCGAAGATCAGGACCATTGCCACGACCATTGACGAAGGGTTCTCGCTGCCGAAGGTCGAGAAGTTCGAGGAGCTGATCAATGAGCGTACACGTGCCATCATGATCTGTAATCCCAATAATCCAACGGGTTACCTCTATACGCGCCGTGAGATGAACCAGATACGCGACCTGGTGAAGAAGTACGACCTGTACCTGTTCTCGGACGAGGTTTACCGCGAGTACATCTATACCGGCTCACCCTATATCTCGGCTTGCCACCTGGAAGGCATCGAGCAGAACGTCATCCTGATTGACTCTGTGTCGAAGCGTTATTCTGAGTGCGGCATCCGCATCGGAGCTCTCATCACGAAGAACCAGGAAGTGAGGAAAGCCGTGATGAAGTTCTGCCAGGCACGCCTGTCGCCCCCACTGATCGGACAGATTGTGGCAGAGGCAAGTCTGGATGTCCCGGAGGACTATATGCGCGAAGTCTACGACGAATATGTGGAACGTCGTAAGTGTCTCATCGACGGGCTGAACCGCATACCGGGCGTCTATTCTCCCATTCCCATGGGCGCTTTCTACACAGTAGCCAAGCTGCCCGTAGACGATGCAGAGAAGTTCTGTCGCTGGTGCCTGGCCGACTTCGAGTATGAAGGCGAGACGGTGATGATGGCTCCTGCAGCAGGTTTCTATACCACCCCCGGCGCAGGCATCGACCAGGTACGAATAGCTTATGTGCTGAAGAAAAGCGACCTGGAGCGTGCGCTCTTCGTGCTGCGCAAAGCCCTTGAGGCCTATCCGGGGAGAGTGGACGAGTGATCAATGTGAATTGTTTTTTTCGAACACGAGATTTGTAGAAGACCCACGAGTGCTCGCAGTAATTTCACGAATTGAGAATTGAATTTACCATTATTCATAGCCAAGCGCATCTACAGTGATCAAGGCGACCGCCGCAAGGTGAGCCGCCCCGCTATCCGCATTGCCACCGCAGGAGTGGCAGTGGGACTTGCTGTGATGATCATCACGGTGGCCGTGGTGTTGGGATTCAAGCATACTATCCGTGGCAAGGTGATAGGTTTCGGCAGTCATATCCAGGTGCAGAACATCCTTTCGCTGAGCAATACGTCAGAGGCCTATGGCGTCTGTGTGGATGACAGCCTGGCAAATGTGCTCAAGACGATTCCCGGTGTGCGCCATGTGCAGCGCTATGCTTATACACAGGGCATTCTGAAAACCGATGAGGACTTCCTGGGAATGGTGTTCAAGGGCGTGGGTCCGGAGTTCGACCGTGACTTCATAGAGCAGAGCCTGGTGGAGGGCGAGTTGCCTGTCTTCAGCGACTCGACGACGAAGTACAAGATGGTGGTCTCGAGGATGATAGCCGACAAGCTGCAGCTGAAGACCGGTGACCGTGTCTTTGCCTATTTCATTGACAGCGACGGTGTGCGCACGCGAAAGTTCACCGTCAGCGGCATCTATCAGACCAACATGACCCGTTTTGACAGTCAGCTGTGCTTCACCGACCTTTATGCGGTCAACAAGCTGAACGGATGGTTTGAAGACCAGTGTTCCGGAGCCGAGTTGCTGGTGGACGACTTCGACCGGTTGGACGACGTGGAGATGGAAGTGGTGAATACCGTGAACCGGACACAGGACCGTTACAGCCAGACCCTCACTTCGCACACCATCCACGACGTTTATCCACAGGTGTTCTCCTGGCTGGAACTGCTTGACATTAACGTATGGATTATTCTTGGCCTGATGATCTGCCTTGCTGTCATCACCATGATTACGGGTCTGCTCATCATTATCCTGGAACGCACATCGATGATCGGCACGCTGAAAGCCATCGGAGCCCGCAATAAGACCATCCGGCATACATTCCTCTGGTTTGCAGCCTTTGTTATTTCCCAAGGACTGATCATTGGCGATGTCGTAGGAATCGGCATTGTCCTGCTGCAGAAGTATACCGGCATCGTCACCCTGGATCCGCAGACTTATTACGTCACTGAGGCACCCATGGAACTGAACCTTCCCATTATTGTGCTGCTGAACGTGGTTACTCTTTTTGTCTCAATTTCTGTCCTAATTATCCCAACTTTCTTCATTTCCCATATCCATCCTGCAAAATCTATGCGTTACGAGTAAAAAATTGCACATTTTTTTTTGCAGTGTGCAGAAAATAACTTACCTTTGCACAAAATTTCAAATAATGTGCAAACTGAATGGAAACTATTAGTAGTTTTAACGCATATATTCAGAGAGCTATCGTTGACAATTGGAACCGTGATGCCTTGACTGATTATCAAGGAGCTACGCTTCAGTTTCACGATGTAGCCCGCAAGATAGAAAAACTGCATATCCTCTTTGAGCACTGCGGCGTGGAGCGTGGTGACAAGATTGCCCTTTGCGGCCGGAACTCCGCCCACTGGGCAGTGGCTTTCCTTGCCACACTCACCTACGGAGCCGTGGCCGTGCCAATACTTCATGAGTTCAATGGTGAGCAGGTGCAGAACATTGTCAATCATTCCGGTTCCAAGCTGCTGTTTGTGGGCGACTATGCCGTGAAGATGATCGATGCGGAAGCCATGCCCGGCCTGGACGGAATCATCAACCTGCCCGATTTCTCGCTGTTTGTCTGTCGTTCCGAGAGGCTGGACTATGCCCGTGAGCATCTCAACATGATGTTCGGCAGCAAGTTCCCCAACGCGTTCCGTGCCCAGCATGTCAGTTATCATGTCGACCAGCCCGACGAGTTGGCACTCATCAATTACACCAGCGGCACAACGGGGTTCTCAAAAGGCGTCATGCTGCCCTACCGCTCGCTTTGGGGTAATGTGGAATTCATCATCAACCGTTTAGGCAGTAAGGTGAAGGCCGGTGACAACCTGCTGAGCATTCTGCCCATGGCGCACATGTATGGTATGGCAGTGGAGTTTCTGTTCGGATTTTGCAACGGTTGCCATCTGTTCTTCCTTACGCGCCTGCCTTCGCCCGCCATCATAGCCAAGGCCTTTGCCGACGTGAAGCCGGCGCTGATTGTCACCGTGCCGCTGATCATCGAGAAGATTATCCGTAAGCGGGTGTTCCCCAAGATCCAGAACAATGGCGTCCGACTGTTGCTGGCCATGCCCGTGGTATCGAAGAAGGTGAAGGAGAAGATTTGCCAGGAGGTCTACCAGGCCTTTGGCGGCCGTGCCTACGAGGTGATTGTGGGCGGTGCAGCTCTGTCGAAAGAGGTGGAGGAGTTCCTGCTCAGCATCGGTTTTCCCGTCACGGTGGGCTATGGTACTACGGAGTGCGCGCCACTGATCTCATACTGCGACTACAAGGAGTTCGTGGCAGGCTGTTGCGGCAAAGCCGTCGATCGCATGGAGGTGAAGATCCTCTCCAGCGACCCTCAGAATGTTCCCGGTGAGATAGTCACGCGCGGCACCAACGTCATGCTGGGCTACTATAAGAACGACGAGGAAACACGTAAGGCCATCGATGAAGAAGGCTGGTATCATACTGGCGATCTGGGAACCATCTCGTACTCCGGCCACATCTTCATCCGCGGTCGCATCAAGAATATGCTCCTTGGTTCCAACGGACAGAACGTCTATCCCGAGGAGATAGAGGACCGTCTCAACTCCATGGCCATGGTGAGCGAGAGCGTCGTTGTGCAGCGTGGGGACAAACTCGTAGCGCTGGTCTATCCCGACAAGGACGAGGTGATGTCGTTCAACTCTGAGGAACTGATGCAAATCATGGAGCAGAACCGTGTGGACCTGAACCATGAGCTTCCTCCCTACAGCCGGCTCGCCGCCATTGAACTGCATAACGAGGAATTCCAGAAGACACCGAAGAAAAGCATCAAGCGATACCTTTACAGATAATGTATAAAGCCTGGTGAAAGCAGACTGAAGACTGAAAATTAGAAATAATACAATATGCAACAAGTACCAAGTTTCAACGCACTCATAGAGAAGACTGTTCTCGACAACTGGGACAGGGATGCCCTTACGGACTTCCAAGGCCAGACCTTGCAGTATCACGATGTGGCACGCAAGATAGAGAAGGTACATATCTTGTTTGAGAACAGCGGTGTCCAGCGTGGAGATAAGATAGCACTCTGTGGCCGTAACTCCTCGCAATGGGCAGTGGCGTTCCTGGCCACTCTCACCTATGGAGCTATCGCCGTACCGATACTCCATGAGTTCAATGCAGAACAGATTCACAATATCGTCAATCACTCCGAGGCAAAGCTTCTCTTCGTGGGCGATCATGTAGCAACCGTCATCGATCCCTTGAAGATGCCAGGACTGGAAGGCATCATCAACAATCCTGACTACTCGCTCATGGTGTCACGAACCGACAAACTCACCTACGCTCGAGAGCACCTGAACGAACTTTACGGCAAGCGCTTCCCCAAGTATTTCCGCAGGGAGCATATCTGTTACTACAAGGAGCAATCGCCCGACGAGCTGGCACTCATCAACTATACCAGCGGAACCACGGGCTTCTCAAAAGGTGTCATGTTGCCCTACAGAGCACTGTGGTCCAACTATGATTTTGCCTGTCATGTGCTGGGCGACACCATCAAAGTCGGCGATTCCATCATCTCCATGCTGCCCATGGCACATATGTATGGCATGGCCTTCGAATTCATCTTCGAGTTCCTACATGGTTGCCATGTGTTCTACCTGAACCGCGTGCCCTCGCCCGCCATCATTGCCAAGGCCCTCGCTGACATCAGGCCTGTCATCGTCATTGCAGTGCCGCTGATCATCGAGAAGATAATCCGCAAGAAGGTGTTCCCCAAGATCCAGAACAACCGCATGCGCCTGCTCATGCAGATGCCCGTCATTTCGAAGAAGGTGCGTCAGATGATTTGCCAGGAGGTGCTCAAAGCCTTTGGCGGACGCATGTACGAAGTGATCATCGGCGGCGCAGCCCTTAACCAGGAGGTGGAGCATTTCCTCAAGAAAATCGAATTCCCTTATACAGTAGGCTATGGAGCTACTGAGTGCGCTCCCATTATCTGCTATAGCGACTGGCATACCTTCGCCCAGGGCTCCTGCGGACGGGCAGTCAAGCATATGGAAGTGAAGATCGATTCGCCCGACCCGGCACGTGTGCCTGGCGAAATCCTCACAAGGGGACTGAATGTCATGCTGGGCTACTATAAAGACGCTGAGGCAACGGCCCAGACCATCGATCGCGATGGTTGGTACCATACCGGCGACCTGGGAACCATCGATGTGCGTGGCAACGTTTTCATCAACGGACGTATCAAGAACATGCTCCTCGGACCCAGCGGACAGAACATCTATCCGGAGGAAATAGAGGACAAGCTCAACTCCATGACCATGGTCGTGGAGAGTGTGGTGGTACAGCGCGACAACAAACTCGTGGCTCTGGTCTATCCCGATTGGGACGAGGCACACAATATGAACTTCTCTCAGGCAGACCTGGAAAGCATCATGGAGCAGAACCGCAATGGTCTGAATCAGCAGCTGCCAGCCTACGAGAAAATCACAGAAATAGAGATTCGGAAGGAGGAGTTCGAAAAGACTCCCAAGAAGAGCATCAAACGCTACTTATATCAGTAAATAAAAAGAATCACGAGGACGCGCCCCCCGTGATTCTTTTTTCTATTGAAGAAGTCTCGGCTGCTGTTGGTCGTAGCTTCATCTTCAAGCTGTCTAAGGCAAGTGAACGCTTCTCACTCGGTAAGTGAACGCTTCTCACTCGGTAAGTGAACGCTTCTCACTCGTTAAGTGAACGCTTCTCACTCGGTAAGTGAACGCTTCTCACTCGGCAAGTGAACGCGCTTCACTCGGTAAGTGAACGCTTCTCACTCGGCATGAGAGTATTCACTTCATGAATGTTCAAGCTTTGAGCG
Source organism: Prevotella sp. (assembly GCA_016285075.1). GTDB lineage: Bacteria > Bacteroidota > Bacteroidia > Bacteroidales > Bacteroidaceae > Prevotella. Next base: position 13,876 of record JAEEQB010000052.1, read on the forward strand.
GTGCTCTTTATTATTTCACCACCACTTTTTTCCCGTTCACCACGTAGATACCCTTGTGGAGTGAGCCGCGGTTGGCATTCTGACTGTTGACCTTGCGTCCGCTGAGGTCGTAGACAGAGGAATCGTTGACGAGCGATGGCGTGGCGGTGTCGTCGATGCCTGTCGGGTCGTAGTCAGCAACCTTGCACTGGGCAGCATTAATGATGGCACCGGTCTGACTGTCGAGGATCAAGGCCACCATGCTGAGCCGTTTCTTGTCTTGGACGAGTGAGTTGCCGGCTATGTTGCATGTGTGGGTGAAGTCCTGAGCCTTGTTCTTGGCGATGGTAGCCGGGAGAGAACCTTCGATGCCATTCTTTGCACCCCAGGCGCCGATTCCCACATGGTTGTATTCTATGTCAACGATTTTGCTTGGCTTACTCTCAATGGAGATGAGGTTGGCGTCGCCAGTGCCCATATTGGAGTAGACATTGTTCTGTGCCCAGGAAGCGTCAGTTCCTTTGAGACCGTCGGCCACAAGGATGAAGCCGATGAGGTAAGGAGGAGCTGTGGTTGTGGCGTTCACTGCCGGAGTGATATCCACGCCGAAGGTAGAGCGGGTCTTGGTGCGGATGGTGGTCATGGCAGCATCAACCCATGCTGCTTCAGCCTCGATGGACGCAATGACGGGCTTGGCGAGCTCCACCTCAATGTCGTCGGCGATGCCGAAGGGTTTGTTTCCTCCGTTGCTGCCCCAGTAAGGATCCATGATCTGTCCTCTGTTCACTACACAACTGGGATAACTGGTGGTGAGACTGAGGATGAATCCGTAGTCATCGTTCTGCATCGGGTCACTGCTGTGGGCTGCTACGGTGATGACACGGTCGCCAAACTGGCGTTTAAGCATTTCAAGTCCCACAATGCCTCGTGTGCACCAGCCGCACCATGTACCGGTAAACTCCTCAACGACAACGTTGTGCGTCAGTGCAGGCGAGGTGGTGATGAGTGATGCAACGGCTGTGTGGCTTTCGGCCTGGTTCGGCTGTCCGTTGATATGTGTGATGTCGAAGATGGCTTCGCGAACACCATCCTGTGGAGTGCCCATGAAGGTGACGGGCACTTCAAAAGTGCCACCGATGCGGTTAGCGGGCGTGGTGAGCGTGTAGTTCTTTGTTCCCTGGCTGACACCATCGATCGTCATCTCGTAAGTGATGCTCTTGATGGGCTCCGTTCCCCGGTTCTGGCAGGTTACGTCAATGGTACGCTGCTTGTTGGTGGCCAAGTAGACCTTGCCGATAGGAGAGGGAGAGACGATGTACTGGAAGTTGCCGCCGGTAGGCACGATGGTGAAATCATACACAAGCGAGCCGTCCTCATACTTGAACTGACTAACACCTGTATCCTCGTTGTCGAATACAATCTTTTGGGGAGAGTCGAATTGGCTGCCAATCAGTACAAAGGAGGAAAGGCGGAAGATGCTGTGTCCTTTGAAGGTGGAGTTCTTAACCACGAGGTTGTCGCCACAAGGCATCATGTTGTTTCCGACCGATGTCATGCCCAAACTGGTGACAGTGGTGTTCTCGATGGTAAGGTCGAAGCCGTGCACCCAGATGTCAAACCACGTACTCTGCATAGTGAGCGTACCGTCGCCAGTGATGGTGAGCGACTTCTGGGCAGAAAAGACAACGTGGCCTTGCGTGTTGAGATGATTGTCGCCTACGAGGACCACGGTGGCATCATCGTAGAACTCGAAGAGGCAGCCCTCTTGCATGTCGCTGTCGGTGACAAGGTTGGTGAGGGTGATGGTACGTCCGTTCTTGGCTATCTTGAAGCTGCCCGACTTGATGTCGGGGAAGTCGGCAGAGGTATAGCGTTTGCCGGTATAGAGCACAGTCTCGTGGAAGGTCAGGTTGGTCTTTGCTACGACGGGTTCCTCGTAGACAACCGATATGGTGGCTTCGTGCGTCTCGCTGCCGATGGTGACGGTGAGCCGTGCTTCAAGGTTGCCGTACTGCTTGATTTGTGCAACGTCGAACATGACCTGGATCTTGCCGTTGTCGTCGGTGGTGAAGGTTCTTTCAACTGGTTGCATAAGGGTCATGGGCAGACATTCTCCGCCTATGCACCACTGGATCTGTCCTGCCTGGAGGCTACTGCTGAGCACTTCGAGGGAAGCCTTTCCTTGTTGCTTGCTGCCGTTGAGGGTGCTGATGAGCAGTCCCTTGTCGCCGCTGCCTGCAGGGTTCGTCTCAGCCACAATGTCACCATGCTCGTCCTCGTCGGCCTCAATGGTGACGTTCGCATAGTCGGGCAGCTGCTCACCCTGATAGGTGAATGCAAAGGTCTGGGTGCCAATGCTGGTGTCAAGTACAACAGGAGTCTGCGCGGCGTTCAGTATCTCACCCGTCTTGCTGTCGATGAGCAAGGTGACGATGCGGATGTTCTTGCGTTCCTGAATGTTCTTGGGCAGATTGAAACCATAGGTGTACTGGTACGTCTTCCCTTCCTCAATGGAGTTGGGAATGCTGCCTTTCTGTCCGTCGGCATCGCTGTAGATGGCGCGTGCCACGTCGTTGAACAGGATTTTCACCCTTCCCGGCTGCTGCGACCAGCGGTACATATAGTCATCGGGTGTCAAATCGTAGCTGTCGTAATAATTGTTCTGCGGATAGGGGCCTACCTGGTCTTCCACTACGACATAGGCAATTCGGTAGTTGTCGTTGCCCTTGTCGCTGAAGCCGAAGGTGGTCTCGGTGGTCACCTTGACGGCCGAGCTGTCAGTCCTGACGAAGAGGGCTTTGGCTTTGATCTTGGCCTCGGCGCTGTTCTTCTGATCTTCCACAATCTGGCGGATGGCAGGATACTCTGGATCGAATATCTGCTGGCGGTTGATGATGCAGTTCGGATAGGATGTGAAACGCTTGGCCACACCTTCGTAGTTCAGCCAATTGGCCATTTCGTCTTCGTTGTGAATGCCGATGGCAATGAAGTTGTCGGGATATTCCTTGTTCAGCCGTTCGATGGTCTCAATCCCTCTGACGCACCAGCCGCACCACGTGCCTGTGGCTTCTTCCATGACGGTGACGCGAGGATAGAAGGTGGTGGCGGGCAGCTGGAAGTCGAAGCTGCCGTTGCTGTTCGATGGCACGGCATCGGCTTTTCCGTCAATGTCGGTCACGGTGTATTCCAACGTGTGGTTCTTGCCCTTGATAGCGGGCAACTCAATGGTGATAATCTCTGATTTTCCGCCATTGAGCTGGGTCTTGATGGTGGTGCTTTGCCCGGTCGTGCCATCGAGTGTCCATCTGACGGTGTACTGCTGAATCACCTTCGAAGTGCGGTTGGTCACTTTGGCGGTGAACTTCATCGGACTCTCAGAGATGAGCACCTGTGGGTTGCTCAGTTGTATGTCGGTGGGGAAGTTGTTGCCGGTGAAGATGATGCGCAGTGGCAGGTTAACGGGATAATCGCTGGTCATGTTGACGAACTTCTCGTAGTAGACGGGATCCAGTCCGTCGCCTGATCCCATGGCGCGGATGAAGAATCCGTCGGGCGAGGGCGTGTCCAGCGTAGAGAAACTGGTAGAGATGTTGCCGTAGCGCCCCAGACCGATGAACAGTTCCTCGCCAGTGATGGTGAAAGGCTCGTCCAGGTCGACGGTGTTCCAGTCCCAGTTCATGGTGTTGATGTTCAGGGGCTGCTTCATGAGATAGTCCTTGCCTGGGGTGGTGATGAACATATAGTCGAAGCCCTGATAGCAGGTGTTGAACCTGATGCTGCTGATGGTGTTTCCCTTCATCGGTGCCAGCATCTCGGCGGGCATACGGATGGCATATTCACCGTAGTTCTCGCCCATATCGGAAGGAATCGAGTAGCCGTCCATGGTGTCGTGGGTGTTGTAGCCCCACTCAATACCTGTGAAGACCGGCTCTTGGTCTTCCACAAACTTCCAGTCCTTCCACTCAGAGCCCTTCCAGTTGGCCAGGGAGCCCTTGGGAATGTGGATGGTCACATCAGGGTTGACAAGGAATTCTCCCTCGGTCCAGCTGACAAACGGCGGTTCGTCGATAAGGAAGTAGACATCGCGCAGAGAAGGCATGGACTCTTTACTCCATTGGGGATAGCTGCTCATGGTGAAAGAACGCGGATTGTTGAAACGGATGGTCGTCAGTGTAGGACAGTAGGAAACTCCTCCGCTGGAGACATAGTTCAGTGAGGCAGGGAACTCTATGCTCTTCAACTTGTAGACCGACACCTGGCTCTCCTGCCTGGTGACACCTTCGCGCAGTTCAAGCTGGGTCAGGTTGTCGCAATTGGAAACGTACGGACTGATGTACATGGATGTGGAGAGCGAAGTGAGGTCGGGATTCGTGCTGAAAGTACCATCTATGGCCTGGTAAAGCCGGTAGCTCCGTCCCTCGTACTCAACGGCATCGGGCAGACGGATGGCGCCTTTGTAGTTGCCATTTTCGGGAGGCAGCACCAAGGCACGGTTGTTGCCTTTGACAGCATAGAGGTCGTAGGTGATGCCATCGATGGTTTTTACGCCCAGGTCCACCGTGTTCCGCTCTTCGTCCGACAGAGGGAAGTTGCGCAGCTTGAGCAGCTGGTTTTCCAGAATGGTGAGCTCCATGTAGTATTCCGAGGCGCCTCGGTCGGGCTCCCACTTGTCCGATTCACTAACACGGCTGATAGGCATGAGATGGTAGGTGCCTGGTTCAAGGCCTTTTTCCAGCCACATGTCGGCGCCAGACCAGTACGATTCGCTGGGTAGGAACTCATGTTCTTCCTGCCAGAGCACCTTCAGCAATTGGTCGTTGAGGTCGTAGAGACCTATGCCTACCTGAAGCTTAGGATGGCTTGGGTCGACATTTCTTAAGGTGCAGCCAGTCCACAGATAGCAGATTCCCTCGCTGTTAAATGATAAGTAACGGTTGCTCATCGGGCTGAGATAGGTGATCTCAGCATGAGCCGTCTCGACAGGGTCGTTCACAGAAGAATGGATGCCGATGGTGGCGCAGTGTCCCTGGCTGTAATGAGCATCGCCCGACACGAGGTTGGTCAGTTCGAAATAACCGTCACCTTGGCCGCCCCATCCCCAGTTGATGTAAAAACACCCGTCCTCGTAGCCGTGTACCACGAAAGTGTGACCTTCATTGTCTTTTGTGTAGCCGTTGTAAATCACTGGCCGTCCGTTCTTCAGCTCGTCGTATAGCAACTGCTCCCAGTCTGCAGCCGAATAGTCATTGCTGTAGACAAACCGGGCATCGCGGCTGTAGCCAAACACACGCTTCAAGGCCGACACTTCCTCCTGAGGGATAGCACCGGACGATTCAACACCATAGTCCATGTTGACAGCCTGTCCGCAGTAGAGCATCAGCCGCGCAATGTCCTCGGTGGACATGCTGCTCCAGTTGAAGGTGGTCGGTTCCAGTTTCGGCAGGCGCAGCTGGTGGGTTTGGGTAATCAGCTGGTCGATGGCAGACGTCTGACCTTGCGGCCATTGTGTGTAGTTGATGACCTGAGCCAAAGCCGTGGCGACACAGCCGGTGAGGCATTTTTGTCCGTTTATCTCCGGGCACATGTCATTGTAAGGCGCCCACTGGCTCCATCGTGTTTTCAACAAAGGCTGCACGGCCTGTCGGGGAGCGCGGGCAACGAGTTTCCTCCCGCCCTTCATCAGCCTGCTCGCTGTTGACGTCTGTTCATAGCACTCCAACAGCCATTTCAGACCGTCGGGCATGTTGCCTGGGTCAATGTTGCCCGTGTCAGACCATCCTATGATCTCTGGCTCCTCATCGTTGCCTCCTATAATGACAAAACCCTGATTGTCGGCAGCATTGAAGATGTGGTAGCTTTTCTCTTCCACCTTCTCAAATGAAACAAACGATTTGTCTTCTCTGAAGCGCTGGGCTTCTTTCAACGCTGATTGTCTGGTGATGGTGCCTGCGTGGGCAACGAGGCTTATCCATAGAGTAATGATTAACAGATCGTACCTTTTCATATTAGTTGGTTTTTTAGTTGATAATATGGCGGGAAAGATGCAAGTTAGTTGCACACTTTTGCTGCAAAGATATAAAAAAAAGTTATAATGGCAAAGCTTTTTCCATTTCTTTTCTTCTATTTCGTTGTTATTTCGTATTTTTGCAGAAGTTTTTTGTAATGATGATGCTTACATTAAAAACAAGTTATTAACAATATGATGAAAAAACAATTGAAATGGATGCTCGTATTGTGTTGCGGGCTGGTGATGAGTGCAGGCTTTGCAGCTTGTGACGATGACGACGATGATCACTTCCAAAGGGAGGAAACGGATGAGGAAAAGTCGTATTTCGACCGTGAGCTGGCAACAGCCGATGTAACTTACAAAGTGAGACTGGCAAAGGATGAACTCAAGTTGTACGACGTGAAAATATCCTATATGGATGAGAAGGGAGTTGAGCAGTCGTTCCTGATGAATGATACTGCCTGGACGTTGAAACGCAGCCTTACTCCCAAAGACCTGCCTGCAGAGTTTGTGCTGAGGGCAAAACCGTCGCTGAAGGATGGTCTCGTTCTGGATGATAACGCTCAGTTCCAGGTGGGATGCATCACGAAACTCCTAGTAGTAGTGAAGAACAGCTACGGGCGAGTGATCTGTGAGCGTGATGATATTGGACTCAGTCCTTCGGACTTTGTGACGATGACTGGTGCTGATATCAAGAATCCTTGGAGTTCAGCTGTGTCAGACTTGTTTGGCTCGCTGTTCAATACCGACAAGAAATCTGTGACCGTGTCCTCCAATAAGATCAAGTACAATGGCATGTCAGAACATTATTGGTGATGTTAGGATGAAGAGGGCCGCATTGATACTCTCTTTCCTGCTTGTTGCCGGAGTGGCTTCTGCCAAGCGACATTGGGTCGGGACGTGGGGCACTGCTCCGCAACTTGTTGAGCGCCATAATAATCCGCCGGCACCGGGGTTGGACAATAATTCCCTTCGTCAGATAGTACAGGTGTCGATAGGAGGGAAGAAAGTGCGTCTGAAGCTGACCAACGAGTTCAGCAAGGAGAACACTGAGATCAAGGCCGTGGAGTTGGCCATCGCCAAGACGGCGGGTAGCAGTAGTGAGATTGACGAGGCTTCTACCGTCAGCCTGACCTTCGATGGCCAGGCCTCGGTGACGATTCCTGCTGGTGGAACGGTTGTCTCCGATGCTGTCAAGTTTCCTATCCAGAACCGACAGAACGTGGCAGTCACCATTCATTACGGTGCTGCTTCGTCGACCAGTGTCAGCGGACATCCCGGGTCGCGCACCACTTCTTATCTGAAAGCGGGCAACACCACCGATTTCAGCGATGCCATCAAGACCGACCATTGGTATCATATCCTGGCATTAGAGGTCGAGGCACCCATGAAATCAGGGGCTGTAGCCATTTTGGGAAACTCTATCACCGACGGACGCGGCTCCACCACCAATCAGCAGAATCGATGGGCCGACGTGCTTTCACGCCGTCTTTTGGACAATAAGGCGACACGTGGGGTAGGGGTTCTCAACATGGGTATTGGCGGAAACTGCGTACTCAGAGGCGGGCTGGGACCTGCTGCCGTGAACCGTTATCAGCGAGACCTGTTTGGACAGGAGGGTGTGAAATGGATCATCCTTTTCGAAGCAGTCAACGACCTGGGCTCCTCGCGTAACGGCGTGCAGACAGCTGAACGTATCATAGAAGTCTATAAGCAAATCATACGCGAGGCTCATCAGAAAGGCATTCGAGTGTTCGGAGCTACCATCACACCGTTCAAAGGTAACAATTACTACTCGGAAGATCACGAGAAGGGGCGCAGCACGCTGAACACCTGGATCCGCACCACGAAGATGCTTGATGGAGTGATTGACTTCGACCAGGCTGTTCGCAATCCGCAGGACACCATTGCCATGCAGCGCGATTTCCTGTTTGAGAACGACTGGCTCCACTTGAATGCGAAAGGCTATGAGACCATGGGCAGCTGCATTGACCTGAGCCTGTTCACTAAGACAGCTCCGCTGGCAGCCGACGAAGAGGAGTAGGACTCTCGATTACTACCTGGAAAAATCACGAGAAGAGACGCCAGCAGCGTCTCTTCTGTCTTCTGTCTACTCACAAACCTGACTTCCTATTCCAATTCAGGCCATCCCTCTGATGTCCAACGAATGGGGCGTTGGATGAGCATGGCAGCACCATTCTGTGTAGCGCTGTACCCATGGCAGACGAAAATGTCTTGTCCGTCGAAAGTATAGGCAGCGCAGTGACCAGCAGCTTCCCATTCCTTCTTGTCACCTTCCAGGAAGAGAGTTCCACCACCATTGGCCATGTCCTTGCCCGTGCGGTCCAGATAGGGTCCGGCTACGTTCTTGCTGCGTCCCACGGCTACACGATAGTTGCTCTTTGCGCCACGGCAGCAATAGTCCCACGAAACGAAAAGGTAGTAATAATCACCATGCTTGAAGATAAAAGGTGCCTCAATGGCATTCGTACCGGCAAAGCGCGATGTGGGGTTCGGTTCGGTGGGTTTGAAACCAGGGTTGTAGCGTCGGGCGATGGTTCGTGGTGTCTCGCCCTTGGCCAGATGCATGGTGCTGTCGAGCCTTACCATTTGGATACCATCCCAGAACGACCCCCATACAAGCCAAGGCTGGTCGTTGCTGTCAATAACGAAGTTCGGGTCGATGGCGTTCCAATTGTCGCGCTTCTCACGTGATGTCACAATGCAGCCCTCGTCGTCCCACATCCCCGAAGCCAACCTGCGCGTGGAAAGCAGACCGATGGCAGAACCGTTCTTGCCGAAAGTAGAACAACTGTAAGCCAACCACCAATGACCATGCCACTGGATAACATCGGGCGCCCAGACATGATTACGGAATCCCGGCACCGAGTCGCGTGTCCACTTGGGAATGACCGTCATTACGGGTTCGGCGTGAACGGTCCAGCTCTTGCGGTCTTTGGAGGACATTTTCTGAATGCCCATGCCTGTAGCAAATATATAATAGGTACTGTCCTCAAAGGCCATTACCGGATCGTGAACCATCGGTCTGTCAGTGACGAAAGGCTGATTCCGTCTGAAACGCCGTTGTCCCTGAGCCAGAAGTGTTGTGCATGCGATTAACAGCACCAGGGAAATAACAGTTTTTTTCATTTTTTTCCTCTAGTTGTAGTTATTATGTTATCTGATGATGTATTTCTTGCCGTTACGGATGAGAATCTTGTTGTGGGATGCAGAATGTGAACTGCGCGGTATGAAGTGGCCTTGCAGATCGTACCACTTGGATTGCGTATGATACATTGTGCCTTGTCCGTTGTCCGTTGTGCTTTGTGCAATGCCCGTAGAGACTTCGGTCTGATAGCCCCAGATGGTCGCTCCGGTAGTGGCGGCGATGGCTGTAAAGGCGGGAACTCTTTTGGTGGTTGGTTCCAGCATCTGCTCCACCATTACACCATGGTAGTAGGTGTTGCCAATCTTGATGTAGATATAGGAGGTCCCTTCTTCAATTGACCATGTGCCAGTCGATGCTCCGCTGATGGTTCCATCGGCATTGAGTTCAACGTCTACAGGCTTGGCGGCATCCTTCTTCGTATGGTCAAGCTTGTAGGGGTGTGTAAGCAGTTTGTATTTGCCCGCAATACGATGGGTGGCAATCTGCTGCGTAGTAGCGATGTCGGCACTCTTCACCTGTTCTCCTGTATACTCAAAGGGGGCGGCCACAAGCCAGCCGTTCTTGCTTTGGAACACCTGATGAACTCGTACTTGGTGGCTCTCGCCCCAGTTCTGGAAACGGGTGTGATAAACGAGATAGGTACGACCGTCTTCAGCGGCAATGATGGAGTTGTGTCCCTGCGAGCGTTCTCCGTAGTTGTCTTTTGCCTGGTTACCCCAAGAGGTGTAAGCACCGAAAATGTTGACGCCCCGGTAACTGTCGTTTTCCCTCGGACCGAAGTTCAGCAGATACGACTTGAAAACGGCGCTGGCATTGCGTGAGTCGGTATAAGGACCATCGGGTTTCGTCGAGCGGAACACACGCATCTGGTAACCTCCGTTGTTGTAGTCGTTTGCGTTGCCTCCCGCTGCCAGTCCTCCATAAGTGACAAACAGGTAATAATAGCCTCCGATATACTCAACATAGCTGGCTTCGCCCGACACGTAGAACCCGCCGGCAATCTTCTTGCCAAAGTAAGGATCGACGGTGATTCCATCGCCCGATCCTGTCAGCGGGTAATTGACATCATAATCGCGCAAGCCTGTTTCCTCATCGAGTTCCAATATCCATATACCCCCGCTCCACGAGCCATAGGTCATCCAGAGTTTTCCCTCTTCATCGTAGAACACGCAGGGATCGATGCTGTTGGGATAGCGGTTTCCCCATTTGTTGCCTAAGGAATAGCGGCTGGGCAGCGATGCCTGAGTGCCGATGACCAGTTCCAGGTCGGTGTCCTTGTAGGACGTGCCAGTATGGAAACCGCTCATCACCACAGGAGCCTGATAGCGGTAAGGGCCTGTGATCTTATCGGCTGTCAGCAGAATGATGCTGGAATACCAGTTGTCGCCGTTGATGCTGAGGTACATGCACCATTTTTTCATGGCATTGTTCCAAATGACATCGGGAGCCCACATGTTTCCATCGACGTTGTAGTTGGTGCTGCCTCGTTGGGACCAGGCCAATGCGCTGAAATTGGGCAGCGACACTTCTGTGCCTCCCTTCTTGACCGTTGTAATGGCAGGTGTTGTGAAGGCTGCGCTGTTGGCGGCGTTGCTGCTTGATGCTGTGCCCCAGGGGGCGGTGAATGTTGCCCAGTTCATCATGTCTTTCGTCCTGGCGGAAGCGCGGTGCGAACCAAAGATGTAATACATCTTGGACGTGGGTTCCCATACGACACTGGGATCATGAACGCTGGCGCGATTCATCGTGTAGGCCATAGCATTCGCGGGGATCAGTGCAGACAGTAATAGGTACAGATACTTTTTCATTGTCAGTAATTATTCTTAAGTTGGTGCAAAGTTATAAAAAAAGTCAGAAACTACGCAGAAAAGAGTCGAAAAAATGACTGGTTCTGCAATATAGTAGAAGACAATGGCAATAATTCATCACATTATTCTGTGATTGATACCTCCAACACTTCTGCATCACTAAAGGCTTCATAGCCGCTGATGACAACATGGTCACCGGTTCTCAGTCCTGGTGCAGGCTCACAATGTTCAGCAGCGTGCGGTGGCGGTTGTAGTCATATTCGTCCATGCAAGAGAGTGGCGTGATTCAAACAAGGTGAAAGACCGTTGGCTGAGAGAGGCTTCTTTTCATGATTGTTCAGCCTTTGACCTGCGTTCCGTGGGTGCTCGAGTAAAAATATTTCTTTGTTACCAAGACACGATAAAAACACCCTTGAAAAATTGAGTTAACTCGATTGGTCGTTTGAGTTAACTCGATCGATGATTTGAGTTAACTCAAACAATTGATCGAGTTAACTCACAGATTTGGGGTAGTGTGATTTGTCAAGAATTCCGAATTTCCACTCGTCCAGATGCATCCCTGTATTCGCTCGTTACCCCACACTGGCCATTCCTCCACAGGCCACTCTTCCATCTTGCAAGTACTGGGGATGTGCAAGTCCTCAAAGACGCAATGGTGAAAAGCCAGACGGTCGATCTTCTCCACCCCTTCTGGAATCCAATACTCCTTCACCTTGGGCGCAGCCTTCAGAAGCCGCTTGCGGTCTTGGCTGTAAACGAAACCATACTCATCAACATACCCTTCGGCAATTTCCTTTTCCAACGCCTCACTTCTCGTATTGTTATACGACCAGTTCCACAAATGCACCTTGAACTGATGGTCACATCGCTTCAAGGCATTGTCTATCTCATAGTCATCCACCGAATAAGGAACATCCAATTCTTCCATATCAGGACACCCCTTGAAAGCATTGGTAGCAATCCGATACACATCCTCCGGAATCCGATAGCGCTTCACGTTGGGAGCCTTCACCAGCATCCGTCCGTTCTCTATCACAGCATACACCGCACCAGCTTCATCCGTCTCAATATCGTATGCAGAACGTTGGACTACCACATAGTCCTCAATGTACTTCCCATCAATAATATCACCCAGCCACATCCGTTCCACCTCCTGGCCATCCTCGATGCCAAGACTGTCGAAGGTTACAGGCATCCTGTCCTCCAGCATCTGTCTATAGTTCAGGCTGTACTTCTCGTCGCTGCTCATAATACTTATACACTATCTCCTTGCCTATATACTCCACAAACTCCATCAAGCCCACGAAACTGCCCATCTCCAATTGGCCTTTCACAAACACCTCATACTCTCGGTCAGCATCGTCCGACCACGTCACAGGCATTTTCATGAAGCCAAACTTCCTGTAGAACTGATCTTGCCGAGGCGAGAAAGCCGCCCTTGTCGTCAGCAAGCAAGGTCTTTCGAATTCCTCTGCCATCACTCTCAACCGACACGTTTCCGCCTCCCTGTCCTCTTTGTCGGGAAAATCAACCAACAAGAAAACAACCTCTACATCATACTGGCACATCTGGTCATTCCTCACCAAATGCAGTGGTACGGAGTATGGTATGAGGACACCATCCACCTCTATCAATCTCGTCATAGGCACCTCTATCCCCTGTGCCCTGCAAAACTCCTCCAGTCTGTCCAGCATGTCATTTATTCCGAACACATCCCCACACGCCATCGGCACGTCGTCGGACATAATCTTCAATCTCCTCATTTCTCTAATAATTTGAAAAAGAAAAACACAGCAGCAAAAGTCTTTGGGACATCCTTGGCATAGCCAATCGTCATATTATTGCAATCAACGATAGTTCCAGCATATTTTACCTTCCCTATCAACATATTATTCCTGTCTCTGACAGATCCGTCCGATTCTACCTTACCTATAGACATATTGTTCTCATTCCTGATGTCACCATTCTTTTCTATCCTTCCCACCAACATGTTGTTTCTATTCCTGACATAACCATCTGAATCAAACTTCCCAATTGTTATATTATTACGCTCTCTTATGACACCTTTAGATTCAATCTTGCCAACAAACATATCAGATACGTCTTAATTGGCATTTACATTTTAATCTAATCAATTGGCAAGCCATGTTCTTCTTTTTCCATTATTAGTCTTGCTTTATACAAGGCAGCCCCAAATTGAGCAACTTTTTTCTCATCTTTCAAAATCTTTACAAACTCTTTAAATAGCTCATTTCCTTGAAGAACATCATATGCCGTTTTTAACTGTTTCAAAAGATTTATGTCAGTTTCCTCGTATAACGTTATCTTCGACATATTGTCTAGTATTGTTATTATTGCATTCCTTTGTTCATTAGGAAAACTATAATAATGAATTGCATCTTTAAATTCCTCTTTATCCATTATCTTAGAAATCTAATTTTCTACCACCAATAAATTCTTCACTTTTCACTGTACTACCTTGAGCACTTTGACTTAAAGAAGCACTAACAGCATTCTCGTTTGCCCAAGAACGGATTTTGGTAAACTCATCCTTGCGCATCTGTCCCATTGGAACAACACGTTTAATAGTTGTCTCAAAGTCTTTCATCGACAAGTCGGCATTGCTATCACCGTCTATTTTACGTGAGAAGGACTGAATCAACGAATCTGCTACCCACGCTTCAAGTTCTGCGCCAGCTAAAACAACATCTTTGCCAAATGATTGTTCGCCACTGAGAGATGCCAACTTGTCTAAATCAAACTTGTTTACATCACGTCCCAACTTTGAGATATGGATACTCAAAATCTTCTTGCGTTCTTCTGCTGTTGGGAAGTCCACAAAGAATATCTCATCGAACCTACCCTTACGCAACAATTCTGGTGGCAACCCATTGATGTTATTTGCCGTTGCAAACACAAATACCGGAGCCGTCTTTTCCTGCATCCAAGTTAGCAGATTTCCAAATACACGGGTTGAAGTACCACCATCACCGCCTCCGCCAGAAGCACCAGACAAGCCCTTTTCAATCTCATCTATCCATAAGATTGACGGAGATATCGCTTCAGCGGTTTTCAATGCCAAACGCATATTCGATTCAGACGATCCGACGATGCCTTGGAAAATTTTACCCATATCCAATCTCAACAAAGGCATATTCCACGCAGTAGCCACACACTTTGCTGTTAATGACTTTCCGCAACCAGGAATACCAGTTAACAAGACACCCTTTGGTGGCTTTACGCCAAACTTCAAAGCCTCATCACCAAAGCAATGACTACGCAACTCCAGCCACTTCTTCAATGTCTGCAGGCCACCGACATCATTCAGATTCAACTGACTGTCAATATACTCCAGAATACCAGTTTTCCTGATAATCTGTTTCTTTTCAGAGAGAATGCCCTTTAGATCAGAAGCATCTATTCGTCTGTTGGAAACTAATGCTCGTGCAAAACTGTTGTCAATTTCCAATTTCGTCAAGCCGACAGAGGCATCTACAAATTTCTCTAGTAGATCATTGTTTACATCTATGGTTACCCCCTGCATCCCTTTATAGTTGTTCAGGAAGGACGATATAATCTCCTTTACCTCTTCTCTTGATGGAAGGGGAAAATCCACTAATGTTATTTCTTTCTGTAAATCTGTCGTTATTTCAAAAGTTGGAGCAATGATGATGCAATTGCTAACATAACCTTTCTTTCTGATATTTATCGCAAAGTCTCTGAGTCGTCTGCGATTTACCGTTGGTGCCTTACTGTTCAAATAACCATCTGCATCGCAGAACACGAAAATGTTTCTGCTTCCTTGTTCTTTAGCACGATTCTCACAGAATTTCAATGCAGCAGTAAAGTCAAGTGTTTTATCTTGACTTGCACTACTACCGTTAGCAAATGTCACTCCATCAGTTGAGTTCCATATATACAACTCGTGATTAATACTTTGAGCGATACTTTGAAGTTCTCTCAGCACTCTTTCTTCCTCAAATGATTCTATTACCAAAACCGCATAGCGAGCCTTAATGTAATCTGTGAGGTTTTTGTTAAATGATTGACTCATAGCTAAGTAACTATTATGTTTTATAATTCAATATTTCTTTTTTCAGTTACGGGAATTGCATCTTTCATCATATTAATAACTGTTGAGCTAATGTCAATCGAACGACCCTTAGGTGTCATCTCTGTGACTTCTTCTTTTTTCTCGCTACCAACAGATATTCTACGACGTGAAACAGTTCTCTCGGAATTTCTACCTAATAAATAATCATCCAGTGTCATCAAGAACTTTTTGAAAAACAAATCAGGATTGCTTGTAAGTTTATCACCTAAATTCATCTGCACAGCCATTTTTGTTTTGTCTGAAAAGACTAAATATAAACAAAAATCATCTTGACTGAAGAATTCTCTATAAGTACCCAATTTTGACAATTCTTCCAGTTTTTTTATAACCAAGTTTCTTTGCTTTTTCCTTTCATTGACATAATAAATCTTTCTATTAGTCATTAATAATATCCGATTAGAGTCGTCATCTTGGTATGAGGCTTGTATTTTTTCATCTATATCAAAACCTAACAATTCCGACACTTCGTTGTTAACAGAAAAATCTACATCTCCATGCACTTCATATGATTTGCTCGTATAATAAAGTCCATAAGCAGCACCTATAATACCTACAATTATTCGCCAATCAAACCCAACAAAGAAAAAACAGGCAACAAAGAACAAGATGGTCGCAACACTTACAATTGTATACCTTTTTTTCATCTGTTCATTTGTCTTACGGTATTTCCAGAAGGATTTTTCTGGTTTGTATTTTCTGTATTTAATACCAAAGAAGAACAGCAGAATGGTGACAAAAATAATAATTAGTGAAAAAATGCTATCTTCTCCGCCATTAGGTAAGAAAGCGAGGCCAAGACCGATGAAAACAAGGAACAAAAAATAGTAACACATTTTTGCGATTGCTCCTAAAAAGCCGATGGCACCATCTGGAATGTTTACGAGGGTTTTATTCACATTTGCACGCTGTAACTCTGCAATGTCATATCTGAGGAAAGGAACAATTTCGATATTATTCTTTATGGCCCTATTTTTCTGCTGTCCAGCAATAACATCATTGGTATCTATCTCATTGGTATCTTCCTGTTGTAGAAATTCATCTCTATATTTGTCCCATGATAAATAGGAATGGACTATGCCGATAAAACAGTAAACCACAGCAAGACTTTCACACCAACTTTCATTTTCATACAGATTGTTTAGAGCTATAATAACAGCAAACGAAATTAAGTAAATTGTGCCGAATATAATACACAATCGATTATTCGCTTTTTTCCCAATATAGAAAAAAACGATAAATGGCATATAGAGTATTGCACATATAAGCCACCACCATTTCTTGAAAAAAACTTGATTACTCATTTGGCTCATTAATATTAGTTTCATACCATTAAGATAAGAAAGCTTTCTTGTATTTATTCCAAGCAACGAGAGTTAGAACAATGCCAATAATCCAATAGCTCACAGCAAAGCATTGAAACCAAATTTCATTTCCAAAAGAATTGTAAAGAGCCAATAATATTGCACAAATAACCACGAATACTCCACTGCATATCTTCCAAAACTGGCTATTCATTTTTTTCCCCATATAAAAGAACACAATAAAAGGAAAATACATGATGGCCGCAAATAGCCACCAACCTCTTGATAAAAATTTACTATTATTCATAACCTTTTGTTTTTTGATTGTTAATATTATTTGTTTTAAAAACACCTGTTTTAGTTATCGTTTTCTTGTTTACTACATACTCTACAATTTGTTTCGGATTGAAGTGGTTTATATCTATCCTATCAGAAGATAGAACCAACTTCTTTCCACGACAAGACTTTTTTCATATTAATCAATATGCTTTATTAGAATTCCAACACTCTACCCGACTCTACAGGTGTAGCGTTTCTGAGTTTCTCAATCATGTCTTCACTTAGGTCTAATCTGCGTACCTCTTTATTTTCGCTCTTCTGACTTTCAATAGGCTTAGTCTCTTGGTTAACAGAAACTCTACGGCGAGATGTTATTTTTTCATCCACTGTTCCTAAGATGACGGCATCCAAAACATCAAGAAATTTTCTTAAAAACAATAAGGTATTGCTTGTTGCTTTACCATAAGATTCCATGTGGAGCAGAATACTTGTATCATCAGAAAACACCAATTTAAAATGTATCTTTTGATTATTATAGCTGTCATCGAAGATGCCAATTTTTACGATGTCACATATATTCTTTTTCGTAAATGACCACTTCCCCTCTTCTATAAACGAGAAAAATACCCGTTTGTCAGAGACAACCATCAAATTTGAATTATCCTGATACTCTCCATTTATTGATGAATTATAATTTTGATACGTAGCCTGAATCCTCTCGCCAATTTCAACACCAACGATGTTTTCTAATTCTGAGGAAGTAACATAATCGACATCTTCATGTACTTTAAATGATTTGAATGTATAATATATAAATAATACCAAACCTATTATACCTGAGACAGCATAAGACAACCACGATTTTGAAGTAGCTTCAGCATAAAAGATATAGCAAACTGAACATACCAATATAATCGAAATAATACTAATGATAATAATTATCTTTAAGATTCTTTCATTAGAGCCCCTTATTGTACCAAAGGACTTTTGAGGTTTATAGACACTTTCTTTGCCAAATATAGTGTACAATAGAAATCCTGCACAAGCTAAGAATACAAACAAGCATAGTGCAAACATAAGTACCATTCCATCATCAAGAGCGAGTTTACATCCTAACAGAGAAAAAAGTATTATTATAGGGAATACGCCATAGTATACCCATTTTGATTTTGCACTGCCATAAATATCGCCATACAGCTCTTCCCCTTTGCAAATTTTAATTTGTTCCATTTTGAAATTCTTTTTTGTTGTAATTATTAAAAATACCTGTTTTTGTAACAAATGTTCCGCTTGTAACATACTCTACGACCTGTTTAGGCTGGAAGTAATTTAAATCAATACGATTTGTTGGCTTGATAAATCTCTTTCCCAAATAAGGATGGGGAAGTGACTCATCATATCTTCCTACTATCGCAAGGTCTACCTGTTTTATCACTTTCTTCAGCAGTTCATTATGGACTATCTCATCTATTGTGAATCCTGAGTAAATAATGCTCGTCAAACTGTTCTTTAGTTTATGTAGCAAAGCTTCTAACTGCCTGGGGTAATCTAACGGTTCACCACCTGAAATCGTTATACCATCTATTTCCTTATCTCTATTGATTATTTCTGCCAACTCGTCTATTTCCATCAAATGTTCTGTGGTGTAAGGATGTGTCTCTTGATTAAAGCATCCCTTGCAGTGGAATTTACATCCCTGCACCCAAATGACCAATCGATTGCCTGGACCATTAATCCGAGAGTGGCAGATATTATTGATAGGCAGATACATTGTTTTAGAAACTTAGACTTAACACTTGCAGAACTTCTTCGTCAACTTGCATTTCTACTTCTTGCTTCCATTCTGTCTTCAGTTCTGACGTTGGCTGGGAGAGAACATCTTCTATGTCTTCCGTCAACTTTGTACAGAAATCACCCTTTACCCCTTTTACATCCTCTACGATCTGATCATTCTCTGAAAGAACAGATAGAGTGTATTCAAGATTAGGGCCGAAGTTAACTATCATACCATTAGGTTGTTTGTTCACTTCGTACCTCGTAGCATTTAAATCAAGTTTTCGCAAGACTTTGTCAACAGCCACTTCAATATAAGCATTCCGAAATTGGTCCGCTATTATCTTGTCCTCGTTAGGATTGTAATCTTGATGGTGCTCTACAAAGAGTTCATACTTGTCTTGCTCAACACGACAGACAAAGATATGCCCTCCTTCTATTTCACCAACAATAGCACGATATTGCTTACTTCCAGCATATCCAAGCCTTCCCAATATTTGTTTCGCAAAGTCTGAAGAAAAATCGCAAACCATTTCAGTAGAGCACTTGACGTTCATCTTCCGAAATGCCTTCACTATTGCATCCTCACTCGTATATGAGAAATCGAATTTTGTACAATGTGACATAATTTATAACTTTTAGTCATGAAGAATACCCGTTCCTTCTTGTCCAGGTTTTACAATTGGTTTACGAGGAGTCGGTTCTACATCTTTCTTCTTACGCTCAATTTGTTCATTTACCTTACACATATTATTGTTTATTTCATTTCAGGCCCGATGAAAATTATTGTTATAGGTTTAGCCACAACAAAAAGAAGTGTGAGCCTGTCAGCTAATCTAACTGATAGGCTCTCGACTGCCTGGAAAAAAGATTAGTGAAAACAGCTCACACCCAATGTATGACGTAATTGGATACAATCCACCTACTATCACTACAAAGGGAAGAACGTCTTTACTTTTCCATTTTTCCAGATGAGGTGTCGAGATTCATCAGTTTGGAAAAAGCTAAACGCTTCCATTGTCTTGACTGCGGCGGTCCTTCCGCCACGTTGCAAAGATAAGAAAAATTTAGCAAACAACGTTCATGTGAGCCGTATTTTTTTGCAAAAGTACTATTTTTTTTCTTGATTTTAGCCGTTTCGGCACTTGATTTCTTTCATTTTCAGTCGCGTTTTTATGAAAGTTCGTGCTTTTATGATATAATTCAAGAGATTGTCATTTGCGTTTTCCACCTAATTTCTCCAAATTGTCCATTGTATCCATCGTGCCATTCATGGCTTCAATGAAATGCTCGATGTAGATTTTCTTTAGTTTCTTTTCTTCTGCATTGGTAGGTGCATGATATTCCCTGTCGTACTCATCTCCGGCCATTTGCTCAAACATTTCGGTTACTTTATCATCCATGCCATCAACATAATCGGCTAAGTCAAGC
>JAEEQB010000082.1 GCA_016285075.1 Prevotella sp.
CATACGACCAAAATACGTTAAAAAACCTTTCGCGCCTCCCTATATTGGGCGGCGCAAAGTTACAAATAATTCTGTATAAGCAAGTTACGATTTTAGTTAAAAATGAGTGACGAAGTCAGGAAAAAGGCGATAGTATGATACCAAAGGGTGTTTATACAAAAGAGGGCATGTCGCTTGGACACACCCTCTTGATTGATTTCAGCTTGCAGTATCTGCAACTTATTTGAACAGGCTCTGAGCCATCTTGTGGAGGCAGCGGCGCCAGGTGAGGAACTCATGTGCCGTACCTTCAGAGATGAGACCTTCTGCATTGTAGCCGGCAGCCTTGAGAGCCTCGACACTGCTGTTGATTCCGTCGGGATTCTCCTTAGAGCCGCAGCCCTCGAAGATGTACTTTACAACCTTCGTATCCTTGATGTCATCGGGGCTATACTGTCCACCGCTGAGCAGACCCCAAGAGCCGAACATCTCAGGACGGCGCAGGGTGATGGTCTTCGTCTCCATGCCACCCATGCTGAGGCCTGCCATGGCACGGTTCCACTTGTCGGCCTTGGTCTTGAAGTTGGCATCGATATAAGGTACCAGCTCGTCGCAGAGCACAGTCTCAAACTCCTTAGCGGTGAAGCCGCCAAGTCCGCCGATGCGGGTGTCGTTGGTCATGCCATAGGTCATCACAATGATGAAAGGCTTGCACTTACCCTCAGCAAGGAGGTTGTCCATGATGAGTCCGGCGCAGCCCTGTACAGGCCAGCTGGTCTCGTTCTCACCCCAGCCGTGCTGTAGGTAAAGCACTGGGAAACGCTCCTTCTTGTTCTTGTCGTATGTAGGAGGCAGATAGACGTTGGCCACCTTCACCAGACCGGTGCTCTTAGAGGGGAACAGTACCTGAACCATCTTGCCATGCTCCACATCCATGCGGCAAGCATAGAAGTCCTGATCGGGAGCGGGAATCTCTATACCACTCTCCCAACGGCAGCTGCCGAAGAAGTTACCAGTACCCGGGTCGTTGACAGTTGCACCGTCGATGGTCAGGTGATAGTAGTGGAAGCCAGGATCCATAGGACCTTCGGTAGTACCTGTCCACACACCGTCCTTGTCCTTCTTCAGTACGGTGCCGCCGCGTCCACCGAGTCCAAGGCTGACGATAACTGACTTGGCATCGGGAGCATCAATACGGAAGCGGGCATAGCCCTCGCTGTTCACCTTCGGCCACTCCTGGCCAGGCTGGTTCAGGGGATTGCTGACGAAGTCTTCCTTCGGCACACGCTTGTCGAGTGCGGGGTCGAAATCGCGGATGGCACGGAAGCAAGCCTTCGGACGGTAGTTCTCGTCGAAGGGCAGCGGGTGGTTGTTCACACCGAGCCAGGAATCCTTGTCGCCGAGGTTCCAGAAGGTGACGTTGTCGATGACGTCAGCGTGCTTGCGGAACACCTTGAACAGGCGAGCATACTGGTCTGTCTGCAGGGTAGACATGTAGCCGGGCAAGGGCTTTGCCTCGCCGCGTGAGAACATCAGCTGACCGCCGCTCTCGTTGTTCATACGCAGGTCGAGCTCGGTGATGTTGATGTGCTTCACAATCTCCTTGAAACGTACAATGGCCTTTTCGAGACGCTCCTCATCGGGGAAGTAGATGTTGTAGTGTCCCTGCATACCGATACCATCGATGGGTACGCCGGCTTCCTTCATCTTCTTCACCATGTCGTAGATGCGCTCGCGCTTGCCGTCGTCGACAGTGCTGTAGTCGTTGTAGAACAGCAGCGTGTTGGGGTCGGCCTCACGTGCAAACTGGAAGGCCTTGGCAATGAACTCGTCACCGCAGAGCTGGAAATGGCGGCTCTGGCGGTAAGGACTGGGCTGCTGGCCTCCACGTCCCCAACGGGGACCTGCATTGTCATCAGCCATAGCCTCATTGACTACATCCCAGGCATAGACCACATCCTTGTAACGGTTCACCACAGTGTGGATATGGTCGCGCAGACGCTCGTAGAACACTTCCTTTGTAACGGGCTTGCCCTTCTTGTCGGTGAACATCCAGTCAGCAAACTGTGAATGCCAGCACAAGCAGTGTCCACGCATCTTGATACCGTTTTGGCGGCAGAAGTTGGCAATCTTGTCGGCGCGTTCGAAATTCCACACGCCTTCCTGCGGATGGATCTCTCCCGGCTTCCAGTCGTTCTCTGCCGTTACGCTGTTGAACTGCTTCTTGATGAGTGCAATCTGAGCCTCATCGCTGACGTTACGCTGGTTCACAGCTACGCCGATAGTGAAGTAATCCTTGTAGGCATCCTTTAATCCTACGTTTTCCCTGGGGTCAACCTGACGCCATTGAGCCCACGAACATGTGCTGCCGGCTATTGCAAGCAGCAATGCTAAAGTCAGTTTTTTCATTTTCATAGTTTTTGTTATCTCTGTGAGTAAATAATAATTCCGTCTGCAAAGGTACGAAAAAAATATGTACAGACCCGTTAAATATGTATCAAGAAGTTATTGCAAATGTTACAAAACACCTTTTAGAGATGTTTTTGAAAACTTTTTATGAATCATTTGGCATTTCCCACTTGCTATTTCGCGATTTTTTGCTACCTTTGCCATCAGGATGGCGCAGACGCTCCATCTCGGAAATCAACGAAAAGAACAATAGTTGAATCATGACGCAGATACATCCACTTCATTCAGACCTGGCGCAGCCCGACCGCTTCACCTATCCTTTCTGTTATGAGCCACATCCCTTGTGCCTGCTTGCTGCTGAGGAGGTCAAAATGGAGATAGCTCGTATACAGCCTTCGGAGGGCAAGATGTTTGGAGTGCTTGTCGTGGAGGATTCCGACGGTTCTTTAGCCTTTCTTGCTGCCTATTCGGGATTGCTCGAAGGTCGAAATGACTGGTCATACTTCGTGCCGCCTGTCTATGATGCGCAGCAACCTGATGGTTACTTCAAGACCCGTGAACGTGAAATATCGCTTGCTTCTCCACTTGATGCTAAGAAGATGTCACAGGACTTGCAAACATGGCTGTTCCATCAATACGTATTCCTGAATGCAAGGGGTGAAACGAAAGACCTTGTCGATGTGTGGCAGGATTACCACTGTGCACCTCGTATACGCCGCAAATACCCCTTGCCGCCTGGAGGCACTGGCGACTGCTGTGCACCGAAACTTCTGCAGTTTGCCTATCAGCACCACCTCCGTCCTGTCTGTATGGCAGAATTTTGGTGGGGACCTTCGCCCAAGTCTATGGTGCGTCACCACGGCGAGTTCTATCCAGCCTGTCGTGGAAAGTGCAAGCCTGTACTTACGTGGATGCTTCAGGGACTTGATGTCGATGCCAGCCCAGATGAGTGCGGTTTTCCCCATCTGGTGCCAGAGGTGGTGTATGAAGACCATTCCTTGGTCGTCTTCAACAAACCTGCAGGGTTGTTGAGCATACCCGGCCGCCAGGAGAAATGGTCTGTTGCTGCCTGGTCTCAGCAGAAGTGGGCAGACTCTCAGCCCGTACACCGACTTGATATGTGGGCACAGGGAATCATGCTTGTGGCAAAGACAGCAGAAGCCTATTATGCATTGCAAAAGCAGTTCCTCGAGCAAACCGTCAGGAAGAAATATCTTGCCATTGTAGAAGGCGTGCCTGCCAAGGAACACGGCATCGTCGACCTGCCTCTGCTCTGCGATCCTATCAACCGTCCTCGCCAGGTGGTAGACTATGAACGTGGCAAACGGTCTATCTCCGAATACCGGGTACTCCGGAGTGAGGGAGACTATTCTCTTCTTGCCCTCTGGCCCCATACAGGCCGCACCCATCAGCTGCGCATGCACTGTGCCCACCCAGATGGACTCGGCTGTCCCATTGTGGGCGATGAACTCTACGGCCATCGTGCAGAAGGCTTGACTCTCTGTCTTCAGTCTCAAGCCATCAGCTTCGTTCATCCCACAACAGAGAAGCGCATGCGTTTCGAGCTACCTTATGCTTTCGACGATATCATCCATTTTCATCAATAAACACTCAACAATTATGGTAAAACACATTATTCTCTGGACACTGAATCCAGAACTCTCTGAAGAAGAGAAGCAGCAAGTGAAGGCTGGCATTAAGGCCGGCCTGGAAGGACTCGTAGGTAAAGTCCCCGGACTCATTGACGTCAAGGTGCACATTGATGGACGCCTGGCTTCATCGAATGCCGATGTGATGCTTGACAGCACCCTTGAGAGTGAAGAGGCTCTAAAAGGCTATGCTGTTCACCCGGAACATGTGGCAGTGGCAAACGGCAAGGTTCGTCCCTATACCGTTCAGCGCTCCTGTCTTGACTTCGAGATCTAATTAATTGAAGTTTCCCACCCCAATAATGAACGTTAAGATATTATTTATCAAGAATTTGAGAATTAGAGAATTATTATTGCAGAAAAAGAATTGTTTGGAATTACCCGTCGCAAGCGACTTGAACTCTGCGGACTGAAACGGAAATGGCTTGCCATTTCTTCTCAAATTCCCAAAAATTCTACTAAACTGCTAAAGGAGAAATTCTCTAATTCTCAAATTCTTGATTATTCTAAAGGTGGGAAACTTGAGTAATTGATCAGAAACGTGATTGATTGAAAATCTGGAGAGGCCTGATTCAATTCATCAGGCCTCTCTAGTCATGGTGATAGCAATGGTCTTAAAAGAACCAGTCCGCTACTGTTCCTCAATGAAATACTTCTGGCAGGAAGTGGTCTTGTAAGGTTGATAGCCCAGGTGGTTGAGGGCACGGCCTACCTCAATGTTGATGCCCTTCGTGCGGTGGAAGTTGGGGAAGGAGCTGTACAGTATGTCCACAATCTCGTCGATGCTCTTCAGGGCGGCCTTGTTTTCGCTGTCGGCAGGACGCAGCTTCAGTGCAATCATTTTTTCCAGGTTGCCAACCTTCTCGAAATGGCGGTTCTCGTCGATGATGCGCTGGTTCTCCTCCTCTTCAAACCAGTAGCGGTCGCCACGTGCTATTTCCGCCAGAAGCTGGGCATACAGCTGTGGATAGTCCAAAGGTGTCTGGTAGTCTATCTGCTCTTTCACCACGATACAAACAAATCGCCGTGAACCCGACTTGTCGTCAGGCAGCGGACGCAGGTTGTTGGTCGTAGCGATGAACGAGGCATAGCGCCGGCGCTTTTGATAGGCCTTGCCATAGGGCGGGCGCATCTTCACGTCGGACTTCGAGATGAGGTGCTTCAGGAGCGGCTGCTGGCTCTTTGAGAGCATGTCGAACTCGTCGATGTTGATGAGTGCGAAAGAAGTCAAGCCGAGGTTGATGGCCGACTCGTTCTTGAAGTCGATCTTGTCGATATAGTAGTCACGCAGCTCCTCGGGCAGTATCATGCCGCAGAAGGCCGACTTGCCACAGCCTTGCTTGCCAATGAGCATCGGAACGATGGCATTGCCGTGATTGCGGTCGATGCCCTTCCAGTGTGCCACCATCGAGAGCATCCATTTGTGGAAATCACCAGTCCAGTGAGGATTGTCGGTCTTGATGCGTTCTGCCAAGGGTGTCACGCGGTCGGTACCGTCCCACCTCGGCAGCAGCTCCAGCCATTCGTTCACAGGGTCGTACTCAGGTATCAAGGTTGACTCCACATAGCGTTTGATGTCCTTGTCCCACGAGTCGAGACCCGCCTTCAAGGCACGTATCGACATCGTGTTCATCGCCTCTTTCGTCAAGTCGGCGAAGCGATAGTCATAGCTGTCCTTCGAACGGTACTGGGCCACGCCCGTCATCACGTTCTTGCGGAACTCATAACGGGAATTGAGGAAAGCCTCGGTCTTATAGGTCAGCAGTTGCGAGGGCTTGACGTGCTTCAGCGGCCAGGTAGCCTTGAGCGTCTTGGAATAGTGCGAATCAAACACCGTCTGCACATAGTCGGCATCCTCATTGAGCCTTCCGTCGAAGAGTGTCATCTTCACCGAGAAGGCTTCCTCAAGTCCGCTCTCATGACAGTTTCTGGCGAGCACTTCCAGGCAGTGCGACACAAAGTCCTCTCCCTTGTCCAACCGGCACTCCTCCAGCGCATCGGCCTTGCAGGCCTGGTATTCGTGACGCATAGAGGCCTCCGTCGAGAGTCCAGGTATCACATGAGGATGATGATGGGCATCTCCGGCCTCGTGACGTGACATCCTCGACAGCCTCTCTGCCGTCTGTTCAGTGGGCGATACCATCATCATGGCACATGACGGGCTGAAGTGCACGTCGGGGTCGTAGCTCAACGTGCAGCTGGAACGCATCGACGGCGTTATGTTGTCAACGCGGATGGCCAGCTGCGTGGAGTAGAGGTAGTGGTACTTGGCATAGGCATTCAGGTTGAACTGTTCCACCTCCGACTGCCAGTAGCCGTCAGGATTCTGCCAGTTGTTGCGTTCGAATGCAGGACAGACCAGCTTCACGCTCCTTCCGTCGGCACCCACGAATGCCAGCATGGTATAGTCGATCATGGCCGCCTCGTCGCGTATCTCCTCTGCCGTCCTGCGGTCAGGCAGGTTGTTGATCTCCAGCAGTATAAACCCGTTATAGATATATGTCCACTGCTTGCCGCCCTGGTTCTTGATGGCTGAGGCAAAACAGATGCGTGGCTGTTCTTCCAGCTCGCTGAACAGCTTGCCGCTCTTCAATTTTCCTGTCCGTATCATCTCGACAGCACTTTCAAGCGTATAACGTGTATAACGCTCCTGTCCGTCACGAGTGTTGATAAGAGTCACTTTCAGCTGAGTGATGTCTGTCATATTTTATATTGATTGGTTTGAGGTTACAAAGGTACAAAAAAATCTGAAACCGAAGAATATTTTTGAAACTATCTTCCATCTTCCATAAAACCATTCAAATTGCCTGTATTTATAGGATTTGAGGAGCATGGAAGAGAAAATTGTATCTTCCATATATCTTCCATAGTTTCGGGTTTTTATTATTCATGTTCGCATGTATTGAAGTGGGTCTACTCTGTACGGGACTGAAGGCCGCTCTGGACGGGACTGAAGGCCGTTCTGGCCGAGCCTAAGCAGGCATCAGGCCGAGGCTGAACCAGTGTTACAAGGGAGGGAAACTCCGATTCCCTCCGTGGGGATACTGAAGAAACTCCTGGTTCATTGCCACTCAGCTACGCATTCCTTTGCATAGAAGACAACCCCAAACGATTACCCACCCGATAGTATGATACTAAACATCCGATAGTATGATACTAAACACCCGATAGTATGATACTAAACACCCGATAGTATGACACTATCGACCACTAATTTCGTTTAACCCGAATCGGTCATTAGCGTTATGATGAAAACAGCTTTTATTTTGAAACAGATGTGCTGCTGCTTTGAGTGCGCAATGGGGTTCCTTTGTCATCGAAAAGCGGCGGGGCAGATGACAAAAAGAAAGTTTGTTTGCGCATAACAACCTAATGACCGATTCGGGTTTAATTCTGGTAAGAATATATGAGGAATTATGGAAGATATATGGAAGAGAAAAAAGCTCTTCCATTCTGAAACGTCCTTTATTTAAAGTCTTTTTCAGAGATTGATGGAAGATGGAAGAGATTTATAAATTCCTTTTCAGTATTCAAGATATTCTTCATATTTAGAACATCGTCAAAGGATGCGACCCTTTAACCCAAATCGGTCGTTAGGCCCAATTAGTTCGGGTGATGTCAAAGTTTTCAGTTGTTCTCCAGAGTCCAAGGAATGCCTGCCGCTGATTTATGGTTCTCACAAGACGTAAAATATTTTTATCT
>JAEEQB010000083.1 GCA_016285075.1 Prevotella sp.
AACAGAGCGAGGAGAACCTCCGCCTGAACAACGACTACTACCGCGCCGGTACCACCACCATGAGCGACCTGCTCGATGCCCAAAGCAGTTACCAGCAGAGCCGCGACAAGTATGTAGATGCCTACATTGACTATCAGCAGAATCTGCTGAAGTACCGCCAAGCAACAGGACAATGAAAATATAACTATGAAACAAACAGATGTAAAGCCCGCAACGGGCAAGTTGGGAATTCTTATCGTCGGCAACGGCGCAGTGGCAACGACATTTATGACAGGTGTCTTGATGGCCCGTAAGGGACTGGCCAAGGCTATCGGGGCAATGACACAGTATGACAAGATACGTATCGGGAAGGGATCAGAGAAGAAATACCTTCACTATAGCGACATCGTACCGATGGCCAGCCTTGACGACATCGTCTTTGGCTGCTGGGATGTCTATCCGCAGAATGCGTATCAGTCGGCCGTCTATGCCGACGTGTTGAAGCGTGAGGATATTGAGCCAGTGCGTGAGGAGTTGGAACAGATTGTACCCATGAAAGCCGCCTTCGACAAAAATTATGCCAAGAGGCTGGATGGCACCAACGTCAAAGAATGTAGCACGCGCTGGGACATGGTGGAGCAGCTGCGCGAGGACATCAGGCAGTTCTGGGAGCAGAAGCAGTGCCACCGCGTGGTGGTGCTGTGGGCTGCCTCTACGGAAATCTATGTGCCCATCGACAAAAATGTCCACTACACCCTGCAGGCGCTCGAGCAGGCCATGAAGGCTGATGACCGCGAGCATATTGCGCCTTCCATGTGTTACGCTTACGCCGCCCTCATGGAGGGATGCCCCTTCATCATGGGGGCTCCGAATACCACCGTTGACATTCCAGCCGTATGGGAGTTGGCAGAGAAGACGAAGATGCCCATTGCCGGCAAGGACTTCAAGACCGGACAGACACTGGTGAAGTCGGGCTTCGCCCCCATCATAGGTACTCGCTGCTTAGGGCTGGAGGGCTGGTTCTCCACCAATATCCTCGGCAACCGCGACGGACTGGTGCTCGACGAGCCGGAGAACTTCCGCACGAAAGAGGTATCGAAGCTCTCTACGCTGGAGACCATCCTGAAGGCTGACGAGCAGCCCGAACTGTACAGCGACTACTACCACAAGGTGCGCATCAACTACTACCCGCCCCGCAACGACCGCAAGGAATCGTGGGATAACATCGACATCCGTGGATGGATGAACTATCCGATGCAGATAAAAATCAATTTCCTCTGCCGCGACAGCATTCTGGCAGCCCCCGTCTGCCTCGACCTCTGTCTGCTCATCGACCTTGCCCAGCGCGCCGGCCGTTATGGCATCCAGCGTTTCCTCTCGTTCTTCCTGAAGTCGCCGATGCACGACTACACACAGGGCGAGGAGGCCGTGAACCATCTGTACCAACAGCACACGATGTTGAAGAATGCCATTCGCGAAATGGGAGGTTATGAGGCTGATGAAGAATTGGACTAAGTATATCATTTCCCCCTTGTTTCTGCTGTTGTGCCTGCCTTTGCAGGCGCAGCAGCAGATAACCGGCGTGGTCGTCGATGCTGAGACGGGCGAAGGCATACCGATGGCGAGCCTTATTTATAAAGGACACAACGTGGCTAAAGTGGCCGATGCCAACGGGCGGTTCTCTATTGCGCGCCATATTGGGTGGAACCTGACGTTCAGTGCCGTGGGGTATAGGGAACGCATTGTCCCTGTCAACAGCCGCACGAAAGATGGACTGAAGATTGCGCTCAAGTCTGACAACCAGCAACTCTCTGAGGTGATGGTCAAGGCCAAGCGTCAACGATACAGCAGGAAAGACAATCCTGCCGTAGAACTGATGCGACGGGTAATAGCCGCCAAGAAACAGACCGACCTGAAGACCCACGACTATTATCAATACACACGCTACGAGAAACTGACGTTAGCCATCAATGACCTAACACCTGAGCAACTTGAAAAGAAGCCGTTTGCTAACAAAAAGTGGCTGCTGGATCAAGTAGAGCGCTGTCAGTATAACAATAAGATGATTCTCCCCATCAGCGTCGACGAGACCGTGTCGCAGATGATTTACCGCAAACAGCCGCTTTCAGAAAAAAACATCGTCAAGGGACAACGCTCCAACGGTATTAACGACCTTTTTGAGACGGGTGACATTATGACGGTGGCCATGAAAGACGTGTTTACTGATGTCAACCTCTATGATGACCAGATACGTCTGCTCCAATATCCTTTTACGTCACCTATCGGCAAGGATGCAATCGCCTTTTATCGTTTTTATATTGAGGACACGCTGAGGATTGAGCGCGACTCGGTGATCCACCTGCACTTTCTGCCCAACAACCAGCAGGACTTTGGTTTTCGCGGCGAGTTGTATATTCTGAAGGACTCCTCGCTCCACGTACGCCGCTGCAAACTGTCGTTGCCTAAGAAGTCAGACGTGAACTTCGTCGAGAACCTGCGCATCGAACAGGAATACTCGCAACTTGCCAATGGTGAGTGGGTGCTGACACAGGACGACATGATTGCCGAGATGAGGTTTGCCAAGTTCCTACAGAAAGCCATCGTCATGCGCAACACCCGACAGAGCGACTATGCCTTTGACGAACTTCCCAAGAGTCTGTTCAAGGGCAAGAAACCAGAAGTGAAAGAGGCTGACGCACAGATGCGCGATGACGATTTCTGGAATCAGTACCGCCAGGTGGAACTGACCAAGAGTGAACACTCAATGGACACGTTCCTACAGAACATCCAGAACATCAAGGGCTTCAAATATGCGATGTTCGGCCTGAAGGCACTCATTGAGAATTTCGTGGAGACCGGTCAACCTTCGAAGGTGGACATTGGTCCTGTCAATACCATTGTGACACACAACTTCATTGATGGCTACCGCATCCGTGGCAGCGCACAAACCACTGCCAATCTTAATCCACACTTATTCCTAAAAGGCTATGTGGCTCATGGTTTCGACAGCCACAAAAACTACTACGACGCCGAGGCTATCTGGTCGTTGAATAAGAAGGAATATCTGCCACGCGAATTTCCAAAACGTATCTTTGCTTTCCAGTGTACCTACGACGTGATGTCGCCCAGCGACAAGTTCCTTCCTACAGACAAGGATAATATGTTTGTTGCCTTCAAGTGGGCCACCGTTGACAAGATGATGTTCTACAACCGACAGCAACTGACCTTCGAATATGAGGCTGACTGGGCGTGGAAAACCACCCTGTGGGTGAAGACGGAGAAAAACGAGGCATGCGGCAATATGCACTATCAGCCGCTGACTACAGCTGAGATACCATCAATCAGAACTACCGAACTGCATGCGGAAGTGCGCTATGCGCCTGGTGAGACGTATATCAACACGAAGCAGCGACGGCTGACTATCAATCTCGATGCACCTACTTTTACCTTAGGCCACACAATGGGCGTTAAGGGATTCCTGGGTGGAGACTACCGCTACCACCTGACGGAGATACGCCTCTACAAGCGCTTCTGGATGAAGTCATGGGGCAAGATAGACTGCTACCTAAAGGGCGGCATCCAGTGGGACCAGGTGCCCTATCCGTTGCTGTTAATGCCTGCCACCAACCTGTCGTATCTGATGGAAGATGAGACTTTCAACCTCATCAACAACATGGAGTTCCTGAACGACCGTTATGCCTCGCTACTGCTGTCGTGGGACATGAACGGCAAACTGTTCAACCGACTGCCACTCATCAGCCGGCTGAAATGGCGAGAGTTCTTTGGCGTCAACGTACTTTGGGGGGCGCTGTCTGACAAGAACAATCCCTATTTGGCTGCGAATGCGACAAACAGCCGATTGATGCAGTTCCCCGATGGCTGCCATGTGATGGATGGCCAACAGCCATACGTAGAGGTTGTAGCAGGCATTCACAACATCTTTAAACTGATTCACGTAGAATATGTGCGTCGCCTTACCTATCTCGACCTGCCTACCAGTCAGAAACAAGGTGTGCGCTTTACTTTCCGAATGACTTTCTAACCATACAGTAAATATGAAGCAAGACGTACAACATACCTATAAATCCAACGACACCGAGGAATGGCTCGACCGAGTGTTCACCCGTCCTATAGGCTACCTATGGGCAAAGTTTTTTGAGCGCTTGGGTGTTCATCCCAATGTGGTCACCGTTCTCAGCATCATCATCGGCATCTCGTCAGCCTTCTTCTTTATGCACGGATCATGGCGCACAGAGGGCAGTGCGGGCCTGATGTTCAATATCATCGGCATTCTGCTTATGATGTGGGCTAACTTCTATGACAGTGCCGATGGACAATTGGCTCGTGTGACGGGCAAGAAGGCCCAACTTGGGCGTATTCTCGACGGGGCTGCCAGCATCATTATCTTCGTACCGGTCTATTGTGCATTGGTGTGGCGCTGCTATCAGTATCACAGTATGGAGTTCCAGTGGTTGCATATTGCAGATACGGAACGTAATGCCGCCATTTACGGACTACTCCTTTTTGGCATTGCACTCTTCAGCGGTTTTGTCTGCCATGGCGGACAGTGCCGACTGGCCGACTACTACCGGCAGATACACCTATTCTTTCTCAAAGGAGAGTCAGGGGCCGAATTTTCAACCTCGATCCACCAGCAGCAACTGTACGATGTAATGCCTTGGCGTGGCCACCTGATAGAAAAGACCTTCCTCAAGACATACGTCAACTACACCCGTCAGCAGGAAAAGGCTACTCCCGCCTTCCAGCGCTTGATGCAAAGACTCCACGACAAATATGGAAAGGCTGGCAATGCGTCTGAGTCCTTCCGCAACGAGTTCCGCAAACGCTCGCTCCCAATGATGCCTTTTACTAATATCCTCACTTTCAATACGCGAGCCATTGCACTCTATGTGTGCTGTCTCGTCGACTTGCCGTGGCTCTATTTCGTATTCGAGATTGTTGTGATGTCAGCATTGTGCGAGTATATGCGTAGCCGCCATGAGCAAATGTGTAATGAATTCCTCAAAAGCTTATGAGATACGCAATTATTGCAGCAGGAGAAGGCTCGCGCTTGCACCAAGAAGGCATAGCTGCTGCGAAACCACTGGTCACAGTGGCTGGAGAAATGCTTATTGACCGCCTGATTCGCATATTCCAAGAGAATGGTGCCGAGGAAATAGCTGTCATCTGCCGTTCCGACCAAAAGGTTATGTCACACTTGCAACAATGCCAAGACCAGGGTGTTCCCTTGAATTACACAGTACACAATACTCCCAGTTCGATGCACTCTTTCTACGAACTGACTTCCATTTTGGATAATAGAAAGCCATTTATACTGACCACTGTCGATACCATCTTTAGGGAAAGGGAATTTGCAGATTACGTGTCGACTTTCCAAAATATGCTGAAAGCTGGAAGTGCCGATGGATTGATGGGAATCACCGACTATATCGATGACGAAAAGCCGCTCTACGTCAAGACGGACAATCAGCAAAACATTCTAGCATTCCTTGACAGCGACGAGCACCCCCAATATGTCAGCGCAGGTATCTATGGTCTTACCCCCAGGTCGTTGTCAGTTTTGAATGAATGTATAGCCAAAGGAGAAAGTCGTATGCGTAATTTCCAGCGGGCATTACTCAGCAGAGATCATCATCTTAAAGCGTGGTTATTCTCCAAGGTTCTTGACATCGACCATGCTACCGATATTGCCAAAGCAGAAGCATTTCTTGGAATATGAAGATATTAGCCATATTAAGAGCGAAAGAGTTTTCTCCCAACTCCGTGGAGAAAGACAAGGCCATCATGCAGGCTGTCGTCCGCCGATTGCGGTCTAAAGGATATGTGGCTGAGTTGGTCAATGAAGAAGAGCTGACCACCATGCAAGATGTTCCACCTGACACGACAGTACTCTCAATGGGGCGTATGTCCAAGACATTGCGGTGGCTCAGCGTGCAAGATGCCCGTGTCATCAACTCGCCTGAGAGCGTTATCCAATGTCAGAGCAGAAAAACCCTCAGCCGAGTCATGCACAAGTTTGGTATTGCTCAGCCACCACAGACTTCTGGCATGCCTACGAGCACTGCTGCGTACCCGTCACTGAACAACAGTTCCGCGACGCATACGTATATGCTGAACGCTATGTGGTGCAACACCACGTTATCTTGCCTGCTGATACATTTCGTGAGACGCTGGAAAAGAAAATCAGTTTGCAGTTAGCCTTCCTTTCACTGCCCGCCTCTTACCTCTCACCTCTTGCCTCATACATCTATCTTGCCATGTGAAGTTGCCGTCATAGGCGATTCCATCAGCAAAGACATGCAGCCCGCCCGTCAGGCTGGGTGTAAGACGATATGGTACTGTGGCGAGCAATGGACAGAAGAGGAAATACCCAATGGTATGGCAGACCGTGCTATTAAGGATTTAAACGACCTGGCTCACGTCTAACCTTTATTATAGTTTATTCACTCTTTGCCCGTTTGGGTATTTCAAACAGGAAGCGCGTCCCGCTACCGTAGGTCTTGTCTAACCAGATGCGCCCGCCAAGACGTCGCAGGATGGTACGGCAGACAATGATGCTCATGCCCATAGACTTCATGTGTTCATCTATATTTCCGTGCAACTCGAAGATGCTGTCTTGGTATTCTGCTGGTACACCAGAACCGTTGTCGGCTATGCTGAAGCGGACGTAGTCGCCCATGTCCTCACAAGTCAATGTGACCTGTCCATATGTGGTTACGTTGATGGCATTTTCTATCAGACGCTGCGTTGCCAGTTTCAGAGCCTCCAGATTGGTATGACAGACGACATCCGTTGCTATGCGACAGTCGAAAACCATCTGTACGCCCTCCTTGCAATAGTCTTGATAGATGTCGCACAGATGGCGGCAGGAGTACGCAGGGATGACGGGCGTGCCAAGTGGCAACATCGGCATGGTCTCAAAGAACGACTGTTCATTCATGTCTCTGGCCATCTTATACAATATCATCAGGCTTTCCTCCACATTCCTTCCCAGCAGGGCTCGCTCGTCGGCATCAATGTTGTCCTGTCTCAGAATCTCCAGGAATCCTTGTATGGGGTTGAGTGCCTGGCGAAGTCCGTTGGCCAGATGGCCAATAAGCCTGAAGATTTCTTGTTTGTCATCTTGCATTGTCATATACTGCTTCTTTATAGCTGACTCATAAACTGCTGCAAAGGTAAACACTTTTTAGCCATTCTGCAACCATTGTTTAACGTATAGAACATTCACCGCGAAAGATGGAGCACAAGAACATGACGGATTCTTCGTATATTTGCCACCGAATTCCTACATTGACTAAAACAGATAAAGATATGAAGCAGAAACTGACTCTTGAAGAGACTATGCAGGCACTGAACATGGCGATGCCTGCCCAGACGGGCGAGATGCCTGTACCGAAGAACAAACCGACATACGCCGATGTTTATTACACTGATGCAAAGGATGAGCGCCAGTCGCTCGACATCTATCTGCCACGGCAGTCGGACGGGCCGGCACCCGTCATCGTCTATATCCACGGCGGAGCCTGGACGGTGGGCAGCAAGGCCGACGTCGGGCAAAACAGTTACGACGTGCATGTACTGGCAGACAATCTGTTGAACAGCG
>JAEEQB010000007.1 GCA_016285075.1 Prevotella sp.
TGGCTAATAGGGAGCTGTCGGCAGCAGCCAGCAGGCAGATGGAGACGCCCTCTACGGGCTCGTGGGAAAAACTGTCGGCTACGCGTCCGCTGACCTTGCGTACTTCTTCCATCTGCTGTGCAACAGCGGGGAAGGGCAGGCAGGCAAAGAGGATCAGCAAGGAAAGGCTCCTTACCGGTCTCTGTATGATGTTGTTCATGCCAAACATGGTTAGAGGTCTGAAAGGTTTATGTGGCTGCAAAAGTACGCATTTTTGGCTAAAGGTCAGCAAGAATAATGATTAATTAAGAAAAATGCACGTTTATTGTACAAATGATGATTCGCCCTTCTAGTGTTGATGATCCTGGGGAGGGGAACGTCGCTGTGTGGAGATGCTTAGCTTCCTTGTCGTCTGATAGTGGAACTATACCTTAATATAAAAAAAGAGCGTGCCGTAAAATAGGCACGCCCGTTATTTGGTTATTGTTTGGATCAATAATTATTATTTATCTTAATCCTGTTCGGGATTACTATTGTCAGTCAGTTTGAGGTTGACCAGTCTGGGCCTTGTCTGGAAAGTCCACCGAGCCGGGTCGATCTCTGATACCCAGGTACCGAATGACGTGTAGGCATTGCTGATTTTGATGTACTCATCAGGCCATGCAGTACCAACGGGAGCACAAACCTTCTGGGGAATCTTACCTTCAATGGCCTCCAGGGGGAATGAGTGCAGGTTGTCGGCAAAGCCGTTGGGGAAGACCTCTACAGGAATTTGGTCAATACTCGTATAATTATGATTTGCTGCTAGAATGGTAAACTCCTGTGTTGCAACAGACTTCAGACCAGTATTGGACATTTTTTCAAGCTCAACAGGTACACCTGCAACTTTGATATCCAGCTCACCGCCATGTGCGAGGATTTTGATCTTGATATCACCGTTCTTGTACATCCATGCATCGAAAACGACGTCGTTGAAGTCAAAGTCGTTAGCACCCATGTCTTCGCAGAGCACACGACCTTCTGCCTCAATCGGTGTTTCAATGATCTCTGCCACGCCAAGTCTGATGACCCAGTAAGAATTATCTTTGTTATCATTCTTTGGGGGGAACTGGAAGAATAGGAATGGTTCGCCCTCAATAGTCTTTTTCAGGTCCTTATGATAAGCATCCATTCTGATGAGACGGTAATCGTAATTATACACTTCTTTATTGCCATCCTTTTCTACTACACGGAACAGGTGGTGGTTTGCATCAGGAGCGCCACCCATGTTTGCCATCAGCGTGGTGCCCTTAGCTGACCTGTTGATATTACCATAATAATAGGTGGCATCAGCAACAATAGTAAAGTTGTCGTTATTCATACCAGCTGAGAAGTTTGTGACTGTTTCCCACTTCCCAGTCGTGGAATTATAGGCCTCCAACCTTTCGATTGAATTCTTGATGTTACCACCATTAGGCTGCTCAACGTGCTGCAGGAAATAGTTGTCGAAACTAAAACCATTTAAAGACGTTGAAGGGACGGTGTTAGCACCGAAAGCATTGGCTAGAATGGCTTCATTTTCTGCCTTCTTGCCTTCACCCAGCTCGTTTGCATTCCAGCCTTCTTTGTTCTGAGCGCCTCCCCATAGATTCTCGGGAATCTCCCATGCCTGATCGCTCTCCGTGATGGCCTGGCGGGTTTTCATGCCAGTGGTCTGGTCGAAGCCCCACTTGTGGTTTTTGTTGACTTGTCCGAATGCTTGTGTGAAAGCCTCTTCGTACTTACCGATTCTCTCATTGTCAGCAGCGTTCTTTGCATAATTCTCATCGTAAACGTCCGTGCTCGAACAACTGACCATTGCCATGCCTAACGACAACACGGCAAAACCTGTTAAAAGGAAACAATTCTTCTTCATGATAATTTCTAGTATTAATAATTGTGATTATTTATGTGAATTATTATTTTTGGTGCAAATGTAATGAAAAGAAATTGATTATACGAATATTTTATTAATTATTTTTAGTGATGTATTAGAAATTCCACGAATAGTGTAGAATGGAATTGAATGGAACACAAAAACTAGTGAGATTATAATTGATTTGACCCTAAAAGAAGGGCCAACAGATAAAGAATTCCACGTAATTCCAGAATCGTTACGTCAATTCACGGAATTACGTGGAATATCCCAATTGTCAATTGTCAATGATCAAAAGTCCTTGGTCATTTCGGCCACCTTGGCGTTCACCTCGTCGATGAACTCCTGGATGGTCTTGACGCTCTGCTCGCCGCCTCCCTGAGGACGTACGGCCACGGTGCCGTCGGCAGCTTCCTTCTCGCCTACAATGACCATGTAGGGGATACGCTTCAGCTCGTTGTCGCGGATCTTGCGTCCCAGTTTCTCATTGCGCAGGTCGATGGTGGCGCGTACGCCGCCCAGGTCGAACTTCTTGGCCACCTCGCGGGCATAGTCGTTGTATTTCTCCGACAGTGGCAGTATGGCCACCTGGTCGGGTGTGAGCCACAGGGGGAAGTGTCCGCTGGTGTGCTCGATGAGTACTGCACAGAAGCGCTCCATGCTTCCGAAGGGTGCACGGTGGATCATGACGGGCGTCTTCTTCTGGTTGTCCTCGTCGGTATATTCCAGCTGGAAGCGCTTGGGCAGGTTGTAGTCCACCTGTATGGTGCCCAGCTGCCAGCGGCGTCCAATGGCGTCCTTGATCATGAAGTCGAGCTTAGGACCATAGAAGGCAGCCTCGCCGTATTCCACCTTGGCGGGCAGTCCCTTCTCCTGACAGGCCTCGACAATGGCTTTCTCGGCCAGTGCCCAGTCCTCGTCGGTACCAACGTACTTGTCGTGGTCGTTGGGGTCGCGCAGTGAGATCTGTGCCTCGAAGTTGAATCCGAAGGCAGTGAGCACGATGCCAATGATGTCCATCACGTTGAGGAACTCCTGCTTCACCTGGTCAGGACGGCAGAACAGGTGTGCATCGTCCTGTGTGAACGAACGTACACGGGTCAGTCCGTGGAGCTCGCCGCTCTGCTCGTAACGGTATACGGTACCGAACTCTGCTATACGCAGCGGCAGGTCACGGTAGCTGCGTGGCTTCCATGCGAATATCTCGCAGTGGTGGGGGCAGTTCATGGGCTTCAGCATGTACTCCTCGTCCTCCTCGGGGGTGTGGATGGGCTGGAATGAGTCCTTGCCGTAGTGAGCATAGTGGCCTGAGGTGACATAGAGGTTCTTGCTTCCTATGTGCGGGGTGATGACCTCCTGGTAACCGAAACGCTTCTGTACCTTGCGCAGGTGGTCCTGCAGGCGCAGGCGCAGTTCAGTGCCCTTTGGCAGCCAGATGGGCAGTCCCTTGCCCACTTTGTCGCTGAACATGAAGAGTTCCATCTCCTTGCCTATCTTGCGGTGGTCGCGCTTCTTGGCTTCCTCGAGCATCACAAGGTATTCGTCCAGCATTTTCTTCTTGGGGAAGGAGATGCCGTACAGACGCTGCATCTGCTCTCTTGTGGCATCGCCACGCCAGAAGGCACCGGCAACACTGGTCAGCTTCACAGCCTTGATCTCACCCGTGTCCACAAGGTGCGGACCACGGCAGAGGTCTGTGAAGTTGCCCTGTGTATAGGTAGTGATAGAACCGTCCTCGAGGTCCTGCTCAATGTGCTCGCACTTATAGGTCTGACCGTCGGCAGCAAACTCCTTCAGTGCGTCGGCCTTGGCCACCTCCTTGCGAACCACAGGCTCTTTCTTGCCTGCCAGTTCCTTCATCTTAGCTTCAATGGTAGGGAAGTCGCTCTCCTTGATCATCTGTCCATCGGGCAGCAGCACGTCGTAGAAGAATCCGTTCTCTACGGCTGGTCCGAAACCGAACTGGATGCCAGGATATAGCTCCTGCAGTGCCTCTGCCAACAGGTGGGCCGAGGTATGCCAGAAGGTGTGCTTACCCTGCTCGTCGTCAAACTTATAGAGCTCAATCGTTGCGTCCTCGTTGATGGGACGGTTCAGCTCTACGGTCTCACCGTTCACTCCGCAACTTACAACGCTGCGTGCGAGAGCCGGAGAGATGCTCTCTGCAATCTGATAGCCAGTTACGCCCTGCTCATACGAACGAACAGATCCGTCTGGAAAAGTGATGTTAATCATATCTACGATATATGTTTGAGTTTAAAACGGCTGCAAAGGTAGTGCAAATCGAGCGAAATACAAAATAATATTGAGATTATTTTTATTTCCGAGATGCAGCCTACCTTCGAGATTTGTCTCAAAGGTACGAATAAGCGAGCAAAAAGCCAAATTTTATTTGGACTTTTTCAAGCGGGAGTACATAATGAACCCCAAAAGTTTTTTGTCTAACTTTTGGGGTTCACTTCAAAATGACATACTCTATAATATTGTAATCAATGTTAACTTCGACTTCTCGCCAATCTTGACTACAGGAGCCTTCATGCCACGAGCCTCCATTAGTTCATAATCTTCCTCTGCCCCTTGGTTTACCAAGAATTTCTATCGAGTTTCAGAAACTTGAGTCAATTCTTATGAAGTTCCGTTGATCAGCGTTTGCCAACAAAGTTGAAACCAACGGTAAGGAACACCGTGCTTGATTTCAGGCCTTCACTTTCCCACTGCTTGTGACTTGCAAGACCTGCATCATAAGCAACGTCAAAGGTGAGTCGCTTAAAGTTCATTCCACAGCCTATTCTGAAACCATAATTCAGGCTTTTATCAAAGGTTGTATGAAGATAATAAGCTCCAAAGAATCCTGCGAAAGGATTGATAAAAAGATGTGGAGCCACATTGATGTGATAGCTGAGCGTAACAGGAATATGGAGGGTAGACTGGTACTCATCAAGCTCACGTCCATCAGCTAAGACATAATTTACATAACTCAATCCTGTACCGATAAAGATAGGAGCAGTTGGAGTCAACTGATAATCAAGGGCGACTCCAGCAGTGGGAAAAGCGTATGTTTCATAATGAGTGAAGGTATTGAAATTAACACCTCCCCGAACGCCAAAGTGCATTGGATCGGGAACACTAAAGTTCTCTTTCTTCAGTAATTGTGCATTGGCAGTCAGCGTGGCCGAGAACAGGATAGCCGCTGAAAGCAACAACTTAAAAGTCTTCTTCATAATACTTATATGTTTTTGATTGTTAGTAAAAAGTCTACTTCACATCCTTGGCTTTGATCACAAGACGTACCAATCCCAAGAGGGTGTCTTCTACGTTTATCTTGCCAGTTCTGTCATATTTTCCATTCTTTGCGTTACAGGCACGAATCACATGCCGGTCACCCTCAGTAGGACCTGTGGGGTCGGTCATGATGATACCACCCTCCGGGAAGTCGGCGAGGAAGTCGCTACACCACTCGTATGCCACACTTTTACCTCCTGCAATGCTGAAGATTTCATTCTGCTTGGCACCACTGGCAGCATATTCCCATTCAGCCTCGGTAGGCAGGCGAAGAGCACGGCCCGACTGCTTCGCAACCGCCGCAATCACCTTCTCCACATCGTCATAGCTCATGACCTGGGCAGGTTCATTTCCCTTGCCTTCCACATTCTTCGTACCCACGACTTCTGTCACAAACGAGGCAGGCAACGGCTGGGTGCTCATATAGAACGATGTGACTACCACCTCATGGACTGGCTCGCTACGCATTTTCGTACTGCCGGATCCATTGTAGCCCATCATCATCCTGCCACCGTTCACCAGCACCATCTCGATGGGTGTCTGTCCGATGTTGATGGTGATTCGTTCCGGCATCCCCGTTGCCTCAGTAACCTGCAATTTCCAGGTGCCCGTTTCTTCAGACAGTATCACTGTTGGTTCCGCCTCCGCACCAGATTTTACTGCAGCCGGCTGTCCTGCAGAGGTCGGGGCACCCTCGACCATCTCCACATTCTCCACGTCAGACATGGAAATCGTGGTTTCCTGGCCTGCGATCACAACAACTATCTCCTTCAGGGGATCGATGCGTTTCATCACACCCGTGATGGTTGCACCAGTCTTCAGCTTCACCTTCACCCTGTTGTCGTCGGCAGCCTGCATTGACAGGCAGAAGAATGCCAAGAGCAGTAATAACGCTATTCTTTTCATACCTCAATAATATTTTTAATACTTCTTCTTAATCGCGTAGGTGAATGAATATCCATCGCTTGCCTGTCCTTTCAGCACCATTGACGATGTCTTCTTGTTAGAAACCTTGGCAGTGAATTTCTTTCCCTTGTTTGATCTCAGGGTTAACTCATTAGCCGACACTGAATAATTACCATAATAGAAAGTTGAGGTATTGGACGAATACGTTCCATTATCAGTGAACGAAATGGCTTTTCCGACCAAAGCCCCTTCCTTCGTCCCACTATCCAGATAGTCGGTACTTTGCGTAAACTCCCAAGTACCAACGAAGTCAGAGTTTTCGATTGGGGTACTAATATTGTCGCTATCGCACGAAGCGAAACCAAAACTACTCAGCATTGCGACCATCATAAAGGTCAGCAAGTTCCAATAATACTTTTTGTTCATAATACTTATATGTTTATTGATTGTTAGTAAATACTTACTTCATGTCTTTT
Organism: Prevotella sp.; assembly: GCA_016285075.1. Classification (GTDB taxonomy): domain Bacteria; phylum Bacteroidota; class Bacteroidia; order Bacteroidales; family Bacteroidaceae; genus Prevotella. The sequence goes on from JAEEQB010000007.1 coordinate 6,538, forward strand.
GCTTTAGTCGCTCATCTTTTCCCTGTTCCTTTGCATGCGTAGCATTTCCCCCTTTTGGGAGATGTGCCTTGTTCGTTATTACAGGTAGAACAGGGACTATATTTGTTTGTGTAATGGTTGATAACCCATCCTCTACCAGTGCATGTCTGACAGTTTCCCGTTCCGTAACATACTTTGCAGGATTGTAGTCCAGTGCTTTTTGCCCCAGCAGAGGAAGAACCGCCATAAGTGGTACCGCCGCCAGTGTTAGGGGTAGAGGGTGCAGAATAAGCTGCCCTCACGTCTCCAGGCATATAATAAGATATTGTGCTCGTCCTGATTCCCAGGATGGTTTGATACTCCAGTTTGCGAATTTTCTGGTCATCACCATAGATATAGAACAGATCGTTGTTACATTTGTAAGAACGGCAGTTGACACCTTCAAATTTCAGTGTTTCGCTGAGAGGATAAGCATTTCCTGTTTCATCAACAAGATAATTGGTATATACATCAAATTTTGTAAGATACGGATATCCTACTGCAGAAATATTGCCCATCACATTAATCACACCTGAACTCGTATAGGTGCCGCTCTTAATCAAGGAGCCATATCGAGACGTGGTCGATGATGCGGTGGAAGTGCTGGGCCTTGAACTTGTCGATGTAGTAGTGGAGCTGGGTCTTGAACTGGAAGTGGAAGAAGACGAAGCGTAGGAGGATGAACTGGAAGAGTTTGGGTTTATTTCCACAAAGTTGCCATTGGCATCTTTGTAATGGTATTTACCAGAATAATAAAGTATATCATCGTCGTAAATTGGAGTAACAACTTCCTTGCCTGTATAATCACATGCGCCACATTTCCCGTTTTTCTTAACTCCGTAATAATTATACTTTTTAAGAAAGATGACATGATCATAGCCCCTGGTTGGTGATATGATTTCCTTTCCTGTTAAATCACATGCGCCCTCTTTGCGATTTTTTCCGACAGAAATGTAATCCTTTTGAACCACAACATTATCATAGCCTCTTTTAGGGGAAATGAGTTCTTCTCCATTCTTATTACATACTCCCCTACCGCTACTATTACTTACAATAAAAAAACCGCTGGAAGAATAGAATATATAAGTATATCCTCTACTCAAAGGAATCAATGTGTTGCCGTCCTTGTCTTCAACTCCATCAACAATAGATTGTGGTTCATTAGTCATATACCACTCAAACCCATCTGCCTCTGTATGTTTCGTACGTTGGACTTGTGCATTAGTCGTTGTATATACAAAGATGCAAAGCATTAGGGGGAAAAAGCGTTTCATAGAACAAAAATGTATCATAACCTATATATTTTAATTTGTCATTTGTTGTTATTAATGAGCAAAGGGGCATAAGCAAATACGCTTGTAGACATCAGAGTGAGCAATGTCGTCAACACGAAAAAATGCTTATAATTGTTCATCTGTTTCATGTTATATAGTTTTTTTTATAACTATTCTGTCTGCATAGGACTAATCCATAGCTAAACGAAGACCGTTGTTACCTGAGTCGTCAGTTGGGAGAACAGCCGAACGATTCCATACGGGCGTAGGAGAATTAAGGTAGTCGCCGCCACGAATAATACGATGAGTACCCGTAGACGGACCTTTTGGATTAATCTGGGCATCAGCTGTATATTGACTGTTCCAATCGCCACACCATTCACGCACGTTGCCTGTCATGTCGAATAAGCCGATAATGTTAGGCCACCCCTTGCTCTTCACAGTGTGTATCCTGTCGTTGCTATTGGCAGAATACCATGCCACATCGTTAGCGTTATCCGAGCCGGAGTATTTGAAGTTACTTTTATTCTTTCCTCCTCGCGCAGCATACTCCCACTCGGCCTCTGTGGGTAAGCGGAATGTCTTTCCCGTGAGTTGGTTCAACTTATTGATAAACTCCTGACAATCATACCACGATACGTAGTTTGCAGGGTAATTGTCGCCCTGCCCGTCACGCCAATAGCTCCTCCATGTATAGCCATTGCCCATGACAGCAACCCATAGTTCTTGCGTCACCTCGGTCTCGCCAATGCTAAATGTACTAAGTGTCACACTATGAGCAGGACTGTCCCATGTATCCCAAGTACTAACATTATCGGTTCCCATAGTAAATGTTCCGCCCTCCACTCCAATCATTTTGAATGATACGCCTTTGACGGTGACGGTAGTGTTGACGGGAGCTGTTTCCGTGGCACCTTCCTGCGTCACTTCTATGTCCACCGTTTTCCTGTTTCCTTTGAGGGTGATGGTGGCAATTCGTTGTGTCCTTAAGCTAGTACGCTGTGCTGTCAGCGTCAGGGTATTGTCGTTAGTCTTGGTTGCCGTAAGCCAACTTTTGGCACTGTTGTAGTCTATACTCCAGCCATAGTTGGCATTGACGGTGATGTTCTTTTCCCCTCCCTCATAGCCAAAGTTAACGGTACTGTTACCTATGCTCAGCACCTCGGCGGATACGTTCTTTATCGTTGCCGTAGTAGAGGTGTAAACCTTCTTCGGATTGACCCCCACCCAGCGGCCGCCGCCATCCATCAGCAAATCATTGCCGCTGATGGTAAAGGTTCCTGGCAGCATATAAACAAAGATCTGATTATTAATCTTGTCATAATTATAATAGGCTAAATGGCTTGAATAGAATCCCAGTTTTCCCAGGAAGGAACCCATATCCATTGCATACAACAGATATTTCTTTAACTCGAAAGAAGAAGTATTGCCTAACTGAAAAGTACCACCATTGATGTATCCCTCCATAGTGTGGTCGTCTATAATGTGCAGGGCTACCACCTGACCATTCCCATAGGTGGACTCGAACCAGAACACCCTTCCTCCAGGATGATCTAATTTCCCCGTGGAGTCAAAGTATTCGGAACTTTCAGTATACCCATAGTCTATATCTTGGTTAACCCACTGGGCAATTTCAGAAATCTTGTCGGAGGGAGGCACACAGACGAACCACTTATCTTTCAAATCGTTGCCGCTACCACCCCATACATCATCATCACTATCGTCACCTCCGCCACAACCCAGCACGAACAGGGTGGCTGCCATCATCATCAAAAAATATAGTTTCTTCATAATTCTAGTTTTTGTTATTAATTGTGCCGAAATATCAGTTGAAGACCATTTCGACCGCAAATATAAGAAGAAAAAACGAAACCTCCAAACAATTTCATGGATAATTTTCAAAAAACTTTGATTTTCAGTATATTGGGTGTTATTACGCCACTTAATATACATGGTCGCAGTTACAGAGAATGATATAATTTCCAAATAAGGTTTGGAAAATCCGAAAGGAATTTGGATAATCAAAAAAATAATCCTTACCTTTGCGCTCAAATTAGAAGCGAAATATGAGAATTATTGCAAAAAGTACCCTGGTAGCATACTACACCAAGAATCCACAATCCAAAATAGCCTTGGAAGATTGGTACGAAAAGACCAAGGAAGCTGAATGGAAATGTTATGCAGACATCAAGCAGACTTTCAACAATGTGGACAGCGTGGGAAACAAATGGTATGTGTTCAACATCAAAGGCAATGATTATCGGTTAGTGGTACTGATAAAATTCACTGTGAGCCACGTGCTAATCAGGTTTGTGGGTACACATGCTGAATATGACAAGATTACGGACATTCAACACATATAAGTTATGGCACAGATAAAGAACGAGGCTGCATACAGGGCAGCATTGAAGAGGGTTGAGCAGTTGGAAGAGCTGGTCGATGACGATAACCCCATAATGGACGATAACGCGCTTGAACTGGATATGCTCGTAGATATGATAGAAGAATACGAGGATATTCACTATCCTATTGGTAAACCTTCGCTGGTTGATACAATCAAGCTTCGCCTATACGAAATGGGGATCACACAGAATAAGCTGGCAGAATTGTTAGGCATCAGCCCTGCCCGTGTCAGTGAGATTTTGTCTGGCAAATGCGAACCCACATTGAAGGTAGGACGAGCAATCAGTCAGAAACTCGGTATCAGCCCGGCGATTGTACTTGGCGTTTGATCCAAGTTTCACACTAAAGGCCGCCACCCGTGGGGATAGCGGCCTTTTTTCATGTGACTAATCACCGTCAGTGCCCGGGTTGTCGGGACCGTCGTCGGGAGGAGTGGTGCCACCACCACCGCCGTTCTCTGCCTTCCACTCTGCCACTGCGGTGGCAATGGGCTTCAGGATAGGCATCTTCTTGGTCTTGCCGTTGACGGTCACCTCCTGGGTGTCAACGATGTTGCGGAACTCCAGTGAGCAGAACTCCTGCTTGAACCGGCGTGAGGTGATGTTGTCGTTCTCCTGTCCGAAGGGATAGAAGCGGATGTGCACACCCTTCACCACATCGTTGGGGTCGGCACCCTCCATGGCGGGGATGTTGATGACCGGTTCGCCTACCGAGCAGGTGGGTACGAAGGTACCCAGTGGGTCGAGTCTTACGGGTACGCCCTGACTGACGAGTTCGGGCAGGCACTGGGTGATCTTCTTCAGTACGCCCTCAATGACGTCGTTGGTGTAGATACAGCCGTGCTTGGCCATGTGGTTGGCGAAGCCCCTCAGGGTAAGGGTCTCCTGCAGGTCCACTTCGGGATAGTACTTACCAAATCCCGTGTTTTTGGAATTCTTGTTCTTGCGCAAGTTGATTCCGAGTTTGATGTCGTTTGTAGCCATGTTGTTGTAATGTTTTTAATGATATCAGCTACTAAGTGCGGCCAACTGCATCGGGTGGCCGCTTCCCGCTATTTGGTTTACCGGTAGAATCCTATGCGTACGTCGTGACGGGCCGTGGCGAAGGGGTTCCATGATACGTGGAGCCAGTTGGTTCCGGTGAGCAGCTGGTCGGTCAACGGGTGGCGTCGGAGGAAGTCAACGAGCCTGAGGAACTGTGACGGGTTGCTGGGGCGGATGTCGGCCGCCTGTCCTAAGAGGTGCTGTGAGCGCACTACGCCGCCCACCTTGCGGTTCACCTGTTCGCAGCGGAAGCCTGAGTTGACAAGGATGGGGCCTACCACCTTGCGCGCCGGCTCGAGCAGGAGGTGACAGCCGAAGACCAGGTTGGCAATGACCTGTGGGGTGGGGACGTTCTCCGGGTACTTGGGCAGGTTGAGGAACTCGCCCAGGGTGAAGTTGGGAGACAGGCGGACGGCGGAAAGGGCGGCGGGAGAGGGGAGGGAGGGGAGAGAAGGGGAGGGGAGAGGATGCTGCTGCGACAGAGTCGCAGCCAACCCTGAAGGGGAGGATGGGTGGTCCACGGCGGGCTGTGACTTTGTCGCAGCGGGTGGGAGGGTGGTGTGGGGTGTTTTGTTCATGGTGCTGTTGTTGGTGATGGGTTGTTAATTGGCTTTTCTGATGATTCTGAGGTACTGGTCTAGTCCGAAGACCGAGCCAGCGAGAAGGAACGACTGTGCCACGTAGTAGAGCAGCCCCGCAGCCACGTCGTCGATGTGTATGACCTGGTAGGTTACCAGTGCGATACTGCTCGCGATGAGCAGCACCGCACATGCGTACTGAGAGATTTTGAAGCCTTTGTTGTTTTCCATGGTATCAGATGGATTGTCTCTTCGTTCTAATCTACTTGGATCTTCATTCAATGCGGTTCCGCCGTGCTGACTAATTCAACACGGTTCCACCGGCAGCACCGAGGATGAGGGTGATGACGTAACTGATGGCCTGGAGAATGATCTTAACTGTCTTGTTCATAACTGTTGTGTGTTTTAAATGGTGAATAAATAGGGTTGTTTTGTTGTGTTTTTCATGGTATTAGACTACCATTTATTTACGATGCAAAGTTACAAAAAAATCCTGTAACTAGCAAATATTCAGCAAGAAAAGTGCAGTTAAAGAACCTTAAATAACGAAGGCCGACGTGTTGTGTTTCTTTACCATTCCGGCGATCATGCTGGTATGGACAGGGCACAGTATTGAGGATGAAAAAAAAGTAAAAGTGAGCGTTAAAATATCTTATTTTCCTTTTTTTCTTCAAAAAAAGTCCGTACCTTTGCTCTGTTTTTCGCGTTTCAAATTGCGAATTAAATAGAACTTGCAAATGAACAATGAAATAATGTTTTCAAACAAACGTTTTGCCCAGTACAGCATGGTTGACAGGACTGCCCTGAACAGGTCTGTCAGCGATGTGGTGCTACAGCGCCTTGGCATCAAGGGAGGGGGAATTTCAGCGTTTGATGTCTTTCGGCCAGAGTCAGTTCCCATCATCTATGATAACGGAACAATTCATTTAAACAAAAACGAAAAATGTAAACAATCGACCCAAAATGGCACAGCAGGCACCAACAATCGCCCTTCCCAACGTGGAAAGCTCCTTCCTCGAGGTGCTTCGCTACAATGTGCTGTATCATCTGAAAGTCGATGGTGTTGAAAGCGTCAGGGAAGAGCTGAAGAGGCAGCGAGGCTGGTATTCCAATATTGATGGATGGTCTGCCTTGCAGCGTGAACTGGATGACATCATCCTTCAGTTCACTAATTCTCAAGGCTCAGCATTGCCGGCCCACTCAGTACCGATCTGGTCGAACCACATCATGAAGAAATACTACGACGGCATCCCCATCAACTTCAAATTGCTGCACGATATCATCGGGGACTGCTTTGTGATCAACCTGGAATATAAATACGACTGGCTGGCCCTGTGGCGCATACTCTACGACCTGACGCTGCTGGAGGACATCCGCCTGACCAGCTTTTCCAAGCAGATGAACGAGTGGTACCCCGGAGCAGCCGAGCCCTGCACCGACGATGCCATGAACAACTACTCCAGCCCCTATCTGGGCGTTACGCCTCATGACCGTTGGACTGTGGAGGCATTCAGGCTGCATCAGACCAAGAAGCAGAGCCTGAACGGATTCTGGCGACTGAAGAACCTCTGCGACATGCTTGAAAAAAAACTTGACTTCCGTGCGTTTTTACGGAAGTGATACCTATCTCATACGGTTTTCCGGAGGAATTGCATTCTTACGGCCAAGCCTGGCCCCAGGTCCCATGTTTTTCGTAACTTTGTGTTGACAATTATCAAAGAAACGAAGATATGACCATGAATTATTACAAGACATTCAACAGCAAGGAGTCTCAGGACGTCAGTCTTGAGCAGGTGGCCGGCATCATAGGCCACGACGAAGAACTGAAAAAGAGTACACTACTGCACCGTGAGCTGCTGGCCCAGGGCCACAACCAGGCAGCCAAGGACGTGAAGGAACAGACGCCCCAGGTGGCCGTGAGCTTCCGCATGGAGGGCGGCAAGGGCAAGGACAACTGCCGCGAGTGCCATTACCAGGTGCTCATTGACTTCGACGCGAAAGGTCCGAAGGAACGTCTGACGTCCGAGGAGCTGGAGCGGGTGAAGACCTTCATGCGCACGTCCTATCACGCTCGTCTGAGCTACGAGAGCCTGTCGGGTCTGGGCTATCATGTCGTCGTGCCTTTCCAGTTGCCCGAGGACATTGAGATCGACATGACAGCCGACCCGGAGCGTTCGGAGGAGCTCTACACCCGTGTCTACCGCCGCATAGCCAACATGTACAGCGTATGGTGCGGCCACCCTATGGACAAGGAGTGCAAGAACATCAACCGCATGATGGGGCTGAGCCACGACCCCCTGGTGGTCTACCGTCCCGATGCCCGTCCCATCCGCATGACCCGCGAGGAGCTGGGCATCGACAAGGACGGCAACCTCGTCAGGATGCGTACGCCCAAGCGTGCCGTCGACAAGGACGGCAAACCCGTCAGCGTGCCCCTGGGCGACCGTCTGGAACGTGCCGTGCAGATGGTGCAGCAGGAGGGTGGCATGACCTTCGAACCCGGCAACCGCCACAACTTCGTGATGCGCGTCTCGTTCATCCTCAACCGCATGGGTGTGGACAAGGACGAGGCCGCCAAGGCGCTCGACGACATGTACCTGGGCAAGATGGACGGCAAGCCCTCGGACGTACTCAGAAGCTGCTACAAGAGGGCTGCCGACGAGTTTGGCGTGTGGATGCCCAGGCAGTCGGCGCTGAAGACCGAGACCATTGCAGCCTTCCTCGCCAAGAAGAACCTGCAGTACGACCTGCTTACCCAGAAGACCCGCCAGCTGATGGGCGACGGCCAGTGGCACGAGCTGAAGGAACGCGACGAGAACGACCTCTACATAGAGTGCTGCGCCGAGTCGGAAATGAACATCACCGACAGGCTGTTCCAGAAGGTGCTCAACTCGAGCACCGTGCCCGAGGTGAACCCGCTCAAGGACTACGTGCAGTCGCGGGCACCGTGGAACCCCGGGATGCCCGACTACATAGGCCAGGCAGCCCGGATGGTCCACATGGCCACCGACGCCGAGCAGCAGCTGTGGCAGCGGTGCTTCCTCAAGTGGTTCGTGGCCATGGTGGCCGGATGGGTCGACAGCAACATCGTCAACCACCAGGTCATTGTGCTCATAGGCCGCCAGGGCATCTACAAGTCCACATGGATCAACCGTCTCTTGCCGCAAGAGCTGTCGGCCTACATCACCGACAACATCGACATCGACCGGCTGGACAAGGACGAAGAGCTCAGGGCGTCGGAATATGCAGTCATCAACATCGACGAGCTCGACAAACTGAACGACCGCCAGCTGAACAAGCTCAAGTCGATGATCACCAAGACCCACACCGACCTGCGTGTGCCCTATGGACGCCACAAGGAGAAGCGCGTGCGTGTGGCCAGCTACGCCGCCAGCGGCAACAAGGAGGAGTTCCTGACCGACCAGACCGGCAACCGCCGCTGGCTGCCCTTCCACGTCATCAGCATCGACTCGCCCTTCACCCACACCATGCCCTACGACGGCATGTATGCCCAGGCCTACCATCTGTTGAAGAACGGGTTCAACTACTGGTTCGACACTGCCGACACCGACGCCATGGAGCAGCACGTCACAGAGTTCATGATACCCACCAGCGAGGAACAGCTCATACCCCTCTACTACTCGCCCGCCAGCGACAGTGAACCGGGTGCCAAGTTCCTCACCCTGGCCGAAATCTCAGCCAAGATCACCGGTGCTGGCAACCTGAAGAAAAACCCCGACCCGCGCCGCTTGGGCGCCATCATGACCAAGCTGGGGTTCGTCAAGGAGCGCAAAGGACATGACAACCGGCGTGGTTACTGGGTACGCGAACATTTACAGATTGAAATAGAGCAGATGCGCAGTCCTGACATCTTCTGATGCGACCGTTGCGACCGACCATTCTATAGATTTATTAAAAAATGGATATGTATATAAACATACTACATTCCTTTTTTTAATAAATCTATGAAAACAACGGTCGCAACGGTCGCATGGTCGCATTTTGTGGAACGAGGAAACTCCCCACCCCGATAGTATCATACTAAAGTGCTGATAGTATGATACTAAAGGGCCGATAGTATCATACTAAACACCCTTTAGTATCATACTATCGTCACTTTACAAACACCTTTTGTCCGTTGACTATGTTCAAGTTGTTGCTCGTTGTATTCGCCATAAATCGATTGCATCGCCGATGCATCAGCGTCGCCTGCCCGTAGGGGATGTCAAGGGACAGGTCAGTGACATCTCGTTGAAAACAGATAAGCAGAATCAGGGGGACAGGTTTTTGAATCGTTAATTCTCAGATTCAAAAACCTGTCCCCGTGATTCCGTTACTTCCATGTCTTGTTAAGTTTTTGTGATTTGTGGGCAAAGGTACATCATGATTCCCAGATAAGCTCATTCTGAAAAAATCTTATTGTGAAATAACACTTCAGGGAAACAAAAGCCTGATATCTGTCGAGCTTGCTCATCAGAAAGCAGACAAGCATCTTTTTGTGGCATTTCACAGAAAAGTGCGTATTAGGCAACACCCTTCTATGGCATTGCAAGCAAAAATCTGTGCAGAATATTCCCATATCAAGAGAAAAGGCCACTCTTTTTCTTAATTTATGTTCACAAATTATCCTATTCTCGACATTTTTGATTATATTTGCGCACAGAACGCTCAATGTTGGGCAAGAATAACTAAAAGCAATATGGAGATACAACGCTATAACAGACTAAAGATAGTATTGGCCGAGAAAGAAAGAACTGGCACATGGCTCTCAGAGCAAATGGGTCACAGCATCAGTACTGTTTCACGCTGGATGACCAATAAGGTGCAACCATCAGTGGAACAGCTCTACGAGATTGCACGCCACCTTGACGTGGATGTCAAAGAACTATTGATTTCATCAAAATAAAGCTTCTTTTATGAACATCTAAATACATAAATGAAGATGATTATGGAAACGTCATTGAATACTAATATTTTGGAATATATTGTTCCGATTCGTTTTCGTTCAAAGCTGCTTGGCACAGGAATAATACACAAGTCTTTATTAATTACAGCAGCACATGTGGTTGAAGAACTTGAAAAAGAAAAAATAGAATTCTCTTTCGTGTATCATCACCAACATTTTGCCATGAACTGGAATTGCAAATTATTTTACGAGTATGATAAAGAAAAAAAGAGAATTTATAAGGATTTGGCAATATTCAAAACTAATATAATATCAGGAGGTTTGCCGATAGAACCTGAGAATAATTATGATGAAGCCAAGGCTTTATTGTGTGGTTATAACGATGAAAATAACGATATTACACTCAATATTAGTGAAGGTAATATCAGATTAAAGCCTTTCAATGATGGAAGGACTTGCATCGCTATGAACAAAAACACCCTATTGCTAATGAATGTTCAGCCTCTTTTTATTTGTAATAGTGGGGGACCATTAATAAGTGCTGACAATAGTGCTATAGGCATATTGTCAGCAGGAAATATAGATATTCATTTTGCTCGATTTATTTCATCAAGTCACATATTGGAAGTTTTTTCTAAAGATGATTGTTGCAGAGAAGCACTAATAGAATACGAGAAATCACGATTTTTGTAATAAGTTCATCATTATCAACATAATCAAATAATTATGTCCACGCTAAAAATTCTATCTGATACGCATTGTATGGTTAGATGCGACTTTCAAGAAGTTGGCAACATACAGGCTGGAGAGCTTTATAAACTCCAACTCAAAAGGGGATGCTATATATTAGAATTCCTTGTTGAAGATATTGTCATTTGTTCAATGGATTATACTATAGAAACAAATGATGAAGAGCCCCTTCTTCGATTGAATATAAAGGAGCAGGCAGAAAAGAAGATAATGGAGCGTAAGTTCGCTTCTGTTTTTTCAGAAGACGGACGCTCTATTTTGGGGTGTAACAAATGTTTTGAAGGTGTATTTATTGTGCCAGAAGGTATTGAACGCATTGAAAGGTACGCATTCAGCGAATGTGAATTTACTTCTGTAAATATTCCTAATAGTGTGAAGAGCATAGGAGATTATGCTTTTATACATTGCCACGGCCTGACTTTGCTAACAATCCCCAACAGCGTGACATCAATTGGAGAAGGTGCTTTTCTGCATTGCAGCGGCCTGACTTCACTGACAATTCCCAACAGCGTGAAATCAATTGGAGAAGATGTTTTCTCCCACTGCTCTGGCCTTACTTCCATTACTATACCCAACAGTGTTACGAGTATAGGCACTTGCGCTTTCGTTGGCTGCTCTGGCCTTACTTCCATTACTATACCCAACAGTGTGACGAGTATCGGCGCTTATGCTTTCAGTGGCTGCGACGGTCTGACTTCCGTTCACATTTCAGACATAGCAGTTTGGTGTAAAATTGATTTTTGTGAGTTGTATTCAAATCCTCTAGAAATTGCCCATCATCTTTTCCTAAATGGAGAAGAGATAAAGGATTTGGTGATTCCCAACAACGTGACATCAATTGAAGGAGAAGTTTTCTCCGGCTGCTCTGGCCTTACTTCCATTATTATACCCAACAGCGTGACATCAATTGGAGAGGGTACTTTCTCCCACTGTTCTGGTCTTACCTCCGTCACCATCCCCAACAGCGTTACATCAATAGGAGCATGTGCTTTCTATTATTGCTCTGGCCTTACTTCCATTACTATACCCAACAGTGTGACGAGTATCGGTCTTAGGGCTTTCGAAGGCTGTTCTGGTCTTACCTCCGTCACCATCCCCAACAGCCTGACATCAATAGGAGAAGAAGCTTTCTGCTGCTGCTCTGGCCTGACATCCATTGTTGTTGAAGAAGGGAATACCAAATACGATTCTCGCAATATCTGTAATGCTATTATTGAGTCATCATCCAACACATTAATAGCTGGATGTAAAAACACCACAATACCCAACAGCGTAACAGCCATCGGTAGTTATGCTTTCTTGCGTTGCAGCGGCCTGACTTCGGTGACAATCCCCAACAGCGTAACATCAATTGGAAAAGGTGCTTTTAAGTATTGCAGCGGCCTGACTTCGGTGACAATCCCCAATAGCGTGACATCAATTGAAGAATATGCTTTCTCCGGCTGCTCTGGCCTTACTTCCATTACTATACCCAACAGCGTGACATCAATAGGAGCATGGGCTTTCTCCGGCTGCTATGGCCTTACTTCCATTACTATACCCAACAGCTTGACATTAATAGGAGCATGGGCTTTCAACGGCTGCCACGGCCTGACTTCGGTGACAATCCCCAACAGCGTGACATCAATAGGAACATGTGCTTTCAGGGGTTGCAGTGGCCTGACTTCGGTGACAATCCCCAACAGCGTGAGAAGCATAGAAGTAGGCGCTTTCTCCCTCTGCTCTGGCCTTACTTCCATTACTATACCCAACAGCGTGACATCAATTGAAGGAGAAGCTTTCGATGGCTGTCCTGGCCTTACTTCCATTACTATACCCAACAGCGTGACATTAATAGGAAAAAGAGTTTTCTTGGAATGCGTCAATTTAAAGGAAATTATTATTCCCAAAGGAACAAGAAAGAAATTTGAAGATATGTTGCCAGACCAAAAAGACAAACTTGTGGAATATGAACAACTGACAATAAAAAGAACAAAAGATAATAAAACGTTTTTCTTTTTTGACACAGAAACAACAGGTGTTCCATTGAATTACAAAGCGCCAAGCTCAGACACAAATAATTGGCCAAGACTTGTTCAGCTGGCTTGGATTCTAACTGACCAGGAAGGTAATAGGATTCATACGGGCAACTTAATTGTAAAGCCAGAAGGTTTTATAATTCCTACTGATGCGACAAGAGTTCATGGTATCACCACGCAGAGGGCAAATGAAGAGGGTGTTCCATTAACCGAGGCAATAGAACAGTTCAAAGCAGACTTGGATTTGGCAACCTATATTGTTGGCCATAACGTAGACTTCGACAAGAAGATTGTGGGGGCTGAGATGATTCGCCTTGGCATGAAGGACGAACTAGAAAAGAAGAAAAGCTATTGCACAATGCTATCGTCCATAGATTTTTGTAAGATTCCTGGCAAGTATGGTTATAAGTATCCCAAACTACAAGAGTTGTATAAGAAACTTTTCGGCAATGAATTTGACGATGCCCATAATGCTATGAGTGATATCGAGGCAACAGAGCAATGCTTTTGGGAATTAAGAAAACGTAAACTGATCTAAAAATGTCAAAGACTATAGGCATCAAGGAATTATGGGGAAAGGTTATTGATTCCCTAAAGGTGCTATAGCGAAATAACGAAATAATTGATTAATTTTGCCGGCAATTAATATGGAACAGAAACAAATAACAGCGACGTATGATGAGGCAGTAAGCGCGATAAAAGAGGCGATATTGGAAAGTCGCTATCGTGCAGCACGGTTGGTGAATAAGGAAGTGCTGGCTCTTTACTATGCTATTGGTGGGTATATTTCCGTTCAAAGCAGAGCTGCAAGATGGGGTAGCAATGCTATTGGCACTATCTCAGAATTGCTGCAACAGGAATTGCCTGGGTTAAGAGGTTTTTCTGAGACAAGCATCAAACGTATGCGTATCTTCTACGAGGCATGGTGCAGCATGTTCGAGAATCGTCCATTGTCAGCGGACGATTTGCAAAACAGCATCATTCCAGTAGGCGACAAAGGACATATTGAAATTCGTCCATTGACAACGGACGAATTACCTCCAGAGACATTAGATGCCTTTCTTGCCGTTGGATTTACGAACCATTATGAGATACTGGCCCAAAAGAAGGATGTAGAGCAACGATTGTTCTATATCGTGAATTGTGCCACTGGATTTTGGAATGGCGACAAGTTGAAATATTATATGAAGGACGATTTGTTTGGAAAGCGTGGCAAGATGCCTAATAACTTTGCAACAACAATTGAAAATGTAGATTTGCGTAGTAAGGCATTACGCTCGTTCAAGGACGAATATCTGCTCGACTTTGTGAACATTGAAGATCCTGACGAGACAGATGAGCGTGTGATAGAGCAACAGATTGTTCACAATATCAAGAACTTCATCATGGCATTGGGTAGTGATTTCTCGTTTATGGGTAATCAGTATCGTCTTGTTGTATCCGAAAAAGAGTATTTCATAGATTTACTGTTCTTCAATCGCCGCCTTCAGGCACTAATCGCGATCGAATTAAAGCGGGGTGAGTTCAAGCCAGAGTATGCAGGGAAGTTGAATTTCTATCTTTCAGCACTTGACGAGTATGTGAAACTGCCTCATGAGAATCCTTCCATCGGAATTATTCTCTGCAAGGACAGAGATTCAAAAACGGTGGAGTTCGCATTCCGAGACATCAACAAGCCAATGGGTGTAGCAACCTATCGCACATCTTCAGAGTTACCCAAGGAATACCAAGGTATACTTCCTGAACCAGAGGAGTTGAGAAAACTCATGTGAGTGTACCCAATGTATGCGATACGGCACAGATATTGGGTAATAGGACATAGCCTAATACGCACCTTTCTGGCAAGTGCCACAAAAGGTGCCGCAGTTAGTTCAAGAGCGTTGAGCAAGCTCAGAACAAAAAGATGTGAATAGATTTGATTCATTCAAAAAGAATGATTACCTTTGAGACGATGTCTCGAAGTTACTCACGTTCGAAAATACTCAAATAAATTTGGTATTTTGCTCACTTATTCGTAACTTTGCACCCGATGATGAGTCATAAAACGGCTGATGGCTCATTATCGGGTGTTCTTTCTTGCGTCCCGTTGGTAGCAAGCGAGCATAGCTCGAGCGGATGCAGTTTATAGCAGAATGTGGAATTGAGAACGGTCTCCAATTCGTAACCCCATTTTCCTTCAATTCCCCAGACTGCCTTTATACAAAGAAAAGCTGAGAAATCTTCCAAAATTACGAAAAAAATCCTTTCCCCCAAATATTTCTCATTGTTAGCTGCATTTTATTTGGTTATTCAACTTTCTCAAGTGCGCCCTGAAGGGGCAGCAGCTGTAAGGGTAAGCTTTTAGTTGCTAAAGTTTCCCACCCTTATAACAGCTTTGTTCAAGACGCTTCCAGCGTCGGTGGATGAAATGCTTTCATTGGGGTGGGGGAACTTAAGTAGATAAAAATTAAAAAAAGTCTTTTTTTTATTTTGTATTGTTCTCACTTATTAGTACCTTTGCCGCGTCAAACGCCATGTAGCAGCTCGCACTTGGTCAATCGTGGGCTTGCGGCGTAATTGAGAAACATCTGAAGATGAACAGGTTTTTGATGGTCATTCTTGCAGCGTCGCTGCTGTTCTCGTGTGGCGGGAGCAGGCGGACGCCTATAGCCGACACTCCAGCCGACTCGGTGGACACCGTGCCCCAGGACACTACGGAAGTGGACTCGCTGGAGATGCTGGTAACCGACACACCGATGCCCAAGGCTGCCGACGAACTGTTCGACGACTTCATCTTCAACTTTGCCGCCAACCGTAATCTCCAGATGGAACGAATACTATTCCCGCTGCCCGTCACACGCAACGGACAGACGGACAGCCTCGACAAGAAGAGGTGGAAGACCGAGCGTTTCTTCCTGCACCAGGACTACTACACCGTGCTGTTCGACTCGGAGCGCCAGATGGCGCTGATGAACGACACGTCAGTAAACAAGGCCACGGTCGAGAAGATCTACTTCAACACCGGGGCCGTGATACAGTATGAGTTCCACCGCATCAGGGGAGCCTGGATGCTCACCAGCGTGCAGACTATTCCCATTGCACAGAACAGGAATGCATCGTTCCTGGACTTCTACCATCAGTTTGTGACCGATTCGGTGTACCAGGCAGAGAGCCTGCATGAGACAGTACAGTTCACTGGACCCGATCCCGACGATGACTTCGCACAGATGGAGGGGGTCATCACTGCCGACACGTGGCCAGCCTTTGCACCAGTGCTGCCTGAGAAGATGATCTACAACATTGTCTACGGTGAACCGTCGAAGTCTACCGGGGTCATTATCTTCATGATGAGGGGCATAGCCAACGGCTTTGAGATGATGATGACGTTCCAGCAGCAGAACGGGCGGTGGGTACTGACGAAGATGAATACTTGACATGTGAAGCGGCCTGCGGCCTAAATGATAAATGATAAATGATAAATGATAAATAAAAAAATTGCTGCCGCCATCCCCAATACGTTTGGCATAGACGCCAGATGCAGCCGTTACGTGGAGTATGCCGATGTGGCAGAGGCCCGCGAGGTGGCCGCCATGCTGCGCGGCAGCCACGAGCCCTTCCTGGTGATAGGCGGAGGCAGCAACCTGCTGCTGACCCGTGACTTCCAGGGCACGGTGGTGCGCTCGGCCATCATGGGTATCAGCTATGACGACGTACGCGTTACCTGCGGCAGCGGCATGGAGATGGACCTGGTGATAGCACAGTGCATAGAGCATGGGCTCTATGGTGCCGAGAACCTGTCGCTCATACCCGGCGACGTGGGAGCCTGCGCCGTGCAGAACATAGGAGCCTACGGTGTGGAGGCCAAGGACATCATAGAATGTGTGAGAGCCGTCGACATAGCCACGGGCGAGTTGCACGAGCTGGCCAACCGTGACTGTCAATACGGTTACCGCCAAAGCCGGTTCAAGCAGGAGTGGCAGGGCAGGTATCTCATCACCGAGGTGGTGTTCAGGCTGAGCAGGGAGTACCGGCCACATCTGGACTACGGCCACATACGTGCCGAGCTGCAGCGGCAGGGCATCGGCAATCCCGATGCACAGCAGCTGCGCAATGTGATCATTGGAATACGCCAGTCGAAACTGCCCGACTGGAAAGTAACAGGCAATGCCGGCAGCTTCTTCATGAACCCCGTGGTGGACCGTGAGAAGTACGAGGCACTGGCAGCACAGTACCCCGGCATGCCCCACTACTACATTGACGAGCAGCACGAGAAGATTCCCGCAGGGTGGATGATAGAGCAGTGCGGGTGGAAAGGACGCTCGCTGGGCCGGGCCGGTGTCTACGCGAAACAGGCACTGATACTGGTGAACCTGGGCGGTGCCACGGGCGCAGAGATAGTGACGCTGTGCGACACCATCCGTCAGGACGTGCAGCAGAAGTTCGGTATTGACATTCACCCCGAAGTGAACATCGTTTAGGCGGCCTGCGGCCTAAATGATAAATGATAAATGATAAATGAGAAGTGAGAAGTGATAAATGAGAAGTGAGAAGTGATAAGTGAGAAGTGAGAAATGATAAGTGAGAAGTGATAAGTGAGAAATGATAAATGAGAAGTGAGAAGTGAAGATGAAACTGACTTTTCTTGGAACCGGGACCTCTACAGGCGTACCTACGATAGGATGCCAGTGTGAGGTGTGCCGAAGCACGGACCCGCACGACAAGCGGCTGCGATGCTCGGTGCTGGTCGAGACAGAAAGCACACGGATACTGGTGGACTGCGGACCTGACTTCAGGCAGCAGATCATGCCGCAGCCGTTCCGTCGCATCGATGCCATCCTTGTCACACACTCCCACTACGACCATATAGGCGGTATGGACGACATACGCCCCTACTGCCAGTTCGGCGAGATCAACGTCTATGCCGACCCGCATTCGTGCAAGGAGATGCTGCAGATGCTGCCTTACTGCTTTGCCGAGCACCGCTACCCCGGCGTGCCGGCCATAGGGCTGCACCAGATACTGCCTCACCAGCCATTGCGCTTCGGCGACATCGACGTGATGCCCATCGAGGTGATGCACGGTAAGCTGCCCATACTGGGCTATCGGTTCGGACCATTAGCCTATATCACCGACATGAAGACCATCAAGGACAGCGAGCTGCCCTATCTGGAGGGCGTAGAGATACTGGTGGTGAACGCCCTCAGATTCACCGACCCGCACCACTCCCACCAGCTGGTGGACGATGCCGTCGGCTTCGCACGCAGGATTGGTCCCAGGCAGACGCTGCTCATACACTCCAGCCACCATATAGGACGTCATGAGGAGGTGAACCGGCTGTTGCCCGAAGGCATTGAAATGGCATACGACGGACAGGTAGTGGAATGTGGAAAGTGAAGAATCAATGATATGCAGACAAGAATGATACTGACAACAAGACTAAAATCCATAACAGGCAGGGTGGCCCTGGTGCTGTTCGGCCTTTTTGCCTTCATGCCTTCCCATGCGCAGGAGATCATCTCGCTGGAAGGTATCTGGGACTTCTATCAGGATGACGGAAGGTTCAAGAATCCCCAGTACAACCGTTTCAGCGACTACGTGAGCCTGCCGGGCTCCATGCTGACCAACGGCAAGGGCAACCCCGTCACGGTGAATACACAGTGGACAGGATCGCTCTACGACTCCAGCTTTTACTTCAACCCCTATATGGAGCGTTACCGGAAGGAAGGACAGATGAAGTTCCCCTTCTTCCTCACTCCCCAACGCCACTATGTGGGTGCTGCCTGGTATCGTCGCTTCGTCTATGTGCCCGACGAATGGAAGGGTCGCCGCATCATCCTGTTCCTGGAACGGCCTCACATTGAGACAACCGTATTCGTCAACGGTGACAGCGTGGGACACCAGATGAGCCTTTCGGTACCCCACCGCTACGACATTTCCAAGTATGTCAAGGCCGGAGTGAAGAACCAAATCTGCATACGCGTCTACAACGGCATAGAGAATGTGTGCGTAGGACAGGACTCACACTCGGTGACCGACCAGACACAAGGCAACTGGAACGGCATAGCCGGACGGATAGAGCTGCAGGCATCGTGGAAGAAACTCAGCGCGGGCAATATCAAGATACGCTCTGTCTTCAACGTGGTGAAATGGAAAAAAGGCAAGTACATGCGTAATGACTTAGGAAAAGTAGTGCCCAATACCCAGAAGAAGGACCAGTTGTTGCGGGCAGTCGATGTTACCGTCGAACTGAACAACCGCCTCAGGAACATATTGCCCGTATGGGACTACTACTGCACACTGTCTGTTGCTCCCCTGAAGAACGGCAAGCCCGGCATGGCCATCCGTACATACAATGCAAGGGTGAATTCAGACAATAGCGTGCATACCTCATTCTACCTCTATGACGACATAGGCATGTGGGATGAGTTCTCACCACAGCTCTACCGGCTGACAGTCAGCGTGGGCGATGAAAGCATAGAGAAAGACTTCGGTGTGCGCTATGTGGAAATCAAGGACCGCCAGTTCTACATCAACGGACGGCCCATGTTCCTGCGCGGAACGGTGGAGAACTGCTGCTTCCCCGAGACAGGCTATCCGCCCACCGACAAGGAGTCGTGGCTCAAGGTGATGAAGAAGTGCAAGGAATACGGACTGAACCATGTGCGCTTCCACAGCTACTGTCCGCCCGATGCCGCTTTCCAGGCTGCCGACGAGATGGGCATCTACCTGCAGCCCGAGGGACCCTCATGGCCCAATCATGGCGTCAAGCTGCGCCGTGGACAGAAGATCGACCAGTACCTGCTCGAGGAGTCGAAACGCATTGTCGATGAGTATGGCCACCACCCGTCGTTCATCATGATGGCAGCAGGCAATGAGCCCGCAGGCGACTGGGTGAGCTATTGCAACGACTGGGTCAGGCAGATGCATCAGTACGACTCCACACGCGTCTATTGCGGCGCCAGCGTGGGCGGCGGATGGGCTTGGGACGACGGCTCGCAGTATCACGTCAAGGGCGGTGCACGAGGACTCGACTGGGACAGGCATGCGCCGCATAGCGATGACGACTATTACGACCAGATAGAGTTCCCCCGCAACTACAAGGGGACCACGCCCAACCAGTCGCCCATCATTGCCCACGAGCAGGGACAGTGGTGTGCTTTCCCCGACTTCAAGGAGATATACCAATACACGGGTGCCTACAAGGCCGGGAACTTCGAAATATTCCGTGACCTGCTGCGTGACAACGGCATGGAGCAGATGAGCGAGAAGTTCCTGGAAGCCAGCGGAAAGCTGCAGACACTCTGTTACAAGTACGAGATAGAGCGCAACCTGCGTACCAAGGACTATGCCGGGTTCCAGCTGCTTAGTCTCAACGACTACAGCGGACAGGGAACAGCCCTCGTCGGACCACTCAATGTGCACTGGAAGGAGAAGGGCTACACCAATACCATTGACTGGCACGCCTTCTGCAGCCCACTGGTTGCGCTGGCCAGGTTCCCCAAGTTCGTCTATACCAACAACGAGACGCTGGAAGTGCCCGTCGAGGCATGCAATGCCACCTTTGCCGTACTGACGAACGTACACGTCACCTATTACATCAAGAACGACAGCAACAGGATATACACCCAGGCAGAGTTGTCCTATCACAAGAAGATGCCCATCGGCAAGAACTATTCACTGGGCACCATAAGGTTCCCACTCGACAGCATTCAGACACCACAGAAGCTCACACTCGCCGTACAGTTCTCAGGACGGTTCCAGAACCTGTGGGAGTTCTGGGTCTATCCACAGTCCCTGCCCGACGTTCCACAGTCCTCTATTACCGTCACCGATACCCTTGACCAGAAGGCTCTCGACGTGTTGGACAAGGGAGGCGATGTGCTGCTGACGGCGGCAGGCAAGGTCAGGTTAGGCAGCGATGTGGTGCAGCACTATCTGCCCGTGTTCTGGAACACATCATGGTTCAAGATGCGTCCGCCACACACCACTGGAGCCTACATCGACAAGGATCATCCCCTCTTCAGCCACGGCTTCCCCACCGACTCCTGGTCTAACCTCAACTGGTGGGAACTGCTGAACAGGGCACAGGTGATGAACCTCATGGAACTGCCGAAGGACTACCAGCCACCCATCCAGCCCATCGACACATGGCACGTGTCGCGCAAGCTGGGCATGCTCATTGAGGCACGTGTGCTGAATGGAAGGCTGCTCATGACGACAATGGACATAGGCACCGACCTTGGCCACCGCATTGTTGCACGGCAGATGCGCAGTGCCATCCTCAGCTATATGCAGAGCGCCGACTTCCAGCCCAAGCTCACGCTCAACCCCGAAGTGATCAACCATTTCTTCACCCGCCAGGCACCGCCCGTGAATATGTTCACCAATGATTCGCCCGACGAACTGAAGCCGAAACTGAAATAACACCAAACCACAGCAATCATGGAAATAGTCATTGGAATAGACGTGGGCATCTCCACCACGAAAATCGTTGGACTCAAAGACGGACGCGTCACTGCCCCTATCCGCATCACTGCTGCCGACCCCATCACCTCACTCTACGGAGCCTTCGGCAAGTATCTGCACGACAACAGCATTGAACTCTCGGCTGTAGACCAGGTCATGCTTACCGGCGTTGGCTCTGCCTACATCAAAGGTCCTGTCTACGGTCTTCCCACCACCAAGGTGGAGGAGTTCGTGGCCGACGGCCTGGGTGCACGCTATGAGTCTAAGCTCGACCATACCATCGTCGTCTCCATGGGCACGGGTACCAGCTTCGTGCTCTGCGACGGCAACGAGATGCGCCATATC
Source organism: Prevotella sp. (assembly GCA_016285075.1). Classification (GTDB taxonomy): domain Bacteria; phylum Bacteroidota; class Bacteroidia; order Bacteroidales; family Bacteroidaceae; genus Prevotella. The sequence goes on from JAEEQB010000007.1 coordinate 28,318, forward strand.
GGCGGTATCGGTGTAGGCGGTGGAACACTTGCAGGCTTGTCACGCCTGTTGCTCAACACCAGCGACATCAAGCAGGTGGCATCGCTCGCCATGCAGGGGGAGATACAGAATGTCAACCTGCTGATTGGCGACATCTCGGCAGAGCCACTGCCCAACCTTCCTATGGACGCTACTGCCAGCATACTGGCCAAGGCACAGAACGGCGCACGCAAGGAAGACATCGCCGCAGGCATCATCTCAATGGTGCTGCAGACCATCGGTTCGGCAGCATGGCTGTCGTCACGTGGGTCCGATATACGCGACTTCGTACTCATTGGCAACCTGTCGCTGCTGCCACAGTGCAAGGAGGTGTTCCCGCCGCTGGAGAAACTGTACAACATACGGTACCACATACCCAAGTATTCACAGTACTGTACAGCCATCGGTGCCGCACTGAACTACAGGAAGTGATTTTTTTGTGTCAGCCATTAAACCTTTTGGCACTGAGTTTCGTCAAACAAGAAAACTAAACTATGAGGCGTTTGGTTCTGATGTGGCTGACCCTGATGTTGGGGGTGGTGGCACTGGCGCAGCGGACTGTGGTCAGTGGCACTGTTAGTGATGCAAAGACGGGCGACCGGCTGGCACAGGTCAGTGTGACTGCCAGCGGCAGCGGTGAGGCCGTAGTGACCAACGAGGACGGTGTGTTTACCCTGAAGACCGAGAAGGAGGTGGAGACACTCGTCATTTCGTATGTGGGCTACCGTACACGCCGTGTCAATGTGAAGGGAGAAGGTAACAAACCCCTGGACATACGTCTTACAGCCGCACCGGTACAGCTGGGCGAGGTGGTGGTGTGGACCAATGACCCGCGTCAGCTACTGCGCATTGCCATGAGCAAGATATCCGAGAACTACAGCCGCAAGCCGGAACTCATGGAGTGCTTCTACCGCGAGACGGCCATGAAGCGCCAGCATTACATCTATGTGGCTGAGGGGGTGATAGACATGTACAAGACCCCCTATACCAAAGGAGTGGGGCGCGACCGTGTGGCCATCCGAAAGGGACGCCGGTTGCTGAGTCCGCGCCAGAAGGACACCCTCAGCGTGAAGGTGCTGGGAGGACCGGTCCAGCCAGTACAGCTGGACGTGGTGAAGAATACGGAATTCCTGCTCAATCCATTGGATCTGGAGAACTATGATTTCCAGCTGCTGCCCTCGCAGATGATAGGCGACCGCGAGCAGTTTGTGGTGGCCATCTCACCGCTGATACCTCAGCATTATGCCCTTTATTACGGACGGTTCTACATTGACCGCGAGACACTGGCATTCACTCGTGTGGAGCTGGAACTCGACATGAGCGACCGCCAGAAGGCTACTAACTTCATGTTGGTCAAGAAACCCTTCGGCGTGCGGTTCCGTCCGAAGGAAATGTCGCTGCTCATTGACTATAAGACCGATGATGGCGTGACCCGCATCAGCTATGTGCGCAACACGTTCCGTTTCAATTGCGACTGGAAGCGGCGGCTGTTTGCCACTTCGTTTGCGGCCGTTTGCGAGATGGTGGTTACCGACCGTGCCGACGAGGCACACCCCATCAGCGGGCGGCAGACCTTTGACAGCCGCGACGCGTTCTATGATAAGGTGGATTATTTCCGCGATCCCGACTTCTGGCGCGACTATAACATCATAGAACCTTCTGAGTCGCTTGACCGTGCCATTGACAGGCTGGTGAAGCGACACCAGAAGTAAGTGACTTACTGCGTTACGATGTTATTTCCTTACTGTTAGTATAAGGTAATAATAATCAGTAATAAAACGTTATTCTGCCCCTTCGGCTAGTTGCATGAGATATTGGCCATAGCCATTCTTGAGCATCGGCTGGGCCAGACACTTCAACTGCTGGGCATTGATCCAGCCTTTCTTGTAGGCAATTTCCTCAAGACAGGCCACCTTGAGCCCCTGACGCTTCTCAATGACCTCGATGAACGTGGAGGCCTCGGCCAGCGAGTCGTGGGTGCCGGTGTCGAGCCATGCAAAGCCGCGCTGCAGGGTCTGCACCTTCAGCTTCTGCTGGGCAAGGTATTCCTGGTTGACGGTCGTAATCTCCAGCTCGCCACGGGCAGAAGGCTTGATGTGCTTAGCTATCTCTACCACGCTGTTGGGATAGAAGTAAAGTCCTACGACAGCATAGTTGGACTTGGGATTCTCGGGCTTCTCCTCAATGCTGAGACAGTTGCCGTCGGCATCGAACTCGGCCACACCGTAGCGCTCAGGGTCGTTCACATAGTAGCCGAAGACGGTGGCCAGTCCCAGCTTCTCGGCATTCTCCACACTCTGGCGCAGCAGCCCGGTAAAACCTGAGCCGTAGAAGATGTTGTCGCCCAGCACGAGGCAGGCACAGTCGTTGCCAATGAACTCCTCGCCGATGATGAAGGCCTGTGCCAGTCCGTCGGGGCTGGGCTGCTCGGCATATTCGAAGTGTACACCCAGCTCTTCGCCTGTGCCTAAGAGCCTGCGGAACCCCGGCAGGTCATAGGGGGTGGAGATGATGAGTATGTCACGTATGCCAGCCAGCATGAGTGCCGAAATGGGGTAGTAGATCATCGGCTTGTCGAAAATGGGGATGAGTTGCTTGGAGATTCCCTTGGTGATGGGGTAGAGGCGTGTACCGCTACCTCCGGCTAATACGATACCTTTCATAATTGATTCTTTGATTTGACGGTGCAAATATACGAATTTATTTCCGAACGGCCATTCTTTTTCCTGATACTTTTTTGATTGGCGTATTATTTTCACGTTTTGTTTGCCGTTTCAGTTTTTTATTCGTAATTTTGCCGAAAAATTCGGCGAACAGGTATTGATGACAGACAGGATGATGACCATACTCGGTCCGACAGCTACCGGCAAGACACAGCTGGCAGCGGCAGTGGCGGCCACGCTCTATCGTGAGGGCAGACAGGCGGAGATTATCTCGGCCGACTCACGACAGGTGTACCGGCGTATGGACATAGGAACAGGCAAGGACCTGGAGGACTATACGGTGGACGGACGCCAGGTGCCCTACCATCTGATAGACATCTGTGAGCCGGGTACGAAGTACAACCTCTTCCAGTATCAGCAGGATTTCTTCGATGTGTACCAGCAGATACGGAGCAGAGGATCGCTGCCCATACTTTGCGGTGGAACGGGGTTGTATATAGAGGCGGTGCTGAAGGGTTACAAACTGTCGCCTGTGCCGCAGAACCCTGAACTGAGGCAGCGGCTGGAGGGACGGACGCTGGAGGAACTGACACAGATACTTGTGGAACTGAAGCGGCAGAACGGCTCCGTGATGCACAATACCACCGACGTAGACTCCTGCCAGCGGGCCATCAGGGCCATTGAGATTGAGACATACAACCTGGAGAACCCTGTGCCACGCAGGGAATTGCCGCCGGTGGATTCGCTGATCATCGGGGTGAGCATAGACCGCGAGCTGAGGCGCGAGAAGATTACCCGGCGGCTGAAGGCCCGATTGGAAGAAGGTATGGTGGACGAGGTGCGGGCACTGATTGACAGCGGTATCCCGGCAGAAGACCTTATCTACTATGGACTGGAGTATAAATACCTGACGGAATATGTTTTGGGGCGGCTGAGCTACGATGAGATGTTCCGCCAGCTGGAGATAGCCATCCACCAGTTTGCCAAGCGGCAGATGACATGGTTCCGGGGCATGGAGCGCCGGGGCTTCCGGATACACTGGATAGAAGCAACGCTGCCCATGGAGCAGAAAGTGGAAATGATACTGAATATTGAAGAGTGAGATATGGACAATGAAACAAAGTGGGGAGTGCTGTACTGCCCCAAGACAGGAATCGGTAACAAGCAGAAACGCTGGAATAAGATAGAACAGGTGCTGCGTGCCCATCGCGTGAAGTACGATATGGTGCAGAGTGAGACTTCCGAAAGTGTGGAACGGTTGGTCAAGATGCTGATCAGCAACGGTTACAAGACCATCATTATTGTAGGTGGCGACTCGGCACTGAACGATGCCGTGAACTGTCTGATGATGGAGGAACGCAGCGTGCGCGAGAGTATTGCGCTGGGCGTGATTCCCAATGGCGTGATGAATGACTTCGCCCGTTTCTGGGAATTTGACGAGGACAATCTGGAACAGACAGTCAGTTGGCTGGTGAAGCACCGCGTCAGGAAGATAGACCTGGGCTGCGTGCGCTACAACAATGCCAAGGGAGAACGCTGCCACCGCTATTTCCTGAACTGCCTGAACATCGGAATGACTGCCGACATCATGAACCTGCGCCGGCAGACCCGCCGTCTCTTCGGCAGCCGCACCCTGTCGTTTGTATCGTCACTCTTCGTTATGCTGTTCCACCGTATGGAGTATAAGATGAAGCTGCGTATCAACAGCGACGTGATCGACCGTAAGGTCATGACTGTCTGCATCGGTTCGGGACCAGGCTACGGACAGACTCCCAATGCAGTGCCCTATAACGGGATGCTGGATGTCAGTGTGGTCTACCATCCCGAGGTGGTACAACTCATTGAAGGCTTATGGCTGCTTGTGTCTGGACGATTCCTGAACCACCGCAGTGTTCACCCCTTCCGCACACAGGAAATCCATGTGGACGAAGCCAAAAAGGCCATGGTGGGCATTGACGGACGACTGATGAAAACGCCCGTGGGTCCCTTCCGCGTGGATATAGAAGAGGAGGTCATCAGTTTCCTGATACCTGATTAGGTGAAGGGTAAACGCTGGTAACTACTTAATTCACAACGGGAACCCTCACACTCCCCAGCAATACGGGGAATGACAAGTCTGTAGCATAGGAGTCCTCACATGCTTTAAGTATTAGCCTAATTGTTGGTAATTGCTCAGCACGCTTAGGCATAAGTGGTTACTATACTGTTGGGGGAAATCATAAAAACGTGGTTACTATATTGTAGAGGGAAATCATAAAAAACGATAAAAAACGGGAGAGTAGTCTTGCTCTTCCGTTTTTTATTCGTATCTTTGCATCCTAATCAACGTATTATAGCGTGAAAATTAAGGAAGTGTTGAGCGCCCTTGAACGATTCGCGCCCCTGCCACTGCAGGAAAGCTGGGATAACGCTGGCCTGCAAGTTGGACTGACAGAGGCGGAGGTTTCAGGGGCATTATTGTGTCTGGACGTCACTGAGAAGATTGTCGATGAGGCAGTAGCCAAAGGCTGCAACCTCATTGTGAGTCATCACCCGCTGCTGTTCCGTGGGCTGAAGACCATCAGCGACCTTACCGATGTTCAGCGCACGGTGATGAAGGCCATCAAGGCCGGTGTCTGTGTGGTTTCCATGCACACCAATATGGACAATGCCAAGGGTGGCGTGAACTACCGTATCGCCCGGAAACTGGGATTGAAGGACGTAGTCTTCATGGGTCCCCGTCAGGTTGACGGGGTGGAGTGCGGCAGCGGTGTCGTGGGAGAGTTGGAAGAGCCGATGGTGGCCTGCGACTTTGTACTGAAGCTGAAGAAGACCTTCGACGTGGAGTGTGTCATGACCAACGAACTGCTGCAGCGCCCCATTCGTAAGGTTGCCCTCTGTGGCGGTGCCGGCGATTTCCTGCTCGACGATGCCATTGCCCTCGGGGCCGATGCCTTTCTGACGGGTGAGATGCATTATCACCAGTATTTCGGCCATGAGCAGCAGATACAGATCTGCGTCATCGGACACTATCAGAGCGAACAGTTCACCAGTGAGGTGTTCCAGGAGATTATCGGTGAGGAATGCCCGGGAGTACGTACAGAGATAGCAGAGACGAATACCAACCCGATCTGTTATTTTTAATCATGGATATACGTGAATGACAATATAACAAATAAAAGAAAGAATTATGGCAAAGAAAGATCCTACAGACCTGACAGTAGAAGAGAGACTGAAGACGCTCTATCAGCTGCAGACGGCGCTCTCGGGTATTGACGAGAAACGCACATTGAGAGGCGAACTGCCTCAGGAAGTGGACGACCTGGAAGACGAGCTTGAGGGACTCAGAACCCGTGTCCAGCGCATCCAGAACGAGATTGACGAGTTCCAGAAGGCCGTTACCCAGAAGCGTGGCGAGATTATCGACGCCGAGAACAGTGTGGCACGCTATAAGGCACAGCTCGACGAGGTGAGGAACAATCGTGAGTACGACACCCTGTCGAAGGAAATAGAGTTCCAGTCACTGGAGATTGAACTGTGCAACAAGAAGATCCGTGAAGCACAGGCCAAGATTGAAGAGAAGAATCAGGAACTGGCAGCTAACCAGTCGGTCATCAGTGAACGCGAGAACGACCTGGATATCAAGAAAGGCGAGCTCGACGAGATTATGGAAGAAACCCGTGCCGAGGAAGAGAAACTGAAGGAGAAGGTGAAGGAACTGGAGTCAAAGATCGACCCACGTCTGCTCTTGTCCTTCAAGCGCATCCGTAAGAATGCACGCAACGGCCTGGGCGTGGTCTATGTGCAGCGCGACGCCTGCGGTGGCTGCTTCAACAAGATTCCGCCCCAGCGCCAGCTCGACATCAAGATGCACAAGAAGGTCATTGTCTGCGAATATTGTGGACGTATCCTCATCGACCCCGAACTGGCTGGCGTGAAGATCGACAAGCCCGCTAACCCCACAGAGAAGAAGACCCGCAAACGCGCCATCCGTAAGACGTCGACTGCATCATCGAAGAAAGCTGCCGATGCCAATGATATGGAATAATTATCCTGTTAGATAGATGGGAGTAGAAAGGGGAGAGCAGTCTCCCGCTTTCGCTCCCATTTTAACTACCTATTATTAACTCCCTTTTTAAAATCAACATTTTACCCAACAAAAAACTATGAATATTACAAGAACTCTTATGAACGTCGCAGTAGCATCAGCAGCCCTGATGACATTGAGTGCCTGCCAGCAGACACAGCGTGAGAATCCCCTCTTGCAGGAAAGTTCACTCCCCTTCGGAGCACCCGACTTCAGCAAGATACAGTATGAGGACTATATGCCAGCCTTCGAAGCTGCCATACAGGAACAGCGTGACAACATCCAGAAGATTGTGGACTGTCCCGATTCTGCCACCTTCGAGAACACCATCCTGGCTTTTGAGGAGAGCGGAAGACTGCTTGACCGCGTCAGCCGTACGTTCTTCGCACTTGTCAGTGCCGACAAGACTCCGGAAATAGCCGAGATCGAGAAGAAAGTGCAGCCATTGCTTACCGACCTTGAAAACGAGATATCGTTCAACAAGAAGCTCTTCGAACGTATACGCAAGGTGTACGACGAGCAGCACGATTCCCTGCAGGGAGAAGACCAGAAACTCCTGGAGGAAACCTATAAGAGCTTTGTACGCATGGGTGCCCTTCTGCCCGACGACAAGATGGAACGGATGAAGGAAATCAACCTGCGTATCTCCGACCTCCAGCAGCAGTGGGGCGATATGCTTCCTAAGGCTACCAACGAAGCCGTTGTATGGGTAGACAGCAAGGAGAAACTGGCTGGTCTGAGTGATGCAGACGTTGACCAGTGTCAGAAAGATGCTGAGAGCCGTGGCGGCAAGGCTCCCTATGCCATTGTCATCATCAACACCACGCAGCAGCCCCTGCTGGCCTCGCTCGACAATCGCGACCTGCGCCGTCAGGTCTACGAGGCATCTATACACCGTGCCGATGGAACAGGACAGTTCAACACTTTCCCCATCGTGACCGAGATTGCCAAGCTGCGCGCTGAGAAGGCAGAGATCATGGGTTACCCCAACTATGCCTCCTATTCGCTGGAGAAGACCATGGCCAAGACGCCTGAGAACGTCTATGCCTTCCTGAAGAGTCTTATCAGCCAGTATACGCCAAAGGCCAATGCCGAGACTAAGGCCATTGAGGACTTTGCCCGCCAGGCCGAGGGCCCTGATTTCCAGCTCCAGCCATACGACCGGTTCTACTACTCAGCCAAGATGAAGAAGCAGCTGCTCAATGTCTCTGACGATGAGGTGAAGCCATACTTCACCGTTGACAGCGTGCTGCAGAACGGTGTGTTCTATGCTGCCAACCGCGTCTATGGCCTTACCTTCAAGGAGCGTACCGACATTCCTATGTACCATCCCGACATGAAGACCTTCGAGGTGATTGACAAGGACGGCAAGACCCTGGCCCTCTTCTGTTGCGACTATTTCCGTCGCCCCACCAAGCGCGGTGGTGCCTGGATGGACGGTTTCCAGAAGCAGAGCCGTCAGTGGGGACAGCAGCCCATCATCTTCAACGTGTGCAACAATGCCAAGGCTCCTGACGGAAAGCCTTCGCTGCTCACATGGGACGAGGTGTGCACCATGTTCCATGAATTCGGCCATGCTTTGCATGGCATGCTGTCCAACTGTCAGTACAACAGTCTCAGCGGCACCAGCGTAGCCCGTGACTTTGTCGAGATGCCATCGCAGTTCAACGAGTCGTTTGCCTCCATACCCGAAGTGTTCGACCACTTCGCACGCCATTGCGATACGGGCCAGCCTATGCCTGTCGACCTGAAGGAGCGTATGCTCAAGAGCATCAACTTCCAGACAGCCTATGCGCTGGGTGAGAACCTGGCTGCCACCTGTGTCGATATGGCTTGGCACATGCTGCCCTCCAAGGATATTCCCACTGCCGACAAGGCCATGGAGTTCGAGACCGAAGCCCTGCGTCAGGTAGGTCTGCTCAATGCACAGATACCTCCCCGCTATAGCACCAGCTACTTCAACCACGTGTGGGGCAGCGGCTATGCTGCAGGTTACTACAGCTATCTGTGGACCGAGGTGCTGGCAGTCAACATTGCCGATGTATTTGCCCAGCGCGGAGCCTTGAAGCCTGAAACAGGTCAGGACATGCGCGACAAGATCCTGAGCCGGGGCAACACGGGTGACCTGATGCAGATGTTCACCGACTTCACAGGTATGAAGCAGCCCGATGCCTCTAGTCTGCTTAAGGCCCGTGGCCTGTAATGCTGACACGATACGAAACCAACAGAAAAGCAAATAGAATGAAACAGAACGGAATCATGCGCGTCGGTATTGTCGGCGCAGGATGGATTGCCGAAAAAGCTGCCATCACCCTTAACGGTCTCCAGGAGTGCGAGTGCTATGCCATAGCCTCGCGCTCACTGGAGAAAGCTCAGGCATTTGCCCGCCAGTGGCATTTCACCAAGGCTTACGGCTCGTATGCCGAGTTGATAGCCGATGAAAACGTTGACCTGGTCTATGTGGCTACTCCCCATTCCCATCACTTTGATGTGACAAAAGAAGCCCTTCAGGCAGGAAAACCCTGCTTGGTGGAAAAAGCGTTTATGGCCAACCTCCGCCAGTCGAAGGAGATTGTCAGTCTGGCCCGTGAACGTCAGGTGTTCCTGGCAGAAGCTATCTGGACACGCTACCAGCCTGCTGTCGGTATGGTCAGGGAACTCATCAGCAGCGGACGTATAGGTACGCCGCGCCTCGTCACTGCAACGCTCGGTTATTCCATGGGTGACAAACCACGTATCATGCGGCCTGACCTCTGCGGCGGAGCTTTACTTGACCTTGGAGTCTATGCCTTGAATTTCGTCCGGATGTTCTTCCCTGCACCCATCGTCAGCATGGAGAGCCAGTGCGTGAAGTCTGCGACGGGCATGGACCTGACCAATGCCATCAGTCTGGTGTTGGAAGACGGCCTTCTCTGCAACCTTCAGTCGAGTGCCGCCTGTGTGGGTGATAATATCGGCGTCATTGCCGGTACCGATGGCAACCTGATTATCGACAACATCAACAATCCGCAGAAAATCACCGTCAACGGTCCCGACCGTACGTTCGTGGAAGATATTCACGTGCCTCGTCAGATTACCGGCTACGAGTATCAGTTCCTTGCCTGCCGTCAGGCACTCATAGACGGTATTCTGGAGCCGCATGAAATGCCTCATGCCGAAACCCTGTTCGTCATGGAACTGATGGACACACTTCGCCAGAAGTGGGGTGTACGCTATCCGATGGATAGTGAGTAGAAGACGGTTATTTCCTTACGATGACACTGCCGCTGGCCTGATGTGTGGCCAGGATCAACACCTCGGCTATCTGTACGTGTTCTGGTGCGTTGGCGGCAAAGACGGCCACGTCGGCAATGTCGTCGCCTGTCAGCGGCTTGATACCTTTATATACGTTGGCAGCGCGGTCTGTGTCGCCGTGGAAGCGTATGTTGCTGAAGTTGGTCTCTACCAGTCCCGGCTTCAGGTTGGTCACACGGACGGCAGTGTCGGCCACGTCAATGCGTAGCCCGTCAGAGAGGGCTTTCACTGCAGCCTTGGTGGCACAATAAACGTTTCCTCCTGCATAGGCAGCATCGCCGGCCACCGACCCAACATTGATGATGTGGCCGCTGTTGCGCTCTATCATCTGGGGCACAATGAGCCGCGTCATGGTGAGCAGTCCCTTGACGTTGGTGTCGATCATCGTCTCCCATTCATCAAGATTCCCTTCATATTCGGGTTCGAGTCCTAAAGCCAGTCCGGCATTGTTAACGAGAACGTCAATCTGCTGCCATTCCGTCGGCAGACTTGCTACAGCCTGGCTGGCTGCTTCACGGTCTCTCACATCGAAGGGTAGTGCATAGGTCTCTGTTCCTTGGGCAGCCAGTTCCTGGCAGATGGCCTGAAGCTTTTCAAGGTTTCTGCCGTTGAGGATGAGTCTGTCGCCGTTGGCAGCGAACTTACGTGCGCAGCCAAGGCCGATGCCACTGGTTGCACCTGTAATGAAAACGGTCTTTTTCATACGTTTCTGCTGTTTAGTTTTCTATGGGTGTATTCTTGAGTTTCTCGAGTGCACGGCACAGCTGGTCAGGGCAGGATGTGCCCTTGGTGCCGCATCTTATGCCGTCGAGCTTTCTGACGACGTCGTCAATCTTCTGGCCGCGCACCAGTTGGCTGATGCCCTGCAGGTTGCCGTTGCAGCCGCCTAAGAAGAATACCTGCTGTATGATGTCGTTCTCGTCGGCAGTGACGTCAATCATGACGGAGCAGGTGCCGCTGGTCTGATATTGTATATGTTTTGTCTTCATTATTCTTTTCTTTTTTTAAAATGAGGGCTGGCAATCGCCAGCCCTCAACCAACACAAAAACTAAACTAGACTTAACTAAAGCTTATTTGGGAATTTCACAATCCCCAGAATAGCGTTGCAAAGATAGTATTATATTTTGAAACACCCAAGTGTTTTGAGTTTTTTTTTCATGAAAAGGCTTTTTTTTTATAATTTTACGGATTTATTTAACAAATAATGGTCTAAAACCACCATTGCAGCCATTGCTTCTACCACGGGAACAGCCCTTGGCAAAACACACGGATCGTGACGTCCTCGTGGGGTCACTGTGGTCTTATTGCCTTCCATGTCTACTGTCTGTTGTGGACGCAGCAGTGTGGCTACGGGTTTGAACGCCACACGGAAATAGATGTCCTGACCATTGGAGATACCGCCCTGTATGCCGCCGCTGTGGTTGGTCTTTGTGGATAGTGAGGAATTTTCGCTGACGAACACATCGTTCTGTTCCGACCCTCTGGCAGTGACACCGCTGAACCCTTCGCCGTATTCAAAGCCCTTGACGGCGTTGATGCCAAGCATGGCGGCTCCCAGTTCGGCATGGAACTTGCTGAACTCCGGTTCTCCCAATCCAGTGGGACACCCCTTGATGACACAGGTGATGATGCCGCCTATGGTGTCGCCTTCGGCCTTCACCTGTTCTATCAGCTGTTCCATCTGCCTGGCCTTCTCCTGGTCGGGGCATCGTACGGCGTTCTGTTCCGTCAGGTCCAGATTGTAGAGGCGATAGTCGCGTTCCAGGGCAATGTCGCCCACCTGCGAGGTATAGGCCTGCACACTGATGCCCAACTGGCGCAGTGCCAGCTTGGCCAGTGCACCACCCACACATCGGCTGATGGTGATGCGGGCAGATGAGCGTCCGCCCCCACGGTGGTCGCGGAGCTCATACTTATTATAATAGGTATAGTCGGCGTGTGACGGACGGAACACCGTACGCAGGTTCTCATAGTCCTGCGAGTGCTGGTTCTGGTTGCGCACGATGAACCCGATGGGGCAGCCCGTGGAGCGCCCCTCGAACACGCCGCTGAGCAGTTCGACCTGGTCGGCTTCCTGCCGCGAGGTGGTGATTCTGCTCTGTCCGGGACGCCGGCGGTTCAGCTCCTGCTGAATGAAGGCGGTGTCTATCTCTATGCCGGCGGGCATACCGTCGACCACACCTCCTATGGCTTCACCGTGGCTCTCGCCAAAGGTTGTCAGTGTGAACAGATGACCAAACGTATTTCTCATATCTCACGTTCTACAGTCCACATATCAGTGGCAGTGTCCGCATCCGCATCCGTCACCGTGCTGATGGTTGCAGTCGCCCTCATGATGCTCATGGTGGCAATCGCTGCAGTTGCACCCGCAGCCTTCGCCGCTGAGCATGTTCAGCATGTTCTGAATCTCCTGAAGGGTGGCCTCGCGGTTCTCCAGGACAATTCCTGTGAAGTTCAGGGTCTTGCCAGCCAGGGGATGATTGGTGTCGATGGTCACACCGTCGGCATCAACGTTTACCACCTTGGCCATGAAATGGCGGTCGTCCTCGTCTTTCAGTGTAATAACAGCTCCGGGATATATGTTCTCATGGTCGAAGTGGCCGTTGATACTGAAAGTCTCACGTTTCAATGTATGAACGCCTTCGGGTTCATACTGACCGAAGCATTCCTCGGGCGACAGGATAAAGTCAAAAGGTGTGTCCTTCTCCACCTCCATCAGTCTGTTCTCGAAACTTTCCAGTGCAATACCAAAACCGCTGACAAACTGGAACGGGTGTTCCCTCGAGGTCTGTTCTTCCAGCGTCTTTTCTCCATTCTCGTTCACCGTATACAGCTGGTAGTGTACGGAGAGGAATTTGTTCTGTGGCTTATCCATTAAATGTTATGTTTATATGATTGTTGTTTTTGAGAGTGCAAAGGTACGAAAAATTCAATGAAGTGAAAACAAAATGAATGTATTTATTTCATCGGACGTGATAAATTCATCAATAGACGAGCTAAAAGCATCGTTTTTGGACGTGCCGACTGTGTAAGACATCCGTATGACACCTGACATCCTCTGGTATCATACTAAAGGTCCTCTTGTATCATACTAAAGGTCCTCTAGTATCATACTAAAGGTCCTCTAGTATCATACTAAAGGTCCTCTAGTATCATACTAAAATCTATCTTGTGTCTTATTATTAAGGTGAGTAGGTTGAACAATCCCCCAGTTTTTACCAATAATCACCACAGAAAATAGCGTTATTCTTTGGGGCTTATTGTACATAACCTAACTTGTTTGTCGTACCTAACTATTTTTTGGAGTTTCAGACATAACCATTGTGGTGTCTTCAACCTAACCTGATTTTTAATATTTGATTTCTTGAAAATGACAGAGACGGATGAGTTATGAATATCCGTCTCTGTGCTTAACACGTTATCTCACGACAACGAATTTAATAACTTTGTCATTTCTGTTGTGAAAGTTTAACATTTATCATAACTGACAGATTTATAGGTATTTGAAACACTAACCATACTGATTTTCTTGTCAAAATTCTGAAATCCTTACAAAATTCAGCAAACTACTTTTTCTTGCAGAGTTATTTATAGCAATAATCACGTTTAACAAGTTAAAAAGTAAGAGTTATGAACACAAAGTTTTTATTGGATTTCAAGTCCGAAAGAGAATTTCTAAAGCACTTCTCAACCGAAAGAAGATGCGTTAAGTATCTGGAGCAGAAAATCTACAATGGCAGGGTAAAGCCACTGGGATAAGAAAGTGAAGAATAGCCAAGGTAGGAGTTTTAAGGACAAGACACCCGTGCTTGGAATACTCCAGCGAGGCACTGGTGTGATTTGTAAAGTACTGAAAGATACAACCTCAAAATCTCTGAATGCGCCCATCCTTAGAGCAGTTAGCAAGCATGCTAAAGCCGTTTATTCTGACGAGTGGAGTGGCTACAAGACTATCCACAAAGTCTTCAATCATTATGTAGTTGACCACGGTCGCAAAATCTATGCTGTAGGTGATATTCACACAAATACTATTGAGGCATTTTTGTCAAACTATTGTAAGCGTGCCCTTATGGGAACTTATAGCAAGGTGGCTAAGAAACACTTGCAATTATACTTTGATGAATTCTCATTCCGTTACAACAACCGCAGGTACAACGGTGTGAATAGATTTGAGGTGGCTATGTGCCAATGTTTAGTCTAATTGAAATACAAACTGCAATTTTTTCTATGATTTCGCATAAAATCGCCTAACTTTTCGTACCTTTGCACAGACGATTGTGTCTCACCCTCGTTAGAATCGCCAAATTTCAAATAAGGGTCTATATGGAGGCACGGACGGCAGTTCATACCAGTGGACTGCCCATCTGTGCATATAGACGAGTGTTTGGCGATACTCTACGAGGTGTGACGGATGGAGCAGTCCACCTTTCGTTGTATAGTATTAACTCGTAAAAATATCGCCATTATGTACACTTTAGAAGAAATCAATCAAGCGGCATCAGCCAAAGCGTGGAAAATCTTTTGGGTCTGGTTACTGGTATTCGGTATTCCAGTAGGTTTCCTGAACTATAAAGCAATATCTTATGGTGACCCTCCATTGTTCATGCTCGACTTATTTCTAATCTTTGGCGCTGGGATAATGTCTTGGGTTGCGTATGCTAACGAAAGAAAGAAACTGAATAATGAGAACGCAGAAGAAGAACGACAGCAGCGTGAAGAACATTACCGCAAGATGGAAGAACTCTTAGAAAAGATGTCGAAAGACAAGGAAACCACATGATTACCACACTACAAGCAATGCTACGTGCTTAATACAATTCAGATAGTAACTTATACGCTCACTTATAAAACTCATCGTTATGCGCAATTATTCGATTACAAACTTAGAGCAAAGCAAAAGGCTCTTTTATGCAGGTCTGAAATTCCGAACCGCTGATTATATCGTTGATTCTACATTCTCCAAGGTCGAAAGCGTTATGAACGTTATCGAAAAACCGATTAGGATTGAAGCACCATCGGACTTGAAGAAAGCAGAAACAAGTAAATATATGTCCGTTGCATGGTCTCTTGGTAAACTCATTCACATGCTACCAGATAGTATTCCATCGGCTTATGATGAAAACAATAATGAGGTTGCCAATGGTGAACCCATAGACTTCAATCTTGTCATAGGTCGTAACTCTATTCGTTACGTTTCGGATAATGGCGTATGCCGTTTAAGTGCTTTGGGTGCTTGTCTGCTTGATGCTGCGGTAGATATGACAGAGAAAATACTAAAAGAAAGTTATTATCTGTACGATGACGATGGAGAAGATGAATGGTACGATGAATAATATAAGAACCAAAAGGAAATGAGGATTGCTAAAACTATCCTCATTTTTCTTTTTCTCTAATCGCCATTTGACAAAACATACTGACAAATTGGCAAGATATTCTGACATCAACACTTCGGCATAGAATTTGCGAAATCGCATTAGAGCCTAAAGGCTTTCACAAGCCTTTGAGTCCGATAGGATTGTGACGGGGAACACTAATCTTTGCCTGTTAACCAGAAGATAGCAGAGTACCTCTCTGTATAAAAGGAGGATAACACGTTTAATCATAAAATTTTGAGACAAAATGGCAGAACGAAATACAAGTAAGTATGAGTTGACCAGGGGTAACAAAGTTGTTTATGTCGGTATCACTGAAGACCCTGCTGGCAGAGAAGCACAGCACCGCCAAGATAAGGACTTCGACAAAATGAGGATTGTCGGTGCAAAGTCCACTCGAAGCGGTGCTGAGCAGTGGGAGACGGAAAGGATACATACCTATATGAAAAATCATGGAGGTAATACACCTGAATACAACAAGAACACTTCTGGCAAGTGATTTGTTATACCGTCCAGTCAAATAGTGTTGGGAGCACTATTCTGACTCTTTCCAAGCGACTGGCGTTTTAGGCTCTGCGGCAGTCGCTTTTTATTATAACGTTGTCATCTACTATTTATTGTCTTTAGTCAGCATAAGTTCACGGATATATTGCTGAAACTCTCTCTGCGTTGAAAACTTGCTTTCGTCAAACTTAACGTTTGCAAGCCGTTCAAACTGACGGATAGTATTCATTCCTACAATTTGGAATTTAATGTTTTGCTGAGAATCTAATGATAATAGTTTCCCCTCTTTCTTTTTACTCCTTATCAATATAGATAGCAGTTTACGGATGATACCTATTGAAAATCTCTTTTTATTGCTTTCCACTTCTTTATCGACAATGGGAAATAGATTGATAAAGTCATCTTTGTCCTCCAAATCAAAAAGTTCAGAAAATAGCGGATTACTATTTTGTTCACCTCTAATCTCCATTTGGCAACCATTATCGGTCTCTACTTGCTCTATAATAATCTGAGTTCTTCGCATAGTTCTTTTTTTCTATTGTAACAATGATATAAATATGTGATATTTTATAGTTGTGGCTTTTCATACCTAATTGTCAAAAATCGGTTTGATTTATATACCATGATTTCCCATAAAAATGTAGTCACGACTGTGGGTGTCATGACTACAAAATTTCTTGGTAAGTTTGGAGAAATAGTTTTTATATTGCGGAATGCCTTTATTTATCGTGGTTTGCGGAGATTTTTGGGTGATTGTTATACTTTGTCACCATTATTAATAAGGTATATAATATCATATAGAGAATGGCCATTGTCATGCAAAAAGGGACAATTTGTGTGTGTAAAATACCGAAGATGTATTAAAAATCCGTTTTCCCCGTCATTATTTGACCTTTGTCAACAAAAGGGCTGTTTGCGCACACAATACGATGGAAAATATTGCCAGTTTGAAAAATCGCCGTAACTTTGCACCCGAAAACGAGAGCGAAAGCACTCGAAAAAGGATAACATACACAAACTAACAAAGTAGGGGAGCAACGGACTGACACATCCGCCCCGAGTAAAGAAAAGAAAGGAAAATGAAAATGAAAAGATTGTTTTTGATGACGATTGCAATGCTTAGCATGACTATGGCATTTGCAGAGAATGAGGAAGTAAAGAACGTTAACAACGTTGAGGCCTACGACATGACAGTCAACATGCGCAAACTGGGTGAGGCACTCTCGCTGACTGCCGACCAGATGGAGGCTGTTCAGGACATTCACCACACCTTCAACGCTGAGATGCAGTTCGCTGCCCAGCTGAATAAGGATGAACGTGATGCCATGGTGAAGCAGGCCGTCAAGAAGGATGTGAAGTATATGCACTACATCCTCAACGACAAGCAGTACCGCAGGTATCTGTTGCTGCTGAACACCACGCTCAACAACCGTGGCCTGAACGTAGAGTAAGAGTAAAGAACGTTAGTAAAAAAGAATTTGAGAGAGGGATGCGCCAAGGACGCATCCCCTTTTTTGTACGCTGCTCCCCAGTTTCTCCCTACTAAACCTCTACCTAACCTCTACCCGTCATCTACCATTCGTCTGTACAGAAGGAGCCTCGGAGTTCGGTATATCCAGGCACATAGCGAACTGCGCGATGCGGTGAATGTCCGTCTCGGCACCCCCTTTTTGGGGGTGGACTAAGACTCTGCTCACGGTTGTGAACTAGTGTCTTGTGGATGGGAATTGAGTATGTCCATGTATCTGTCGTAAGTGATATGCCTGCCACCCATGGACTTGAAGAGTGGGGTCTCGAACTGGCAGTCTATGAAGTGACCGCCGATGGTTTCCATTGCCTTTGCCAGATGGATCAGCGCCAGTTTCGAGGCATTGGGAACCTGCGAGAACATGCTTTCGCCGAAAAAGGCCCTGCGCAGGGTGACTCCATAGAGACCTCCTACAAGCCTTCTTCCCTGGGCGTTCACTGATGGCGAGTCCGGACGAGGCTTGTCTGCATCCTGCCTTTCCCATACTTCTACGCTTGTGGCATAGCCAAGCCGGTGCAGGCGGGTGAATGCCTCGATGATATTCGGTCCGAGCCATGCACCGCTCTCCTCGTTGCGTCCCTGTGCAGTGGCGCATCCACGTATGACACCGTCAAAGTCCTGGTTGACAGTCACTTCATACTTGCGCTGCCTGATGAGTTGGCGCATGGAGTGGCTGACGTGGATTTCATGCGGGAAAATGACGTAGCGGTCGAGTGGACAATACCAATGAGGCTCACGCTCCATCTGGAAGGCATACCAGGGGAAGAATCCGTTGCTATAGGCCAGCAGCAGACGCTCAACGGACAAGTCGCCACCAATGGCCACCAGCCCGTCGTCCTCTCCCCATCGTGGATTGGGGAACCACAAGTCGTCGTCTAATTGCCAAACCATGGGTTAATTGATGATTGAAAGCCGGGAATTGCAGGTTCCTATGGTGACGGTGCCGCCCTGCTTCAGACTACCGAAAAGTATCTCGCGCATGAGCAGCGGTTTCAGCTGCTGCGATATCACCCTGTCCATCTCTCTGGCTCCGTACTCAGCCGTAAAGCCTTCTTTCAGCAGATGGTCGAAGGCTTCGGGGGTGAGTGTCATCTTCACCTGTCTGACTTCGAGCTTGGCATCCAGTTCGCGTAGTTTTTTCTTCAGGATCAGTGTAGCCATCTCCTTGTCCATGTCACGGAACACCACTGCTCCCGACAGCCTGTTGAGGAACTCGGGCTTGAAGGTTCTCTTTACCTGCTTCATCATGGCTTCGCCACGGCTCACACTGCTGTTGAAACCGATGCTGCCTTGTGATGCGAACTGAGCTCCGGCATTGGAGGTCATGATGAGGATCACATTGCGGAAATCGGCTTTGCGCCCTTTGTTGTCAGTCAGACGGGCATAGTCCATCACCTGCAACAGTATGTTGTAGATGTCCTGATGTGCCTTTTCTATCTCGTCGAGCAGCAACACACTGTTGGGGGTCTTGCGTATGGCATCGGTCAGCAGTCCGCCGTCCTCATAGCCCACATAGCCTGCAGGCGAGCCAATGAGCTTTGCAACAGTGTGTTTCTCAGTATATTCGCTCATGTCGAAGCGTATCAGCTCGATGCCCAGTTCCTTGGCCAGCACCCGTGCCACCTCGGTTTTGCCCACTCCCGTGGGACCGACGAACAGCAGCGAGGCCAAGGGCTTGTTGTCGTCAAGCAGGCCGGCACGTGACATCTGCACGGCCTCTACTACCTGCCTGATGGCTTCGTCCTGCCCATAGATCTGTGAGATCATGCGGCCCGACAGGGTCTCTAGCTGCTCATAGTCGTGTTCTTCGGCCATCGACAGCGCATCCACCTTGCAGGTCTTCGACAGGACATCGGCAATGTCGGCTTTGGTAACAGCAGCGGTGCATGCCGGCTTCTCTCTCGTTGTTCCCGATGCCTCACTTTCCTTGGCTGCTCCGGCTTCGTCTATCAGGTCAATGGCTTTGTCGGGCAGGTAACGGTCGTTGATGTATTTGGCACTGGCTTCCACGGCAAACGAAATGGCATCGTCGTCATATTTCACCATGTGGAACTCCTCATACCTCGGTTGCAGCTGCTTCAGGATGTGTTTGGCCTCGTCTACGGTCGGCTCGCCGATGTCTATCTGCTGGAACCTGCGGATCAGCCCTTTAGAACGTGAGAAGTGTCGGTTGTACTCCTCGTAGGTGGTGGAGCCGATGAAGCGTATGGTGCCTGATTCCAGGTAGGGCTTCAGCATGTTTGATGCATCCAGTGCACTGTCGCTCGTGGCGCCGGCTCCTACCAGCGTATGTATCTCGTCAATATACACAATGTTGTTGCCGCCCTCCGACTGAATACCCTCCATAATCTGCTTGATGCGGTTCTCGAAGTCGCCTCGGAACTGTGTTCCGGCCACGAGTGTACCCATGTCGAGCTGGTAGATCCTGCTTCCTTTCAGCCGCTGGGGTACCTTTTGCTCCTCGATGAGTCGTGCCAGCCCCCAGACAAGTGCTGTCTTGCCCACACCCGGTTCACCTACGTGCAGCGGATTGTTCTTGTCACGCCGGCACAGCACCTGAATGGTGCGTTTCAGTTCCTGTTCCCTGCCAATCAGGGGGTTCTGGTGCTGGTAGAGGTCGTTCATGCAGGTCACCAGCCGTTTCCATGAGGCCTTGTTGTCAGCCGGTTCCTCCTTTTCCTGCAGAGAGTCGTCGAAATCGTAGAAATTGATCATCTGGCTCAGGAAGTTCGCTTCCTTGCCGTAGAGACTGTCTTTCAGCAGGTAGGCAGCCCACGAGTCTTCGAGTGCAAGAATGCCTCTTGTCAGGTGTGGAATGTCCAAAGCCTCGGCACTGCTCGATACCACGGTCTGGACAGCCAGCTCTAACACTTTTGACAACTGTTCTGACACTTCTGGCTCATATTCTGTTCCTTCGGGAATGGTCTCAACGCTTTCCAGATACTCCTTGATGCGGACTTCCAGCTGGTAGGGACTATAGAAGATGTTCAACGCAGCATTGAAGTTGAATTCTCCTATCAGTTCCAGCAGCAGGTGCTCGGGCATGATGAACTCATGCCTATAGCTCTTGCAGCATTCTAGAGCCTTGTTCAGTATCTTCGAGGCACGTTCTGTTTGTTTTATCTCTGACATAATGTTTGCTTCTCTTGATGTTTCACATAGAGTCCCTGGCTTTTCGGTCAGTCGCTGACTTCCGGTTCTACGGTCAGTCTGAGCGGATATCCCTTCTCGCGTGCCATGTTGGTGGCCTTACGCGTCTTCGACATGGCAATGTCGTAGCTGTAGATACCCACCACTGCCTTGTCCGAGTGGTGTACCTGCAGCATCAGTGCATTGGCATCTTCCTCGCTCTTCAGGAATACTTGCATGAGTATCATCACTACAAACTCCATTGTTGTGAAGTCATCGTTGTGGATGATTACCTTGTATCGTCGCGGCTCTCTCAGGTTTGTGTGTTGCCGTTCTCTTATTTGTGACTGTTCCTTTGCCATATGTATAATGATAATTGGCGGCAAATTTAGCAAATTCTTTCCGATAATCAATCTAAAAACGATAAAAAATGCCGATAGCGCTTAAAAATGTCAATTGTCGGTTGTCAATTATCAATTAATTGTCGTACCTTTGTGCCATGATTTACCGGTTATTGGTGTGCTGTGTCTTAGCACTAAGCTCTTGCCCTGTCTTCTCCCAACAAGAGAAGATGTCAGCGTTTATCCGTCAGTTGGCCTCACGCCAGCACTCATCTCCTTCCTCCAAAGTCTTTCCTCCTACTTCCAGGGTCAATGCACCCCGAGGCTCGTCGGCTGCCGAGAGCGAGGTGTGTGCCTTCGTTCGTATCGAGGGTGGACAGCCGGAGCGTGTGCTGTCCGAGAACGGCTGTCGAAGCCTGGCCCATTGGGGCGACATTCATATTGCCATGATTCCGCTTTCCTCAATCGACAGGTTGGCAGCACAGCCAGCCGTGAGCCGCATTGAGGCACGTCGGTCCTGCCACCTGCTCATGGACACGACGGCCCTTTGTGTCAATGCACTGCCGGTCTACGAAGGCAACCATCTGCAGCAGGCCTATACTGGCCGGGGGGTGGTGATGGGGGTGATGGACATAGGCTTTGACCTCACCCATCCTAATTTCTATAGTGCCGACCTCAGCGACTATCGCATACGCCGGTTCTGGGACCAGCTGGACCTGGCACGCAACGATACGCTGCCTGTGGGCAGTGACTATGACGGTGCCGATGCCATTCTTGCCTATGCCCACTCTCGCGACGGCCTGGACCAGACTCACGGCACCCATACCTTGGGAATAGCTGCCGGCAGCGGCTATGATTCTCCCTATAGAGGCATGGCCTTCGAGAGCGACATCTGTCTGGTGGCCAATGCCACTACCGAGGATATAGCCCTCATCGACAGTACAGAGCTCTATAAGTACACTTCGGCTACCGATGCCCTGGGCTTCAAGTATATTTTCGACTATGCCCAGTCTGTTGGACAGCCCTGTGTCATCTCGTTCAGTGAGGGAGGACCTCAGGGATTCTCAGACGAAGAACGTCTGTTCTACGAGGTGCTCGACTCTCTCACCGGCCCGGGACGCATCCTCGTGGCTGCTGCTGGCAATTCCGGCGATGACGACTGCTACGTGCAGAAGCCTGTAGGCAAGGAGCTGGCCGGGACCTACATTTTCGATTTCGACAAGGACGCGTCCTTTGCTGCCCGTGGCGATTCACCTTACACCGTGCGTGTGGTGGCCTATATGGAAGACGAGGAGCCCGATACACTTCTCATCCACCCCTTCTCTGATGCATTGGCGCCCGACACCATTATCCATGTATTTCCCAGGGATGTCACCCTCAAAGCCCTTTGCTACCGTTCTTTCTACAACCCCCAGGATATGGCAGTGGAGGTGGGCCTGAGTGGACCTGACAGCTGGAAAGCATTGGACTGGATTGGAATGAAGCCTGAGTTCTCTATTGAGGTGATAGGCGAGGATGCCGAAGTCGAGCTGTTGCTCCAGGACGGTTACTTCTTGGGTGGTGTGAACTACGACGTTGTCCATGAGGATGCAGAGCCGTCACATAGCATCCACTCTCCCGGCGCAGCTCCATCGGTCATCTGTGTCGGAGCCTCCTCCCATCGTACGGCCATCCGCAACTATGAGGGGGCTTGGCGCATCTTTGATATGGGTACCAATGGCAGGCGTGCCGACTTCTCATCGGTAGGTCCCACATTTGACGGCCGCATCAAGCCCGATGTGATGGCTCCCGGTACTAACATCATCTCTTCCTACAGCAGTTTCTACTGTGAGACACATCCCAATGCATCGGACATAGCTTCCAACGTGAGCCTGTTCGACTTCAACGGACGCTCTTACGCATGGAACAGCAATGCCGGCACGTCCATGGCTACCCCCGTTGTGGCAGGTGCCATAGCCCTTTGGCTGCAGGCCAAGCCCGACCTCTCGCCCCAGCAGGCACTCGATGTCATCAGCCGTACTGCACGCCATTATACAGATTCTCTGGCCTATCCCAACAACTATTACGGCTACGGCGAGATTGATGTATACGAAGGTCTGCTAGCTGTGCTTGAATTGGATGTGGTTGACGGTATCAGCCACCATCATCCTGCCAGTGCGCGTATCTCGGTTGCGTCAGACCGCCAGCTGGTTGTCAGTCAGTGTAAGGAGCCAGTCACTGTACGTATCTTCAACCTCAAGGGTCAGTCGGTTCTCACCTTGCCTCTCAACATAGGCGAAGACGGACGGGGCAGTGTCTCGCTTCAGAGTCTTCCGGCAGGGGTCTATGTGGTCCAGCTCAACGGCTCGCCTGCAGTCACCGGTTCCACCCTTGTCCGTCTTTAGTCATTCCATATACCACAATTTATGCGCATAGATATCATCACCGTACTGCCCGAAATGATAGAGGGCTTTGTCCACGAGAGCATACTGGCCCGTGCCGAGAAGAAAGGGCTGGCAGAAATACATCTTCACAACCTGCGTGACTATACACTTGACAAATGGCGTCGCGTAGACGACTATCCCTATGGCGGTTCCGCCGGAATGGTGATGCAGTGTGAACCTATAGACCGTTGCATCACGGCGCTCAAGGCAGAACGCGACTACGATGAGGTAATCTTCACCTCGCCCGATGGGGAGCGGTTCGACCAGCATATGGCCAACGAACTGTCGCTGATGGGGAACCTCATTATCCTGGCAGGCCACTACAAGGGCATAGACCAGCGCATACGCGACCACCTCATCACCCGTGAAATCTCCATTGGCGACTTCGTGCTGACAGGAGGCGAACTGGTGGCGGCAATGATTGCCGATGCGGTAGTACGTGTCGTTCCCGGCGTTATAGGCGATGAGCAAAGTGCACTGAGCGACTGCTTCCAGGACGACCTCCTGGCTGCACCCATCTACACCCGTCCTGCCGACTACAAAGGATGGAAAGTGCCTGAGATACTGCTCAGCGGCAATGAAGCCAAGATCCGTAACTGGGAACTGGAACAGGCCTTGGAACGCACACGAAGGCTGCGTCCCGACCTGCTTGATTGAAGGTCGTATGGCCTGCTGCTTGCATGGCCGGACCATAGACAACAAAGACAATGATTATATGATTAACACAATAGCAATGGAAACCCAAACAGTATGAAAAAACAACTAATGATGATGATGCTCGCAGCAGCCCCTTTGGTGCTGCAAGCCGAGCAAGTGACTGTCCAGACCAAGAGCATGACTTTGGTGCTCAACGTAGAAGAGGGCAACCAGCCCCAGTATCAGTATTTTGGTGCCAAACTGTCGGAGACTGACCTGCAGCATCTGCAACAGCCCCGCAACGGACGCATGGATGCCTATCCAGCCTACGGCATGAACTGCCCGGCTGAGGCTGCCCTGGCCATGCGTCATGCCGACGGCAACCTGTCGACCCAGCTCGTGAGTACCGGTGTGAGCCGTGAGGACGGTGTGGTGCGTATTCACATGAAAGACCCCGTCTATCCTGTCACAGTGGATCTGTGCTACAAGGCTTACCAGGAAGTGGACATGATTGAGACATGGACGGAAATTACCAGTCAGGAGAAGCCGCAGGTCACCCTGACGCAGTTTGCCAGCTGCTGCCTGCCCATCCGCCGCGGCAATGTGTGGATGAGCCATTTCTACGGCTCATGGGCCAACGAGGCGAGACTGTGCGAGGAACCGGTGCTGCCGGGCGAGAAGGTGATCAAGAACAAGGACGGTTCCCGCAATTCCCATACTGACCATGCCGAGATGATGTTCTCACTCGACGGAAAGGCTCGGGAACTGTCGGGCGACGTAATCGGTGTGGCATTGTGCTATTCAGGCAACTATCAGCTGAAGGTGGAAACCGACGATACAGAGTATCACTACTTCCTGGCTGGCATCAACCCTGACAACTCGGAGTATCACCTGAAGCGCGGAGAGACATTCGTCACTCCTAAAGTGGCTTTCTCGTTCTCTAAAGAGGGGCTGAGCGGAGTGTCGCGTAACTTCCACAACTGGGGACGTACCTACATGCTGGCTCATGGCAACAGGATACGTAAGATCCTGCTGAACTCATGGGAGGGTGTATACTTTGACATCAACCAGCAGGGTATGGACCAGATGATGGCCGACATTGCCAAAATGGGGGGTGAACTGTTTGTGATGGACGACGGATGGTTTGGCGTGAAGTATCCCCGCAAGAACGACTCCTCATCGCTGGGCGACTGGGAGGTGGACCGCCAGAAGCTGCCCGATGGCATTGAGGGCCTGCTGCGCGATGCAAAGAAAAACCACGTGAAGTTCGGCATCTGGATAGAGCCTGAGATGACCAACAGCGTGAGTGAACTCTACGAGCAGCACCCCGACTGGATAGTGAAAGCACCCAAGCGCGATGCTGTGAAAGGGCGTGGCGGCACACAGCTGATACTCGACCTGAGCAATCCCAAGGTGCAGGACTTTGTTGTGGGTGTGGTGGATAATCTGATGAGCAAATATCCTGAGATAAACTACATCAAGTGGGATGCCAACATGCCCATCCTGAACCATGGCTCGCAGTACCTGACCATGAACGACCAGAGTCACCTCTATATAGCCTATCATCGTGGATTTGAGAAGGTGTGCCAGCGTGTACGTGAGAAATATCCTGACCTGACCATCCAGGCCTGTGCCAGCGGTGGCGGACGCGCCAATTGGGGCGTACTGCCTTGGTTCGACGAGTTCTGGGTATCAGACAATACCGATGCACTGCAGCGCATCTACATGCAGTGGGGCACCAGCTACTTCTTCCCCGCCATTGCCATGGCCAGCCACATCTCTGCCACTCCCAACCACACGGTGTTCCGCACCACGTCGCTGAAATATCGCATCGATGTGGCCATGAGCGGACGACTCGGTATGGAGATACAGCCCAAGAACATGACTGACGAGGAGAAGGCGCTCTGTCGCAAGGCCATCAAGGAGTACAAGGACATCAGACCTGTAGTGCAGTTTGGAAACCTCTACCGCCTGGTGTCGCCTTACGACAAGCTGGGACTGGCATCGCTGATGTATGTCAACGACGACAAGAGCCGTTCGGTGTTCTTCTGGTGGAAGACGGAATCATTCCAGAACGAGCACTTGCCACGAGTGAAGATGGCCGGACTCGATGCCAAGAAACTATATAAGGTACACGAGTTGAACCGCATTGACCTCCAACCTATGGACATTGAGGGCAAGGTCTTCACGGGTGCCTACTTGATGAACCACGGTCTGGAGATGCCTTATCGCAATGAGCCTGAGTGGAACAAGAAGACCGACTGGAGCAGCCGTGTGCTGCTGCTGGAAGAAAGCGGAATGTAAATAATATGATCCGCCCCAGTAGTAGTGTTCTACTGGGGCGGATCACATTTTTACTTCATTACAACCTTACGACCATTTACGCATTTAAGAAGTTCAAATTCTTATTGGCTATATATTGTTTGATCTTATCAATCAGCTGGCGGGTGGGATCAATTTTATCTTCTGCCTCTTTCTGCTGGATGTCAATGGAGCAATTGTAGTCACCATCTTCACGAAGGGTCTGCAGTTGAGAATAGAGACGACCTTCTTCACTGGTGAAAAGACCAGTCTTCACATAATAAAGACTGAATCTATTGATGGCTCCACGATGAGTTCCCACCTCATGCCCGTCATTGATGAGCAAAGCACTCACGGCGTGGAATAAGGCATAATAGAGTCGATTGGCCACCATTCCCCAGAGACCATTCTGCTGTTGGATGTCCATCTCTTTCAGAGTTTTGTCCACTCTCTCAAGTTCCAATGTGACGAGGATTCGTCTGTCTTCTTCTTTAAGACTCATATAGTATCTTCTTGTCTTCTTCGACGTTAAAATAGAACAGGGAATGAGGACCGTTATGCCACATATCTTTGGTAAACGTCCGCGCACTGATGTCTTCCTCAAGATCCCATCCTTTTTGTACAAAAGGAAATGCGTAGTTGTCCCAGTCATGGATGTCGCGTTCTGGTTTGTCAAGCAGTATGAGTAAGTCCCAGTCAGAGTCCTCGTGATAGTCGCCACGAGCCCTTGAGCCATACAGGTAGAGACTGCTTCCCTTGGGCAGCACTTGGCGCGCTACCTGTTTAATGCTGTCTATAACCTTGTTTGCTTCCATCTCTCTAACATCATTTCTACGCTTGCAAAGATAAGGATTATTTTCGAAATGACAAAGAAATTATTTAAAAAGATGCTCAATAGAGTTTCTTCCCTCCATAAAACTCTTAAACACTTAACTAGACAGGCCGCGAGGCCTCTCGCCATCGGAGTTAAAAAAAGAGGATGTGCCTATTTTGACACACCCTCAATTGTCTATGGATAGTCCGCTCAATGGGGACACTATCTATTGCTGAATGGCTTTGCTGATGAATTCGGCCATGTGGCGTGCTCCCTTGTCGTTGGGGTGGATCATGTCGGCTGTCATCTCCTTCTTGTCTGTGAGTACGGGGTGCAGGTCTATGACTTCCAGCTTGTTCTTCTTGGCTATCTGACGTATGGCTGGAATGACACCGTTGACAATCACCGAGTCGGTAATGCCCCACTTGTCCTCAAAGGCCTTGATAGGTGTGCAGAGATAGATGGTGGGCTTCGAGGGCAGTGCCTTCAGCGTGTCAACCATAGCCTGAAGGTCAGAGGCAAACTCGCTGCCGTGGGCATTCCAGTTGTAGTCCTTGGAATCGTTGGTTCCCAGTTTGATGACAACGATGTTGGGCAGGAAAGCCTGCGCGTCGCGCCAGGCCCGTTCGCGGACGTAGGGAATGTCGCCATTACGAAGCAGGGTACGCGCACTCACACCGAAGTTCTTCACCCAGTAACCGTCGCCTAACAGCCGTTGCAGCTGTGCCGGATAACCCAGCTGAGAGGACATTTCAATGCCCATTCCCTCAGTGATGCTGTTGCCGATGCAGGCCACACGTACGGCGTTCTGCCGAGGTGACTTGAGGTCTTGCAGCCAGGTGGCCAGGTCGCCTAGCATCTGCCAGTGGTACTTGTAGGTGGGACGGAATCCAAAGCCGTGTCCGCCGGTGGGGTAGACATGAAGTGCACATTCCGTGCCTTGGTTTCGCATGGCCGAATAGTAGGCTATGCCGTTGGTCACAGGCGGCACGGCACGGTCGTCGTTGGCCAGCAGGATAATGGCTGGCGGTGTCTCGTGACAGCGGACGGCGTTCTGGTTGGAATACTTCCTCACCAGCTCCTTGTTGGTCTTGTCCTTGCCTAAGAATCCGTTGACAGAGCCGCTATGGGTCTCGATTTCGTTCATGGAGATGACAGGATAGAACAGGATGCTGAAGTCTGGACGACAGTCAAACTCGCTGTGGGTGGACACGGTGCTGGCCAGGTGTCCGCCAGCCGAGAAGCCCATGATACCTACATCGTGGGGATTGATGGCCCAGGCCTGTGCCGAGTCGCGGACGGTGCGTATAGCCTGCTGGGCATCACTCATGGGTATAGTGCGGTCGCCTCCGGGCATGCGGTAAGTCAATACGAAGAATGCTATACCCTGACGGTTGAACCATTCCGCCCAGTCGTGGCCTTCGTTCTGCATGGAGAGATGGCTGTAGCCGCCGCCAGGACAGTCCACGATGGCACGGCCAGTAGGCTGCGAGGGCAGGTAGCCCTCTATCTTGGCCTTGCCGTCAGGGGTCACGTTCACGGTGAGTTTACGGGCTGTCTGTGCCTGTGCTGTGAGCACAAACACACTGAGGAGTGTCAATAATGCTGTCTTTTTCATTAGCTTTTACTTTCAATCAACATAAAAATCCCCCACCTATTCTGGCAGGGAATTTTTAGTATAGGGATGATTTATTGATTATTGTTCTGAGGTTTTGCAATGAACCATTCAACAGGAACCTTTACACGCTCGTTCTTCCAAAGGGTTAAGACAGGCACAGCAACAATCTTCGGGGCCTCACCTGCCTCCGGGAACGGGATAGTAAGCACACCTTCTTTGTTTTCACCTCTGTTCTCAACAGACACAGAAATGTTGTTCGCAACGGCATCATAACCTATAGGATTAAACTCGCCCAGGACGTAGTAGGGGTTGTAACCAGGCTGGGTGTTGATCATATCGGTAGTTTTGATTGTTTTGACATCACTCTTACTCCATACTTTCTTGCCTGCAATCATGATGTCGAAGTCGAGAGTACCACCTGCTGCGCGGACAACACCCAAGTTAGGCAGAGTCTCCTCTTTGGTATTATAGGGCTCGGTGTCATCTTCGTTATGATAGTAATAGGTGATTTTCTTTCTGTCATACATAATATCAAACACCACGTCGTTGAAGTCGAAGTCATCGGTCTCACCGAGGTCTTCCATGAGGTAGCGTTTTGTCTTCTGCTCTATAACCTCATCCACACGCTCTGTCGGAGGTACGGGATTTCCGTAAACCATGAACACCAGGTCCTCAAAGTCTTTGTCGCCTGTCTTAGCGTCCTCACAGCCGATGATAGTGGCCGTATAGCCCTCAGGCAATCCATCGGGCACTGGGACATTATCCTGCAAATCAATCATCCATTGGTCGACAGAGGAATTGATGATGGGATGATTAGCTTCATCGAGGGGATTGGCATAAAATTTCTGGCATTGGTCATAACCCTCAGTCCACACTCTCAGGGAGAAAGACATAGACTTGCCTACGGGCAGATTGGTGAAAGTGTAGGTGGGAGCCTTCACCTCGTATGGACCTTTTTTTGAATCCATACCATCCTGGCCAATACCTACACTTTGGTAATCATTCGTTCCGACCTTTCTGAATTTGAGGTCTTCACCCTTCGACCAGATCTTATGTTCGCCGACACCATCTACAGTCATCCACAACTCCCAGTAGTAACTGGCACAGCCCTGGTAGATGGGCACGATGGTGAAGTCGTTTCGAATAACCATCTTAAATTTTCTACCCTTATCAGAGTTGTTTTTTCCTTTCGGCAGTTTTTCAGCTATGTATTCGCTGATCTCCTTCTGGATATCCATGGTTCCTTTCGTAAAGGTGAAATCAGCTGTTTCTACAGATGTAGCGGTACGGGTAATGCTGCTTGAGGAAACCAGACTGTAAGTGGGCGTATTCGTTGAAAAGTCCCAAGTCTGATTCGGATCAATCTTGCCATACCTCTTTTCGAAGTTAGCTGCGTAGATTGCGTTCTGCTGTTTAATAGCAGCTTCTTCATCGAAGAGGTCTTCGTTAGAAGAGCAAGCTGTGAAAGCGATACCCATTATGGCTATGCTTCCCATCAATAATAACTTCTTAGTAATCATAATTTTTATTGTTAATTAATACATCTAGTTTTCGCTGCAAAGTTACAAAGAATTATTGTTCTATTAAATAGGCTTTTAGTTAAAAAAAGTTTAATTGCCTGTATCTTTGACTGCAGAAGTCTAAGAAAAGTTGTTTTAAACATTACAATACCGTTTAAAATAGAATATGGCGTTTTCTATGGGCTACCTTCCGATGCCACCCTATACGTACCAGCAGGTACGAAAGCAAAGTACGAGGCAACAGAGGGTTGGAATAGATTCAAGAATATCGTGGAGATGTAAGAATGTATTTCGTCGACAGATAGAATCGTAATCACGGTATGATTACTCACTAATGTTTTCCGCCTTTTGAAGCATCCCTGTTACAGATGGGATTTCAAAAGGCGGAAAACTATAGTTAATCATACAACTATCTCAAGTGGTCGCTTTCTAATCAAGAATTTGAGAGATTTTGTCGAAGACCCACTGACCGTAAGGGAGGTAATTTGATAATTTGAGAATTATGTCGAATTGGTATATATCCCAAAAAGGATCTTAAGCTAATTCGCTTAGGCACTGAACCTCGTTCACTCCCGTTCTCTCCTCGGTTCACAAGGGATGTAAACGGCAGAGAGAACGTAAGCGGATAACAGAGAGTGGCAAGGTGAACTGGCCTTTAGGTCGACCAATGCCTCTGCAGAGTCATTCAATTCCAAGATGAAAGGACTTAGAGCACAAGTACATGGAGTTAGCGACCTGCCGTTCTTCATGTTCCGCTGCATATTATATGGTGAATGAGCAGTAACTCTTCCGCGACATTTATTATCAGGCACGGATGACGCGAAATATTGCGGATATAAAACACGAAAGTACGAAAAAAAACCGTAAAATGATGGCTATTTGGAAAAAAAGTTGTACCTTTGCAGCCGATTTCGGAAAAACCGAGGCATTCGAAGACGTGAAACGCCCTGTGATTAAGGCTGATAAGCGTTGGAAGGATGTTAATGATCAAACAACATTTTAATCACATCAAAAAAATCATGTACTTAGACAAAGCTAAGAAAGAAGAGATTTTCGGCCAGTATGGCAAGTCTACCAACGACACAGGTTCACCCGAGGCACAGATTGCCCTGTTCACCTATCGCATCAAGCACCTGACGGAGCACCTGAAGCAGAACCACAAGGACAATGTTACTGCCCGTTCGCTGACCATGATGGTAGGTAAGCGTCGTAAGCTGCTGAAGTATCTCTATGTAAACGACATCAACCGCTACCGTGCAATCATCAAGGCTCTCGGCCTGCGTAAGTAATCGGTTAATAAGTCAAAAAAAGAATAAAGGCTGCGCATTGGTAATCAGTGCGCAGCCTTTTTCAGATGCTGATGGCTAAGGGCCGGAACAGGGGCAAGCTTTTACTTACCGATGTGCCTTACGGGCTTTTCGGTCGCTGCGGTGCTGTCGTCATCGTTGGCTGTACGGGTGCGTGCCCAGTAGCGGTCGTCGTACCAGCTGTCGTAGCCCCAGTGGTCGTAGTAGCTCCAGTTAGGTGAGGAAATGTGGATGAGGTCGAACTTCACATCGTTCTCGCCGTCCTGAAGCCATCCACGGAAGTGGTCGTTGTTCAGCCGGTAGTCGCGGATGCGTACCGTTGTACCCTCTTCGCGGAACCAGATGACAATGTCGCCGAAGTCCACGCGCCAGGTGATATGGTTGGCCACGTAGTCCCAGGGTGCACCGGAATAGAAGTCTACCCAGTAACCGTCGCCTGAGCTGTAGGTGTAAGGATCGCGCAGGAAGGTGATCTCCGTGCGTGTGGCATCATAGATGCGTCCGTTCCAGCTGGAGTACACTTCCATGTCGCCTCTCCAGGTTCCCTCAAGGGTGTATGCGATTTCATCATCATCATCCCAATCACAGGAAACGAACAATGCGGGAACGACTGCTGCGAGGAGCAGTACCATCAGGGTGGTGTATAACTTCTTCATAACTGTATCTTTTTTAATAGTTAATAATCAAGTTTTCTGGTGCAAAGATACACTTTTTTTTTCATCCCTACAAGAGGGAAACGCATAAATCGTCATAGGGAAACCCCTAAAGTGCCGACGGGGAATGGTGCAACGCACAATTCCCCGTCGGTAAAATCTGTTTTTTAGGCTTTTTCTTAGAATCTTCCCGGTCCTCCGAAGCCGCCGCCACCGAAGCCGCCACCTCCGAAGCCACCTCCGAAGCCGCCACCGCGATTGCCGCCACGATTGTTACCGCCGCGATTGTTACCGCCGCCAGGCATCGGGCCACCGAAACCGCCCTGTCCGCGTCCGCCGCGTCCGCCACCGAAGCCTCCGAAGCCGAACATTCCGCCGCCGCCGAAGACGTTCAGACGATAGCTTGCACGGAACATCACGTAGCTGTTGATGGCATTGTACTCATTGTCGGTACGTGACATGTCGTTGATCATAGTCGTGAAGTTGGACTGCTGGCCTAAGATGTCGTAGAACTGGAGTGAGAGTGTGAGCGGCTTGCCTCGCAGCAGGCTGTGGGAGATCTGTGCATTCCACAGGAGTTCGTTGGTATTCATGGTCTCATCG
The DNA here is from genome assembly GCA_016285075.1 of Prevotella sp. GTDB lineage: Bacteria > Bacteroidota > Bacteroidia > Bacteroidales > Bacteroidaceae > Prevotella. The sequence continues at coordinate 61,109 of JAEEQB010000007.1, forward strand.
CTATAGCCTCTGCGGCTGTTCATGCTCAGATCTGTGGTCACCTGAGTGCCCCAAGGCAACTGCAGGGTAGAGTTGAAACCGTAGGCGTAGGTCCAAGTGTCGAGGTTCGACTGCGGCTGCTTCTCATTGCGGGTGGAATTGTAGTTCACCGAACCGTTGACCTCTACTTCCAGCCAGTCGTTGCGGAAGCCGAGTCCTGCACGACCACCGATGATGTTGGATTTGGTGACATTCTTCACGGCTTGCCTGTTCTGGTCTACATAACCCACGCGGTGGTTGTAGTTGTCGTTCACCGAGACGTTGTAATTGAAGTATCCCATAGAGTCGATGGCCGAGCTGAACATGATGTTGGCACCTGCATTCCAGTTGCCGTTGATGTTTTCGGGCTTGGTCTCTCTTCCACCATTGTCGAAGTAGGTAACCTTGTTAGAGATGCTGTTAGCCGTTGTCGAGAAGTTGGCGTTGGCATTGATGAAGCGCTGGCGATTCATGATGTAGTTGTTGAAGCGCAGGTTGAAGCGCTGGGTGAACGAAGGCTTCAAGTTAGGATTACCTCTGGTTTTGCTCATGGGGTTGGTATCGTCGTTGATATCGAGCAGCTGCTCAATGGAAGGCTGGCTGGTGGTGCCGCGATAGTCGAAGCGCAGCTGGCCCTGCTGTGAGAAACGCCAGTTGATTCTGGCCGTCGGGCTCCAGTTGGTCACCGAACGGTTCACTACGGTGTCAACGCCTAAGTAGCGCTGCGTGTATTCCGAAGTCTGGGGGACGATCTGCACACCTACATTGAAATCGTAGGTGTTGCGAATGAAGCGCAGCATAATCTCACCAGTGTGAATGTAGTTGGAGTAGGCAGAGTAGCGGCTCTGGTCCTTGCTGTAATACTCATCGTCGTGAGTTGGAGTATAGCCTTCGCTTATCAGGTTGAAGTAGTTGCTCCACTTACGGTAAGTATTCGGAACGCCGTTGAAATCATAACCCTTGGTAGGATCGGACAGAAGGGGACTTGAGTAGTCGAAGGTAGAACGGTCGCTCTCGTTGTAGCGATACTGGAAAGTATAGCTGAACTGCAGGAAGGTGGCGTAGGCTATAGGCTCGCTGTAAGTGGCGCGGGCACTGTAGTCATACGACGTGGTGGGCGACAGGTTGTAACGGTTAGCCTGGTACTCTGTCAGATTTTTCACGCCATTGTATTCTCCGGTCTTGCCTTGGAAGAACTTTGTCTGGTTGCTTGTCAACTGCTTGCTCTCGTTGTCGCTGTAGTTACCTGTCAGCTGTATGGTGATGTTACGTCCCTTGCCGTTCAGCAGTCGGTTTACCTGCAGCGTACCGCCCAGACGTTTGTTGTCACTATAGGTGAGCGATTTGTTGTTGCTGCTGTTGGTGATGATTTCGCTCAGGTCGCCACCGTTCTTCACAATCTCGGACATGATGGCTGCGTTGAGCTGATAGTTGACGATGTCATACGGGTCGGCGTTGAATGTTGCCGACGTATTGTCGCTGCGTCCGTCGTTACTGCCGAAGCTCCAGTTGGGGCGGAAGGCAATGTTCCACAGCGTGTCGGGTGTCCACTCCACACGTCCCTGTACGCTCCAGTTGTTGGAACGCGAGAAACTCTGGTTGATAGAGCTTGAGAACTGCTTCTTTGTGGGGTCAGCCGTGTAATTCTCGACAAAGCGGCGTGACCAGGAGTCACCGTCACGATGGTTGTAGTTCACACTGGCCTGTGCAATGATGAGGTTGGGCTTCTCGTAGTTGAAGTTCACCATTCCGGTCTTGGCAGCATTCAGGCCGCCACCGCCCATGCCTCCCATGCCGCCTCCGCCACCGAAGCCGCCCATGCCACCGAACCGACGGCCGCCGCCGCCGCCCATGCCCATGTCGTTGGTATTGTTGGCATTGAGCATACCCATGATGCGGTAGTCGTCACGCATATACATACCAAAGAGACGACCGGAATAGCGGTCTTTTGTACCGGCACCCAGGTCGGCGTTCATGATGGTACCACGGTTCATTCCGGCGCGGACACCGAAGTCGAGCACCGTCTGCTCGTTGCCGTCGTCTATACCTGTGATACGGGCCAGGTCGCTCTTCTCGTCATATGCGCGTACCTTTTCTATAATATAAGTGGGCAGGTTCTTCAGCGCTGTCTTCGCATCGCCGAATTCCTTGCCGTCCACTTTGATCTTTGATACCTGCTTACCATTGATGGTGATGTTGCCGTCATCGTCGAGCTCTGCGCCTGGCATACGCTTCACCAGTTCCTCTACGACGGAGCCCTCTGGAGTGCGATAGGCGTCAGCATTGAAAATCAGAGTGTCGCCTTTCGACTGCACCTTTGCTACATGGGCTGTGGCAGTCACGCCTTTCAGCATGATGGCATCGGGCTTGAGGGTAATGGTACCTACCTGTTGGGGCTTGCCGCTAACGGTGATGCGCTGGGTGTGGGGTTTGTAGCCGACAAATGTCACTTTCATGATGTAGGTTCCGTCCTTCGGTGCTGTCATTTGGAATTGGCCGTTCATGTTGGTCAAGGCATTCGTCACTACCGAAGAGTCAGTGTTTAAAAGGGCTACTGTGGCCTGAATGACGGCTTCGTTCAAATCTCCGTCCATTACTTTTCCTGAAATTGTGCGTTGTGCAAGAACTGAGAGGGTCGCCATCATTGCGACCGTCATGAATAGTAATCTTTTCATTTTGATTGATTTTTTATTTCCATTCTGGGTTTTTGACGCATCGCAGCCCAAAACGTTTAATCCATTGCCCGATTTTTTTTCACAATTATCTGTTTATTTTCTCCTCTTGACTGAAGAACGCACTCGATGATCATCCTTTTACTGTTCTATCTTGCTTGAGTTCCGGGAATTGTTTGCAAAGTATCCGCAACGTGTGACTTCTACCGACCCTTCTTTGCAAAGTATGACACTATCGGTGCTTTAGTATGACACTATCGGCCCTTTAGTATGACACTATCGGTGCTTTAGTATGATACTATCGGCCCTTTAGTATGATACCAACGCGCCTTTAGTATCATACTATCGACCTTTTCGTATTACGATCCCAATTCACGTTTGCAGCAAAAAGCAAACTCAGGCGCTTCGCGGAGGCCTTGCAAAGATCTTTCGAAACTTCTACTATCTTATATGATCCGGCAGGGGTGTTGCTGGCAGAATAAAATATTTTTTGAAAAAAACGGAGAAAAGTTTGGTGGTATGAAAAAATAGTCGTACCTTTGCACCGCGTTTGAGAGATAACCCCACGGTGAAGGCTTACGAAGCATCTTTTGGAAGGATGGGTGAGTGGCTGAAACCAGCAGTTTGCTAAACTGCCGTACGGGTTCCCGTACCGGGGGTTCGAATCCCCCTCCTTCCGCAGGGGTGACTCTTGAAGACGCTTCCTGGTCGGTTCATCTAACGGTTAGGATACAAGATTCTCAATCTTGGCATAAGGGTTCGATTCCCTTACCGACTACCATCCAAGTTACGTCAACGCCCCTTTTCAGGGCGTTTTTTTGTTTTGGTTAGCCAGATTTCATGAAGAAGCATTCTGTGAAGTGAACAGACAAGATAAAAACGATGAGCAATATGTATTGGGTTCTTGTTTATTTCTTATTCGTCATTGTCTATGTGGTTATTTCTACATATAGGAAAAAAGCAGAGATAGAATCTCACAATTGGAATACTGACGAAAAAAATGTTGATGAAAAACTCAAAAGCATGATGCAAGAACTGGCTTGCTGTCACACTACCTTTTATGATTCGACCGATCCTGTCAAGATAGAAAAAGCCTATAAAGAGGCATGCGAACGAGGAGAAAAAGAGGGATTCTTTCCTGTGCTTCTTGTATTGGAAGACATTTTCATGGTCAACATTTTAAACCAGCTTGGAGTTAGGAATGGCAAGGAAGAGGTAGACTTGGGAAAAGTACGAGCGCATCGTCAAGAACTGATGCATTCGACGGAAAATGGCAGAGTTTGGTTGGGTTTACGACTTCGTGAGTTGAAGAATGGCTTAAAGAAAGAACACCCCGATTTCTATAAAACTGATGTGCTGGGTGAGTATGTGGCAAATGGTATTGGCAACACGTCTTTCAATGGTATCGTCAATGGCGAGACTGGGCGAACACTTCCGCTGCTTCTGGCCGAAGTACCGGTAAAACAACCTTGGCAGATATTGGCGTGGTTTCCTATTGGAGGATGGGGTAATTGTCCTAAAGCAGAACACCTCGTCAGTGTTGCCAAGCATTGGTATGAAGCATTTGGAGCCGTCCCTGCTGTCATAAGCGAAGACATCATTGAGTTTGCAGTCCCCAAGCCCGTCAGTGATGAGGAAAGCCTTTCTTTGGCCAAAGAGCATTATGCTTTCTGCCCAGATATTGTTGACCAAAATCTCGGGACGATCAATGCATTGGCCGATGTATTGAGAAAGTCCACGGTTTGGTTCTTTTGGTGGGAATGACCATTGGGGACAACTAAGAAGGGGGGGATAGCCTGATGAAAACAGCTAAAATAGCCCCGCAAGTCATTGACCTGCGGGGCTTTGTCTGCTATCTGCCCATATGTCAGTGTTGGCAGAGCTATTGTTTCCTATTGGAGTGTGGTCTGTTACCGTGATTCCAGTTGCCTGGGTTTCCGAAGCCCATACCAGGTCCCTGGAAGCGTCTCATTCCTTCGCCCCAATTCCTCAGTTTCTGCCGGTGGAACCGGTCTTCGGCCTTGATGGCATCATAGAGCTTGGAGGCGGGTACAATGCTGAGCAGGCGGTTGTGATAGGTCTGCTGTATGCGTTTCAGCTCGAGCTCTATCTCGTCGCGTTGCCGGATGGCTTTTTCGCAGCCTTTTTCATCGGAAGGCTTCTGTCGCCCTAATTGCTGCTGTCGTCCGAAGAGTGCGCGTTGTTTCTTCTGCATCTCATGGTAGACGGGGAAGAACTTGGCTGCTTCCTGTGGTGTAAGACCAGCTTCCTTGGTGATGAACTGCTGCAGTTCTTTCTCAAACTGTTCGGGTGAGAACTGTTGTGCCTGTTGTGGCTGCTGCGGCCAGTTTCTCTTCTGTGCCTGAACCGAAACAAAGCTCAGCTGTGTGAAGAGGATGGTCAATAGAACTACGCGTCTCATAGTGGTATTATTCTTTTTCTTTCTGTTTTATTCACTGTATAACGCTGCATAGATGTCATGATTGTCCATCATGGCGTAGTTCATTGCCTCATCAATGTAACTATCAGAGTAGACAGCTGCAGGGGTTGCTTCCGAGAACTGCTGCGGCTGCGGCGCTTCCTGCTCCTGGAAGAGGAAGTAGGCAGATACTGTGAACACGGCGATGACTGCCGAGGCGGCAGCGTACATCCACATTCTTACTACTGGCTTTCGTTGAAGCCTGATGGCAGTGCTTTGCTCTGGCAACTTCGCCATGAGATCCTGCGTGAAGTTGTCGAAGTATCCGTCGGGTACCTTAAAGGCGTTGCGGGGACTGCCTAACCGTTGATTGAGATATTCTTCGTTTGTCATACTATATGGACGTTATTCGTTTCAAAAGGTTTAATCGCGTGCCTTAAAAAATTCAGTAATCTTTTTCACTGCTATGTGGTAGGAGGCTTTGAGTGCTCCTTCGCTGGTGCCGAGCAGCTGGCTGATGTCGCTGTATTTCATGTCTTCGAAGTATCGCAACTCGAATACTGTGCGCTGTACGTCGGGCAGCCGTGAGATGGCTTCGTGAAGCATGGCCTCGGTCTCGTCTCCGTCGAAGTATTCGTCGGCCATGAGCTGGTTGGCTATGCCGGTGTCTACATCGTCGGTGCTGAGTGCGTTCTTCTGCCGGCGCAGGAAGTCGAGGCTCTCGTTGATGGCTATGCGTGATAGCCAAGTGATGAGCTTGGAGTCGCCCTTGAACGTGTCGAGTGCCTGCCAGGCTTTGATGAGTGAGTTCTGGAGCACGTCGTTGGCATCCTCATGGGCGAGTACGATGCGGCGTACCTGCCAATAGAGCTGTTCACTGTAAAGGCGTACCACCTGTTCGAAGGCCCTGCGCTGGGTCTTCGGATTCATCAGTTGTTCTATGAGCAGCTTGTCGTCGGTAATCATTGCCTTGTCTTTATTGCATATATGTCTTCAGTGCCCGTTCCAGTGCCTTGTCGTAACCATATACGTCGGGGTAGGTCTGCAGGTGTCCGTTGGCAGGGTCGGGGTAGACTGTATAATAAGTAATATAAATAGGTACGCGAGGCTTGATGCCTATCCAGTCGATGAGGCGTGGATGGCTGGGACGGTCTTCGCGTTCCATGTATTCTTTTCCACGATCTGTCTCGGGGGGCAGCCCCATTGAGATGCGCAGCTTGTCCATCTGCCACTCGTCAGGATTGTTCGTCAGGAACTTAGCCAGTTCGAAGGGGTGCTGTACGCGTACGCATCCATGACTTACTCCTCGGTTGTCGTGTCCGAAGAATGCACGTGTGGACGTGTCGTGGAGGAACACCGAGAAATTGTTTGGGAAACGGAAGATGATGCGTCCCAGCGAGTTTCCGGGGCCTCCCTGCTGTGCCACCCTGTAGGCTCCAGAGAGCAGTTGGTCGCGGGTGACTTCAGCAGCTGACAGTCGGTTTCCCGACTTTTTGTCGGATATGTAGTAGCCGTGCCGGCTGAAGTAGGATGGGTCTCCGGCGTGTCGGGCTATGTCGTTCTGTATAATGCTCATGGGTATCACCCAGTCTGGGTTGACGTTCATGTGGGTGAAATAGCTGTTGAGCAGTGGTGTCTTGGTCTTCAAGGCTCCGCAGCCCACACGCATGTCGATGACGGTGTCAGGACTGACGCCCCACAGGTGGAATGCAGCCACGTTGACTATCACGTATTTCTCCTTGGATCCGGGCTTTTGCTGCCGCCAGCGTCTGCGCTCCATGTTGCAGAGCAGCCTGTTGCGGCTGGTGGCATCGGCTGTGGGCAGCATGCTCTTCAGACGCTGGTAGAGTGTGTCGCGGGGCTGTATCTCGCGCAGGAAAGCTCCCAGGCTGTCTTTTCTCACCTTCCACAGCAGTTGCTGGTAGGTGTCTCTTGCTGCATGATCCATATCAACGTCGAAGAGCCGCTGGTAGTCGAGCACGTTACCCAGGGTGTCGGTGCGGCTGGGCTCCAGATGATTGAAGAGGTAGGTGGGGTTGACGAATCCGTAGCGTTGTCCTAAGGCGTAGCGCAGGTAGGCTTTTGTCAGGTTGTACTCCAGCCGTGCTGCCACCTGACTGATACTGTTGTCTGTATCGAAATCCAGGTTTTGCAGTCGGCGCAGGTCTGCGTCTATCTGCTCCATCCTGAAGGAGCGTGGCGTGAATCCCATATCGGGCACGGTGGCATTGAGTACGCTGAGCAGGGTATCGGCCCAATGGCTGGCTCCCTGACGGTTCACCCACACCTTAGCACCGCCGTGTCTGTAGTAGTCGCGTGTACGGAAGTCGGCAGTAGCAGAGTCTTTGTCCTGTTTACAAAGATGCTCTAAACTCTCGTCTATCAACTGAGAATTCAGAGCATATTCATCAGCCTTCCACTTGGCGAAGGCATCTATAGAAAGGTTTTTGTTCGGATTGGCTGATTTCTCATCGCATGAACCGAGCAAAAGCAAAAGGACAATCGCTGCTGCTGATGCTAACGGATGGAAACCTTTCTGACCACCTTTCCTACTTTCAGTATGTAGCAACCTTTCGGAATATTAAGTTCTATGCGCTGTGCGGGGCTGTCGATGGCAATGGTCTTGACGACCTTGCCTGTGAGCGACACAACCTCTAAGGTTTGTCCCTGGGCGCCGGTAATGCTGACCGTCTGCTGATCTATCTGGATGGTAATCTGCTCCTCCCCCTGCTCTGCGGCCGGTGCTTCCAGACTGGAGGCAAATGCCACGACAGGGGCCATTGTCATCAGCGGGAGGGTCAGTGCAAATATGAGTAGTCTTTTCTGCATAAGCTATTGGAACTATATAATTCGTGGCAAATTTACTAATTTCTCTTGAAACTACCAAACTTTTTCCGAAGAAATTGCATTTTTGGGGTATTTTCACACGTCAAACACGCTCAGTTCGTTGGCCAAAACGGTGTTGGGGAACACTTCTTTGGCTTCGTCCAGGAGTATATTCTCGTCATTGTAGCGTGAGGAATAGTGCCCCAGGATGAGCTGGCGTACACCTGCGTCACGTGCCACGAGAGCAGCCTGACGGGCAGTGGAGTGATAGTATTTCTCGGCCTTCTGGAGATTGTCTTCCCCATAGGTGCTCTCATGATAGAGAGTGGTTACTCCGCTGAGCTGCTTGTATAGTTGTGGCAGGTATCGGGTGTCGCTGCAGTAGGCATAGCTGCGTGGCGGCTCGGCTGCTGTCACCAGACGGCTGTTTTCTACCACTGTTCCGTCTTCTGTGGTCCAGTCTGCTCCGTTCTTGATGTTCTGTATCTGTGAGGTGGGAATCTGGTAGAAGTCGATCATCTCGCGCCTGATGTGGGGCAAACCAGGTTTTTCGCGGAAGAGGAACCCGCATGTGGGCAGCCTGTGGCTCAGGGGTATGGTCTCCACTGTCAGCGAACGGTCTTCGAATACCACCTGCTGCTGTGTGGCGTCCAGTGGATGGAACACCACTTCATAGTCCAGGTCGCGGCAGAAGGCGTTCTGCTGCTGCAGGAGCAAGGGCTCGAGTGCCGGGTCTGCATGTACGTGTAGGGTGGCAGTACGTCCCAGGAGTCCGAAGGTGGATATCATGCCGATGAGTCCGAAGCAGTGGTCGCCGTGAAGGTGGGAAATGAACACATGCCCCACCTTGTTGAAGTGTACGTGGCAGCGTCGTAGCTGCATCTGGGTACCTTCGCCGCAGTCCACCATAAACAGCTTGCCCCTTACCTCCACCAGTTGGGCGGAGGCATAGTGGCGTAGTGTGGGCAGTGCGCTGCCGCATCCAAGAATGTGTACTCTGAACGGCTCCACTTAGATCTTGAAGTCATCGAACGACGACTCCTCCAGCTTGATGTTATTGTTGATTTTGCGTTCCTGCTGTCGGCTGTATTCAAACACCTCTTCACCGTCCAGGAAGTCACGCTTGCCGTCACTGTTGGCGTTGGGCAGTACGTAGGTGAGCGAGTCGGCTGTCAGTTTGGTGATGTCGTAGAGGTATATTTCCTCTTCGTCGCCGCCACCGTCACGCTGTGAGAAAATCTCCAGTTTGCCGTTGAAGATGCGCCAGGTCTTGTAAATGACGCTGCTTTGCTCGATGCTTTCGGCTATGCCGCCTTCCTTGATGGCGATACCCATTTCCGACGAGCCGTCGATGGGGTTGGGCATAACCCAGTTGCCCAGCAGTGTTGACAGGTTGATGACGAGTTTGGCAGCGTGGTTGTTCTTCAGCATCACAGCCATCCGATCGCCCACTGCATATCCGCCGAACACCTGTTTGTTGTTCTTAGCTTCGGCCAAACTGAGCATCAGTGTGTCGCCCATGTCGGTCAGCAGTTCAAGGGAGTTCATAGCTGATCCATCGCCACAGATGCCGTAGACAGTGCTGTCACGATTGATGTTCGACACGTAGGTAGTGTCCTGCTCATAGTTCTGCTGCTGTTGCTGCTTGCCGCCGCAACTGGTAATGGTCAGTGCTACTGCGGCTACCATTCCGATAATTTCCAGTCTTTTCATCATTATCTTCAGTTTAAGTTTTTTCCAATTCTTTAGCTTCGTTCCACAGTGCGTCCATCTCTTCGAGGGTCATGTCCTTCAGAGGGCGTCCGGCACGGATGCTGTGTTCCTCGATGTAGTTGAAACGTCTGATGAACTTCTGGTTGGTCATTTCCAAAGCGTTGTCGGGATTCAGCTTGTAGAGCCGTGCTGCATTGACCACAGCGAAAAGCAGGTCTCCCAGCTCCTGGGTAGAGCGCTGCTGGTCACCGCGTTCCAGCTCAGCCTCCAGTTCATCCATTTCCTCGCGTACCTTTTTCCACACGTCGCGCCGGTCTTCCCAATCGAAACCCACATTACGGGCCTTGTCCTGAATGCGGTAGGCCTTGATGAGCGAGGGTAGGGCAGCGGGCACGCCCGACAGCACCGTTTTGTTGCCGTCTTTCTCGCGCAGCTTGATCTGCTCCCAGTTCTCCAGCACCTGTTCCTGTGTCTTCGCATCAGCAAACTCGCGCTGCTCCGTCTGCTCTTCACCGTAGGGCAGGGGTTTGGGCTCTGGCGCTCCTACCTGCGAGGGATGGTAGATGTGAGGGTGACGGAATATCAGTTTGTCGGTCAGTTTGTTGCACACGTCGGAAATGTCGAACTGATTTTTCTCCTGTCCTATTTTGGCATAGAAGCACACGTGCAGCAGCACGTCGCCCAGCTCCTTGCAGATTTCATGCACGTCGTCCTTCACCAGGGCGTCGCACAGTTCGTAGGTCTCCTCAATGGTATTGGGGCGCAACGAATCGTTGGTCTGCTTCTTGTCCCACGGACATTTCTCGCGGAGCTGATCGAGCACGTCGAGCATTCGCCCGAAGGCTTTCATTTGTTCTTCTCTTGTATGCATCTTTTCAATAATTCGGGGCAAAGGTACGAAAAATAATGTAAACTGCCAAAAGCTATCGGCTGTTTTAATGAATATGTTTTTTCCCGTTCCTAATGTAAAGCCCCTTGGTGTGGCCGTTATACTGTCGCCCGCTCAGGCTGTAGGTTGTCTGCTGGGCATTCCCGGCAGGCTTTATGTCAGCATCTGTGGCCTTCACGCCGACAGGGTCGTAGGGACGGACATAGAGCACCCCCTTTGACAGCAGTTCGCTGGTGTCCCATGCCTGGGTGGATGACGGCTGTGCAGGCTCTATCTGCGAAAAGCCCTGACCGCTGACCTTTCCGTTGAACACCTGTATGGCAGTATTGTCGGCAAAGGTGGTGCCCATCATGGCATCGTTGAGCCGCAGGATGGCCCCCTCCTCCAGTTTCAGCCCACCGCTGAAGGTGAGTCCTTTGTCGGTAGCGAGAGTGTCACCTACCCAGAGCATTGCGCCGCTCTTGATGGTTACGGCACCGGCTATGGTACCCTTGCCGCCCAGTGCTGCTCCGGCATTGACGGTGACGGCACCCGTTCCCGTGTGCTTGCCGTTGACGATGAGGAGTCCGTCGTTGACGGTGGTGGTTCCTTTATAGTCGTTGGTGCCAGTAAGACGCCAGAGGCCTGTTCCCGTCTTGGTGATGCTGACGGTGCCCGCGTGTCCGCTGCCGCTGCACGACCAGTTGTTGATGCTCCCCCGGAAAGTCTCGTCGGTATTGGCAGAACCTACTGTCCACTTGCATGTAAAACCGTCGGTCTGTTTGCTGGAGCCGTTGATGTAGGTGCCGGAAGAGCCTGAGATACCTCCGATGGTCTGGGTACCGTTGGTGCTCCAGTAGCACAAGTTGGCATTGCCCTTGAGTTCAATGACGGCTTTGTCGAGCTTGGGCTGCTTGTCGAGCAGCAGCAGCGAGCCGCGCTTGTCGGAAGAGACGCCGTTGGCAATGAGCCTTCCCGTGAAGCCGCTCCAGTCGCCTTGCACGTATTCGCGCAGATAGGGGATGTTGAGCTGCAGGGTGCCTGCACCGGTCACCTTGCTGTTGATATAGCAGTTGCGGTTAGGCGACAGCTGCGATGTAGTACCCTCCACCACTTCAATGGGGAAGGCGTAGGTCTCGTAGCCGCTGGATTCGCCCTTGGTCTGCAGGTGTCCGCCGCTCATGACAAGCTTTGACGAGGAGCCGATGCCTGCCTTTGAGATGTCTGTGGTGCTGAGGTAGAGCTTTCCCCCTTTGAGCACGGTGGCCCCTTTGTAGCCGAAGAACTTGCTGGTGCCTATGGTGAGCTGTCCGCTGCCGTTGAGGGTGAGGCTGCAGGCAGCATCAGAACCTTCTACGGTACCGTTCATAGTGACGGTGGCCTTCGTGATGTCGAGTACGGAGGAGGCTGAGAGTTTGGCAGAGCGGTTGGTGGTGGTTGTGGCACCTGTGTACCGGCACGTGCCGCCGTCGAGAATCCAGTTCTGTGCAAATTCCACGCTGGCACCGATACTGCTGGGCTCGCCACCGTTCTTCAGGGTTGAGAACTCCAGCACGCCGTCGTGTACAACGGTGGCTCCTGTATAGGTGTTGGTGGTCTGCAGACAGAGGGTGCCCTCGCCTGCCTTGTTGACAGAAGCTGCACCTCCGATGGCACCGGTGCCGCTGACGGTAAGCAGTACGGGTTCCTTGTAGACTACGGCTGCTGGTTCTATGCTTTCATTGATTGTTAGTGTAGCTTCTTCAGCAGGAGCCAGCAGTACGTTCCTGCCGTCGGCACTGGTCTTGCTGAAGTCGCCTACAGTCCACGTATAGTCGGGTAGATAGGAGTCGGTATCGATGATACCAACCTCCAACGGGCGGGTAGACATCTCCAAAGGCCCCGCATAGTCAGACTCCTTGTCGGCGGCGAAGGCTTTCACGCGTACATTATATTTAATGCCAGGCTCGAGCCCAGTAATGGTATAGCTGGTGACATTGGCGGCAGTACGTCCTGTCTCCACATAGTTGTCACCTTGCTTCACCTCGATGGCAAAGCCTTCTTCCTCGTAGGTATAGTCACGCCACGAAATCTTCAGCGTGGTGGTGGTGGCTGTGGTCAGTTCCAAAGCCACAGGGGTGCGGAGGAAGAAATCGCGGTCTTCGGAGGTGATGCCGTTGATGTAGTTCTCGATGTTGGCGTAGCCGTTAGCTGCCAGTTTCATGGCATCGTCCTTGGCAGGGTCGGTGCCGTTGGCCTTTTCCCATTCGTCAGGCATACCGTCACCGTCAGTGTCCGTACGTTTCACGCCGGGAAAGACATTCCACGTGGTAGGGGCGCCGTAGGCCAGTGTCTCCTCGTTGGAGATGAGCGCTCCCTTCTTGCCATAGCTCATCACTTCGTCCACCATATAGCAGTCCACAGGGTCGCGATAGGGCAGCGAGGCTCCTACTGTGGGAAGGTTCGTCTCCAGGAGCGTGCGTCCGGGGTTCAGCTGCAATGCGGGATAGTCGTAGGGTTTCGATTCGCGGGTGGCAGCGTTGTAGTCTGTAATCTCGAAGGGGTTGAACACACCGTTCATGTCGTTGTCCTGCCAGTTGTCCACACCGTAGCAGTGGAAGTCGGCATTGCCGCCTGTGAAGGCGGCGCCTCCCTTTGCAGGACCGTTGATGAAGAGGTTCGACTGTATGTTCACGTAGGACTTTCCCTCGGAGTCGCCGCCCATGATATAGGCACCGTTACTCCAGTTGTAGACCATGTTGTTGGCATACTGGTTGATGCCTTTCACCTTGAAGTTACGCGTGTTGTTGTCGCAGAGGAAGTTGCCGATGAGCGACACGTAGTTGGTCTGCATCAGTCCTCCTGCTGAGTGTGTCATCAGTCCTTGTCCCACAATACTGTTCTGCAGGGTGATATGTTCGGGCGATGCTCCCTTGCCGTCAGGGTTGATGGAGAAAGTCTCGTCGAGTCCCCATGCAAACGAGCAGTGGTCGAAAATCATGTTCTGTCCGTTGGCAATACCTGCACAGTCCTTGCCGCTGGAGCCGTTGTGCCCCATGCGGAATCGCATGTAGCGGACGATGATGTTCTCGGCGCCCGAGAAGCTGACGCCGTCGCCATAGACGGTAATTCCCTCTCCAGGTGCCGTCTGACCTGCCACATAGAGGTTCTTAGAGAACACGATGCGGCTATTGATGTGGATGACTCCAGCCACGTCGAATACCACAATGCGGTTAGGCTGGCTCACGGCGTTGCGCAGGGAGCCTGCGCCCGTGTCGTTGAGGTTGGTGACGTGATAGACCGTTCCCGTGCGTCCACCAGTGGCAAAGCGCCCCCAGCCTTGTGCACCCGGAAAGGCCAGCTGCTGGGCAGAGGCAGTGAAAACTGATAACAGACAGGTGACAGACAGTAAAGACAGGATTCTTCTTTTCATGATTATTCCTCCAATGCTCCGATGATTTCATAGACAGACTTGCAGCCGTGACTGTCGAGCCACGCGTTGATGCCGTCGCGCACCTTGATGCTCACGGCGGGATCAAGGAAGTTGGCTGTGCCAATCTCAATGGCAGTGGCACCAGCCATCAGGAACTCTATGGCATCCTTCGCCGAAGAGATACCACCCAGGCCAACGACGGGAATGCTCACCGCCTTTGCTACCTGCCAAACCATTCTCAGTGCTACGGGCTTCACGGCAGGACCCGACAGTCCGCCAGTCTTGATGCTCAGCACAGGGCGGCGTCGTTCAATGTCGATGGCCATACCCATGAGGGTGTTGATGAGCGACACGGCGTCGGCGCCCTCATCCTCCATGCAGCGTGCTATGGCGGCTATGTCGGTAACGTTGGGCGACAGCTTCACAATCAGCGTCTTGTGGTAGGCCTGTCGTACGGCCTTGACCACGCTGGCAGCACCGGCACACGTCACACCGAAGGCCATACCTCCGTCCTTGACGTTGGGACATGAGATGTTCAGCTCTATGGCGGGTATTTCTTCCAGTGCATCGATGCGGGCAGCACATTCGGCATAGTCCTCAGGCGACGAGCCGCTGACGTTGACTATCATGTTCGTATCAATATCCTTGATCTGCGGATAAATATGTTGGCAGAAGTAGTCCACGCCCTTGTTCTGCAGCCCCACACAGTTGAGCATACCCTGCGCCGTCTCCGCCATCCGGGGATAGTCATTACCCTCTCGAGGCTTCAGCGTGGTGCCCTTCACAATGATGCCGCCAATGCCGTCAAGCGGCATGAAGTCCTGGAATTCCAGACCGTAACCGAACGTACCCGAGGCGGTCATCACGGGGTTCTTCAACGCCAGTTTCCCTATCTTTACACTTAAATCAGCCATGTTAAGTCCTCCTTGTCAAAAACGGGTCCATCCTTGCACACACACACATTTCTCAAAGCCACTGTGCCGTCGTCCTCGCGTTGCCTGATCTTCTCGACACAGCACAGGCAGGCACCCAGGCCGCAGGCCATCATGTTCTCCAGCGACACCTGGCACTGCTGCTCCGTCTGTGTGGCATAGGCCACAACAGCCCGCATCATCGGCGTGGGACCGCAGCACTGTATCATGTCGAAACGCTCCTCGCGCAGCAACGAGTGGTTGGTCACAAAGCCCTTCTCGCCCAAAGAGCCGTCTTCTGTGGTTACGCACACGCGCCCGTACTTATGAAATTCATCCATCATCAGCAGGTCCTTCGCCGTGCGGGCACCTAACAGGAACGTCACGTTGGCACCACAGGCCTCTTTCAGCACAGCGCCTTGATAGAGCAACGGTGCCACACCCACACCGCCGCCGACAAGCAGGTATTTCCCCGCTGCTGCGACGGAATCTTGCTCGCCAGCCTGCTGCTGGGGGAGATAAAAACCGTTGCCCAAGGGCAGCATGCAGTTCAGAATCTCACCTTCCTGCAGCTGTGCCAGACGTCGCGTTCCGTCGCCTACGACGGCCACCAGGAGCCACAGCTCGTTGCGGGCTCTGTCAACGAAATGGACGGATATAGGGCGACGCAGGAACGTGGCGGGACTTCCGTCCACACGCACCTCCACAAACTGGCCTGGCAGCGTCTGTGGCAACGGATGCTCATTGGTGAGCTTCAGCAGCACATAACGCTCGTGAATCCGCTTTACCGACTTCACTTGCAAGTCTAAAACATATTTCTTCATGTCATTCAATTAGTTTTTGCCTACAAAGGTACGAAAAAATCGATGAAGCGAGCACAGAGAAAGTATAATTTTCTGCTGTGCACTGGAAATTTATGCAATATGTGGGTGAAAACCAGCGTCAGAAGCAGCTGCAGCGGTGAAAGCCGTGCTGCCGCGTCAGAGACTGTCGTAGCTGGGAAAGTCCTTCAGGAACGTGTAGCACTGGCGTTCATAGTCCATCTTGCAGCAATAATGCTGCACGCCGTTGCTCACAACCAGGTAGTCGACATGGAGCAGCAGGTTGTAGACGGAAATCTGGTCGAATGTCTTCTGCTGCAACTGGACGGTGGGAGCCTTGTATTCCACAATCATCTGGGGACGCAGCTCGCGTGTATATAATAAGGTATCGCAGCGCAGCCGCTTGCTGCCTACTTTCAGCTCCACCTCGTTGGCGAGCAGCCCCTTGGGGTAGCCCTTCTGCGTAATCATGAAGTGGACGAAGTTCTGACGGACCCATTCCTCGGGGGTCAGAGCCACGTATTTCTGACGCAGGATGTCGAAAATGGTACGCTTCCCGTCCTTTTCTGCTGTTTTTATTTGGTATTTCACTCGATTTGCATTAATTTTATGGCACACTCCAAGTTAGGCTGCATCTCGGAAATACAAAGAAAAACGAGTTTTCCTTTGGTATTTCACTCGATTTGCACTAACTTTGCGGCAAAAATACGAAATAAAATCGAGAAAACGAAATGGCAGAGGCAAAAAATGCTACTTACGAGGGTATAATGCGCGATTTGCAGGCAGGAAAGTACCTGCCTCTGTACTACCTCATGGGTGACGAGCCGTATTATATCGACAAAATCACGGACTATATAGCCGAGCACGCTCTGCAGCCCGAGGAGCGCGACTTCAACCAGACGGTGATGTTCGGTTCCGACGTGAATGCCTCTCAGGTGGTGGATGCTGCGCGACGCTATCCCATGATGGCCGAGCGGCAGGTGTTGATTGTGAAAGAGGCACAGAACATCAAGCAGACCGATGCACTGGAGAAGTATTTCCAGAACCCTATGGCTTCCACCGTGCTGGTGATGTGCCACAAGAACGGGACGGTGGACGGCCGCAAGCAGAAATATGTGAAGGCCATCCGTGAGGCGGGTGTGCTCTTTGAGAGCAAGAAACTGAAAGACGCCCAGTTGCCGTCGTTCATCGAGAACTATCTGCAGCAGCGTAACGTGAGTATTGATGACAAGTCGACACAGCTCATTGCCGAGTCCATCGGAGCAGACCTGAGCCGCCTCTCCGGCGAGCTCGAGAAGATGATCATCTCGCTGCCTAAGGACAACCTGAAGGTGACCCCCGAAGTGGTGGAAGAACAGATTGGGGTGAGCAAGGATTTCAACGGATTCGAACTGCGCGATGCCATTGTCAGACGAGATGTTTTCAAGGCAAATCAGATTGTGAAATATTTTGACAATAATCCGAAGGCTGGTAGCATCTACTCATTTCTCCCGTTGCTCTTCAATTACTTCCAAAACCTGATGATCGCATTTTATTCGCCAAATAGGCAAAGCCAGGAGGCGGTAGCCCAGTGGCTGGAAATGAAAAGTCCGTGGCTGGCCAAAGACTATATGGTAGGCATGAGAAACTACTCTGCCATGAAAGTGATGCAGATCATAGACAAGATGCGCGAGATAGATGCCAAAAGTAAGGGTCTGGACAACCCCAACACCCCTTCAGGGGAGCTGATGAAAGAGCTTATTTTTTACATTTTACACTGAAAAAGCGCTTTTCCCAACTCTAGAATTCATCAAATCGGCGTTCCTGAGGAACGCTTTTTTTGTGCCGGAATGCCTATAAACAAAAGGGTTTTGCCCAAATTCTGACCCTCCAAAACTCGCGTATTTCAAGTTTTCCGTCCGTCTGTTCAGAATTCGTGAGAAATGGAATATTTCCCGTTTTTCACTCAACCAGAATTCAGAGTTAGCATAATTTAAGATTTAGGTTTCGTAAATTTTTAAAACAAAACTTGAACATCCTTTGGAAATATGAAGTTTTGAAATGTAAAATTGGAAAGAAAGATGGAAAGATTTAGGGATTTGAATGACTAAAATTAAAACCCAAATTTAGATATTTACATCTTTAAACACATAAATATACAGCTTTATTGATTACCTTTTAAATTATTGAAACCCAATAAATTATATTAAATTTGAATAATTTTACATGATGTAATACCGTTATTTAGCATCTAAAACCTGCATATTTGCTAATTTTCCCTTTATTCTCTTTATAATAGCGTATTTAAACCCATGTTTTTTATTCAGATACCTCTAGAAAAGCTTCATATTAGTTTTGAAATCAAAATATTGAATTGTAAATTCTAAATGCTGGATCTGGACATTTACATTTTGCAATTTACAAATTCATCAATTAAAATCTATAATCAACAAAGAAAAATTTTCTTCAGATTTGTTGCGTATTTCATTTTTTTTATTTACCTTTGTAAAGTCAAAGGGAAATGGCTTTTTAGCCCCTTTTTTCCTGTTAGCAACAGTTTAATATAAGATATGAAAGACAGAATCAGACAGATTATGGAGTCACAACACATGACCCAGCAAGTGTTCGCTCAGTACATCGGGATGTCGCCAGCCACCTTGAGCAGCATCTTCAATGGACGCACCAACCCTACCATGAATATCGTTGGAGCCATCAAGAAGAAAATTCCCAACATCAGTACCGACTGGCTCATGTTCGGCACGGAGCCTATGTATCTCGATGCCGATCAGCCCTCAGCTACAGCCGGAAACGACGTTCAGAAGGCTGTTACACAGACAGCCGAAATGACATCTGAACCCATTCTAGATTTTGCACCCTTCTCGACCCCTGCTCCATCGAGACCTTCAGCGACACATTATTCTAATGGTGTAAAAAGTACACGCCCGGAAATCGTTCATGAAGAACTGAAAATTATTGACAAACCACCACGTCGCGTCATCGAAATCAGAGTGTTCTATGATGACCAGACCTGGGACACTTTCGTGCCTGCCAAGAAGTGATTTTACCTCTGCTAATGCACCCCGGTTATTGCAATTTTCAGTCATTGCTACACACCTCCGATTATCGCAAAACTTCAATCATAACTACACACATTGCGGCAGCTACCATTGAGGATTCTCCCCCTCCAGGTAGCTGCCTTTACTTTGCCGTTTTGGGTGGTGTAAATATGTAACTTTGTACCACCAAAATTTCGCAAGTTAAAACCACTAGGTGGTTGTCATACCCCCCTTATCGTCCCTGCCGACGACAAAGATTGCGGGAATAAAAAAAATGCAAGTGCTCTTAGTTGGGGTTGATTCTATTGCCGTTACGGGGCGTGATGACTGCTTACTCTTATCCCCCCAGGGCGTGCCCTGGGCTGGCGGCTTATGTCCCTTCGGGGCGTTAACTCTCTCCAGCGGCGTTCTTTACAGGGCTGTACAAGGGTTGCGTATTACGAGGGTGTTCACTTACTCCAACCGAGGACTGGCAGTGTGCGCATCATCTGCCAGTCCTCTTGTCGGTGGTTCCGGCTCTCTACAACACGAGGGGTCCGTGACCCATGCACGAGGTGGTGCCGGGGGGGGACAGTCAGGATAGCCGATGCAATCGATGCAATCAGCAGCACGATAAACTAAGGGGTTCTTTATACATAAGCTCTCCTTTTTGTTATTGTGATCAGATAATCTCCCTGCCTTACAGTTGAGGGCATCTAGGGTGGACTGCCAAGAGAGAACTATCCCCAAAAATCAGCTTTGCGACAATTGCGACATGCGACAATTGCGACAAATGGACATTTCAAAATGACATATTTGATAAAATGAACTTCATAACTAGGTAAGACAGGATAGAAACAATAATAATTGTAAATGAATATTATATTTATTATATTATATATATTATAATATATATAATATAATAAATAAATCATAGTGTTGTGTTGTCGCAAAATAAAAAAGCAAATGTCGCAATTGTCGTTTGTCGCAATGTGGTCTTGAGTTGCGTCTTCAGCACTATCGCCGTGCGGATTACATAGAGAGAGGGGGTGAAGGTGATAATGTATCCCCCACGCGCCACCGCTGTCGCTACACTCCCTGTTCCTGGTAATCATTAAACGTCACTTATCTGTTATTAAGCGCCATTTATCGGTTATTAAGTGCCACTTATCAAAAATCGTACCTTTTTTGAGATAATTTAGCCCCAAGGGCTAAAAATTTGGTGGAACAAAAAAAAAATTGTAATTTTGTATCGTCAATGAGGGAGATCCGGAGCTTCCGAAGTGACCAACACAAAAACCAAATTAACCAATCAAAACCAACCATTAAACACACAACACCATGATTGAACTAAACGTAACCCAGAACAAGAACACCGCAAGCGCAGGCTACGGTAAGTGGTACCCCCGCGTGGATTACAAGGAGACCATCAACATCGACAAGCTCTCCGAGCACATGGCCGAGCACAACACCCCCTTCTCCAACGGCACCATCGCTGGCGTGCTGCGCGACGCCGTGGGCTGCATCCGCGAGCTGACGCTGATGGGCAACACCGTGAAGATCGACAACCTCGCCATCTTCAAGTGCAGCGTCGAGGGCAACGGCATGCCGAAGCTCTACCAGGAGGGTGCCGACGGCTACGGCGCCGTGAAGGCTGCCATCGGCGTTGCCAACAAGGGCACCAAGCAGGACCCCCAGTACACCGGCTTTGCCGTGAAGGCGGTGAAGCTCCTGGCCCAGGCTACCGGCGAGTACACCCGCGACGAGCTGAAGAAGGACTCCACCCTCGGATGGACGAAGGCTGCCCAGGAGAAGATCGCCGCTGCCAAGGAAGCCGCTGAGGGCGGCACCGGCGGTGGCAACACGCCTCCCGACGACGGTCCCGCCAATGCAGGCACCGATGGCGATTAAGGAAACACCACCTCCCTACGACCCCTCCCACAAAAGGGAGGGGAAGCAAGGGCGGCGGGAGGATCACTGAGGACAGGTTGTTTGAAGTGAATTCACTGAATTCATTCAAAAACCTCCATGATCCCCGAAGTATGCACCATTGACTATGCACTGAAGCCATGAAGCACCAACGACTGATCGAGATTGCGGTGAAGATGGTAGTAGCCGCACTCACAGCTTTCCTTACTGCACTCACCACCACGAGTTGCATGGGATTAGGACCGTTCTAACAGATCACTGGGGACAGGTTTTTGAAGTGGATCACTGGGGACAGGTTGTTTGAATGAATTCACCGAATTCATTCAAAAAGCACTGTATATATGGATGATGGCGGGTTTCGGTGCAATTGCAAAAGAATACGAGGCGGACTACGAAAATTTTCGTACAGGAGACGGTTTGATCGCTTTCAGGAAAGTGCCACTGCTTAGAATAGAGATGTCTAAAGAAAACATTAACAAAATGAGGAAGACTTTCCTTTTGGCAGGAATGCCTACCAAATTTAATTGTTGGACGGCTAATCGTTTCGATTCCATCTTCGAATATTTAGAATATGCATGGGACTTCTCCTTGGAGTTTAGACCAAAAGATGATGTTAGCGCAGCATTTAACATGTATTACAAACGCAGCGAAAGTAATCATCTCTGGCCAATGATTGCCTTCTAAACGGAGGATGATGAAGGGCATCCCGATGTCGCCATTCTACCGCACAACTTGCGCGTCCCGGTACGAAAGACCGGGACGCGCAAATGCGTTGGTAAGCAGCAGGTAACCACGGATAGCAGACTCTGTTGCCCTCGCTCCTGCACATCGGCAAAAAAAAAGCAGCATAACGTTTGGAAATGTCGTGAAATTGTATTACCTTTGCACTAAATACAGAGCCCTCAGCCCGTACCGGGCGCTCTGAAATCAGGATACCGTAACCATCAGACCTTTTTTTTAACCATCTAAAAAGCAATAACTAAATTAATGATGAAAAAACAATTCTTAACCCTTATGCTTGTTCTGGCTACTACAGCCAGCGCACAGCGTACGCCCACCATGGGGTGGAGTTCATGGAACACTTTCGCACTGAACATCAACGAACAGCTGATCCGACAGCAGGCCGATGCTATGCACAACACCGGGCTGCAGAAGGCCGGATACCGCTATGTGAACATCGACGACGGCTACTGGGACGGTCGCGGCGAAGACGGACAGCTGCGCCTCAACACGAAGCTCTTCCCCAACGGCATGAGACCCTTGGTGGACTATATCCACTCGCTGGGACTGAAGGCAGGTATCTACAGCGATGCCGGCGACAACACCTGCGGATCGGCAGGAAAGCATGCATGGGGCCTCGGAGTGGGATTCGCCGGACACGAGGAGCAGGACTGTCAGCTGTACTTCCGCGACTGGGATTTCGACTTTATCAAGGTGGACTACTGCGGCGGCATGCACATGCGCCTAGATGAGCAGCAGCAGTATACCAAGATATCCAATGCCATCAGGAACTGCGGGAAAAAGGACATTGTCTACAACATGTGCCGATGGGCGTTCCCGGGAACATGGGGAGCCGATGTGGCTGACTCCTGGCGCACCACAGGCGACATCTTCGACGCATGGAGATCGGTGAAGGGCATACTTGCTGAGAACCTCTATCTCTCGGCCTACTGTCACGACGGCCACTACAACGATATGGACATGCTGGAGGTGGGACGGTCTATGAGCCAGACGGAAGACCAGACACATTTCGGCATGTGGTGCATCATGGCCTCGCCCCTGCTCATCGGATGCGATATGGCCAACATCAAGCCCGAGTCGCTGAAACTGCTCTGCAACAGCGACCTCATCGCACTGAACCAGGACAAGCTGCACCTGCAGGCCTACGTTGCCGACAAGCTGGGCGAGTGCTTCCTGATGGTGAAGGACATCAAGAAACTGGGCGGCAAGGAGCGTGCCATCGCCGTCTACAATCCCAGCGACGAAGAGCAGACTGTCAGGCTGGACCCGAAATCGTTTGACCTGGGCGGTGCAGTACAGTACTATGACTGCATCCAGCAAGCTCCCTATCTCTACGACCAGAACACCATCACCCTGCACGTTCCTGCCCACGGAACGAAAATATACCGTGTGAAAGGCCAGCAGCGCCTGGAACGCACTCGCTATGAGGCTGAGACGGCCTGGCTCAGCTGCTATCAGGAACTGAAGAACAACGAGGCAGCCGTAACAGCCAACTACGACCGAAGGGACGGTGCCGAGGGTGGCTACATAGTACGCTTCCTGGGCAACCGCGAGCAAAACGACCTGCAGTGGCAGCATGTGAACGTGAAGAAGGCCGGGACGTTTAAGATGACCATTGGATGCTTCTCGGGCGAGGAACGCGAGATGGATGTCTACGTCAACGGGACGCTCGTAACGACGTTGAAGGTGCCTGCACGCGACTGGAGCGAACGTCAGACCACAACGGTGGACATCACCCTCAGGAAAGGCGACAACACCGTCCGCATTGCCAATCCGCGAGGCTGGTGTCCTGACATCGATGGCATGACGCTGGACAGACTGTAATACTTCCTGCACACCGTCTCCCGGAGTTGACAGAGGAAAATGTTAATCTTCTTTAACTTTCCTCGCCGCTGTTTAACTTTCGGAGGAAAGGAACGTCAAATATGCCAGTAAGTATTATTCAACTATTTATTATTTTAACCAAATGCATAACTTATGAAAAAAGTGTTTCTTTCCATGTTGGCGCTCACAAGCTTGACGGCGTCAGCTCAGTTCGGTGCGCCCAGAGAGAACCCCAAAGTTCCTTCGGTAACACAAAACGTTGTTGAGGATTTCAAGCCTGCAACCACCAACCAGGAGAACAAGCAGTACCCGATGGTGAATTCACAGCGTATGGTACGGGCACAGATTACGGCCCCGACGGCTACGTTCGTTGGTCTTGACATTGCCGGCAAGATCTACGAGATGACCAAGGACGAGAACGGTGTATGGACTGGTACCTCTGAGCCTCAGGACGAGGGCTTCCACTACTATCAGCTCAACATTGACGGTGCCTCTGTGCCCGATCCCGGCAGCAGATACTACTATGGTGCCAGCCGATGGGGCAGCGGTATCGACATTCCCGCCAAAGACGAGGAGTTCTACACCGTGAAGAACGTACCGCAGGGCTCTGTTAACGAGGTGTACTACTGGTCTGAGGTGCAAGGGAAGATGCGTCACGGATACATATACCTGCCCAACGAGTACTTTAAGAACCCCAACAAGAAATTCCCCGTTCTCTACCTGCAGCACGGTATGGGCGAGAACGAGACAGGATGGAGCGCTCAGGGAAAGACAGGCATCATTATGGACAACCTGATTGCTGACGGAAAGGCCGTTCCGTTCATCATTTTCATGGACAACGGACTCGATACGCGCCGTCCCGGCGATCCTGATCCCGCACAGATGCGCAGACAGGGCTTCGGCCAGGGTGGTCAGCGTCCTCAGGG
This sequence comes from Prevotella sp., assembly GCA_016285075.1. Lineage (GTDB taxonomy): Bacteria > Bacteroidota > Bacteroidia > Bacteroidales > Bacteroidaceae > Prevotella. The sequence goes on from JAEEQB010000007.1 coordinate 85,203, forward strand.
TGCTCCCGGACAAGGAGGTTTCGGCCAAGGTCAGCGTCCGCAGGGTGCTGGCGGACAGGGCGGTTTTGGCCAGGGTGGCCAGCGTCCCGGTGGTCAGGGAGGTCGTCCCGGAGGCTTCGGACGTGGCGGTGGCTTTGGCAACTTCTTCAACGCATTCCAGGAGATACTGCTGAAGGACATCATCCCGATGGTGGAGAAGAACTATCGCGTCATTGCCGACACCGAGCATCGCGCTATGGCAGGTCTGTCGATGGGCGGTATGCAGACACACGGCATCACGCTGGCCAATCCCACTACGTTTGCCTATGTGGGTATGTTCAGCGGCGGCACATTCAACACCGACGAGCTGAAAGACGCTGCCGATTTCAAGAAGACCAACAAGGTGCTCTTCATGAGTGCCGGCGGCAGGGAGACACGTATGGCTGAAGGTGAGAACAGCGTAGGCAAGGCTGCTGAGGACCTAAAAGCTATCGGCATCAACGCCCACAGCTATGTATCGCCCGAGACTGCCCACGAGTGGCAGACCTGGCGCCGCAGCCTCTATCAGTTTGCACAGCTGATTTTCAAGTAAATTCATCGGACGTTTCTCTTGCTTGGATCGTATCGCTCACTTACTAGCAGAGCGCCGTTCGCTTACTAGCAGAGCGCCGTTCACTTACTAGCAGAGCGCCGTTCACTTACTAGCAGAGTGCCGTTCACTTACTAGGAGAGCGCCGTTCACTTACTAGAGGAGCGAATGAGGGCTTCAATCCGAAACTTGAATCAATGTATAAAAAGCATCGCTCCGCAGGTTTTTCCTGTGGAGCGATCTTTTCATTGTTCCGCTGTCAGAACAATCCGTGAAGGGATGCTTTTCGCTGTTCCGCTGTCACTTAGATGAATCCCTCGTAATAGTCAGCACGCCGGCAGAGAGGGCAGGAACAGAGAGGATGACATCGCAGCCATCGGTCTTTGGAGCTGAGAGGTGCTCGGAGGCATCGGCTAAGGAAACTTTCCGGAGGGCTATGGCTTGTTTGTTCTCCATACTGTTGGCTACGGTGAGCGAGCCAGGGGCGTAGTACTCGTACAGAGCGTCCTTCACACCAGCCCAATCGCCTTTAATGCGCAGCCTAACAGCTTCTTCTGTAGGGTTCACCACCTTCACTATCACGTCGGCGCCGTTCTCTGATAGCGTGGTGCTCACGCTGAGGTCGCCCGTATCACCACTATAAGCGAGACGGTATTTTGAAAAATGGTCATACCAGAGCTCAGTCACTTGACAGTTGGGGGCTTTGAACAGATCCTTATAGTCGAAGTTGATGAAAGCATTGTTCCAATCGGGCGCATCGGTACGGCGTATGAACAGCGCTGCCGCACCCATCGCCACCACGTCGCGGGCTTCGCACATGTTGAGGAATCCGCCGGCAAACAAGCCCGTACGCCAGTCTATGCTGTTCAGGTTCCACTCCGAAATGAACAGCTTGATATTCGGATTGGGACTGTCGGCAATCATCTGCGCATAGCGGTCGTACTGCTGTGCTAGACGTACGGGACCTGTGGCATAGCCACCCTGCTGCTCATAGTGGTGCAGGCTGAGGTAGTCGAAATAACTGCCGCTACGGTTGATGAACTGCTCGTCCTCTCGGAATCCGCCACAGGCGATGATTTTGATGGACGGGTCAATCTTGCGCATTGCGGTACTGAAGTCGCGGACACACTTCTCGTAGCGTTCAATGCCCATCTCCCACATCTCGTTGTCAATCTCCCAGTATTTCACGTTGTAGGGTTCTGGATGCCCGTTGGCAGCACGTTTCGCGCCCCATTCGTCGGTAGCGGGGGCATTGCAGTAGCGCAGCCAGTGGAGCGCATCCTGAAGTATGCTGTCGTACTCTTCGGCAGGACGTTCGAACTTCACGCTCACCACGATGATCGGTTCGGAGTTGACCTCACGGCAGAAGCGTATGAACTCGTCGGTGCCGAAGCAGTTCTGGTCGTAGTCCATCCACATCCAGTGTGCCCAGCGCTCACGGTTCTCCTGAGGACCGATGCCCCATTTCCAGTCATATTGTGCCACGTAGCCGCCACCAGGCCAGCGCAGACAGGTGGGATGCAGCTCTTTCACCGCCTGCAGGATGTCGGGACGGAAACCGCCGAGACTGAGACCTGTCTGAGTGGTCATCGTGGCCATATCCACCTGCACAGTCCCGTTTTTCACCATGATGACAAAGTCGCCGTCACAGCTGATCCTTGTGATCTGCTTGGGTGTCTGGGTGCTATCTATGGTGAGATGCAGATTACCTTCAATTGTCTGCGGTTCAAGCGTGAATTCATATTTCTTCCAGTCCTTGCTCACATTGCCCAACGACTGGCGGGCAATGATATTGCCTTTCGAGCTGCGCAATCCAACGATGAGTTCTCCCTTTCCTTTTGCGTAGATGGAGCCAACATACTTTTCACCATCTATGATGTTCTGCGGCCCCTGGAAGATACCGGCTTCGGTCTTTCCAGCCGTCATCTCCTGCGAATAGCGCATGTTCACGGCATCGTCCTTGATGAGCCGATATTTACCGCCATCGCCGAAGGCCGTCCACTGCTGCGCCACAGTTGGAATCCTGACGTCGCCGGGAGTACCCTCAAACAGTATCTTACCGTCTGCTGCAGTCAGTTTGATGTTGCGGTAAGTGGCTTCCGTGTAATTCACCCAGAACGTGATGAAATTGCGGTCAGCCTTCTCCAGGCCGTCATAGCTCACTACCTCTTTCCCGTCCCAGTAGACCGTTACCCGATTGCTGCGGCTCTCAATGCGCATTTTGTGCCACAGCTGGTTCTCGTTCACCTGTTCTTTGCTAGCCGGAGCCGATATCAGCGGTGAAAGCGTATTCATACGGCGTCCTGGCCGTCCACCGAAGCCAGGCATCTCACGTTCTTCCATCAAGCAGATGGAGAAATCGGCTGTAGTGCTCTGCTGCTGTAGCTTTGCGCGTGCAGCAGCCTCGTTGGCAGCATCGATCTGCGCCTGGGTCTGTGCCGGCGTGAAGGTGCGGCTCTCATAATAAGGGTCGTGGATACGGACAAAATAGGGAGTGCCGTCGGCCTTATTTCGAACAGCGAAGCGAATGTCCATGAGACCGCCGCTCCAGGCACGTCGCGCCAGCTTGTATGCACGCCAATTGATGTCCATCGTAAGGTCAAAGTCACAGGTGTTGATACTGTCAATCCTGAGCGGCTGCTCGTAGCGGGTAGGTGTGTGCAGCACCAGGTCGTCGTCCATGAACCACCCGTCGAAATAACCGTCACGCGGAGGAATGCCCGGATAATGTTCGGGTTCGAATGAACGCTCCTGGATGAGTTCCTGCCATACACCGTTGTTGGCACTGAAATAGATGTGCTCGAAGAGCTGTCCGTAGAGCATCTCGTTGATGATGCCCGATGGCTGTCGGCTATCGACGTTGACTACATACTCACTTTGCGCTCTGGCTACGGCTCCGGTCACCAGGAAAGCTATTAATAGGATTTTTTTCATGCTGATCTGTTCTTAGTTATTGTGGGGCAGGGTAGTGGGCTGGTGTGAATGCATTCAGAACATCTGTTCTAACAGCTGCAGATGGTGCCCAGGCAGAATGATGTGGTGATTGCCTATGGGTTGTGTCAGGAAATAGCTGGTGAGGCTCTTGTCGTTCAGTCTGATGACTTGCTGTGTACGGCAAAGATCGGCTTTTTGCTGGTTGCGTATCAGCATGCCTTCGGCAATGAAATGGCGTTGCAAGTCGCCCGATACTTTGAAGATGGTAACAGGTCCTTCCTGCATGTATCCGCGAATGCCTACGCCAATGCCCGATTCGAAATGGGTGTCCAGCTCGTAGCTGTTTACCATATCCAAAGGTATGGTGCAGTGGGCAAAGACCATCTCGCCCGTCTCGGGGTCGATGGACGATGGGTTGGCCTGGAAACCTGAGATTCCGAACAGAGAACGGACAATCATCATTGTGAGCATAGCGGGAACATCGCCCTCGCAGCCAGCCACATAGCCCTCGCTGTTGAGTTTGGCAAGTGCCATACATCCAGTGTTTCTGACAGTTGTCAGCAGGTCGAAGCAGCGAAGGGTAAAGCCCTGCAGGTTGTTACGGGTAATGACGGTCTTCAGGGCCTCATAGATGCTGAGCGCACCTGGCAAAGCCTGCTGACAGTCTGCGGGGGGAGCAGGCTCTGTATCGTTCGTGGGGTTCGTCATCCTTTCGTCTTGGGATGCTAACGTGTCGAGCAGTTCCTGCATGGGTACATCAACCAGCTCTATGCCTAATAGCTTGCTCACCTGACTGTAGTCGGCGTGACTGGAAATGAGCCAGTCGGAAGGTTTCCCGATAACGCCCAAACGGATGCCGCGAAGCTTCCTGTGAGCCTGTTCCGTCTTTTCCAGCAGGCAGATGCGGCGGGATATGTATTCCGCAGAGCCGTGAATAATCTCGCCTTTCAAGTTGTGCTGACGGAGGTACGACAGAATTTCCATTGAGGCGGCCAGTGAGTTGCTTTTCCCCGAGGTCAGCAGGTAGAACGGCCTTTCGGACTGTTTCTGTAGCTGAGGGAGCAATCGGCAAAAGATGCCTTCAGTGCCTCCTGTGCGAACATAAATGAGACTGAGCGCGGCGCTGCCGTAGTCGGAAAAGTCGCTGCCCTTGAATTCATAGTCTATCCCCAGACTTCCCAGAAATTCCTGCGTCACAGCTCCGACGGCTGTCTCGTCGTGAAGTCCTGACGTCAGCGTGTAGATAGCTATCCCTTGTGGGGAAGTATTGAAACGGACGCCATCAAGGCGTCCGTTTCGTGTAGATGTGTCAGAGGTGCTCATAGAAATCAGAACAGGGGGATTTTGTAACCTATGGTAAGCATCATCACGCTGTTCTTGGCATCAGGAGACGGGTCCTTGTCGAAGATCTTGTTGATTCCGAGGTTGTAACGGAACTCCAGCACGGCAACGTCGGTGACCTCGTATGACAGGCCTATGGGTATAGAGAGGTCCATCTTATTGTAGCCGTCGGTGCCTTTCGTCTTGTATTCGAGCCATCCTTCACCTCGGCGCTGCTTGTCTTCAGATTTTGCAGAGAGCAGGAATCCTGGCTGTATGCCGGCCTTGACACAGAGTTCGGGTAAGATGTAAAAGTTCGCCAGAATGGGCACGTTCAGATAATTGAGCGTGGTCTTGCGGTCCTTGTGATTGTCTATTTCCTCCAGATAAGTGCCCTGTACGGAGTAAAGGGCGCCGGCTGTGATAGCCAAAGGATTGATAATGTGGAACCCTAACTCGGCACCTGCAACGAAGCCCAGCTTCAGTTTGCTGTCTTCAGTGTCGGTGAGCGTTGCCAGCGTTCCGCCTGCCATTGGTTTGAGGAACAACTTCTGTGCCTGCAGACTCATGGCGGCTACCATCATGGCGGCCATTAACATCAGTTTCTTCATAACTTTTTCTTATGCGTTTTGATATTGTTTAGATCAATACTGTCTGTTGTTGTTGAATGACTTAGAGCGGAATCTTGTAACCTACGGTCAGCATGATGACGCTGTTCTTAGACTTTGCGTGTTCAGAATCAATAATTTTGGTTAAACCAAGGTTGTAGCGAGCGTCAATGACAAAGTCGCCAATCTCATAGGATGCGCCGAGGGGGATTGAGATGTCGAGTTTCTCGTAGGCATCGGTGCCGGAGTGATCGTATTTTTCCCATTTTCCATCAAAGTACTCCTTGCCCTTAGTCTTCGCAGAAAGCATGTAACCAGGCTGGATACCAGCTTTAACAGCTAAACCTGGAATAATATAATAGTTAGCCAAAAGAGGTATGTTCAAATAAGTAAGCGTAGAAGAGACATCTTTATAGTAGTCAGTATCTTTATTACTTGTACCCTGCATGGAAACCAGTGCGCCTGCAGTTACAGCGAAGTTGTCGGCAATAAAGTAGCCGAACTCGCCACCAGCTACTATGCCTGGCTTGAACTTGCCTTCGTCGTTGTCAGTAACTGTTGCTAACGTTCCACCGACCATAGGCTTTACGAACATTTGTGCGTTTGCACATACTGAGGCTACCATCATGGCAGCAATTAACATTAATTTCTTCATAGTTTTTCTATTTAGTTAGACAATCAGTGAATTAATTGGGGCAAAGATACTGAAAAGATATGTAAATTGCAAGTTTTTTGAAAAGAATTTTTCTTTTCGCATTTCTTTTCGTACCTTTGCACTCAAAAATAGAGTAAAAGACAACAAAGTTAATAGAGCTATATTTATGGAAGAGAAGACAACCGCATTGAACGAAGAGAAAAAGGCTGCGAGCTTCATTGAGCAGAAAGTGATAGACGACCTGGCTGCCGGCAAGAACGGCGGGCGTTTGCAGACGCGTTTTCCGCCAGAACCCAACGGCTATCTGCACATTGGTCACGCAAAGGCCATTGCCCTGGACTTCGGCCTGGCCAAGAAATACGGTGGAGAGTGCAACCTGCGTTTCGATGATACCAATCCCGTGAAAGAGGATACGGAGTATATAGAGAGCATTGAGCACGACATCAAGTGGCTGGGATTCCAGTGGGCTAACGTTTACTACGCCTCCGACTATTTCCAGGAACTGTGGGATTTTGCCGTTTGGCTCATCCAGCAGGGACGTGCTTATGTGGACGAGCAGAGTGCCGAGGTGATAGCTCAGCAGAAGGGTACCACCACCAGTCCCGGCACCAATTCGCCGTTCCGCGACCGTCCTGTGGAGGAGAACCTCCGTCTGTTTGAATTTATGAACAGCGGAAAGTGTGAGCCCGGCACTCTGGTGCTTCGTGCCAAGATAGATATGGCCCATCCGAATATGTTGTTCCGCGACCCCTTGATCTATCGCGTGCTGAATATTCCCCACGTGAAAACCGGCTCGAAGTGGAATGCTTATCCCATGTATGACTTCACCCACGGGCAGAGCGACTACCTGGAGGGAGTGACCCACTCGTGGTGCACATTGGAGTTTGTGGAACACCGTCCTCTCTACGACCTGTTTGTGACGTGGATGAAAGAGTGGAAGGGCGAGACCGACAACATAGAGGACAACCGCCCGCGTCAGACGGAGTTCAACAAGCTGAACCTGAACTACACGCTCATGTCGAAGCGTAACCTGCTGGCTTTGGTCAACGAGAAACTGGTAAACGGATGGGATGACCCCCGTATGCCCACTATTTGCGGTTTCCGCCGTCGCGGCTACAGTCCTGAAAGCATTGTGAACTTCATCGACAAGATTGGCTACACCAAGCTGGACGCCCTGAACGATATGGCTTTGCTGGAGAGTGTCGTACGCGATGACCTGAACCAGCGTGCCCAGCGCGTGAGTGCTGTGCTGAACCCCGTGAAGGTGGTTATAACCAACTATCCTGAAGATAAGGTGGAGATGCTCAAGGCTGTGAATAATCCCGAGTGTGAGGCTGACGGTACCCATGAGGTGGAATTCAGCCGCGAACTGTGGATTGAACGTGACGACTTCATGGAGGTGGCCGAGAAGAAGTTCATGAGGCTGGCTCCAGGCAAGGAAGTAAGATTAAAGAACGCGTACATCATAAAATGTGACGAAGAGCATCCCTGCGACAAAGACAGTGAAGGTCGCGTCACAACCATCTACTGTACTTATGACCCTGAGACACGTAGCGGAATGCCTGGTGCCGACCGCAAGATCAAAGGTAAGACCCTGCATTGGGTGAGTTGCCATAATGCTGTGAAGGCAGAAGTAAGGCTGTATGACCGGCTGTGGAAAGTGGAGAACCCACGCGATGAACTGGCTCGCATACGTGAGGAACAGCAGTGTGACGCGGTGACCGCTATGAAGCAGATGATCAACCCCGATTCGCTGAGCATCATGAGCGACTGCTTTGTGGAGCCTTTCGCTGCCACGAAGCCCGCACTGAGCTACCTGCAGTTCCAGCGCATCGGCTACTTCAACATTGACCCGGACTCAACACCCGAGAAACCCGTATTCAACAAGACCGTAGGACTGAAGGATACGTGGAGAGTGAAGAATTAAGATAGTTTGTTTTTGAGAGATGTTCGACGAGGAGTATTTCAAGTCTGAGGAGTTCAAAGAAATCCTGGCGAAGTACGAGGCTGCAGAAGCCTCGGGCTTAGGATTCTATATGGACGTTGACGACTTGTGCGATGTAGCCGACTACTACCAAGCGAACAATCAGTACGAAGCAGCTCTCCAGGCTATTGAGTCGGCTCTCGACATTGCCCCCACAGCCACCCTGCCTTTGGTGTTCAAGGCCCGCGATGCCATTAATAATGGCGATTTCCAGGCAGCACAGGATTATCTGGACTGCATAGAGGACAAGACCGATGTGGAGTATAAGTATGCTGTTGGCGAATTGCTTATAGCGCTGGGTAAGACAGACGAGGCCGACAATTGGTTCCTGGAAATATACAACACTTTGGACGCCGACGACCAGCGGGACTTCCTCATGGATGTGGCCACCATCTATACTGACTACGAGTTGCCCTTGTTCGCTGTGAACTGGATGATGCGCGGACGAGGCGACACTTCGGAGGAATTCCAGGAACTGATGGCCCGTACCCTTTTCGGGCTGGGGAAATATGACGACTCTGAGCGGATATTCAAGGAACTCATTGACCGTAATCCCTTCCAGAAACGCTATTGGAACGCGTTGGCCAATACCCAGTTCATGAAAGAGGACTACAGTGCGTCAGTCACCAGTTCTGAGTATGCTATTGCTATTGACCCGGAAGATGCAGAAGGTATACTTTCGAAGGCCAACGCCCTCTATAGGCTGGACAACTTTGAAGAGGCTCTCACCTATTATGAGCGGTATAACGCAAAGGTTGCCGACGATGCGTTTGGACTGTTGCACGAGGCCACCTGTCTCATCAGCCTCACCCGTTATGAGTATGCCGTAGAACTGCTGAAGAATGCCGAGCAGTGTGCAGAGCCTGATTCGCCCTATATGGTGGACATCTATCAGGAACTGGCTTTCGCCCTGAGCGAGCTGCATGAGGCAGATGCCGCTCTCGACTACCTGAACAAGACCGACATGCTGGATTGTGACCATGCTGATATGTATGTGATCAAGGGTCACGTGCTGCTGAGCAACGGGCGCTATAAGGATGCAGAGACGATGTTCAAGAAAGCCATCAAGGAGTCGGGTCACTCGCCGCAGGTGATGCTTAGAATCTTCGTGTCGCTCTACGACAACGATTATGTCCATGTGTCCTACCTCTTTTTCAAACGGTTCTTTGATATGGTGGACAAGGATTTCAACGAAGGCTACTCTTATATGGCTCTGTGCTGTTGGTTCCTGAAATTCTACGACGAGTTCATGTACTACCTGCGTGAGGCCGTGCAGCGTAATAAGAAGGAGGCTCGTACAGTGTTGTCGGATTTGTTCCCTACGGGTATGGCACCAGAGGACTATTACCCATATATGTCTGCGAAACTAGGAATTAAGGATAAAGAATAAAAAGAAACAGAATAGGAATAAGAAGAACATGATATCATCATTACTCAGTAATTTGAACTATACGACCATTTTCCTGCTCATGCTGCTGGAGAGCACTGTGGTACCCGTTCCTTCAGAACTGGTGGTGGCACCTGCTGCCTATCATGCTGCCGGCGGCAGCTTGAATGTGCTGTTGGTAGTGTTGTTTGCTACCATTGGTGCCGACGTGGGAGCCTCCATCAACTATTTCGTGGCACTTTATGTAGGCCGCCCGGTGGTCTACCGCTTTGCCAACAGCAAGTGGGGTAAGATGTGCCTGCTGAATCAGGAAAAGGTGGAGAAGTCGGAGCGCTATTTCGACGATCATGGTGTGGTGGCCACCCTTACGGGCCGCCTCATACCCGGTATCCGTCATCTTATCAGCCTGCCCGCTGGACTGGCGCGCATGAACTATTGGAAGTTCCTGCTCTATACCACCATCGGAGCAGGAGCGTGGCACAGTATACTGGCTGCTATGGGCTGGTATCTGCACGCTATTGTGCCTGAGGAGGAACTGGAAGCCACCATCGAGCGATACAACCACTACATTGTGGGAGCCATCCTGGCTATAGTACTGTTAGTCGTAGCATGGGTCGTGGTGAAGAGAAAGAGGAAGTGAAACGATTGTGAAATTGAAAAACCAGAAAGGAAAGAATATGTCAGTAATCAGCAATCACCTAGTCATTATGGCGGGCGGCGTGGGAAGCCGCTTCTGGCCAATGAGTACCGCAGAGTGTCCCAAACAGTTCATTGACGTGCTGGGTGTCGGGAAGACCCTTCTGCAGCTCACAGTAGAGAGGTTTGGTTCGCTTATAAAACCCGAAAATGTATGGGTCGTCACTAACCAGAAATACGCCGATACAGTGGCTGAACAGCTGCCGGATATGCCTCGCAATCATATTCTCTGTGAACCCTGCCGCCGCAATACCGCTCCCTGCATAGCCTATGTGTCGTGGCGCATTAAGGCGATGGATCCCAAAGCCAACATTGTGGTGACACCTTCCGACCATGTGGTCATGAACGTACAGGAGTTCCAGCGTGTCATCAAAGACTGTATGAAGTTTACAATCGACACAGACGCTATCGTTACCTTAGGCATGAAACCTAACCGCCCGGAGACTGGCTACGGTTACATACAGGCAAACCTTGCCCGCCAGTCGCTGAGGAACAAGGAGATATTCCGTGTGGACACCTTCCGCGAGAAACCCGACCTGGAGACGGCCCGACAATATATTCAGAAACCCAATTTCTTTTGGAATGCCGGTATATTCATATGGAACGTCCACACCATCGTCAATGCTTTCCGTATGTATCAACCATCACTGGCCCGGATTTTCGAGTCAATGCTTCCTGTTTATGGAACAGACAAGGAACAGGATGCAATCAACGAGCGCTTCCCTGAGTGCGAGAATATCTCAGTGGACTACGCCATCATGGAAAAGGCCGACGAGATTTTCGTCTGTCCTGCCGACTTCGGATGGAGCGACCTCGGCACATGGGGATCCCTGCATCAGCAGACCCACAAGGATCTCTATGGCAATGCGCTTATAGGTCCTAGTATTACGATGTACGAAAGCCACAACTGCATTGTTCACACCACCCAGGAAAAACAAGTCGTCGTACAGGGTCTTGACGGCTATATCGTGGCGGAGAACAATGACACCCTGCTGATTTGTAAACTGTCGGAGGAACAGCGTATCAAACAGTTTAGCGGTGAGAATTAGAAAGAAGAATGAATGACCTTCAGTTATTCATTTCCCAATAAAAAGATTTATGGAAAAAGTTGCTCTTATTACAGGTATTACAGGTCAGGACGGAAGCTACCTGGCTGAGTTTTTAATTGAAAAAGGCTACGAGGTTCATGGCCTTATGCGCCGTTCCTCATCCTTCAATACGGCCCGCATCGAACACCTCTATTTGGACGAATGGGTGCGTGATATGAAGAAAAAACGCCTAGTCAATCTCCATTGGGCTGATATGACCGACTCTTCGTCGCTCATCCGCGTCATCTCGAAGGTGCGTCCCAATGAGATTTACAATCTTGCTGCACAGAGTCACGTGAAAGTGTCGTTCGATGTGCCCGAGTATACGGCTGACACCGATGCCAACGGTGTGTTGCGGTTACTGGAGGCAGTGCGTATCTGCGGGCTGGCCGACAGTTGTCGCATCTATCAGGCTTCCACATCGGAACTTTACGGAAAGGTGCAGGAGGTACCCCAAAGCGAGACTACTCCCTTCTACCCCCGCTCTCCCTATGCTGTGGCAAAGCTTTACGGATTCTGGATTATGAAGAACTATCGCGAGTCGTACAACATGTTCTGCTGCAACGGCATCCTCTTCAACCACGAGAGTGAGCGTCGCGGCGAGACTTTCGTCACCCGCAAGATAACGCTGGCAGCAGCACGTATAGCCCAAGGCTATCAGGATAAGCTTTACTTGGGTAATCTTAACTCGCTGCGCGACTGGGGCTATGCAAAAGATTATATAGAGTGTATGTGGCTGATCCTGCAGCAGCCAGAGCCTGATGACTTTGTCATTGCAACAGGTGAGTATCATACTGTCCGCGAGTTCTGCACACTGGCCTTCAAGGAAGTGGGCATAGAGTTGGAATGGCGCGGCGACGGTGTTGACGAGAAAGGATTTGACAAGGCTACAGGCAGGTCGTTGGTCGAGGTGGATCCCAAGTACTTCCGTCCGGCAGAAGTAGACCAACTGCTTGGTAATCCCGCAAAGGCAAAAGCCAAGCTGGGGTGGAACCCGCAGAAGACATCGTTCGAGGAGCTTGTGAAGATTATGGTAAAACACGACATGAAGTTTGTCAGGAAACTGTTCCTCAAAGCTCACATGGATGACTGATTACGACAACGGATTACACATATTATACAAATGTTAGACAAGGCAAGCAAAATATATGTAGCGGGACACCACGGGTTAGTGGGTTCCGCTATTTGGAATAACCTGCAGCAGCGGGGATATACCAATCTGACTGGGCGCAGTCATCAGGAATTGGACTTGACCGATCAGGTGGCCGTGAAACGGTTCTTCGATGAGGAGCGCCCGGAGGCAGTGGTGTTGGCGGCTGCCTTTGTGGGGGGCATCATGGCGAACAGTCTCTATCGTGCCGACTTCATCATGATGAATATGAAGATTCAGTGCAACGTTATTTCCGAGGCATATGCCCACGGAGTGGAAAAACTGCTTTTCCTCGGCTCTACGTGCATTTACCCGAAGAACGCACCGCAGCCCATGAAGGAAGACTGCCTGCTCACCTCGCCGTTGGAATACACCAACGAAGAGTATGCCATAGCGAAGATAGCGGGTCTGAAGATGTGTGAGAGTTACAACTTGCAATATGGTACTAACTACCTGGCAGTGATGCCAACTAATCTCTATGGTCCTAATGACAATTTCCACCTGGAGAACTCTCATGTGATGCCTGCTATGATGCGCAAGATCTATCTTGCGAAGCTGATTCACGAAGGGAAGTGGGAGATGATAGCCGTTGACCTGAATAAGAGACCTGTGGAAGGAGTGGATGGGTCGTCACAGAGTGACGACATACGTGAAATATTAGCCAAGTATGGGATTTATGACAACAAGGTGGTGTTGTGGGGAACGGGTACACCGCTTCGAGAGTTCCTGTGGAGCGAGGATATGGCTGATGCCTCTGTCCACGTGCTGCTGAACGTGAATTTCTCGGATATTATCGGTATTGAGAAGTATTCGAGTGTTCACTATGGGGCTTCCACCTCGGGTGCTGTAGACCGTAACCACTCTGCAGGGCGGGGAGGAGCCATTCCCAAACTGGGTGAAATCCGCAACTGTCACATTAACGTGGGAACAGGCAAGGAACTCACCATCCGCGAACTATCTGAACTTGTGGCTAAGGCCGTAGGTTTCGAAGGCACTATAGAATTCGATGCTTCTAAACCCGACGGAACCATGCGCAAACTCATCGATGTGTCTAAACTGCATTCCTTGGGCTGGACGCACAAAGTAGAGATAGAGGAGGGTGTTAAACGCTTGTTCGACTGGTATCGGAGTACACTATGAGAAACCAGAGTCTCTGTTTGAAGGACAGAGACTCTGGTTGAGGGACATTTTCTCGGGTTAAGTGATAGCGTGTCGGACAGAGTCTCAGTTGGAAGGACAATTCCTTAGGTTAAGTGATAGCGTCTCGGTTTGATGGACGATGTCTCAGTTTTTGACGTAGTCCGTACGGTCCGGGCCAATGTAGTAACCTGCTTCAGGGGGTTGGTTGTAGGCCACATTCTCGGCTGCTACGCTGAGGCGGTAGGGAATGTCCTCCATGAGGCAGTTGATGCGGTAGGAGGTAGGTATGGTAGTGGTGTAGAGCCTCAATTCTCTGCTGTCAGGTGTGCGCACTAGCACCTCTTCGCGCCAGTCACCCAGTATATCGGCCTGCAGGCAGGGATTGCTCTTAGTACCGTTGTTGAACTGCGCACCTTCAAATTTCATGATATCGATGACGCTCCGGCTCTCCCAGTCATATTTGCTGACAGTCTCGCGGTCTAGCAGTTCACGCAGCAGGTCACCGTCCCACCAGATACCGAAGTTTACCGATAGCCTCCTGCCGTTTAGCTGTAGGGTGTTGTCGTGTTGTGGGTTATCGGCATCTTTTGCCGACGAAAGCACATCACCATTCATGGTCCTGATGCCGTGACTGTCGGATGACCACATTTCCACTCCTGGATTTGTGGGGTCTATGTCGGCAGCCATGCAGCGTCCTACATCGCTTTTACTGGGTATTTGGAACACCACTCCGCCCGTTCTGGCGTTGCGCAGGTCTGAGCCGTCGCGTTTGTTCTCGTGACAGTCCCAAATGTAGAGTTGTCCGTCCTTGGGATCTGCAATGAGATGCATGGCATCGCCGTGACCGAAACCGGTGTTGTAGAGTCCTTGACCGTTGTGGTCGACACACATGGATCCGTAGGTTATCTCGTCACAGCCGTCTCCGTCCACATCGGCTACACGCAGGTTATGGTTGCCCTGCCCGGCGTATGACCTCCATTCCGGCTGGTTGGTGTCGAAGGTCCAGTGCTGTTTCAGCTCTTTCCCGTCCCAGTCCCATGCGGCAATCACAGTGCGGGTGTAGTATCCCCGGCAGAAGACTCCGCTGGCATGTATTCCATCAAGATAGGCTACAGCAGCCAGGAAACGGTCGGAACGGTTGGCATAGGCGTCGCCCCATCCGTTAAGGTTACCTCTTTCGGGCACGTAGGGCTTGGTGTCCATCACCTCTCCAGTTAATCCGTTGAATACCGACAGATACTCTGGTCCCGTCAGGATGCGTCCCATCTTGGTGCGCTGCCCTCGGTTGTATCGTGACCACTCCTGCTGTCCGTTCCATGCTGTTTCAGCCTGTTGGACATCGGGCCTGTGACGGTAGTCGGCTGTGGAGTCTCCAACGACGTTGCCTCGTCCGTCAATAGTGCCGTCTCCGGTCTTCACCATCAGTTCTGCCCGTCCGTCGCCGTCAAAGTCGTAGACCATGAACTGCGTATAGTGTGCACCAGCACGTATGTTCCTGCCCAGATTGATGCGCCAGAGGTGTTCTCCGTTGAGCCGGTAGCAATCGATGAGCACCGGCCCAGTAAACCCGTCGTGTGCATTGTCTCGGGCGTTTGAGGGATCCCACTTCAGGAATATTTCGTATTGTCCGTCCCCATCGACATCACCCACCGAGCAGTCATTGGCAGAATATTGGTAGCTGCGTCCGTCGGGAGTAGTTCCTCCTTCGGGCTTCTGGATGGGTATGGGCAGGTAGTCGGCAGGTGCATCGACCTTGAGGGTAAAGCTGCCATTTTGATTGCCTCCGCGTACCTCATATATAATATCACTCGTCTTGGGAGCCTGCTCGTCTATGAAAAATGTGCCTCCCGAAGTCAGTGGCTGGGTGTTCAGCTTGACGCCGTCACGATAGATGTCGAACAGTTCCCCTTTTTTGTCGCTGCCCAGTGTGCGCCAGCTCAGGGTTACCCGTCCGTCCTGTGTCCTAACAGCCACAAGGCCTCGGTTCAGTTTCTCACGTGAGATTTTTGTTAAGTCGTACTTCGGTTGTGCCCACGTTGCTGTGGTCACGATGAGCATGGACAGAAGTTTTAGCAGTTGTTTCTTCATTGTAGTTGGTAGTTCGTTTGTGGTTATTTTTGACTTAGTTCCGATACTCGTCACATATTGCGGAATACTTGCCGCTTATTGCTTATTAAGTGTCTTGTAGCAATGACTTTGCAAAGTTACAAAAAAAAGAAATGACTACCAAATAATAGGATGAAAAAGCAGGAAAAAAGACCTGACTTCGTCATTGCGCCTCCCAAAATTCTTTTTCGAATAGTTTTGCTATTGGCTTGTGCCTCTTCATGGGCATTGTTTTGATAAAATGAGTTTTGTTTTGTGGCATGTACACACTGATAGTGGTTATTGTCTTGGCCATGTCAAGTACCTTGTCCACACTCATCTTTATATCGGACAGCTTTAGCAGACGCTCCAGTTCCTTATAGACTTTCAGAGCGACAAAACAAATACAGATGTGTGCCTCAATGCGGCGGCGGGTGAAATGAAACATGGGGCGTATTTCTATCTTCGACTTTG
>JAEEQB010000008.1 GCA_016285075.1 Prevotella sp.
AGTATGGGTTATGAAAAAATCGAACAATATGTCGCCGACTTGCTAGAGTTGGGCGGCTTACCTGTCGAAGGTGAAGAGCAGCGTGTGAGGACGCTGCTCCATCACCTTTACTGTGCTGTGGCCATGTTCGAAGGACTGAGTCCCGAGGAACGTGCATTGGTGGCTGGCATGCAGAAAAAGTTCCGCTATTTTTTTGAAACGAATTGCAATCTAAAAGAGAGAAAAAGAAAAAATGAAAAAGAAAAATTCCCCCCTGTACCCTCTATAAAAGAAAAAGAAAGAAAGAAAAAGACGAGAAAAACCCCCACCCTGCCGCGGGCGCGTGTGAGGAAAAAAGTGATTATTTTGAAGCACGTAAAGAGGCTTTCCGCAAGGAGTGTTTGAAGTATGTCGGCCAGGTTGACACCACCGAACTGACCAATTTCTTCAACTACTGGAGCGAGGTTTGCGGCAAGAAAGGCATGATGCGATGGGAGTTGGAAAGATTTGGGAGACAAAAAAGCGTTTGGCGCGATGGGTGAAAAATAGTTACAGTGCTTCGGATGCTGCCGCCTCGATACGTCTCGAGCGGACGAAGGGCAAGGAGGCCAAGCAGGCGAAGGTTTCCGAGCAGCAACAGGTGGCAGCACAGTTGCGCCAGCAGCAGGAAGAGGCTGAACGCCGTAAGGACGAGGAAGCCAAGGCCAGACGGATGGACTCCCGCGATTACGTCAAAATCAACCCTAACGGCTTTTTGGCCAAACTACAACGAGAGGAAGAAAATAAAAAATCTAATAAAAACAAATAATGCAAAGCGTACATGAATCTTTTACGAACACGGATCTCACGAATTGGCTTGTGCAGACAGGCTTTTACGAACACGAATCTCACGAATTGGCTTGTTGCGCAGGGAAGAATCACGGGGACAGGTTTTTGGATCTCTGGGGACAGGTTGTTTTTCAAAAACAACCTGTCCCCAGAGATCCAAAAACCTGTCCCCGTGATTCTTCTGTCCCCGTGATTCTTAAAATAATATCGTAATTAATAGTTTTCCAGTATGAAAGACGAAAAATTTGTAATAAAAGCCTACGGCAAAACCGAACTCGCCATGAAGTATTTCCCGAACCTCACACCCGAATCGGCAATGAAGAGATTTCGTAATTGGCTGATAATCAATAAGAGGCTGAAAAAACTCGTCTCTAAGAAAATCCGTTACTATACACCGAAGCAGGTTAGGAGTATCATAGAAGAAGTCGGCGAACCTTTTGACATTGAATGAGTTGCAGCGTTTGACGGACGAAGAACGACGAAAAAGGACGAAGAACGACGAAAAAGGACGTATCGGGACGTATCGGGACGTATCGGGACATATCGGGACATAAAGGGAAATCGCTATTCACGAATGTTGTACCTTTGCATCGCCAATCAAGCCTGGCAGCTCGTTAAGTGAACGCGGCTCACTCGGCATGTCAACTGCAGTGACACGGCATGAGAACAGCATCGAGAACGGGAGCGAAAAGGCAAGGTGGCAGAATTAACATATTGTTTAACCTTTTAAAAAAAGAAGTGTATGAGTTTAGTTAACAATCCCGTTATGGGAATCAACTTCCGAAAGAACACCAACTAGACCTCTGCCGGGTTCGGTAAGTACTATCCTGTGGTCGACCGCCTGAAGACCCTCAGCACCCGTGGCTTCGCACAGCACATGATCAACCATGGCAGCAAGTACGGACTCGAGGACATCCAGGCCATCCTCACCCATGAATCAAGGGGACAGGTTTTTGAAGTGAAATCCATTTATGGTTTCATTCAAAAACCTGTCCCCTTGATTCATCCAAAAACCTGTCCCCTTGATTCTTCTACGGGTTAAATTCCGTATATTTTCTGTAATATGGCAGCGTTTAAGTTTTTTTAATATGATGTTTCAGAAAAACTTTGTATCTTTGCGGACAAAATACTAAGGAACATGAGACAACTACTTACTATTACAGCTTTGGCCATATCATTATTAGGCTGGGCACAGGAGAACAGTCCGCGTAGTGTGACTGACTTGAATTTCGGTTGGCGCTTTATGGAAGGCGATGTGAAGGATGGGGCTGCCGTAGGGACAGACGACACGGCATGGCGTACAATAGATCTGCCCCACGATTTCCAGATAGAACAGCCGTGGGTGCAGCCTGACCCCACGGAACGCCCTGACAATACGGATGTGGCAGCCAACATCAAGAGCCGACTCTCGAGCCGTGGTTTCAAGGAGATGGGGTGTGGCTGGTACCGGCTGCACCTGTCGCCCGATGAAAGCCTGAAGGGAAAGCGGCTGCTCGTTGATTTTGGCGGCATCATGTATGTAGGCGATGTTTATCTGAACGGCGAGTACATTGGCGGAACAGACTATGGCTACGTGGGTTTCCAGGTGGATGTGACCGGTAAGTTGCGCTTTGGGAAGGACAATGTGCTGGCGGTGCGTGCCGACACACGTGAACCCAACAGTTCTCGTTGGTATACTGGTGGCGGTTTGTTCCGTACGGTGAAACTCGTTGCCACGGCAAAGGACTTGTATCTGGAGCGCCATCCGCTCTATATCACCACCCGGGAGAATAAGTTTGTTACCGTAGGTGTAGAGTACACCAATCAGGGTAAGTCGAGGGCGGCGCAGCTGAGACTGCAGATCATCGCTCCCGACGGGAAGCAGGTATATGACCAGACAGAGACGTTCCGTCGCATCACCGCCTCGCGAACCCAAGAGGTGAGGATGAAGGAGGTGGAGATGGACAATCCGAAGCTGTGGGACACGGAAACGCCCCATCTCTATTTGGCCAAGGTGACCTTGTTGAGAGAGGATGGCACGGAGGCCGACCGGTATGAAGAGCACTTCGGCATTCGCACCGTGGAGTATGGCCCTTCGTTTGGTATGAAGCTGAACGGACAGAAGGTGTTGCTGAAGGGTTATGCCAATCACCACTCCTTGGGAGCCTTGGGTGCTGCCGCCTATCCACGTGCTATCGAGAAGCGCATACAGCTGATGAAGCAGTGGGGTATCAACCACATACGCACCAGCCACAATCCCTACAGCCGTGAGTTCCTGGAGCTGTGTGACAAGTATGGCATATTGGTGGTAGACGAGTTGTATGACAAATGGACGCGCCAGCACACGGGTGGTCGCGTGAGCTTTGAGCAGTTGTGGCAGAAGGACGTGCCTGAGTGGGTGAAGCGTGACAGGAACTCCCCGTCGGTTGTGATGTGGAGCCTGGGTAACGAGTTGCAGCAGGATCCGAACCAGCCTTTCAATGATTTCGGCGTAACGATGTTCAAGCTGCAGAAGACGCTGCTGCAGCGTTACGACTCCACGCGACTGGTGACGGTGGCCATGCATCCCCGCTATCGTAACTGGACGACCGACTCCTTGCCCTGTGACCTGGCGATGGTGACCGATATCCAGGCATATAATTATAGGTATATGTATTTCCCCGGCGACGGCAAGCGTTTCCCGTGGATGACATTTTACCAGAGCGAGGCCTCGATAGCCGCCATGGGTGCGAACTGGTTCGAGATGGACCTGGACAAGGTAATCGGACTGGCCTACTGGGGAGCCATCGATTATCTGGGTGAGAGCCAGGGGTGGCCTGCCAAGGGCTGGTCACAAGGAGTGTTTGACCTCTCGCTGGAGCCGAAGCCCAAGGCCTATTTCATGAAGAGTTTCCTGAAGCCCGAGGAGCCCGTGGTGCACATAGGCATCATTGACAAGAAAGGCGATGCCATGTGGAACGGTGTGCAGACGGGCAACGACGGTATGAGCGACCATTGGCATCGGGCTGAGGGATCGGTCGTGTCGTTGATTACCTACACCAATGCCGACGAGGTGGAGCTGGTGTGTAACGGAAAGAGCCTCGGCAGGAAGGAGAACCCCGTGGACGACCCGAAGATGCGCAACCAGATACGTTGGAAGGATGTTCACTACGAACCAGGCTATCTGGAGGCGATTGCACGTAAAGATGGCCAGATAGTGGCACGTCATAAGATAGAGACCACTGACGAGCCTGTGTCGCTGAAGGCAGAACCAGACAATCAGCAGTGGAAGGCCGACGGTATGGATTTGCAGCACGTGCGCATTGTGGCTGTCGACAAGAAAGGCCGTCGTGTGCAGACTGCCGGTCAGCGGGTGGAGTTCTCGCTGGAAGGCGATGCGAAGATTGCCGGTGTCGTCAATGGCGATATCTACTCATCGGAACTGACGGTAGGCCCCTCCCGTTTGCTATACAATGGCACTTGTACCGTGATTCTCCGTGCCGGATGCACGCCTGGCAAGGTGCAGCTTACCGCCACGGCCGACGGACTGAAGAAAACGGTGGTGAAGTTGCAGACAACCGCCCAACAACCCTGATCATCCTATTATCCTTAATATCCAAAAAATGAACAAGAGGTCATTACTGGCCATCCTCATCGCACTGATGCCTATGGCAATATTCGGACAAACGTACACTGCACTATGGAAGAAAGCTGCGGAAGCTGAGCAGCAGGATCTGCCCCGTTCGCAGTATGACTTGCTGATGCAGATTGTGAAGAAAGCAGACCAGGAACGCAACTTCGGACAGTTGCTGAAGGCCGAGCTCAAGGGTGCTCAGGTCATGACGAGAATAGCGCCCGATTCGCTGCAGCCTGCCGTGGAACGGATGGAGACACGCTGCCAACAGGAAAAGGATGTGGTGATGAAGACCGTGTACCAGACGGTGCTATGGCGTATCTGCCAGGACAATCCCCGACTGGAGAAGACGGTGGAGAAACCAGCACTCACCCCCGACATCTGTAGGCAGTTAGCCGCCGTGAAGGCAGAGAGCCTGGAACCCGTCATACTGAAAGGGACAGACAGCAAGTTGTTTGACCACGACCTGCTGAGTGTGATCGGCATGCAGACCAATGACTACGATGCGCTCCATGGTTACTATGACCAGGCAGGCAACCGCCGTGCCACGCTGCTGACGGCTTTGGAGTTGCTGCGCAGGGAGCGGCCTGCCGGGCGTGTGCAGCTGCAGAAGGCCGACTACCTGGAACGGATAGACTCGCTCATCAACCGCTATGCAGACCTGACAGAGGCAGGAGAGGCCGTGATAGAGCGTTATGAATATATGGCCGGCCACACAGACGCCACGCCAGAGCAGCTGTGGCAGTATATCAACTGGGGGCTGGAACGTTACGGCTCCTGGCAGCGTATGAATGTATTGCGCCAGGCCCAGCGTGACCTCACAAGTCTGCAGTTCAATGCAATAATAGACCAACGTGTGGCCCTGCCCGGACAGGAGCAGACTGTCGGATTGAAAAGCCTGCGCGGCATAACGCAACTTACCTTGCGGGTTTATCGCGTGAATGCCAATGGTGACACGGAGCTCAGAGCCTACAATGCCGAGGATTACAGGAAACTGAAGCCGCTGCTGACACCTCTGCCCGAGATGACGCAGACGCAGCAGTATGTGGGTAAGAAAGAATATGAACTGTTTGAGGACTCCTTGACGCTGAAAGGACTGCCAGTAGGTGTCTATATGCTGGAAATAGAGTCTGCGCCACAGACCGAGGTGTCACGTCAGTTCTATTTTGTAAGTAATGTCCGTGTGATGTATGAAGCTCAGCCCGAGCCTCTGCTGACAACGGACGAGAAATGGATGCAGACATTGCAGAAAAACCATGATGAGACGTGTTCCGGTCAGCACATCCGCTACGTGGTGGTCGATGCCACTACAGGACAGCCGCTGAAGGGCGCCAAGGTGAAGCTCAGCTTCCCACGTGGATACAAACAGAAGGAACGCACGCAGATCCTGACCACCGACGAACAGGGAGAGGCTATGCTGATGATGACCAGCAACGAACGGCCCTATCAGGTATTTGCCTATACCGATGACGACAAGGCCTGTGCGCCTACTGACGGCTATGGACGCTTCAATTATTACAGTGCTGCGTCGAGGGTAGAGCAGACGGTGGTGATGACCGACCGTGCCATCTACCGGCCAGGGCAGACCGTCCATGTAGCTGCCATCGTGTACGAGACTGCCGACGGCTACAAGCACAGTGCCTTGAAAGACCAGAAGTGCAAGTTGCGACTGTATGATGCCAATGGTAAGGAGGTGGCAAGCAAGGATTTGGTGAGCGACCAATATGGAACTGTGGAGGCAGACTTCACCTTGCCGCAAGGAGGGCTGACGGGTATGTTCCACATAGAGGCACAAGGAGGCAGCGCCTATTTCAGAGTGGAACAGTACAAACGTCCTACATTCCAGGTGGAATTCCCTGACGTGAACGAGCACTATGAAGACGGCGACACTGTCGTGGTGAAAGGAAAGGCGCTGACCTATAGCGGTGTGCCTGTGCAGGGCGCCAAGGTGAAATACACCGTGGTGAGACGGCGAGCATGGTGGTGGATGTCGTATTCACGCTATTGGAGCATGGGGAGCATAGGTGTTTCCTCTGCCGATGAGGAAGTGGGCACGGGTGAGGCTTTGACGGCTCAGGATGGCACTTTCAGCGTGGAGCTGCCCATGGTGCTGCCCAAGACCGACTTCCCGATGTTCTATAACTTTGTGTGTACTGCGGATATTACTGATCAGGCAGGTGAGACCCACCAGGGACAGCTGTCGCTGCCTTTAGGCAACAGGAAGACAGCCTTCAGCGTGGACCTGCCCGAACAACTGCTCCGTGAAAAGCCCGAACCCATGACCTTCCATCTGAGGAATGCTGCCGGCATAGACATTAGCGCAGAGGTGAGGTACAGGGTGAACGGCGGTAAGTGGCAGACAGCCAACACCCAGCAGAAAATACCTGTCGTGCAGCCTAAGAGCGGACTCTATGAGTTGGAGGCCATCTGTGAGAAGGATACACTGAAACAGAGGTTTACAGTGTTCTCGCTCGACGATGAACGTCCTGCAGCCGAGACCGACGACTGGTTCTATGTGTCGGACCCGCAGTTCCCACGTGACGGTAGCCCCGTGACGTTGCAGGTGGGTTCTTCGGCCAAGGATTTGCATATTGTCTACAGTATCATCAGCGGTGACAGGGTGCTGGAGAGCGGAGCGGTGAAGAAATCGGGCGCCTTGCTCAACCGGAAGTTCACTTACAAGGAAGAATACGGTAACGGTCTGCTGCTCACCTATGCCTGGGTGAAGCAGGGACGCTGCTACAGACATACTGCCCACATTCAGCGCCCCTTGCCCGACGAGCGGCTGATGTTGGAATGGAACACGTTCCGTGATCGACTGACACCAGGCCAGCAGGAGGAATGGAGCCTCACGGTGAAGAATCCTGATGGGACACCGGCCGATGCGCAGCTGACGGCAGTGCTTTTTGACAAGAGTCTTGACCAGCTTCAGAAGCACCAATGGTACTTCACCCCATACCTGTCGCTGCCTATGCCCGGCACTGAGTGGCGTTACGGTTCTTGGGCACCATTGGGACTATTGGGTATGCGGCATGCCGGCCACCTCACTATTCGCAGTCTCCACTATAGCCATTTTGACGATGATGCCTTCCCCGACTACAGGTCTTATAGAGCTTATGGAATAGGAGGTGCCAGGCTGAGGGGTGTGTCGATGGCGGCTGCATCGAATAAGGCTTTCAGTCTTGAGGAGAGTGCGGTGATGGATGAAGCTTCGCCTGGAATCCTGGCGGATGTTGCTGTCCTAGACGTCGCTAACAAGAAAAGGGTACTCGGTAAGGGACTCCCTGCCTCGAGTGCCGATGATGCTGGAGAGGAACCTGCTAATGATGTGCAGGTAAGGGAAAACCTACAGGAGACGGCTTTCTTCTATCCCCGTCTGCAAACAGATTCCTGTGGACAGGTCATGCTGAAGTTCACCTTGCCCGAAAGCCTTACTACATGGCGCTTTATGGGATTGGCTCATAACAGTGCCTTGTGCAACGGTCTGTTAGAAGGTGAAACCGTAGCCAAAAAGGACGTGATGATTCAGCCTAACGTGCCTCGGTTTATCCGGGAGGGCGATGAGGTCACTATTTCAGCACGCATTTTCAATACAGGCGAGAGCGATGTGAAGGGTACGGCCCGCCTTTATCTGATTGACCCTGAGACAGAGGAAACGGTCTATGAGGCACGACTTCCATTCAGTGTGGGTAAGGCGTCCACAACGAGTGTAGGTTTCCGTTTCAACACGTCCAGTATCAGGCAACAGGGTTCTCTCTATATATGTAAGGTTACAGCCATTGGGGCAGGGTTCAGCGATGGTGAGCAGCACTATCTGCCCTTGCTGCCTAGCAGGGAGCGTGTTACCATAACGGTACCATTCACACAGAACGAACCAGGCACGAAGACCATCGACCTTGGGACGCTTTTGCCGAAGGTAAAGTCGGATACCAAAATCACCATAGAGTATACGAATAACCCTGCATGGCTCATGATCCAAGCCCTGCCTGCTATAGGCCATCCCCATGACGACTGTGCCCTTTGCCAGGTGGCGTCGCTCTATGCCAACACCATAGGCAGGTATATAGTTGACCAGAACCCACAGGCTAAGAACGTCTTTGAGCAATGGATGCGAGAAGGAGGTGATGAAACTTCGCTGAACTCTCAGCTGGAGAAGAATCAGGAACTGAAGAACCTGGTACTCAGCGAGACTCCGTGGGTGGCTGATGCTGACCGCGAGACAGAACAGCGGCACAGGTTGTCGGACTTCTTCGATGAGAACCTCATGCAACACCGGCTGAAGCAGGCTACAGAAAAACTTCAGACTTTGCAGCTTGCTGATGGGTCATGGAGCTGGTGGCCGCAGATGCCCGGTTCGCTCCTGATGACGATGAATATCAGTGAGACGCTGGTCAGAATGGAGAAGATGGTGGCGGACGCAGCAGGAAACAGACGCCCGGAAGTGAAGACCATGCTCGACCAATCCTTCAAATACTTGGGCAACGAGATGGTGGAAGTGGTGAATGAGCTGAAGAAGGAAGAGCGGAAGGGCCACAAAGTGGTATTCCCCTCGTTCTCAGCGCTGCAGTGGCTTTACATCTGTACCCTTGACAGTCAACGTGGCAATGAGCTGCCAACGAAGGTGAAGGAGGCCAATGACTATCTGATTCGTCTGCTCAAGAAAGAACGTAAGAACCAGACCATCTACGAGAAGGCAATGACTGCCATCATCCTCCACTCATCCCAGTATGTGAAGAGCCTGAAGGAGTATACCGTCTACAAGGAAGAGATGGGACGCTACTATGACACACCGCGCGCCGGCTACTCTTGGCGTGACTATCGCATACCCACTCAAGTGGCAGCCATTGAGGCGTTGCAGCTACTTGCACCACAAGACCAACAGACCATTGACGAGATGCGCCGCTGGTTGTTACAGGAAAAACGCACACAGGCCTGGGATACATCGGTTAACAGTGTCGATGCTGTATATGCTTTCCTTATTGGCCACAACGAGGAACTGAAGCCGCAACCCCAGACGGAGCTGCTGCTTGACGACAGACAGCTTGACTTGCCCCAGTCTACGGCGGGAATAGGCTATGTGAAGACGGCACGGACATATGCCGGCGAGAAAACCTTTGCCGCGAAGAAAACCAGTGCGGGAACTTCGTGGGGTTGCGTCTATGCACAGTTCATGCAGCCTGCAAGTGAGATTCAGTCAGCAGGCAGTGGCTTGACGGTGAAACGTGAAATACTGGGAGAAAAAGAGAGCAGCTTCAGGATTGGGCAGCGTGTCACCGTCAGAATCACCATTGACAGTGAACGTGACCTTGACTTCGTGCAGGTCCAGGACAAACGGGCTGCCTGCATGGAACCTGTCAGCCAGCTCAGCGGCTACCGCAATGGCTACTACTGTGCACCGATAGACAACTGCACGAATTACTTCTTCCACCAGTTGCCGAAGGGACACCATGTGATTGAGACTGAGTACTACGTGGACCGTCCAGGTACCTACGAAACGGGTACATGCACCGTCCAGTGTGCATACGCACCGGAGTACAGAGCCAATACGAAGTCGTTCACGATTCAGGTGAAAGATGCCGAATGAGGCGTAAAAACTCTTAAATTTATTGGAGAAATGGCCACTTCTTTGTATCTTTGCATCCGTTTACGAATCAAATAGCGATTATTCATGAAGAAAACCAGCATACATAGACGAATGGGAATTCTAACTGTATTTCTCATTTTTCAACTGTCATTTCTTACCTCTCAGGCTCAGACGCTCACGGCTACTGAACCCATTCTAGACTGCGGCACCACAGGCTTTGAAGTGCCTGTCACTGCAACCTTCCAGCTGTGGAACAAAGGGCAGGAGCCTTTACGTATCAAGGATGTCCACCCCGACTGCGGTTGTACTAAGGTGGAGTTTCCCCGTCAGGAGATAGCCGTCGGAGAGTCGTTCAAGGTGCTGCTCACGTACGACGGACGGCAGTTAGGCCATTACTATAAGCAGGCTGCTGTCACGGCCGAAGGGCTGGAAGAACCTCTTTATCTGGCCATGAAGGGTGTTGTGCTGGCCGACATGAAGGACTACAGCGGCTCCTATCCTTTCAAGATGGGCAGCCTGCTGCTGGACAGGAACTACATAGAGTTTGACGACGTGAACCGTGGTGACCAGCCGCAGCAGGAGCTCTATATCATGAACAATGGCACGAAGGTGATGCAGCCCACTGTGATGCACCTGCCGTCCTATCTCTCGGCCACGGTGTCGCCACGACGACTGTCGCCTGGGCATGCCGGGCTGGTGACGCTGACGCTGAACACCGACAAGGTTCATAACCTGGGTCTGACGCAGACCTCCATCTATATTGGTCAGCAGTTGGGTGAGAAGGTCAGTTCGAAGAACGAAGTGCCGGTGTCTGTAGTCCTGCTGCCTGATCTGAAGAGCCTCAGTGGCGAGCAGAAGCAGTTTGCACCAAAGTTGCAGCTGTCGGCAGAGGCTGGTGATTTGAATGCACCGGTAATCGACCTTGGCTCGTTCGACGGAAAGACCAAGAAGTCGGGTGAGATCACCCTGTTCAACGGTGGACGAACGGCTTTGGATATTTCTTCGCTGCAGATGTTCACCCCAGGTTTGAAGGTGACGCTAGGCAAACGCCAGATAAAGGCTGGTGAGTCGACGAAACTGAAGGTCACGGCCTATCGCGACCGTCTGAAGGCAGCCCGCTCGGCGCCACGTGTGCTGATGATCACGAATGATCCCGACCATGCGAAAGTCACCATTGTCATAAAAGCAAAAGAGTAAATACTTTCACCTAACACCCCATCACCAAAACATGGAACATCCTGAAAACAGTGCAGAATATGCAGGCTTGCAAGTGAACAGCGGCGTGGAACAGCCTGCCATCATCAATCCCTACCTGAAACGCGGCCGTTTCCGTCGGCATGAATACTCGGTGGGCGAGATGGTGGAAGGCATCATAAAGGGCGATGTCACCATGCTGTCGCAGGCCGTTACACTCATAGAAAGCGTACATCCCGACCACTATGCCAAGGCTCAGGAAGTAATCAATAAGTGCCTGCCTTTCAGCGGAAAGAGCGTAAGGGTGGGCATCAGTGGCGTACCAGGAGCCGGCAAGTCAACGAGTATCGACGAGTTCGGCATGCACCTGCTGAAAGAGAGGGGTGGACGGTTGGCTGTATTGGCTATCGACCCATCGAGCGAACGCTCCAAGGGCAGTATACTCGGCGACAAGACCCGCATGGAAAAACTGTCTCAGCATCCTGACTCGTTCATACGCCCTTCACCATCGGCAGGATCCTTGGGAGGGGTAGCGCGCAAGACGCGTGAGACGATCATCCTCTGCGAGGCAGCAGGTTTCGACAAGATATTCGTGGAGACCGTTGGCGTGGGACAGAGTGAGACTGCCTGTCATTCCATGGTAGACTTCTTCTTACTTATCCAGGTGGCTGGTACCGGCGACGAGCTGCAGGGAATCAAGCGCGGCATCATGGAAATCAGCGACGGCATTGTCATCAACAAGTGCGACGGCGACAATGTAGAGCGTTGCCAGATGGCTGCCACCAATTTCCGCAATGCACTCCACTTCTTCCCTATGCCCGCCAGTGGTTGGACACCCAAGGTGCTGTGCTACAGCGGTTTCTATGGCACTGGTGTGAAGGAGGTGTGGGATATGATTTACCAGTACATAGACTTTGTCAAGCAGAACGGTTATTTTGACTACCGCCGTCAGGAGCAAGCCAAGTACTGGATGTACGAGAGCATCAATGAACAGCTGAAGAACTCGTTCTACAACAATCCCCTCATCAACCAGAAGCTGCAAGAGTCGGAAGCCGACGTGCTTGAAGGACGTAAGACCAGCTTTATTGCTGCGCAGGATTTGCTCGACCTCTATTATACTTCTGTTCGCAATGCTTAATGCAATAGTCACTCATCACCCAACAACCATCACATGCAGATTGAGATAGACAACGGAAGCGGCTTCTG
Organism: Prevotella sp.; assembly: GCA_016285075.1. Lineage (GTDB taxonomy): Bacteria > Bacteroidota > Bacteroidia > Bacteroidales > Bacteroidaceae > Prevotella. The sequence goes on from JAEEQB010000008.1 coordinate 12,384, forward strand.
CTTCGGCGTGACTACAGCCATCAAGAAAGCCGAGGAAGAATTGGCACAGGGGCATACGCTCTACTGCTTGGGTGACATTGTCCACAATGGAATGGAATGTGAACGCCTGCGGCAGATGGGCTTGGTAACCATCGGTCACGATGAAATGGCCCATCTGCATGACGTGAAGGTGCTGCTGCGCGCCCACGGTGAGCCACCTGAGACCTATGAAATGGCACGACACAACAACATAGAAATCATCGATGCCACCTGCCCTGTGGTGCTTCAGCTGCAGAAACGTATTAAGAAACAGTTTGAGTCGGGTATTACCAACATCCAGCATCCAATACCTAATACCCAAATCGTCATCTTCGGCAAAAAAGGTCACGCTGAGGTGTTGGGACTGGTCGGACAGACTCAAGGCAGTGCCATCGTCATTGAGAACTTCGACGAGGTGTCGAAACTCGACTTCTCGCGTCCTCTTTATCTTTATTCACAGACCACAAAGTCGCTTGACGAATACCATCGTATCATCGACTATATCTCCTCGCATATGATGCCTGGAGTAGAATTCAAAAGTTTTGATACCATCTGCCGCTCGGTAGCGAACCGCATGCCCAGCATCTCTCAGTTTGCAGCCCGCCACGACCTCATTCTCTTTGTAAGTGGTCGCAAGAGTTCCAACGGGAAAGTGCTCTTTGGAGAGTGCCTGCGGGTGAACCCCAATACCCACCTCATAGAAGGATTGGAAGAGATACAGCCAGAGTGGCTGCAGGGTGTAGACTCTGTGGGAATCTGTGGTGCTACGTCTACACCCAAATGGCTCATGGAACAGTGCCGCGATGCCATTCAACGTCAACTTCAACGATAACGTGATTAATTCATTTCAAATAAGAAACCATATATGCGCCTCATCAGTTGGAATGTAAACGGGCTTCGCGCTTGCGAAGGAAAAGGATTTAGTGACATCTTCATGCAGTTGGATGCCGACTGCTTCTGTCTGCAGGAAACCAAGATGCAGGCTGGGCAGCTCGACCTGAAGTTTGAAGGTTACGAGAGCTATTGGAACTATGCCGAGAAGAAAGGCTATAGCGGTACGGCTGTATTCACCCGTGTGAAACCTCTTTCAGTCAGTTACGGCATAGGAATCGATGAACACGACCACGAGGGACGCGTTATCACACTCGAGTTCCAGGACTTCTATCTGGTGTGCTGCTATACCCCCAACTCTCAAGACGAACTAAAGCGACTGGACTATCGGATGAAGTGGGAAGACGATTTCCGCACTTATCTCACCAAACTCGATCTGCAGAAACCCGTCGTGCTCTGTGGCGACTTGAACGTGGCTCACGAGGAGATAGACCTGAAGAACCCCAAGACCAACCGCCGTAATGCTGGCTTTACCGACGAGGAACGTGGGAAGTTTTCCGAACTGCTGGCGGCTGGCTTTACTGATAGCTTCCGATGGAAATATCCTGAGCAGGTGACTTACAGCTGGTGGTCCTACCGTTTCCAGGCACGTCAGAAGAATGCTGGCTGGCGCATCGACTACTTCGTTTGCTCTGACCGTCTGCGTCCCAATATTATCGACGCGAAGATTCATACTGAGGTCTTGGGGTCTGACCATTGCCCCGTAGAATTGGAATTGAAGTGAAAGGCTTCCGCAATCCCCTCCAAAAGGAAAGAAGGTTTAGACAGACAAAAAAATAAGAGAAAGTGAAGATGAAAGAATGCAGCGCCCCTCATCAGACAAATCGTCACACCCTCGTTGGCAGAGGGTGGCTGAGGCTTGTTCTTCTATTTCTCTCATGGTCTCTGTTCCTAAATCTCAACGCTCAGCGGCGCTTAGTGGTGGCTGATGTTGAAACGCTGCAGCCAGTGGCGGGCGTCAATGTGCAGGGAAGGGGATTGAAAGGACTCACCGACTCATTGGGATGCATCCTGGTGAACGACAGCGCCCGCACCTTGGTCTTCTCACATACTTCCTACGAGAGCCGCATCATCAACCTCACGGAAGTGCGCGACACCGTATACCTCATTTCCAAGCTCCTGTCGCTGAAGGAAGTCTATGTCTTCGGACAAGGCAAGGGCGAGGACGAACTGAAGGAACTGAAGAAGCGACTACGTATTGAAAAAACAGAAGCTCAGCTCGCCAACATCAATCCCGACCTTAGTGTCAACCCATTAGGTCTTCTTGGCAAGCTCATTCCCAAAAGCTGGCGAAGAAACAAGGCTGCCGAGCGGCGTAAACGCTTCCAGAAGATGATAGAAGAATATTGAGATAATGAGATATTTACCCATACAATAAAAAACAGAAAGACAAGACAATGAGTTTTTTTAGCAAATTATTCGGAAAGAAGGAGGAACAGCAAAAAGTAGGTGGCATGGAAGACTTCATGACGCTCATCCGTGTATATTTTCAGGCGGTCATGGCTGCCGACCTGCACATCACCAACCTCGCTGCACTGCCCGACCTCAGGGTGTTCAAGCAGACGCTGAAGGTGCCTACGGTGAATAACCGCTTGGGTGTGGGCGAGAAGCAACGCGTCAGTAAGATGATGAAAGAAATCTATGGCATGGATGACTCTTTCTGTAAGGAGATAGAGGGAAGCATCCGCCGTCGCTGCAAGTCCCCACAGGACGTGCAGACCTATATGTATCAGTTCCAGGGATTCTCGCAAGACCTGATGATGCTCACATCCAACCTCATGAAGTTCAAGCTACGCCTGCCCGGATTCCTCAAGAAGGCACTCTATACGATGACCGAGAAGACCGTCAACGACATTTTTACTAAGAACGACTTTACCGATGCCGGCGTCATGAAGACCGTCGTAGGCGTCCGTCAGCTCAACCAGCGTTTAGGCTTCTCACAGCAGTGGGTCACCAACTTCGTTTATCGCGTGGTGATGCTCGCCAAGAAGGAGCCGAGGAAAGCGGAGGAGTAATATCCACGCTTGAATCACCCGCAAGACAAAACTTCCAATTTAACTACAGAAACCAAAATGAAACTACACTATCGGCTACTATTAACCGCTTTGCCGTTCGTTGTAACGCTGGAGGCTGCCGCTCAGGACGAAGTCCGGCGCTCGTCGTCGAGCCTTTTCCTACATGCCGACACCCTCACGCACAACACACTGCCTTTTTCGATGCTCTCGGAAGGCCGGCGCTTCGAGCCTACGTGGGGACTTGATCAGGCGTGGATCAGCGAGCAGAACCTGCGCAAGGGCATCAACCACATGGGAAAAGAGAATATCGGCATTGGTCGCACCTGCTACCGTTTCTCCCAAGCACTGGTCAATGACTCGGCTCTTGGCAGCGACGCCATCAACAGACTGCGTGAACGCAACCGTATCTTCAACATTCTGAGTACTACGCTGCCGATGGTCTTTACTGCCGACCAGGAAGCTGGTGCCGATGAGTATTTCGTGAAGAACAAGGTCGCCAATGTGGATCGCTGGGCTGCCAACATCAACAGCCATGTGCACTGGCTCCAGCAGAACACAAAGCATCCTGTTGCCGGCATATCTCCCTTCAACGAACCCGACTACTGGTCGGTGGAGGAAGGCGCCACCATTAGCAAAAGCCGCGATGTGGCCAAACTGCTAAAGGAGCAGTATCCGCGTTGTGCTGATGTGGCCATCGTTGGCGGTAATACCCTGAACAACGACAAGGCCCTTGAATGGTACAACGGTGGCAAGCAGTATTACGACTGGGGCAACACTCACCAACTGGCTGGCAGCATGGTGAACTATATCAAGTTCTATCAGCAACTGGCAAAGGATGGAAAGGTTGGTTATAACGATGAGATGCATAATGTAGCCGAGGCGATGATAGGACTTGAATATGGCATGACCGTTGGAATATGGTGGGGCTTCGACAGCCGTGCTCGCGGCGAGTTCTGCGACATCAGCCGTCACGGGCGGCGCATCGGCTATGTTGAAAATCGCACCCGCTGGACTTCTGGCTCAGTTTGGCAACACGATGACGGTCGGGTAAAGGCTTTTCTGGGTTCATCAGAGCGACAGGCGGTCACCACTGACTACGAATTGGTGGCACTTGACCATGAGGTCTATTTCGACGGCCACGGCCCTACGCGCCACTTCTATATGCAGATGCCCGGCGGAGCCATGAGTAGCTATCAGAAGGGACAGACCAATGCCGAACGCGTCATCGATGTCACCTGGGGATCTGATGTCCCTGCCTGTGCAGTTACTCCAGGAACCTATAAGCTTGTCAACAAAGCCACAGGACAAGTGGCAGCCGTTTCTGGCGACAACGTGCTTGCTCAGCCATACAGCAACGTCAAGTCTAAACAATGGATTATTGCACCTTGCAGTCCGCGTATCGGTGGTGACTACAGCTTCTATGACTTTGCACTCGCCACCAACGGCAAGATTCGGATGGATGTGCGCGACTATTCCACCCAGACCAATGCTAATGTGATGGCCTATACGCCTCCTGGCAATCCCACTAGTAACCAGCAGTGGTATCTGGTATACGATGCCGACGGTTATTATTTTATCCGTAACCGTGAGAGTGCGCTCTACCTCACCGCAGCCAGCAGCGGCAATAACATCATCCAGTCTACACTGATTGAAGGTGATGGAATCCGTCAACGCCAGCGTCAGCTGTGGCGTATATTGCCAGTTGATACACCTTATGACACAGAAGCACCCTCTCAGCCGACCTCGCTCATCGCTGAGTCCCGACAGGCCTCTGTGGCTCTGAGCTGGGCTGCCAATACCGAGGAAGACCTCGCCGGCTATCAGGTGCTGCGTGCTGAGCAAGGTGATATGCAGTGGAATACCATTGCCCGTGAGCTCACTACTACTCGCTATGTCGACAATACCTGTCGTCAGGGAGTGACATATATATATAAGGTTAAGGCTGTTGACCAGTCGCAGAACCAGTCGGAATGCTCAGAAACGGTAACGGCTCAGCCTACCGGTCAGCCCGATCTAATCGCCCATTGGTCTTTGAATGGCCATCTGCTCGACCAGACCGCCAATGAGTTTGATGCGGTCACGATGACCGATGCCGCTTATGTGGCCGGTCCGCGCGATGGCATGAAGGCTCTCGATTTGTCCAAGGCGAAGAATTATGTCCAACTGCCTTATCAGATAGCCGACTGCGACGAGCTTACCGTTGCCATGTGGGTCAATTGGCAGTCGTCTTCCACTAATCTGCAGCGGCTTTTCGACTTCGGTAGCAGTCCCAGCCAGTATCTCTACCTCACGCCATCGTCGAGCAGCATTATGAGCTTTGTCATCAAGGACGGTGACAAAGAGCAGACTCTTAGCTGCAGCACACGCCTCACTGCCAACCGTTGGAAACATGTAGCCGTGACCATTGGCCGCGACAGCACAGTCATCTATGTCGACGGTGAACGCCGTGCGTTGAGTACTGGTATCACCATCCGACCTAGCGACATCCGTCCAGTACTCAACTACCTGGGGCGCGGACAATCCTCGTCCAGCCCTCTGCTCTCAGCATGGCTTGCCGACGTACGGGTCTACAACTACGCACTCTCTGCCGCTGACATTGTGGCAGTGATGAACGACGAGCCTACGGCTGTTGATACCCTTCCGGTTTCCTCTCCTTCTGAACACGCTGATGCCTATACCCTCGGCGGTCGTCGGCTCAGCAGTCCCTCTGCCGAAAAGGGCTTGCTTGTGAAGAAAGGGAAGAAGTATGTCTCCAGGTAACTTCGATAACTATAAGAGTATGAGTTAAAAATCAGCAATAGGATGGGTGAAAAGGTTAAATAGTATTAACAGCTACTTCATTTCTTTTTCCCCATATCCTTTTTCTCATTTTTAATACCTACCTTTGTCAAGAAAAAGTTGTGTCTATGACTCAAAGCGAGCAGAATCTGGTGACATTTGAGACCCGTGTACGGCAAATGCTTCTCCGCTTTCAGGAACTGAAGAAGGAGAACGAGGAGTTGTGCGCTATGGTCGAGAAACAGGAACAAAGTATCAAGTCTCTCCGCGAACTGACGGCTCAGCAGGAGCGTGACTACAACTCACTGAAAATGGCTCGGATGATGGAAATAACCGACAACGACCTTCAAGGTGCGAAAGACCGGCTATCCAAACTTATCCGTGAAGTGAATAAGTGTATTACCATGTTGCAAGGCGACTAATGGCAGAAGTTAAGACAGGAAAACAACATATCAGCCTGAACGTATGTAAAGAGAAATTCGATATATACGTTTTGCCGGAAGAAGAAGAGTTCTATCGGCGGGCAGAGAAACTCATAGCGAATACCTACAATAAGTATTCACAGGTGTTCAGAGGGCGCAGGAGTGAACAGTCCATTGTGCTGCTGACACTTGTGGAGATAGGTGTGAAGTATGAGATGGCGGCGGGTAAGAACGATACCTCGCCCTATGATGAAATTCTCCGTAAGCTTACTTCTGAGATTGAGAGCGCCTTGAAGTAGTCCAAAGGGGTGGAACAGCTCCGAGCGGCGTGAGGTGGAAACAAGCAGTAAAGAGAATTTCATTAACATATATATATCATTTTTAGTTTTATGGACATTATACCCGTGATTATTATTGCCGTGGCATCCCTTGTTATCGGAGGGGTGTGCGGATACCTTGTTTTCCGTTACGTTCTGAAAGGGAAGTATAAGGAGATGATGGATGTCGCCGAGAAGGAGGCAAAAGTCATCAAAGAAAAGAAACTGCTCGAAGTGAAGGAGAAATTCCTGAACAAGAAAAGTGAGTTGGAGAAGGAAGTGCAGCAGCGCAACCAGCAAATCCAGCAAAGCGAGAACAAACTGAAGCAGCGTGAGATTTCACTCAACCAGCGCCAGGAGGACCTGGGCCGCCGCAAGAATGACCTTGACAACCAGCAGCAACGTATCGACAATGAGAAGAAGCTGCTTTCGCTGAAACAGGATGAGCTTGAGAAAATGCAGCTCAAGGAGCGCGAGAAACTGGAGGAACTCTCAGGCCTCAGTGCCGAGGAGGCCCGCAATCGTCTGGTTGAGAGCCTGAAGGACGAGGCCAAGACTGCCGCTGCCAGCTATGTGAACGAGATTATGGACGAGGCAAAACTCAATGCCAATGCCCAGGCCAAGAAGATAGTGATTCAGACCATCCAGCGCGTGGCTACGGAGACAGCAGTAGAGAACTCCGTCTCGGTGTTCCATATTGAAAACGACGAGGTGAAAGGTCGTATCATCGGTCGTGAAGGTCGTAACATCCGTGCGCTTGAGGCTGCCTGTGGGGTGGAAATTGTGGTTGACGATACTCCCGAGGCAATTGTCATCAGTGCTTTCGACCCAGTACGCCGCGAGACCTGTCGTCTGGCTCTTCATCAGCTGGTGAGTGATGGCCGCATCCATCCAGCGCGCATCGAGGAGGTTGTTACCAAGGTGAAGAAGCAGTTGGACAATGAGATAGTGGAGACCGGTAAGCGCACAGCCATCGACCTGGGAATACACGGTCTGCATCCTGAGCTGATCCGTATCATCGGTAAGATGAAGTACCGTTCTTCCTATGGCCAGAACCTGCTGCAGCACGCCCGCGAGACGGCCAACCTTTGTGCCGTGATGGCTTCTGAGCTAGGTCTGAACCCGAAGAAGGCCAAGCGCGCCGGACTGTTGCACGACATCGGTAAGGTGCCTGACGAGGAGAGCGAGATGCCGCACGCACTCTATGGTGCCAAGATTGCCGAGACCTATAAGGAGAAGCCCGACATTTGCAATGCCATCGGTGCACACCACGACGAGATGGAGATGCAGACGCTGCTGGCTCCCATCGTCCAAGTGTGCGATGCCATCAGCGGCGCGCGTCCTGGCGCCCGTCGTGAGATAGTTGAGGCCTACATCAAGCGTCTGAACGACCTTGAAGCCATCGCTATGAGCTATCCCGGTGTGACGAAGACCTATGCCATTCAGGCTGGTCGTGAGTTGCGTGTCATTGTCGGTGCCGACAAGATGGACGATGCCGAGACAGAGGCACTCAGCGGACAGATTGCCTCAAAGATCCAGAACGAGATGACCTATCCTGGTCAGGTGAAGATTACCGTGATACGCGAGACTCGCAGTGTTGCTTATGCCAAATAGGTATAGGCTGCGCTAAATTCGAAGCGTAGCTTACGTAGAATCAGGTAAATAACCGAGAGAGATTAAAAAGCCGGCAAGTCCGGCTTTTTTTGTGTCTTCACCGCCATGCATTCCATTTCGACCAACCAGCCTGGGCGGCATACGGGTGCGTGGACAATGACGTAGGGTTTTTCGGCGAAGCGTTCTTCGTAGAGGCTCTTCACTACTGCGTAGTCTGACGTGTCTCTCAGGTAGACCACCATTTCCACGACATTGTCGTAAGTGCAGTCGGCCTCCTTCAGCAGAGCTTCCACGTTCTCCCACATACGTTGGGTCTGTTTCACCACGTCGCGCGGGTACATAATCTCACCTTTGTTATTGATGGATGCCGTTCCAGAGATAAGCACGTGGCGTCGGTCGGCATAGTCAATATAAGTGCCGCGCTCGAACGACACACCATAGTCACTGGTGCGGTTGAGGTGAGTAGGTGCATAGAGGAAGTGCCGCTGTTCGGGTTGCAGCCCGGCAATGGCATAGTTGTCCATCTGCGACAACACGTTGGGATCCTGCTGGCGGCCTCCGATGCCGGTTGAGGCAATGAAGTGCGTATGAACCGTGAGTCCCTGTGTGAAGAAGAACTGGTTTCGTGCGCGTACCACTCCGCCGTAGTTCAGGTCTACGTCATTCACGAAGAACCATGTGCGAACGCAGTTGTCTTTCAGGGTGCATTCCTCCTCCAGCAACTGCATATTGTATTCGTTGAAGAGCAGCCGAGTTTGGTATTCCGAGTTGGCAGCCAGGTTGTGGGCTGAACCGTTCCACAGGTGGCGGAATGCTCCATGACTTACTTCGTAGAGACCGCTTGGCGTGAGTCTTGTGGTTACGCCGGTCATCATGTAAACCCACAATGCAATCTTCGTCCCGTCGAGCGGAGCTTGCTCGATGATGCTCTTTGCGCAGTCGGTCACGTCGCTCACAATCACTTGGTCGGCTTGGTTGGCGGAATCGCTCAGGAAGTAGCGCTTGAACACGGCCTGCGGCTTTCCCGGCAGCGTCTCAAGCAACTGGGCATAGACGCCCGTAACGGCCTCCAACTGCTTCTCAAAGGGCAGCGTATTGCCTGTAGCATGAATCATGGCATGATATTCCTTCACTTCCGTGCCTGCATCGAAACAATAGACCTGCGCGCAGGCATTCTCACACTCTATATGTTTAATATTATCTTCCATCGCTTTTCTCTTTGGGGTGCAAAGTTACTAAAAAGTCGAGAGCAAAACAAAGAAACTTGTTTCTTTTTTGCTGAAATGGAGTAATTCTACCTACTTTTGATGGTAAAGTTTTTGCGAATAACAAGCGATGCAAGCACTCAACGCTTTTTGTCCGTTACTTGGCTTGAATTCCGGATTACTAAAACAGAATGATGTTTCGGAAGCTCTATGCAAGGTCTCAGCGAAGAGCCTGACCACCCTTTATTGTGTTGCTCACTTACTAGGAGAGCGCTGTTCACTTACTGGGAGAGTGCTGTTCACTTACTAGGAGAGCGCTGTTCACTTACCGAGAGAGCGCTGTTCACTTACCGAGAGAGTGACGCTCACTTACCGAGAGAGTGACGTTCACTTACTAGGAGAGTGACGTTCACTTACAAGAAGGGTCGTTCTCCTGCTTGGATTGTATCGTTCGTTTGCTTGGATTGTGCCCTTCGATTGCTTGGATCTCGGCCTTAGATTGCTTGAAGAGAAACGCTCTGACTGACAGTGGAAGCTACTCTTCTCCTGTTACCGACGCTGTCACCCCAATAGTATGATACTATTGTGCCTTTAGTATGATACCAGAGACCCTTTAGTATCATACTATCGCCCTCTTGTACTGATGGGGCAATTATATAGAGGCTCAACTTCCTCTGTTTGTATTTGCTGTTTACAGGTCCTTCGGACGCTTCGGTTGCTGGGCTGTCTTTTACTTCACTGGAGTAGCGGAAGTAGAGAGTCGGCCAGAAATACCAACAGCCTACGGCAATAGGGTTTTGAGTTCTTTGGCAATCTTGGCAGAGTAACGCTCAGCACCCTGGCGGTTCAAATGGCCGAAATCAAAGAACAAGTCGGCATGACCCACAAAGTCTGGGTCGCGATAGTGGTCGAGGAATGGAACCTTATATTTGGCGGCCAGCTCCCGGGGAAATCTGAATACATCCTCACGTGAGCATACATACATGGGCGATTCAATCATGATGAGTCTGATGTGGTGCTGCAGGCAGTCCTGGATGAACCGCTCGAGCAGTGTCACCCGTTGCTGGTCGATGGGGAACGGATACTCCTCGGCCACCACGCCTGTGGTGTCGAGCACGCCTTCGAGGGGTTTCCATCCTTTCAGGCTGCGGTCCATGGAGCCTAGTTTGCCCGTGAGCAACGTGGGCAGGCTGCCCGTGTAGCGATAGACATGGGAGAGCATGCAGGGCCAATAATAACCCGTTAGCTTAAGCATCTCGTCGCAGGGCTCGCTCATGCCGCAGTAGGGGGCGAGCGACGCTGCGCGTTCAATTCCCGAGAAGGGTGTATCAAGCCAGTCGCAGGGATGAATCTCAAAGACGATGGTCTGCGGGGTGTAGCGTGTGAGGATATTGCCCAGCAACCCGTAGTGGAAATAGATGTTTTTTATGCCCCAGTCGGCAGTGTTGAAACAGGGCAAACCCAATTGCTGTTGGATGATGGTGGGTGCATAGTGGTGGAGGCAGCGGGAGCTGCCAAAGAACAGCAAAGGGTCCTGGGTGGACTCGGCAGAGTAGCTGATCTTGTATTCATCGGTGGCGTTTGAAACACTATAGAGGCTTTTCAGACCAAGGCCCAGCACACGGTCCATGACGAAGAACAGTGCGGCGATGGTAAGGATTTGGAGGATGAGCTTCTTCATGTCAGAACTGGAAATAAATGAACTGGTTGTTGTCGAAAACGCCGAACAGGACGATGCACACCATTTCGAAGGCTATCATCAGCTCCCAGCGCCAGCGTTCGGCCCACGAGGGCAGCCACAGGCGCTTCTTGGGGAACCACTCCTCCTGCAAGTCCACATAGATGAGGGCTGCGGTACACAGGGCACCGTTGACCATCGTGGAAAGGTCGAAGAACAGACCGCCGTTCCACGCCGTAGCTATCCGGGCAAGCACCGACCCGAACTCGGTGAGGTTGGAAGAGTGGAACAGGATGAGACCAAAGGTGACTACCAGATAGTTGCCCACCATCTTCAGCACATAGGGCTGTGTGGGCCATCCGTTGGCGTTGACCTTGATCTTGGTCTTCTTGAAGAACTGACCGCTTACCATCAGGGGAATGTACCACAAACCATGGTAGATACCGAACAGGAAGAACGTCCAGTTGGCACCATGCCACATGCCTATGAAGGTCATGTTGAGCATGATGGCTGCAATAGTTCCGTTGGTGCCCCAGTCGCGCAGCTTGATGTTCAAAGGCATGAACACGTAGTCGGTGAGCCAACTGGTGAGAGACATGTGCCAGCGGCTCCAGTAGTTGGCAATGTTGGTGGTGAAGAACGGGCGTTTGAAGTTCTCAGCCACCTTAAATCCCAGCATCAGAGCCACGCCGATAGCCATTTCGCTGTAGCCTCCGAAGTCGGCATACATCTGGAGCGGATAGAGCAGCGAGGCGAAGATGATGGAGATGGAGGAATGGTGCTCGTAGTTGTTCCATACGGCGCTGACATAGAGGTCGAGGCGGTCGGCAATGCACATCTTGAGGAACATGCCCCAGAGCACACGTTGGAAGCCTGCCGTGAGGTTGGCGGCATTGAACACCCGCGCCATGTTGACTTGTTTTAGGAATGGCTTCGGACGGTCGATGGGGCCGGAGAGAATGGTGGGGAAGAAGGCGATGAAATTGGCAAAGCTGATGACGTCGCGTTCGTGAGATATCTTCCCGTGATAGATGTCAAGCACGTAGCTCATGAGCTTGAACGTGAAAAAACTCAGGCCTATGGGCACCACCAGGTTGACGGTTGTCCAACTGAGGTGGAGGCCGATGAGCGAAGCTGCCGCCACAAACGAGTCGGCAAAGAAGTTGAGGTACTTGAAGTAGAAAAGTGCGCCAATGCCTATTACTACACTGAGGCTGGTGAGACGCGATGCCAGCCGCTCGCGCTCACGTTCGATGGCATTACCAACACCCTTGCCCAGCAGCCAGAACGTACCGGTGAGCAAGACCAACAGAATGGTCATTTTAATGTCTACCTGCGAGTAGAACCAGTAGGAACAGGCCAGCAGGAATACGTTTTGCAATGCTTTCTTCGTCTGAAGGCAGTAATACACCGCCAGGACGACGAGAAAGAACCACAGAAAGGCCAGCGAATTGACAACCATGCAGGGTGTGGGGTTTTACAATTTCTTCCCGATACAGTCAATCAGGTCACCAATGTTCTCCCAGGAAAGTATCTCGCGTGAAGTGAACTTGATGCCGAAGGCTTTTTCAAGAGATACTACCAGCTGAACGTGGCTCAGCGAGTCCCACTCCTCGACATCGTCGGCAGTAGTCTCGTCAGTCAGTTCAAGGTCGTCCAGTTCTAGCTCCTCGCGGAACACTTCTTCCACTTTCTTCAGAATCTCATTACGTTCCATATTTTATTCTTTGTTTTTATTCTTTGTTTTTATAAAACTTTGCAAAGATAAAAATAAAAATGTAATTGAGCAAGTTTTTTACCCTTTTATCGTGTCGAGTGGCGTTTTTTTTCGTATTTTTGCACCCATGAAACAAAACAGCGTAACACCATCAGAGTTAATAGGCCAGCTACGGTTGCCTCTGGTCATTCTCGTGACATATGCTCACAGCTATGGGGCGGTGGATCCTGACTATAGCCTGCTGACATCAGAATGGGATGGCTATGAGGTGCTGAAACTACTAGTCAGCCAGACACTTGTAAAGGTTGTTGTGCCCGTTTTCTTCATGATATCAGGCTATCTCTTTTTCAACAACGTTGAGCGCTGGAACCTACATGTGTATGGTGGAAAGCTGAAAAGAAGGTTGTGGACGTTGTTTCTCCCTTATGTGGTGTGGAACATATTAATGGTGGTGAAACTCAACCATTCAAATTCCTCCTTTCACTTTTCTCCTTCCTCGATATGGTCACAATGGGAAAAGGCGGGTATACAGACAGACTGGTTGGGCATGGAGCACTGGATGACCGCTCCGTGCAATATGCCCCTGTGGTTCCTACGCGACTTAATGGTGGTGTCGTTGCTGTCGCCGCTGGTTTATTGGCTGATTCGCCATTGGGGACGATGGGTGATAGCCGTTCTGACAGTGGTCTATCTTTCGGGTATAGGAGCCTTTCCCTTGCCAGGACTATCGATGTATGCAGTCTATTTCTTCAGCCTCGGAGCCTTTCAGAGCATTCATCGTCACGACCCCATAGCAGTTGCCCTCAGGTTCGAGAAACCGGCTTCCGTACTCTCCCTGTTGTTGGCGGGGGCTATGATGTTGACCTATCGTACGCCGTTGTTCTCGCCGCTGATGCTGGGCTTCCGGCTGACCGGAGCCGTTGTCGTGGTTTGTCTGGCATACCGGTTGCTCACAAACACTCGCCACCGCCAGTCCGCCGTTGTCTGCCGTTCCTCCTACTTTCTCTATCTGGGGCACTATGTCTTCTTCCTGTCGTTTATCGATGCATGGATGCTCAGCATTCCTCATTCCACATTACTCTTCTGCGTCCACTATCTTGCTGCACCACTGCTGAAGGCTGTGCTCTTTGTTTTGGCCTATCAGTTGTGGAACAGGCTGTGGACAATGCTTTTTTCTGTGAAAAAGTAACTACTTTCCTGTGAAAAATAACCGAAAGTTTTGTTGGTTCATAAAAATGATGTATCTTTGCACGATAGAAACATGATAGAACAGCGTAGATTCTGAAAAATGCCAAATATTTCCGTCATTCTTTCTGCCTACAACGACGAGAAGACTGTCAAGCGTTGTCTGGAATCGGTTTTTGCACAGGAAAATACCGATATGAGGATAGAGTGTTTGGTGGTTGATGATTGTTCGACCGATGCTACGCTCGATATTATCCGCCATGAAGTAGGTGCCTACAAAGGTAGTATCTCTTTTCGCATTCTGCGTCACAAAATCCATCATGGCCTGTCCCGCACACGTAACACTGGACTTGACCGGGCTATGGGCGACTATGTGATGTTTGTCAATGCCACCGATGTGTTGCGTCCAGGATGTATGGATGTGTTTATGGTGAACCTGATGCGCTATTGGGATGTCGACGTGATTGCCGGAAACGTGTTCAACAGTGTGAGCGGGCAGAATCTCTTCCCCAACCTCACCAGCACGATGGCCTTGCGCGGACGCGGACAGATGATTTGCCAGGAAATGCTGGCCAACCATCTTTATCTCTTCGCATGGAACAAACTCATACGGCGCGACCTGCTTATGAGCCTTAATGCGCGATTCGACGAGACAATGGCCTATGCCGACATTCAGTGGGCATTCCAAGTATTCAGCAATGTTTCGTCTATTGCCCTGCTGCCCGAAGTGACCTATGAATATATGTCACACGATATGGGAACCATTGGCATGGCCGAGAAACGCGTGAATGCCCTGTTGTCAAGCTATGCTGCCACTAGTGAGTACCTCATTGATCACTGCCCCCGACCCGAAGGCGAAGGCGAAGGCTATTATTTTGCCCACCAGCTTTTTGTTTATGGAATGCTGGAAGGAGCCGAGCTGGTGCTCAAAGAGTACAATGTGCTTCCTCAGGTGAAGCGTGAATTGAGCAATGTGCGTTCCAGGCTTGTGTCACAGACTCGTAAGGACGGGCAGAAAAGATTATCGCTCTATTTCGTGCAGGATGCATCGCTCTTTAGCGGAATCATCAAATTGCCCGCATTCAAACGCTTTGACGAAGTGGTGGCAGATGTGGTCAAACAGCTTGGCACGCTAGTAGGAAAACAGTTATCATAGAAGCTTGATTAGAAGAAATCAAGGTCGAAATCCGAGTCATCCTCAATACCCGACTCTTCCTCTTCGTTGTCCTGTGGAGTTCCTATGTCCTCAGGATCGGCAGGCTGGGCAACGTTAGTGGGAACAAGTAGCAACTTCTCGTCACTGACCGGCAAAGGCAGGAAGGTGTCGTCGTAGAACTGCTGATAATCATCCAGCGAGAAACGTGTGCCGAGGAGCCGCAGGTTTTGGTCGCTCACCAGGAGACTGCGGCACTGATGCAGCATTTTCAGCAGTGACTCGGGAGCAGAGGTGTGGAGCTGACGTGCATACTGGAGCGCTTCGTCGTAATTCAGGAAACCACGTATCAGCAGACGGCAAACGCTTACCTGTTCTCCCGTTTCCTCGGAATATTGAGTCTGAACGTCGGTCTCTAGGTCGAAGTTACGTACCAGGAAATTGGTGAAGTTGTAGCGGGCCATTTCGTAGAGTAATTGGTTGTCGGCATGTGGAATACCGGTGGCACTGAGTGAGTCGGGATTGTAGACCAGAAGGAATATAAAACCAGTGTTGCGCTCGGCCGACAGTGTGTCGGCAGCGACAGTTGAGTCGGCTGCAGCGGTCAGCTTCACATCACGAAGAGACCATACATCACCTAAGTCGAACTTTCCGCCGTGTAGGCGACGTCCTTCTTGGACGCCCTTCACTATCATACCAGCCAGAGGCGTTACCTCGCTCTGCGGATACTGCTCGACCACGTGGCGCAGTTGGATCACGCAACTGTCTCCGTCTCCTTGGTTAAGACGGCTTAAAGCATTGACAAACATAAACTTAGGACGGTTCTCGCCCAAGGGGAAACGCTGTTGGGAAATCAGGTGGTTGGCTGCTATCTCCTGATGACGGTCATGTCGAAAAGCCTCGTAAGTGGCTGTGTATAGCGAGTCTTCCAGATGCTGCCCGAACCGTTGGTTCTCCTCGAAGTAAGGATCGTTGAGTAGTGTTGCGTATTGGCTTTCGGGGTAGTCGGCAAGCAGATGTGATAGGCAGGTCTCTGCCACCTCTGTGTGTCCCAAGCGTGAATAGAGCAGGAATAGGTGATACCAGGCTTCGTCCAGTTGGGAAAAGTCTGAATAATGGTTCGTGAGCCGCAACAGCTGCTTCTCTGCCAATTTCAGATTGTCGAGTTTATCCTTGAAAATGATGCCAGAATGAAACAGACCGTCCTTGATCAGTTCGTTCGACTGTGCCATCTGCTCCTCGGTGAAAGGTATTTGTGCCAGGTAGTATTCGCGGTTGTGGGGGTCATTGGCCAAACTGTCGTCAATGGCTTTGCCAGTATCATCAATAGGGGTGGAGCCGATGGAGTTGGTGGCGGCTGTGTCTAAGGAGTCGTTCATCATCTCCTCACTGTCGGCAGCTTCCAAAGCAGGACTCTCTAAGTTCACAACAGTCTTGTTTATCCGCTGCCAGTTATCGGCATTCTCACGGCGACCCCACTGCTGTTGGAACTGCTGTTTACCCTGATTGACGGCCTGTACGTTGTAGAAGTACCAGGCGCCACCCTGTTGCGCTCCTGGTGTAGCAGAACGCGGTGTGTTGGCTTGATTGCGGTTGCCGCCAGCGGCTCCCCTTTGCTGAAGTACCTTTTCCACCTCTCGTTCACGTGCTGCATCGCGCTCCTCTTTCTCTTTCTTCTTCAAAGCTGCAATCACACGGTCGATGGCTGCCAGACGGTCTTCCTCAGACATTTTTGCCAATTGCTGCAGAGAGTCTTGCAGATAGACAGCATCTGTATAGGGAACCAGTTCATCAAGAACCTTTGAACGCAAAGAAAGCTCCTCGTAGTCAGGACGTTCCTTGTCGAGAAGACCAATCGCCTCTCCATAGCAACGCTGCGCATCATTGTATTTCTCGAGTTGCCAATAAAGGTTGCCTAGGTTCAGCAGAAGTACACCCTTCTCCACACCTGAACGCGTCGCTTTCTTGTTACCTTCCTCATAGGCGCTGATAGCGCGGACGGTATCATTCTGTGCAAGGTAGATGTTGCCGATGGCGTAATACACCTGATCCAGGTAGTCCTTGTTGTTGTCGTTGTGAGCCATACGCCTCAGACGGCTGATCATTTTCTTTGCATTGCCCTGCGCCATCACTTCTGTCTGGGCAATACGCGCATTGAACGATACCTCGTAGGGCGGGTTCTGACGCACTACCTTGCCATAGGCCTTGTAGGCTGTCTCACGGTGGCCTAATGCCGTCTCTACCTGACCTAAGAGAAACAGTTCGCGGGCTTTTTGAGTCTTACGGCGTTCGTGACGGATGACTTTGCGTAGATAGGTGGCAGCCTGTTCATAGTTGCCGCTGCGAAGGTAGTAGTCGGCGTAGGTGTAGTCCCAATCGCGCGCAGCACGGTAGTGGATGGAGTCGCGACTCATATTGCGGATTACGTCCTCGGCATCATAGATCCAGCCCAGTTCCACATAACACTTGGCCAGCCATGCACGGGCTAACGAGTTCTGCATGGGTTGCGTTTGGTATAGGCGGCTCATATAGGAAAAAGTTGCGGCTGCCTCGTCGAATGCACCCTTCTGGAACTGTGCTTTGCCCATCAATAGCCAAGCTTTCCAAAGGAATGGATTGTATTCGAGACGCCCCAGCCACTCGCGATCGCTTGCGGTCTTTCTGCGGCTCTTGTTCCACTCGGGACGCGCTTTGATGCTATGTTGTTTGATGGCTTTTTCCATCTTTTCGATGGTCCGGTCGAAATTGCCCTTGCCTGTCTCCCTGCTCTGTTTGTTGCCTACCGCGTAAAGTGGCAGCAGTTCCGTAAAGTTGTCCTTGTTTCCCTTCTCTTTCTCCTCTGTTCCCTCTATAAAAGCTTGAGAGCCGTTGTAGTAAGTGTTGTATCTGGCAGTGAACGACTGCCAGAAACGGCTTCTTGCTGTATTCTTGTGCACAGAACAACTAACCATTGCGGCGGCAACAGTTGCTATATATAATATGTACATGCGTCTGCGCATCATACATTTATTTTTTGTGAGTAAGGCCTTCAGCAAGTCCATCATATCTTATATCAGCAAGCCTTTTGTCTCTCAGATCAGCAAGACCTTCATTTACTTAACTATGTTTACTTGTTTTTATTGCCTTCACGCTGCTTTTTCTCTTCCAAAAGACAGGCTATCTTGCATTCCCCTCTGTCCTTTGAACTGCATGTGGAACAATCATTACCAGTGACAATCTCATCGTCACCACCTTGAAAATGAGAGGCGACTGCTGCAATGATGCCCAATGCCACAAGGCCAGTAATGCAAACCAAAGCAAACTCCATATTTCAATTCTTTACCTGCCAGATGGTGGCAGTAGCCTTTGTCTCTTTTTTAATGAGGGAAGTTGCCATATTCGCTTTTCACTTTGAATCCAACGGATTGGAGGTCATCCCAAAAACGGGGATAAGACTTTGTCACGACCTGAGGGTTGTTAATGGTAATGGTATGACGCATAGCTATCGGGGCAAATGACAATGCCATTCTATGGTCTTCATAAGTATCGATGACAGCATCGTGCTGCGGCTCACACCGTTCACCGTCCCAAGAAAGAATGCTTTCGTCCTGATCGTGAAGTACGTAGCCAAGCTTTTTCAGTTCTTTTTTCAGGGCATCTATGCGGTCGGTCTCCTTGATTTTTAGTGTGGAAAGCCCTGTGAAACGGAACGGAACACCCAACAGGCAACACGTTACGACAAAGGTCTGTGCAAGATCAGGCACGCTCTTGAAGTCGTAATCCAGACGTGGAACGCAAGGCCCCATGCGCCGGATGGTCACTGTCTGTGGTATGCCAGCTTCCTTCGACTCGAACTGAGTTTTAACACCTAGCAGGCTGAAAATGTACTTCACCATCGAATCGCCCTGCTTGGAGCCGTCCATTAGACCCGTCAGTCTGATCTCATCCTCGGGATTGTCACTAAGGGCTAGCATCTCATACCAATAGCTGGCTCCGCTCCAGTCGTTTTCAATAAAATACTCGTGGTTGTGGTAGGGTTTGGCCTTTACAAGAATCGTGTCACCACTGATCCATTCGGCATCGGCACCGAACTCACGCATGGTCCATAGTGTCAAGTCAATATAGGGACGGGAGATGATGTCGCCTGACAACCTTAGCTCCAACCCGTTCGTCAGAATAGGACCAATCATCAGCAGTGCAGAGATATACTGAGAGCTGATGCCTCCTGGTACCTCCAATAGTCCGCCCTCCAGCGGGTGCCCAGTAATACGCAGCGGAGGAAATCCCTCCTTTCCTACGTAACTGATATGAGCACCCAAACGGCGAAGTGCATCCACCAACACACCAATGGGCCGTTGCTTCATACGCTCAGTACCGGTAATTATGTGTGTGCCTTCCATTGCAGAAAGATACGCTGTCATGAAACGCATAGCGGTACCTGCTGCCTTGATATTGATTTCTTCTGGCATGTGGCGCAGGGCCTCGATAATCACTTCTGTGTCGTCACAGTCGCTCAGATTCTTAGGTAAAGTCTGTCCGCCGCTGAGCGCATAGATAATCAAAGCACGGTTGGAAATGCTTTTTGAGGCCGGAAGACTGATTACTGCGTTCAAACTACTTGGGGCTTCTATCGTATATCTCATAGTATTCAATCCTGTTTATAGAAAGAGATTTTTGCTATTCGAAGATTTTGTCCACGAAATGATCTATGTAAGTGGAGTCCTCTTCCTCCTCCTCTTCAAGTCCTAAAGGATCAGATATGAAGTCCTTACATCCATCCACAAAACTAAATATGGCTACCAATACTATCAGGCAAACAATGAGTTTGCCACCCCATTTATCAAAGAATTCTTTCATGTCTTATACTTTTTTGATGGCAAAGTTACACTAAAAGTGCAAAAAAACGAAAAAAGTTTCCCTAAAATTTGCAAATGTCGTAGAAAGTGTGTAATTTTGCACCCGCATTCGACAAATAAGGGTCGGTGCTAAGCTAAAAAGGATCGGGATTTAGCGCAGTTGGTAGCGCACACGTCTGGGGGGCGCGAGGTCGCTGGTTCGAGTCCAGTAATCCCGACCAAAAGAAAATCCAAACCGCTGATATCAGTAGTTTGGATTTCTTTTGATAGAGAGAAGTGTGTTATGAACGAAGATAAGAAGAGGCAGAACCCATTTTTTAGTAGTTATGGGACACCACACGATACGGTGCCCTTTGATCGTATTCGCTTAGAGGACTTTGAGGAGGCCTTTATGGAGGGGATCCGACGTGACAATGAGCAGATAGATAAAATTGTGAATAATCCCGAGAAACCGACTTTTGACAATACCATTATCAGTGTTGACGATGAGAAAGACGGTGAGGGATATTATGACCTGCTGAGTCGCACATCCACAGTATTCTCAAACCTGCTCTCGGCTGAGACCAATGATGAGTTGGATGAGCTTGCGCAGAAGATGAGTCCCATCCTGACCAAGCATGCCAACGACATTCGCCTGAATGAACGGCTCTTTGAACGTATCAAATATGTTCACCGCCATCATCGTAAGCTGTCGCCTGAGGAGAAAATGCTGTTGGAAAACTGCTATGACGGATTCGTCCGCAGCGGTGCCTTGCTTGATGCTGATGGCAAGGAACGACTGAGAAAACTTACTGAAGAGGCGGGAATGCTCTCGTTGCAGTTCTCACAGAACCTTCTGAAAGAAAACAAGGCTTTTCAGCTGCACATCACTGATGAGGCTCAGTTGGAAGGCCTGCCGGAAACGGCCCGCGAGACAGCTGCACATACTGCAAAAGAACATGGGCTTGACGGATGGGTGTTTACACTTGATCAGCCGAGCTATTCTCCATTTATGACATATTCTACACAGCGGGAGCTGCGTCGGAAGATGTATATGGCTAAGAATACAGAATGTACGCACGACAATAGCGAGAATAACCTTGAAATATGTAAGCGTCTGATCAACCTCCGACGCGAACTGGCACAGTTGTTGGGATATAAAACCTACGCCGATTACGTGATGAAGCACAGAATGGCTGGCTCTGTGCGTGGCGTATATAAGCTCTTGAATGATTTGATAGTGGCTTACAAACCAACGGCGGAGAAGGAGGTGGAGCAACTGAGAAAACTTGCTCCGCATAAACTTGAACCGTGGGATTTTTCTTACTACAGCCACAAACTGCAGGTGAAGAAATATAATATTGACTCGGAGATGTTACGTCCATACTTCGAGTTGTCAAAGGTCATTCAGGGTGTCTTTGGCCTGGCCAACCGTCTGTATGGTATCACATTCCAGGAGAATAAGGATATTCCGGTATACCATCCTGACGTGAAAGCCTATGAAGTGTTTGACAAGGATGGTACGTTCCTGGCTGTTTTTTATGCCGACTTCCACCCCCGCAAAGGTAAGCAGGGTGGTGCTTGGATGACAGAGTACCAGGGGCAGTGGAAGGAACGAAAAGACGTAAAGAAACCTTTTGGTCCGGATAATATAAATAATGTTCGCCCACACGTAAGTGTGGTGATGAACCTGACAAAACCTACTGTCGAGAAACCTGCCTTGCTGACATTAGGTGAGGTGGAGACCTTCCTCCACGAGTTTGGGCATTCTTTGCATGGAATGTTTGCCAACACACGATTTGAGAGCCTTAGCGGTACCAACGTTTGGTGGGATTTTGTTGAATTGCCTTCGCAATTCATGGAAAACTTCGCGGTTGAGAAAGAGTTCCTTCGCACGTTCGCCTTCCATTACCAGACGGGCGAACCTCTTCCTGACGAGTTGATTGTGCGTATTGTTAAAAGCCGCAACTTCATGGCTGCCTATTCCTGTATGAGGCAGGTGAGTTTCGGTCTCCTCGATATGGCATATTACACCCAACGCGAGGAATTTACGGAAGATATCATACCCTTTGAGAAACGGGCTTGGGCTAAAGCAATGGTGACCGAACAACTGAAGGACACCTGTATGACCGCACAGTTCTCACATATCATGACGGGAGGCTATGCAGCTGGTTACTATAGCTATAAGTGGGCTGAGGTGTTGGATGCTGACGCCTTTGCTGTTTTCAAACGCGAAGGAATATTCAATCCCTCTACCGCTCAGCGTTTCCGCGACTGTATCCTCTCGAAAGGCGGTACGGAGAATCCTATGGTGCTGTATAAGAAGTTCCGTGGTGGAGAACCTACAATTGAGGCTCTGCTGAAGCGAAACGGAATCAGACGTTCAAAGCGCTAATGGAAAATGAATAACGTATAGAGAACAATAATGGAAGAGAAGCAGCAGAAACTAGATGAACGCTACCTGCGTATGGCACGGATCTGGGCGGAAAACAGTTATTGCCAGCGACGACAGGTGGGGGCATTGGTTGTGAAGGACAAGATGATCATCAGCGACGGCTATAACGGTACGCCCACGGGATTTGAGAATATTTGCGAGGACGAGAATAATGTGTCGAAGCCTTATGTGCTTCACGCTGAAGCCAATGCCATAACAAAGCTGGCTCGTTCGAACAATAATTCCGACGGCGCTACTATCTATATCACTGCCTCACCCTGCATAGAGTGTGCCAAATTGATCATACAGTCTGGTATAAAGCGTGTAGTATATGGCGAGAAATACCGTTTGAGCGATGGAATCGATCTGCTTCAACGTGCTGGAATAGAGGTGGTGTATCTGGAAGTTTGATGATTGAGAATTCTGTTAAGCATTACATAAGATGAAAAAAACTAAGACAAACCGTTTTATGCCCTTGTGGTTGGCGTTAAGTGTGGTGATAGGAATCTTTATCGGCACATTCTTTGCCAACCGCTTTTCTGGCAATCGCCTGAGCATTATCAATACGGGCAGCAATAAACTGAACGATCTGCTCCACATAGTGGATGACCAGTATGTGGACACTGTCAACATGAACGACCTGGTAGAGAAAGCCGTTCCCCAGATCCTGTCTGAGCTGGATCCACATTCTGTCTATATATCTACGAAGGATGTGCAGCAGGCCAATGACGACCTAAAAGGATCGTTCTTTGGTGTGGGTATTGAGTTCACCATCCGCAAAGATACCATTCATGTGCAGAACGTTATACCCAATGGCCCGTCTGAGCGGGCTGGTTTATTGGCTGGTGACAAGATTGTTGAGGTTGACGGCAAACCTTTCGTAGGTAAGCAAGTGACCAATGACGAGGCGATGCGTCGACTGAAAGGAGAAAAGGATACAAAGGTGGAACTGGGCATCCTACGTTATAAGGAAAAGAAAATCAGACACTTAACCGTGACACGAGGTGAGATACCCATGAAAAGCGTTATTGCCACCTATATGCTTGACAGTACTACTGGCTATATCCGTATTAAGAACTTTGGGGAGAAGACTTATCCCGAACTGCTCTTTGCTTTGGCTAAGTTGTCGCAGGAAGACTTTGAAAGTCTGGTCATAGACCTTCGCGGCAACACAGGTGGATATTTGGGATCAGCAGTGCAAATGGCCAATGAGTTCTTGCAAAAAGGTTGCCTCATCGTCTACACCGAGGGACGCAAGTCTCCCCGCCAAGAGTATCGTAGCGACGGACGTGGCAGTTATCAGAAGCTTCCGTTGGTAGTCCTTATCGATGAAGGTTCTGCTTCGGCCAGCGAGATTTTTGCAGGTGCTATTCAGGACAACGATCGTGGCACAATCATCGGCCGCCGTTCATTTGGCAAGGGATTGGTGCAGCAACCAGTCACTCTTCACGACGGATCGATGGTGCGATTGACCATTGCCCGTTACTATTCTCCTTCAGGGCGTTGCATACAGAAACCCTACACTTCTGGTGCTGACAAGAACTACGAGGAGGACATCCTGACGAGATATCAGCACGGTGAGTTCTTTTCACAGGACAGCATTAAGCACGAGGGACCTGAGTTCCACACCAGGAATGGACGTGTAGTATACGGCGGCGGCGGTATCACACCTGATATCTTTGTTGGCGAAGATACACTTGGCGTTACCTCTTATTACAAGGAAGCTTCATTGAGCGGCCTGATTCTTCAGTTTGCCTATGAGTATACCGACGAGAATCGCCCACAGTTGCAGAAGTTCCAGACAGCAAAGGAACTGGAAGCCTATTTGAAACGAATCAACTCCGTAGAGCTGTTTGCATCTTATGCTGACAAAAATGGATTGAAGCGCCGCAACCTCATGATTCAGAAGTCTCACCGTCTGTTGGAGCACTACATCAACAGTCGCATCATCTATAACATGCTCGACGAACAGGCCTGGGTTGAATATCTGAACAGTGACGATCCCGCTATCCGTGAAACACTCAAAGTGTTCAAGTCAGGAGGCTCATTTCCCAAACCACAAACCAAGGAAAAGGATCAGAAGGTAGCCTACGACTATCGAGGTACCCATACACGTTATACGCTTATTGCTACTGCTTAGCAGAGTGGTCTCTTACTGATTATTTCCGCTTAATAGAACGGTTACACGCTCATTACTATAGCTTAACGAAATTGTATGTCGGCAATCACCTGATTGCCGACATATTCGTTTAAACGGGTGACATATTCCTTGCGCTGCATAGACAGTTCAGTTCTCAGGGCAGGAGATGAAAGGTGGACCACGAGCGTCTGGTTCTGAATGTAGGTGTTCAGTGTGTAGCGTGATATGGCTGGACCTGCAACTATAGGCCAAGCTTCTATCAGTCGCTTCTGGAGAAGCGGCGTCTCAAGGCCTTGTTCGCGCAGGTTACGCAGGATAATTTCCCTTATTAGTTTGACATCACGTTTAAACATAGGGTAGGGGATTAGCAGGTGGTTATTTCTCCGTCTTTCACGTGGAAGATACGGTAATCGTGTGATGAGGCAGATAGTATCTGGTCCAAATGCTCACGGTTGGTATCGGTGATGAATATCTGGCCAAACTCATCGTCGGCCACCAGTTTCACTATTTGCTCTACCCGTTCAGCATCGAGCTTGTCAAAGATGTCGTCAAGAAGCAGGATGGGTTTTCCGCCCAGCACCTTGAACTGCGCCAGTTTAAGACTGGTAACATATGTCTTCAGTTGTCCCTGCGAACCCTCACGGCGCATTGGGTGTCCGTCAATCTGCATTTCCAGATCGTCACGATGAATACCGTGGAGGGAGTAACCTATAGCCTGGTCTTTCCATCGGTCACGTTGGATCACTTCTAACAGCGGTCCGCGCTGACAATGGCTGACGTAGTTCAGCGACACCTGTTCATGTCCACCGGAAATACGTTCATAGTACTGCTGGAACAGCGGCACCATCTGCTCCACCAGTTTTGCTCTTCTTCTATAGATGGCCTCTCCACTGTGAGCCATTTGTTCTTCCAGGATGGCCATCACGTCAGGATCCGGGCTTTGATCCTGCTTAAGCAATGTGTTACGCTGTTGCAGTGCCTTGTTATATCGATTCAGCTCCTCAATGTACGAACGGTCTTGCTGCGAGATAACCACATCCATGAACCTGCGACGCTCTTCGCTGCTTCCGTCAATGAGCAAAGTGTCGTTGGGTGATACCATCACAATGGTAATCAATCCTATATGCTCGCTCAAACGTTTGTATTCTTTCTTGTTACGGCGGAAGTGCTTTTTCATCCCACGTTTCATGGCACAGGAAATCACTTCCTCATCGATTTCCCCTTCATATACCCCCTCAAGCATAAAAAAGTCTTGTCCGTGGCGTATGACCTGCGAATCAATGGGATTATTGGACGAACGACAGAACGACAAATAATAGACTGCGTCAAGCACATTTGTCTTTCCGACACCGTTTTGTCCAATCAGACAATTCATCTTCGGCGAGAGCTCCAGCGTCGCTTCCGCTATGTTTTTATAGTTCAGTATTGACAGTTTTTCGAGAATCACGGTGCAAAAATACTGCTTTTCTTGCTTAAAAACGAAAAAAGTCTGCAATAAATTTCACTATCTGCAATAAATTCCGTAACTTTGCCGCGCAATTTTTACATCTTGCTTAGAAAGAATAGAAATAAGAATAAAAAAATGGCAAAGAAAATGAATCAGAAGAGCGCTCAGACAAATGTAGAAGAGACGCTCAGCAAGAGTGAGGCATTCTTCCTCAAGTACAAAAACGCAATCATTGGCGCCGTTGTAGCGCTGGTAGTCGTCGTGGCAGGTGCCATCATCTACCATCAGTATGTGGCAGTTCCTGCTGTCGAGAAAGCCAGCACGAAGCTGGCCAAGGGTCAGAACCTTTTCGCTAACCAGATGTACGAGCAAGCTCTCAATGGTGACAGCACGGGTTTCGTAGGTCTTGCCAAACTGGCTCAGGAACTCAGTGGTGATGCTGGTAACCTGGCAAACCTCTATGCTGGCCTTTGCTGCGCTAACCTTGACAAGTGGGAAGATGCAGCCAAGTATCTCGAGAAGTATGACGGTCAGGGCGACCAAATGGTTAGTCCTGCAGCTATGGGGGCTTTGGGTAATGTCTATGCTCAGCTGAATCAGTTGGATAAAGCAGTGGCTACCTTGAAGAAAGCTGCTGAACTGGCCGATAACAACTCGCTTTCACCCACTTTCCTCATTCAGGCTGGTGAAATCCTGGAGAGTCAAGGTAAGAAAGATGAAGCTCTGAAGTGCTATCAGACTATTAAGGATAAGTATTTCAACTCTTACGGTTTCTCTCGCATTGACGAGTATATCGAGCGTGTTGCTGAGTAAACAGGCCCATTATGGCAACGAAGAATCTTTCAGAGTATAATCAGGAGAAGGTACCCGATGCGTCGAACATGATTTTCGGCATTGTCGTGGCAGAATGGAACCCAGAGATTACGTGTGCGTTGCTTGATGGCTGCGTTTCAACACTTGAGAAACACGGAGCGCTGCCTGAGAACATCCACGTAAAGAAGGTTCCTGGTTCCTTCGAACTGATCTATGGCGCACATCAGATGACGCTGAACGATGGTTATGATGCTGTTATCATTCTTGGTTCGGTCATCCGTGGTGAGACCCCTCATTTTGACTATATTTGCCAGGGGGTAACGGCTGGTATTGCCCGTTTGAATGCCACTAGCAGCATTCCCGTAGTGTTTGGGTTGCTGACCACCAACGATATGCAGCAGGCGAAGGACCGTGCAGGAGGACGCTTGGGCAACAAGGGTGACGAGTGTGCTGTGGTAGCCATTAAGATGGCTAAGTTCTGATTAAATCTTATTAATGTCTACGTAACCATGCATCACGGCGTAGATAGTGAGAGCTGAGACGCTCTTCAGTCCTAACTTCTCCATGATGTTTTTGCGGTGAGTTATAACGGTGGCCAACCCTATATGGAGTTGGTCACCTATTTCTTTATTGATATATCCTTGCACTATAAGCGACATGACTTCTATTTCGCGGTCTGTCAGCACTTTCTGCTGTAATGCTTTGGGCATGGGTGGCAAGTTGTGTCCACCCGCGTGAGCGCGTTGCTCCAGTGCCAGCAAAGACCTTATGAGTTCTGCTTCAGGCACGTTGATGCAAAGACTGTTGAAACTGGCCAACTGTGAGGATTTTTCAAGCGATAACGTTAGTACAATGGTTTTGCGTTGCCGTTCCATGAAAAATGTCTTGTTCTCCAGAACCACGTTTATCGCCACGAAGTAATGGGCGTAGTTATCAGAATTGTTGGCCATGAGTTCGGCAAATGAGCCAAAGATGTCAACAGTCATAATGGGGATGACGTGCTGAAGAATTTGTTTCAGTCCCAGTGCTGCCAGCGTATTGGGATCTACAATGGCTATCTTTGGTCTTGACATTGTGGTCATAGCTAGGAATAATAATTACGTCTTGTTTTACTTCAAGTACTTATGTCCGTTCATTATATACAAACCGTGAGTGAGTTGAGTAGGATCCACAGCTGTCCCCTGCAGTGTGTAAGCGTGGGAGCTGACGTTTTGCAACAAGGTGGATGGTGTTGATACGCCTGCTGTCACCGCTTCGAGAATGCCGTCCATCATGAGCTGGTTGAAGATGTTGCGATCCTTACGATTCACAATGGTCATTGAAGGGCGGCTCCGATAATTCGTGTCCCACATCACTGGCACAATCCCCATTTCCAATGCCGTTTGGCACAGCATCCTATAGTGTTGTTTAATGCTGGCATCATGCTTGGCTTGGCTCTCATTATTACCGGTGATGGTTCGCCAGTTCGCGCCAAACTCACCAATGTAGACAGGGTAGCCTTTGTCGGCAAAATGCGTCTTCATCATCTGCAATTCTTCGCGCATGTAGCTCTCCTCGCCCCAAGTAGCGTTATGCTGCGAGCCTGGCTGGTGGTTGCCTTCGCCCCAATAGTAGAACACTTTTCCCCACGATTCGTCCTTCTCCATGCCCCAGAACTGCCAAGGGGAGTAGTAGTGTACCTCCAACATTAGCTTGTCAGGCGTGGGGTCCTTTGGCAGCTTATCCAGTGTCAGGAACTTACATGTGTGGTCAATGTTCGTGGAGGGACCTTGAATGATAAGCACTCGTTTCTCGTTGTTACCGCCTGTGGCACGTACAGCATCGATGAATGTCTGTTCGTATTCCACTAGGTTGGCGATCTGCTGAGCAGTATTGCCGTTTTCATCGAAGTTGGGCTCGTTCAGCCCTGCAAAGAGCAGATGTTCGTCGTAGTCACGAAATTCGGTTGCTATCTGCGTCCAGATGGCGTTTAATATGTCCTTGTTTTTCTTCAGAGTCACCGAGCCGGTGTCCTTGATGTGGTTCTCCAGCCATCCACCGTCCCAGTGCTGGTTGATTACCGTGTAAAGCCCTGCTTTGATGCAGTAGTCCACCACCTCTTTCACCCGTTTCATCCACGCCTGGTCTATTTCGTAAGTTGTGGGGTTCGAAATGTGTCCCATCACCCAAGCACAGGGTATTCTGATGTTCCCGAAACCCAGCGACTTCACGTAATCCACTATGGCTTGGGTAGTCTTTGTGTCCTGCCACGAGGTCTCAGCCCCCAATCCTCCTTTATTAGTGAAATTGTTGGCATTATTACCGGCCTCCAGAGTGTTGCCTAGGTTCCATCCTATACCCATCTTATCAGCTATCTGTGCAGCAGTCTGGTCCATTCCTGTCTGTGCTGTAACAGTACCAAGAACCGACTGGAGTGTGAGCCACGTTATTATCACTATGATCTTTTTTTTCATCAATTTTCCATTATCAGTACAATTCGATGGCAAAGATACGTTATTTTTTTATAAATACTGCGTCACTTTGCCTTTTTTTTCATATTTTTGCAGTCAAAAAGATAAATGCAATGAGACGACTGCTCATCCTACTCCTTTTTCCTTTGGTTCTTGTGGCTCGTGCCCAGCGCCCAGAGGTGGCTCCAATGCTCACCACGAAGTGGGGACAGCATGAACCTTACAATGCGCAGTGCCCTAATTACTATACCAATGATGGCTCTGCCTACCGTTGTAATGCGGGCTGTGTGGCAGTGGCGATGGCTCAGGTCATGTACTATTACAAATATCCTTCAGAGATACAACAGGATATCAGGGGCTATAGGAATCTGATTAGCTGGGCTGTCCATAAAGAAAGGAAGGTGCTTGGCATTAAAATACCTTACGTAGAATACGTGTATGCCAATCTGGAGACTATACCCGCCCATACCACTATCTATTGGGCTAGTATGGAAGATGAATATAAAGGATCGGAGAGTGCTGCCGCTTGTTATGCTGTGGCCGCGTTGGTACTTGCTGCGGGCGAGTCCGTGGTGATGAAGTATGACCGGTCATCCTCTGCCGACCCACGAACCATAGATTATGCTCTTATCAATAAGTTCGGCTATGCCTCCACCGTTCGTTATGTTGCCCGTAAGAATTATTCTGATGCTGCGTGGGAACAGTTGCTGTACGACGAGCTGGCAGCTGGACGTCCCGTCATTTACGGAGGACTCAAACTCAATGGCAGCGGACACTCCTTCATCATTGACGGCTATAAAGACGGACTGTTTCATGTAAACTGGGGTGATGACGGTTACTACAATGACTACTTTCCCCTCAACCAGCTCGACCCTTACTACCATTGGGGAGGACTTAACGGTTACAACCAGGAACAGGATGCCATCATCGGCATTCAGCCTCCTTATGTGGCCAACCATCTGTCTGACATTGAGGCTGAACCCGCCTCATCTGTAATACGCAACGATATCTATGATCTGCAAGGACGCCGTGTCACAGAACGTCCCCTCCGCAAGGGCATCTACATCATTGGCGGGAAAAAGGTCATGGTTAAATGAGAGATAGAATGATTTCAGGATCCAATTGTATAACGAATAAAGTTGAAGAAAAATGAAAAAGCAATTTTTTATTATTCTGGCTGCTCTGCTGACAGTAGTACCGGCCAGTGCCCGTTTTGATGTCTGTAAGAAAGACGCTCCCAGAGTGTACATCGGCCTGCGTGCTGCTGCGGGTGCCTCTATGTGTTATAACATCGATGATCCCTCACCCCTCTTTACTCCTGTGGGTGGATTGGCAGTCGGCTTCAAGGTCGGTAAGATACCCCTCTACATTGAGACGGGTGCTTACTACATGAACATGGGTACGCAGTTTGAGGACTGGGACTCAGAACACTACTACTGGAACCGTTATGACCGTTACAAGGAAAGGCATGGCGACGGCAAGAACGGACGCAATTACCGCACGGGCTACAACTACGATGAAGACGACTACTTCAAGGTGGACAATCACTCTGTCTTTGTGCCCCTCGTAGCCACCTATCGTTTCTACGTCAACAACCATATCAGCATTGAGCCCTTCACCGGCTTCTATGGCTCCTATGGCTTCGATAGTGAGAATGCCGACTTTGGCCTGCGTGACGGACTGGGACTCAACATCGGTCACTTGCACCTCAACATGGGTCTTAACCTGGGTCTCGTCGAGCAGGATATGGACGATGACGATGCCTGGGTAAAGGACGGACTGCACGCCTCGCTCTTTCTCGGCATAGGATTGAACTTCTAAAAGCTGAGATAAAGAAAACAAAGAGGAAGCCGCGACCTTACGGGCCGCGGCTTCTTCTTTGTCAGGTATAATCGATTATTAGTTCTATTTCAGCATAAGTTCCACAGATTTCGTTCACCTGCTATTTCTTGAATGCCTCGTCGAGTTCGGGATATGACGTCTTTTTGGCATCGTCTGCCTTAAGGTAGTCTTTCTCATCGAAGTGAAGCATCGATGCCACAATGCTTGAAGGCCATTGCCTGACCATGCGGTTCATCTTGGTAGCCGTGTCATTGTAGACCATGCGAGAGAGCCTGACCTTTTCCTCATACTCTTTCTGACCCTGTTGAGCCTGCAGATAGAGGTCGCTGGCTTTCAACTCCGGATAGCGCTCGAAGACCACATTCAGCCGTCCAAGCATTTGGCCTAACAAATCTGACTGCTCATTAATGGCAGCAGGTGTGTTGGCGTTTCCTGCATTGCCTCCGCGTGCTTGTACGGTCTGAATAATTGTATCCGACTCATGCTTGGCATACTGTGCAGCCGTCTTTGCCAATGCTACAACGGCATCAAAACGAGAATTCAGCTGAACCTCAATCTGGCTCAGTGCATTTTTACACATCTCATCGAGATTGACCAGCGAACGCTGAGTTGAAATGAAATAGAGGATCAATAAGACCACTATTCCTCCGATAATAAATAATAGTGTCATTTTCTTTTTGGGTTTTAATTAATTTATTTTGTTTGCTTCTTTGTCTTCCCCTTGAGTCGAGCATATTCCTGACGTGCTTTTTCCAACTGTTTCTTGAATCTGTCATTGACAGCCAAAGCACCAATAATGGAGGTGGCAAGAATACATGATGCATCGATGTCGCTCTTATAGTGATAGCCCGCAACAACGCGGCCGAGGGCATACTCGTAGGCTCGCTTCATCAAGACATTGGCGGAGTCAGGCTCAATCATTGCCAGTGTCATAGCGTAGACATATCCACGGGTGGCATGTCCCGAGGGATAGCTATAGTCCTTGGCTTCTTCCTCTTCAGTCTCAGGAACAAGTGAAGGCTCTGCAAACTGCACGAAGGGGCGCTTGCGCTGGTAATAGTTTTTTACGCGTCTGTTGGCATTATGGGCATCACTGCCTGCACCGCCAGCCAGATTGTCAATCTCGGGTGTCAATCCTGGGCTGATGGTCATTCCAAAGGCAGCCGAGAAAGCCTCATAGAGTTCCATAGGACCGTCAAGTTTAGCCTGCTGTCCAAAAGGTGTGTCACGCTGTTGCTTTCCCCACTGATAATAATAGAAATCATTGCAGAATGCAGGGTCTGTCACCTCCAGAGGTTCAGGTAGGAACAACAGTCCGTCAGGGCGTGTTTCGTCCGTCAGGAACGGTTCAGGGTAGGCAATAACTGCCTGGGCATGGGCAACGATGCCGCAAACCAAGAGGATGGCTGCAACCATCCATTGTCTGTACTGTCTCATAACTGTTTTTATGTTCATTTATTTTGATGGATTATTATCGTCGGATTGTCTTGACATCCACCTGTTTCACGCCGTTCTGGCGCTTGGTACTGCTGTTGCTCTCGGTCTTTCGGGCAGCCGAGCTGATAGTGCTGCTGATCAGTTCGTCCCATGATGGAGTTTGCTGGTTGAGGGCGCTGATCTGGCTGCGCAGACTCTCGAAGAAGCTCAGCAGGAAGAACCCTCCGTTTTCACCACACCAGGAGTATTCACCAGGACTGGATGCTGTTGCAATGATGTCACCTTTTGACTTCAGGAACAACGTACTAAGCTTCTGCAGATTGAAATTGGTATTTGATCGTGAGAAGAGCGAGTTGCTCTTCACCATGGGTTGGTTCATGTTGATGATGCTGTTGCAGCAGTCGCTGAGCACGATGTTCAGTCGGGCTCTCTTAGCGAGGATGGCACTGTAGATGTCGCTCAGCGCCATATAGTTCTGCTCAGCATTGTCATAGGCACTCGAGGACAAGTCGAGGCAGGGATAGTAGTCCAGTTGATCCTTGAATCGGAATCCGTGTCCTGTATAGACAAACACCACCACGTCGTCCGTACCAGGCTGCAAGGCCTGCAATGCACGGTCTACGCGGCTCTTTCCGTAGTTCTGGCCTGAGATGACGGTCTCGTAAAGTCTCATGCCAAGAGCTTTGGCGATTCCTCCGAACTCACTACGTATGCGTCGCAGGTCAATATCACAAGCAGGGCCTATGTCGCTGACCTCCGTGTTGGCTACCGCAATCAGATGGAGTGTTGCGGCGTCATGTGGGTAGTTGTTTATGCTGTTGATATTCTGTTCTTTGACAGTATTAATGCCTTTGAGCATCATCTGATACTCCGGCTCTTTCTCACCGTAGAACTGTCCAATGTATTCCTCGTCCATGTCGTTCAGTGAGACTTCCTGGAAGGTGTTCGTCTCAATCCATGAGCTAATATCATCCAGATCGTAACCAAGATGTGGTGTGGCACTCATGTCAGATTGGTCATCTTTTTCCCATGTCCACATCAGGTAGGGCATGTCTTCATTATCGGGTATAAGGAACATCAGGCCGACGTCGCCCTCGCCTTTCTTCTCTTCCACATGGCAAACGTAGTTGGCCATATAGCAGCTGTTGTTCTCCAAAGCCTCGTTGTCTACAAGTCTCATCTTGCAGTGTTCATCGTCAGTATAGATCAACAGGCCAACGAAGTTGTCATCACTGTTGGGCAGTTTGAAGGTCATTTCATAGAAGGTCTGTCCTTTAGCAGTCAGTACCGCTATCAGCATGAAAGCCCCGAATATGAATCTCCGCATGTTGTTTGTTTTCTTTGAAGTGGCTGCGGAACTCAAATTCCGCAGCCGATAATGATTGTTTAATAGAATTACAGACTATCTCATTTGACAGAGATAAACTTGAGG
This sequence comes from Prevotella sp., assembly GCA_016285075.1. Taxonomy (GTDB): domain Bacteria; phylum Bacteroidota; class Bacteroidia; order Bacteroidales; family Bacteroidaceae; genus Prevotella. The sequence continues at coordinate 46,186 of JAEEQB010000008.1, forward strand.
CACTCCTGCATTTCTTCCTCGCTCATGCCAAGAGCAACGCCTACTGTGCCGATGGCCTCGCCAACCTGCTGGCTGAGTTCATTGATGGATTTCATGGTCTCCTCATCGGGCTCGTAGTTGGGATATTCCTTGTTCAGTTCCTGAAGAGTCTCACCCAGAGCCTGGCAGGTTGCAATCACGTCATCCTTACTCTTGGCCTCTGCCAATACATCGGCTACGCCATCATAAGCACCTAACAAGGCTGCAGTAGCCTCGTCGTTCTTGTCAAGTGTGGCCTCTGCCTCGGTAGCTTCGCTGTTTTCACTGTTTGCTGCAGGCTGGTTGCTTGAACCACCACAGGAAACCATCACCATCGTTGCTGCTGCAACGAACACATAGAATAACTTTTTCATTCTGTTTAAATTAATTAAATTGTTTGTGCCTACTCCCTTCCAAGCGTTTCGGCATTCTCTTCGTCATATTTCAATCTCTTTTCTATCGTCCTCCGCCGCCACCGCCGCCTGAGTAACCTCCACCGCCACCAAACGAAGAGTGGCTGGAGAAACCTGACGATGATGTGGAACGGTCGGCTATACGCTCGATGGTATGGGTGGTCGCCGTGTAGATGGAGTCACTGAACATATAGACAATGTCATCCTCAGTAGCTACTTCAAGGCTCTTGGTGATATTTGACATCTGCATGTACTCCGGCCATATCTTGGCCATTTCCTTCCTTACCTGTTCGGCCAGTCCGAAGAACTCTGCATAGATCATATATTGGTCCCAAAGCCCCACCTCCATCATGCCGCGTTCGTTGAGCAGTGAGAAATCGTTCAGGAAGGCTTTCAGTCCGAACAGGTCAGCAGCGTTCCGCTGAATATACTCTTTGTCAGCCTTTCCTTCGAGCGTTTTCATGAAATTCTGGATGTCTGTCTCATTGCTCTTTTTCTTACACCACTGCGCAAACTCGTTGGGTTGTAGCACCAGATCCTCGCCCGAGGCAAGAGTCAGCAGTTTCAGTACGTGACTGGCCAACCGGTCATCGCCTTTCGCTTCCTTGTCGACATCCTGCCTGGGATGGACTATCTTCAGCATGTCCCTGTCCTTGTTCTTGTATTTCTCACGTACAATGGTGACATCGCCTTTGGACATGAGCTTCAGCAGAAGGGCACCGATGATGTTCTTGTCGCTCATACCATAGATGTAGGACAGGTCATCTATCACCTTCTTGTTTTTCACCAGCGTCCACTCTTTCTTCACGTCACGGAAGTATTTCCCCTTCTCAATACCGAGTTTCTTACGTCGGCGCCATTTTCGCAACGGAGAGAGCGTCAGGATCCACCATGCTGCGCACAATAGCATCCAAGCCAGCGAGAATAGCATGGTGACTGCCAGGTTGGTGCAGAAATAGAGAAAAAGTCCGCCAAGGATTACCAAACCGCATAGTATCCAGTCCCAGAATCCCCATTCCTCATCTTCACTGCTGTTCTGAAAGTCACTGCCGTCCAAGGCGCGCTGCTTCCTTTCAGCCCAAGTCTCACTGCCCGTAGTCGCGGGCTGGAAAACGCCCTTGTCGAACTCGAGCATGATGATCATGCGTTTGCCGTTGCCGATGGCTCCCTCGGGGGTGGCTACAATATTATTACCATCGAACTCTATAAGACCCTGATAACCGAAAGCCCAGCGGCGGGTGTTGTTTTCAGAGAGGATGATGCTGTCGGTGGCAGTGATGACCACCTTGGCTTGCTCCACTGCGCAGTTCATGTCAACGAAGGCGTGGTTGAAGCCGTCGTTGGTGTCATAGCTCTTCACCAGATTTGTCAGATCATACCGGACAACGTACTCGTGCTCGCCCCAGTCGCCGAAGCCCCAGCACACTTCCTGGCCATTGTTTGCCAGACCACATTTGCCGGTTTTCTCCTCACGGCTGGCATCGACATCCCAGTCACTGAGGGTCTCGAACGTCACGAGGCCCTCATTTCCCGGAACAAAGCCTTCCACGGTCAGGTTCTCTATACGCATGTCCCCCAACCCTTTATGAGCAACATACCACTCGGTCTTGGCATCGCTGTCATCCAGACTGATAAGCCAGTGCTCCTCAATCGAGGCAGTGCCGTTGGCGTGAAGTACTGTCTTGATGTCCAGGCGCTTTACTGTGCTGGCTAGGCTCACCATAGAGGGGAACCCGGCTAGCAGTAGTAAAAGCAACGTTATACTGATTCTCTGATGTCTCATTCAAAAGTGATTATGGTGTCTCTACTCCTTCTCGGCTGCTTTCTTGATAATAGCCTTCAAATCATCCTTGTCGAAGGCCATCAACAGCCGGTTTCCTTCTTCTTTGATGTCACCGTTGTAGTCACATATTACAAAGGCAAGCGAACCGTCACAAAAGGTCAGATAGGCTACTACGCCCAACAGCTCCTCATCGGATGCCAGTGCTTCAACAACGGCTTCAAGAGCCTTTTCCTTGTTCTTGCACATAAAGGCGAACATGTCAGTGTTAACACCGTACACAATGTTCATCTGATCGTCTTCAAAGCCAAAGAAGACGTAGTACGCATCATCGTCACCATCTTTGATGGGGACATCCTGATTTTTTTCCTCACAATACTGTTTCAGCACCTTACGGGCTTCTTGGGCACTCTGTGCCTGCATAGCTATCGGCGCTAACAGCAGTACGAGGCTCATGGCAATTTTGATTAACTGTTTCATACTATACTTTGTTTGAATTAATAATATTAGTGTTGCTTAATTTGCAGTTGGGTCAAGTTCCAAGCGGGAATCTGATTTCTGTTCTTTCTTGCGGTATTCACTAGGGGCCAAACCAAACTGGCGTTTGAAGGCGCGGGTGAATGTTGGCAGGTCGTTGTAGCCGCAGCTGAGGGCTATCTCAATGATCTTTCGGTTGGAGTGAGCCAATTCGCCGGCACAGTGGCGCAAGCGCTGGTCGCTGATCCATGCCACGAGATTGGTTTTCAAAGAGGCTACGTACTCAGAGACATCAGTCGAGCGCACACCTAGAGCCTGTGCCACATCATCGAGCATCGGATTGCCGCTGAAGAAAGGGTTTCTGTCCATTCGGATGCCCCAGGGAGTGGTACCTCCCTGCTCTAAGTCAAGCAGAAGGGGCACACGGCGCACGATAAGTACAGGGGCAAGACGACCATTGTCACGTGCTCGCAGATAGCACACCAACCGCCAGTAGGCATAGACTGTCATCACCAATGCTACGATGAGTATTACATTATATGTAATGTGTATGATAAGGCTGGTGGTTATCATTGGTATCAAACAGCCTACAAACAGTGCAGCCCAGCCAAGAACAGCGCGTACCTCACCGTTGTGGCGCTCAACATCATCGCTCAGTGGACGGTTGGCACGCTCGTGGCGGTCGTGAATGTAGGCTTCGGCCAACATGCCAGCAGCGATGGCCCAAAAGACGAGGAGTGCTCCGACGAACATCATACGGCCGTAGAACACGATAGGGGCGCTACGCCGAAAGTCGAGCAACTCGTCAGCATGGAACAGGGGCCGATAGAAACCAGAAGTCTGCATCAAAATGTTGACGACAAGGAAAATGGCAGGTATGAGCAACAGTAGTACCCAAAGGGTGAAATTGCGATAGTGGCGAGGACGCGACATGAGGGCGGTGCCACCCATGACTAATATGATAAAGGTAATATCGAGCAGAACAAGAGGTTGAGAGGCATAGACCTCAATGCCTTCTGGACGCACTATGGAGAAAAGACTGAGACGCTGCAAGGCGAAGACCGTGAAGACTGCTGCCACGAACTGGCGCAACCGTTTGAGGTCACCGTTAAAACACCGTCCGTGGAAGAAAATTCCCCAGGCAGTGAGTAGGCTCAACACGAGCATTGCGGCATTGGTTGTGTAGAAGAGCGTTGCAGTCATTCGGCTGTGGGTTATTCGGGCACATTTGCGACCCTTGCCAATTAAGTGCAAATATATCTGTTTTTTATCAGTCTTTTAGTTGGCAGAGCCTGTAAAGCGGTTGGCAGGGCTACTAATTTGGTTTGCAAAGGCTGGTTGTGACTTGGCAGGGGCTTACAAAGGAATGAAATAGCTTTGCGTGAACACAGGCTCCAGAGATCTTCTGATATAGCCATCTATACATGCATTTTCTCCTCCCGTTAACAACACTATCACCCCTCTAGTATGACACTATCGCCCCTCTAGTATGATACTATCGCCCCTCTAGTATGATACTATCGCGCCAATGGTATGATACAACAATAACAATATGGTAAACGTCCTGTAGTGTCATACCTATTTGTGGAAATAAAAAAAGCCGAAAGAATTAAACTTCCGGCTAGGAAAAGTCTGTATTTTTAAGTTCCCGTTGCAGCGTTTCCATAGTAGTTGCCCTACTTGTCGTTTACGCTTCTTACCTTCATACCAAGTTTACAAGTCCATCAAATCCACCTCACGCGTGACAACGGCCAGTGTAAAGCTGATCAACACGCCCAAAAGGATGGGGAAGATTTTGATGATACCCTGCCAGCATAGTTACCATAGTTCCTTCAGCGGGTTGGCATAGATGCCGAGGAAGATATCGCGTAACACATCGGGTTCCGGAACATCGAAACGGTTGAGTTTCTCCATGCGGTGGAGAAAGGCCTGACGTTGTTCGGGGGTATAGCGGCCTTGATAGCGATGCTGGCCATAGCGCAGGTCGTGGGCTATGTAGTTGTTGGGCGTAAGCTGGTAGGCAGTGCGGATACGGCGGTCCAGCAGCTGTGCCACTTGGCGGTGATACTCGTTACTAGTGCAATCATCGAACTGGCGTAGGTCGTTTTCGGTGACCTGTGGGCAGAAACTGATGTGCACACGCCCTTTGGGTTGGGCGATGCCGGTGAGTATGCTGTTGAGGTCTTCGCCGGGCTTCTTTACATAAGGGGCCTGACGCGACTGGTAGAGCTCCAGAGCCTTGAGAATGTCGCACGACTCCCACTCGTAGCTCACGCTGACAGGCACGATATGGAGCTGTGAGAGTGCTTGGATCTTATCCTGAGGATAGCTCATGCAGAACATCTTGATGATGCCTTGGTCGGTGCGGTCCAGACCGTCCTTGGTGCGTCCGTTTCGTTGGGCTATCCAAAGGCTCTGCCCCTTCTCAGTAAGCACGTACCGTATGTAGTCGGAGAGATGGACCGAGGAGAGGTAGAAGTCGCGCATTGTGCCGCCTCTCTCCACACGGAACATTTTGTTGGCCTTACCTATGTCAATGACCAGCGGCGATGACATGAGGTTTGCACCGAAGGTAATTTCAGAGGTCTCGTGCCCGTTCTTGTAGAGGATATACTGCAGGAGGCAGGCATCGAGCATGATGTCGCGATGGTTGCTGACGAAAAGGTATTTCTTGTCAGGGTCAAGTTGCTCCACGCCGCTGTAGGTGAATTCGGTGATGGAACGGCGGATGACCTGTTCGTTGACGCAGCGCATGACTTCAAGCTGGAAGTCGCGGATGGTGCGGAAGGAGAGCATCATTTCTTTCACCTCTTCTGGGTTGCGTCCTGGATAGACGTAAGTGCAGAGTAGCCCGAAGAAGTTGCTGTTGACAATGTTCTGCATGGCGGCAGGTATCTCGCTGTCATAGTAGGGACGGATGTCATCAAAATTGTTGTTCATATGAGATTGTGGAATGAATGTTAAGGGTGATGGATAACAGTGGTGCCACTGGCAGCATGGATGGCTGCATCCTCATCGGAGGTGCAGTGTACATGGAGATTGGCAGGCAGAGGGTCGCAGGCTGCAGCGAGTGCTGCCTGATCGGCATCGTAGGTATAGGAATGGACTTCCACGTTGGGATGGACGAGGGCAAAGAGAAGGGGAAACTGTCCGTTGCCGGCGTTGACGATAGACACTGCGGCACCAGACGGGTAGGGGCGGTCTGCCCACTGGCTGAAGTCATCGTGCTGACGGAGCAGACGGCGTGTTTCGCGTTCCACGGTGATGCCCTTGTAAGTGTATTTGCCTATGACATAGCGATGGTAGTCATGGGATGTGTGACTAGAGGGGGAAGAAGATGGAGTGCGGTGCAGGGCCTTACGTACCAGTAGGCCCAGAGTGAGTGGTTCTGGACGTGCCCCTTTGCTATTGCGTACGAGCCATCCGAAGATGAGTGGAGGCACAATCCATGCCATGAGCACCACGGTGAGCATGCCCACAATGGTGACCTCGGCCAGCGAGTGGAGGGCGGGGTGACGGGCAACGATGAGCGAGCCCATACCTATAAACATGATGAGAGCCGAGATGACAATGCTATTCTTATAAGAGGGTAGCAACTTCTTGTGATAGGCATATTCATTGATGAGTCCATCGGTGATGAAGATGGTGTAGTCGTCGCCCTGTCCAAAGATGAAGGTGGCAAGGATAACGTTCACAATGTTGAATTGCATGCCGAGCAGATACATCAGTCCCAGGATCCAGAGCCATCCCATGGCCATGGGGAGGAAGGCAAGAATAGCCAGTTCCAGACGTCCGAAAGATAGCCAAAGGAACAGGAAAACAATGAATCCGCAGGCAAAGCCGATGTAGTTGAAATCATCGGATAGTGAACCAGCGATGGCGCTGTTCATGCCAACGAAATCGAATGCATAGCCAGCGTCGCCCAGGCGATTGTTCAGTGTGTGCTCTAACGAGGCAAGGTCGGTGCCGCTGGCATCAATGACATCCACCACAGAACAGTTTCCAGTGCTGGTGCTGAGGGAGTTGTTCAGCAGTACGGAGCGTATGGGTTCGAAGTACTCAAAGGGCTGGGGACTGTAGGAACGACTGACGATGTCTGTAAAGCCGCTGAAGGCATCACTGCTGAATCCGTAATGTGGAGCTTCGCGGGTTATCTGTGCAAGCACCTCGTCACGGTGGCTGGCCCAGAAGGTATTCCATAGCTCTATCCTGCGCTGCTGCTCCCGGGTAGAGCTGAGGAAGGCTGTTGCATCGGAACAACTATGGAACATTCCTGCAGAACGGAGACTGTCGAGTAGTGGGGTAATGTGTGAACGTTTGTCAAGTGCTTCATCCCAGGTGGCACCTTCGGTCACTACATAGACATTTGTTGTGTCGCCGATGCCCGCTGAAGCCTGGAGGTCGGATAGCAGTCGTTCTTGCTCATCGGTCATGTAGTTGATGTTGTGTAGGTTGGTATCGAAAGAGGTGTCCAGACTAAAATAACCGAAAAACAGTGTGAGGGCAAAGAAAGGCCAGAGTAGCCACCGATGGCGTTCGGGTGACATGGATGCAATTTTGCCGAAGGTGAGCCGTTCCTGCTGTGCATGAAGGCGCTGCTTGACCAAATGGGGTAGGAACACCAGTACGAAGAGAATGGTTCCCACAAGCATAAAGGCAGCAAAGAAACCCAGGTCGCGCAGAGCGGGGGCGTCGAGTGGCATTAGGCTGGCGAAGGCACCGACGGTGGTGATGTTGCCGATGAGCAGGGGTGACACCATGTCCTTGAGTACTTCACGGATGGTGCCTCCATGGTCGGTATGGAGCACAAAGTGGAGGGGATAGTTGACGGCTATGCCGATGATGATGGAGCCAATGCCGAGGACGATGAGCGAAACATCGCTACGCATGACGGATATGAAGCCCATGGCAAAGAGCCATCCGAAGAGGATGGCTGCACCAATAAGCAGCTGGTGTTTCACATTGCGGAAGGAGAACATCAACAGCAGGAGGATGAGAGTGACGGCAATGGAGATGGCCCACTGACTGTCTGTCTTGATCTGCGAGGCATTGCCTACGGCTATCACGGGTGAACCCGTGAGTGAGACTTCTACATCGTTGAATGCCTGCATGGTCTCGTTGGCTACGCTGTCAACACTGCTGACGAGCAGGTTGTTGTTGGCCGATTCCATGGCGCCATAGGGCGAAGTAAGCATGGCTACTGCATACTGGCGGCCTGGAGTGAAAATGTAGCCATTGTCAATCTCGAACATCAAAGACGACTGTTTGGCCTGCAGACGGTCCATCACGGGAGTGAAGAGTCCCAGAGGATCGTTAGCGATGCTTGAAGTGAAAAAGCCCGTGGCAGGCATCATGATGGTCTGAACATCGTCAGCCAGCTGTTTGCCCGCATAGTCGGGGTCTGCCAGCAAATGCTCCATGCGCACATAGTCTGAGTCAGTGAGCATCAGCGGCATGTTCTGATAGACGAAGTCGGTGATACCAGCCACCTGCTCGAAGTCCACCTGTGTGTTGACCTCATTGATATGTCTGCTGCCAGGAGACGAAAGCATCTTCTGGGCAAAGGTATCGATAGCCTCTGTTACTCTGTAGTCATCGGCAGTGTTGCTGTCCTTCTTTGTGAAAAGGGCTATGATTCGCTGGCCGCCCGTGATGTCCTGATAGAGCGTGATGGCCTTCTGCTCATTACCGCTAACGGGCAGGAAGTCGTAGATGTTCTCATTGTACCTTAGAGAAGAAACCATGAGCAAAAGCACTACTGTAAGTGCTGCCAATAGTCCCATGCAGAGACGGCGCCGCTGCTGGAAGAAATCGTAGATATGTAGGAAGAAGAAAACCATTCTTTGATGTGTGATGTTATCGGTTATCAAGAATCAATCTTTGCAGCCAGTCGAGGAAACGGGTTTTCCACTGAATGGCCTCAGCGGTGGTTTTATGCGGCGACACGCCGAAACCATGGCCTCCTGTGCGGTAGTGCTCATAATGGTGGGGAATGTTGTGGACTGTTAGGGCAGAGTCCAACAGTTCGGCATTGTGGGGGTGCACCACAGGGTCATCGTCACAGTTCATGAGAAATACCGGTGGACAGTTTCGTGGAACATGGTTCTCCAGCGAGAGCGAGTCAGTCAATCTGCGTTTGGGGAATTCGCCTAACAGCCCACGTCGTGACCGCTTGTGGGTACATGGATGAACCATGGATACCACTGGATAGAGTGGGGCCACGAACATGGGGACGGATGGCGTGCCAGCCAGCTGCTCGGCAGCATGCATGACCAGATGACCGCCGGCAGAGAATCCCATGCAGCCGATGCGGTCGGGACGCACCCCGTAGCCGTCGGCATACGCACGCACGCTGTCTAGTGCACTGCACAGGTCACGGAACCCTGCAGGGAAACTGCGTCCCTTGGTTCGGATATGATAGGCATAAGCTCCCCAGCCTCCATGACTGTACTCCAAAACAAAAGCGGCTATGCCGTTCTCACACAGCCATTGTGCCACCTTGAAGCCTTCTGTTTCCTTGTCTAGCCAAAAGTAGCTACCACCAGGACAGACGATGATTCCGCTCTGTGTGGGGTTCTCCTTTGGAATAAATGCTTTCAGCCTGTAGGCATGAATGCTCACAGACAAAAGGCATGCAAGAAGTGACAGATGGTATCTTGTTGTCATGTTAGTATTGTTCCACAGCGTTTTTCAGATCAAGGAAGAAAGCCCGTTCGGCATCGCTGATTTTCTCGAGCATATCGGCCAGGTCATCGTAGGTGTAGTTATTGCCGGCACGTCGTTTGAACACCTTTGATGCCTTATATCCAAAGTCACGCCACATGTCGCCAATCTCAGTGATACGGATGGAGTAGTCGTTCAGCTCTGCTATGCCCGTCCGTTCGGAAGCCTCTTGGAGGAATGCACCGTAGACAAAACGGAAACCGGCACCACCCGTGCCAATCTCTTCCAGCATGCGGATTACCTGGACGAGGTAGATGCGTGCCCGGCGGCGACCTTCCTTTTGCTCCCAAGTCCGCATTCTGCGTGCAAGATAGCGGATGCCGTTGACACCCACGTATGGGAACCACTTGGGCTGAGACGTCATGTTCTTACAAGTATCCCGGATGGCCTTGAGCACCAAAGGCTTCAGAAACTCCACATCAGGCTTGTCTGTGCGCATACGCTCGGGCAAATCCTTAGGAATGGACTTAATCCAGTACATCTGTCCCATCAGAGGGTAGGCGCCCTTGGCAAAGCGAACCTTGATAAGGTTTTCACGGCTAATGGTCACCTTTTCTGTGGCATTGGAGTCGAGCACACGATATTCGTCGTTCTCTTCATCCTTGCCTATGATGCAGATGTTGTGGCCGTTGAAACGGAAACGGTTTTCAGGAGGGTAGTAAGGCAGTTCATAGATGCCAACGACGCAACCTACAGGAATTTTCTCTTCCAGAATCAGCTGGTCAAGTTTGCGCATGGACTTTTCCTTGCTGAGAAATCGCTGCGTAGCCGACTTGATGCCCAGTAGTTTCGTGATGCGCTTGAACAGCACACCTGGGAAGGTCCGGAAGGCTGTCACTGGCATACCGCCCATCTTGACAAAGGTGAGGTGGGCGAAAAACAGACCGCTGGCAAGTCCGAACACCATGGGCTCTGACAGGTTGATGCCATAGAAACGCAGAAGAGAGGAAATGGTGCCGTTCTCGCAATGGGCAGCATGCTTGTGGTTGATCTTCAACTCATATCCGCTGTAATCCGTTGGCACCTCCAACTCCATCTTGTCGCGCACATCGTGGTCGTCGAGCGTGTCAAGAAACATTTCCAGAGCTTCCGTCTTGGGAGCCCATCCGTCACTTCTGACAGCCTCGTAATGTCCTTCGTCATCGACTGCATAGGTCAGGTCACGAATAACACTACCCTTGTAATATTTCAAATCCTGAGGAACGTCTTCTTTCTTCATTGATGAAGTATTGATATGATTAATGATTTGTTGTTTATTCCCTTCTTACATGTAGCTTCTCACTGTTTTATCGAGTTCAAGGAACAGAATTCGCTCTTTCTCACTGATGTCTTGCAAAAGGTCGCCCAAGTCGTTATAAGTATATTGGCTCTTGCTACTCCGTTCCCTTGTTTCGCCTAGTTCCGTTGCGATTCGGCCATCTTCAAGCGAGCTTGGATGGCTCTTGATGCTCCGTCCCTTGATGATGCGTGATGCCTTGTAAGCAAAATCGCGCCACAAGTCGCCTATATCCGTAATGCGGAGGCAATAATCGTTCAACTCGCTGATGCCTGTTATGTCGGCAGCTTCTTGGAGGAATGCACCATACATGAAACGGAAGCCTGCTCCACCTGTTCCTATTTCCTCCAACATACGTACTACCTGCGCCAGATTGAGCAGTGCACGACGCTTGCCCATGACCGTATCCCAGTTTCTGATTCGCTGAGAAAGGTAGAGAATACCGTTGGTGCCCACATATTTAATGAATTTGGGCTGTGATACCATATACCAACATGTCTTGTGAATGGACTTCAGAATGAGCGGTTTCAGATCGGGTAGATGCTTGGGCAAAGATTCAATCCAGTACATCTGTCCCATCAGAGGATAAACGCCTCCGGCAGGAAAACGGACTTTGGCAAGATCCTCAGCAGAAATTGTGACCTTCTGCGTAGCGTTGGAGTCGAGTACACGGTACAGTTTCCTACTCTCGTCCTTGCCAGTAATGCAGATGTTGTGGCCATTGAAACGGAATCGGTATTCCTTGGGCATGTATGGCAGTTCATACATGCCAACAACGCATCCTACAGGTGTCTGTTTGTGGAGAATCAATTCGTCCAGTTTTTTCATGGCTGCCTTATGGCTGAAAAAACGTTGCGTCCTTGACTTGATACCAAATAGTTTTGTGATGCGCTTGAACAGAACGCCAGGAAAAGTGCGGAATGACGTTACCGGCATGCCGCCCATCTTGACAAAGGTGAGGTGAGTGAAGAAGAGTCCGCTGGCCAAACCAAAGATCATAGGCTCAGACAACTCAATGCCATAATAGTGGAGTAAGGTGGAAATGGCACCATTCTCGCAGTGGGCAGCTGGCTGGTGGCTGATATCCAACTCTGTGCCCTCAAAGATATCGGCCGTCTGTAGCGTCATACGACTCCTTTCCTCCTTGTCCTCATCTTCTTCCAAAGCCAGGTCTAGTGCATCATTCTTAGCTGTCCATCCGTCGCTCTTGACCATGTGATATCGTCCGTCATTGTCGACAGCGTAGTTCTGGTCGCGCACAACGGCATCCTTGCAATACTTCAGGTCCTGGGGGACTTCTTCTATTCTCATCAGCAGACGGTCAGCATAAAGTAACAATACGAAAAACGGGCACTCTCAGGCACCATTACCAGAATCTTTTGGTCTTTCTTCAGCTTTCCAGAATTCAACAACTCCTCCAGCATGGCAAATGCTGAGGCAGAGCCGATATTTCCTATCTGCGGCAGATTATAGAACCAACGTTCTTCAGGTATAGCAAAGCCTTTTTTAGATGACTCATCCAAGATCACGTCTTTGAAGAACATCGATGACATATGGGGGAGGAACCAATCGATGTCATTAGGGGTGAAATGATGCTTTTTACCCATTTCTATCAAATACTGCATACCAAGCTTGACAATGTTGTCGGAGAGCATACGAGTATCCTGTTTAACGGCAAAGAGCGATTCAGTGAGCCACTCGCTCTGCGGATACGAAGCCCACCCTTTTAGATGGCCATCGGCATCCTTATCGGCACCTGCATACATACATGTCTCTTTTGTGTTGGCAAACGAGGTGATGTCAATCCAGTCAAGACGAAGTGAGAGTCCTGAATCAGCAGGTTTCCCCTGCAACAGAACGGCAAAGGCACCGTCAGAAAGCATCCAACGTAGGAAATCTTTTTGAAAGGCCAGCATCGGCTGGTTCTCCAATAGTGAGAACTGCTCAGACTCTTTCTGGAAATAGCCTGCCTGCATCCATGGAGACAGACGCTCTGATGCCACCGCTACGGCATTTGTTGATAATCCGAGACTTACGGCCATATAGGCATATTTCAACGCATCAACACCTGTACAGCAAGAACCGGCAAACGACACGACCTCGATGTGCTTGTCACCTCCAAGTTCCCCATGTACCATCACACCATGTGAAGGTATCAGCTGTTCGGGAGAGCCTGTACCACAGGCCAGCAAATCGATATCATCAAGAGTCAGATGCTCATCAAACAATCCTCTCACGGCGTTGGCAGCCATTTGAACGTTGGTGTGTGTTGCATTTCCATCCTTGTCCAAAGCATAGTATCTTTGCTTGATGCCATTACGCCGCAAGATGACTCTTCGGGCTTTCGATGGCTTACCGTCCACCATACCAAGAAAACTTTCCATATCGTCGTTGGCGACAGGTTCGTTTGGAAGAAATTTGGCTGCTCTCGTAATAAAAACGTTCATGATCAAACAATAATTAACGCACAATGCTCAAAACATTATGCATGTATTTGTATTTTTTTATACACTACAATCTGCTTTCTGATGCTTTCTCACCTGTTGTAAGGGATAGGTGAGCCAGAAGAATAGCTGGGCAAAGGGTGAAACCACAAAGAGGGCAAAGAGTAAATACCCATAGAACAGGCTCAGTCGCCACTGTCGGCGGTTGTCACCGAATCCTCCTTTCCTTCTTATATACTTAGCCCAAAGTCCGAAGGTACGGTGTCCGGCTTTCTCAAGGAACAGTACAGATGGATTGTACTTGATGGCTCCAACAGTCAGGAAATGATCCTGTATGTGGGAGAAATTACCCTGTGTCCACAGACTCTGTATGATAATGCCGAAACGCGATGAGGCTGCTAAGTTTGCTTCCGAGACCCCAGCATTGGGCAATAGGTTTGTACCTTTCTTCTTTCCGTACATCAACCATCTGATGACGGTCAATACGCTTATCAGGTTAGGAGCCTCGTCCTGCAACACGATGTGTCCTACTAACCGTGCCCCGATTTCCTGCAAATAGGCTTTCACCCTGCGTGACGTCATGAGCCACATATTGCGGCAGGCATTTACAAAGATAACGTCATGCCCATTGAGAAAGTGTCTTACCTCACTGTCGGAGAAAAATGACTGGAGGGGTAATGAGGGGGAGAGGAACCACGACTGACCTGCCACAATGACCAGGTCAGTGTCCTCTATATCCGAGAAGTCGATAGGTTGGATGCCGGATGGCGGAAACTCCAAACGAGACTCAGGGAAACAGTTGAAAAACTCCTTCCTGTTCCAAGGGAACGGATAGTGCTGCAAGGGAATAATCTCCTTGTATATCACTTTGTTCTCAATACCGTCAGCACCGTTAGCAGCCTCAAGAGGCTGGCATATATGATGTGCGGCATTGAGTGCCTGCCCTGTCTGGGAGTAGTAGAAAACAGTTATTTTCATACCTTTCTTCATCATTTCAACTGTCTCAGAAGTGTATCCATGCCTATTACTTCGGAGCAAGTCACAAGACTGCTTGCCAATACGCCCAACATACCATGGCAGGCAGTGCTCTGTCCAGTGAGCAGCAAGTTAGGTATGCTGGTCCTGCAGTTCACCGTACCTGTAACCAAGGTCTGTACATCTCTCGCTACACCGTATATGCTGCCTTCAAGTGTGCCTGTATAGTCTTGATAGGTCAAAGGAGTAGAGACATAATACTGCTCTATTTGGTCGTTGATGCCAGGCACCTCTTCTTCCAACGCCTTGATTACCGCCTCGGCCTTTTTCCTTTTGAACTCCTCATAATCCTCGCCACGATGGCCGATGGAAGTTCCTGACCACTGTCTCACCTCATCATAGCTCATGTATGTGAGTATCTCGCCAGTCTGGGCATATTGGGGGAGGGCGTGATTAGACTCTATGTGGCAGAAATGCATATATAATAGCCACTGAGGCCACTCCTTGCCATTCTTTTGCCAGTCCCATACAGAGGAGCTGCGATAGTAGTAGAGGTTGCTGTTCATGTAAGGCACATGATCCTTACGGAATTTCAGATAAACAGTGAAACTTCCTGTTGTGTTGCGTAGGCTTTGTATACGTCGGCGATAGGCGGGACGCAAGAGATGGCTGTCTACAAGATCTATAGTACTGGCAGGATGAATACTGCTGACGATGAGGTCGGCAGGAAACTGTTGCCCGTTGACGGTTTGTACAGCTGTGGCACAACTGTCGTTGCACACAATCTTGCTAGCTTTATGGCGTGTCAGCACATGTCCGCCCATATCTCTAATTGAACGTGCCAAAGAATCGGCCACAGCGCTGCTACCGCCAACGATTCTGAAGGCACTCTGGTTATAGAAATCAAATATCAGTGCGTGCAGGGAGAAAGGAGTGCGGTCTTTCTCACCAGCATAAAGAGGCAGGATACCTGCTAAAACTTCTTTGAGCACAGGGTGTTTCACCACACTGCTTATTACCTCACTCGTGCTTCTGGTCTGATACTCAGCAAAGATATTCAAATCCACATGTCTGTTCAAATCATGCATGGGTGAGGACGATGCCACCAACGTTGTCAGATCGTAGTAGCGCTGCAGTTCATCACGACAGCCAGGCAGTTGTTCGGATAGTCGATCGATGAATCCATCCCTGCCATTGGCCAAGGGGTAATGTTCTCCTTGGTAGGAAATGATGTCGTATCCTGTTGGGTTGAGCCTAGACAACTGAAGGTTGCTGTCGACACCCAAATAGTGGAGAATGGTGTGAAGCACCTGTCCCTCGTCGGCACTTCCTATATAGTGCATGCCTGTATCGAAGATAGAATCGCCACGACGGAAACATTGGAGACAGCCGCCAATCTGACTACCCTGTTCCAGGACAGTTACTTCGTATCCGTTTTTCGCCAGAATACAGCCGCACGACAGTCCGCCTAGTCCGCTTCCTATGACAACACATTTCTTCATGATTTCTTATTCAAATAGGCCTTATGCATTCTACGAGCCGTCAGTCGATAATCACCTTCGATAGCCTCACGCTGCATCACCTCTAAAGACATGTGCCCTGGGTGAAGATACCATGAAGTCTTGGGAAGTACCTTTCCGAAGCCATCGATAAAAACAGGCAGAATGTCCAGTCCCAGTTGCTCGGCAAGGTAGAAAGCCCCTCGGTGGAAGCGCTGAATTCTACAGTCGGCTGAGCGGGTTCCTTCTGGAAAAATCATGACCGAATATCCTTTCTTCACTTTTTCCATTAGGTTCTGCATCATTTGGTCGGTATCGGTGATAGGAAAGAAGTCAGCATAACGAATGACAATACCGTAAAACGGATTATGCCACACCCAGTTCTTAGTTAGAATAATGAGGTTGGGAGTGAGCATCATGATTGCCATCAGGTCGAGGTGTGACTGATGGTTGCTGATAATGACAGAAGGTTTTTCGAAACTTTCCCCATAAGGATTGTCATAGGAGAAAGTAGTACCAGGCACTCGATTGATGACAAATCGTGCCTTACGCTGGAGTATCTCATGATATTTCCGTTTATGCTCGTCGGTGCCTCCCCCCAGGGTTATTAAAAAGAAGCCTCGTACCGTCATGTCAATGGCTAAGCCGATAAAGTAGCAAAAAGAAAAAACGGTATAGGCCGCTTGTCTAATTACATATATTACTTTTTTCATGCAAACGCCTTTTTTATGATTCTCATCAGTCTCATTGGCAGTCCGTAGACCAAGGCACCTACACACAATACTGTGTTAAGAATACTGATACGTACAAAATCGTAGATGGGACGGAAGTGGCTTACCCGCTCTTCAGCTGGCGGATAATAGACCCTGACAGGAACGGATGTCACCTGGATACCTGCCCAGGCGGCAAAAACCAGCAGTTCCAATTCTGCTTCATAGCGTGATGTAATGAAGCGCAGGCCTCGTAGAGCAGAAAGTGTATAGAGCCTATAGCCGCTCTGCGTGTCAGGTAAGTCAATACCTGTTTGTAAGTGGAACCAGAAATTAGAAAACTTGTTGGCGAATGTATTCTGACGTGGCATGTTATCTTCTGTCAGATTTCGGCAACCCACTATGATGCCACCAGGGTTATGTCCCATTTCTGCTGTCAATAAGGGAATGTCGGCTGCGAAATGCTGACCATCAGCATCGATGGTAATGACGTGGGTGAATCCCATTTCCATGGCCTTCCGGAAACCAGCTACCAGAGCATGTCCCTTACCTCTGTTGGGTACATAAGACACCACAGTTACATAAGACGGCAAAGTCAAAAGCAGATCTTTCGTCTGGTCTGTACTGCCGTCATTGACTACAATGATGTCGTGGCAATATTTACTGACGCCCTCAATAACCTGCAGGACTGTTCCTGCATTATTATACGTTGGAATCAGAGCGCATATCCGACTGTCAGTGGTATCAACACCCATCACCTGTCAACTAGTTACCAATAATATATCGCAACGACATCTTGGCAAACTGAACATCATCGTTTTCCACACTGGCGTTGACACGAAGCACATTGTCTTCTAATATGGTTTTTGAAAAAAGAAATGTAGGTTCATCGTGGGGAACCACCATTTTCTTGAATTTGATACTGCCAGCTGATGTCAGTAGGAGTTTCTTTTTATATTTCTCCTCTAGGATCTCTGTGGCCATCTGGACCAAACATACACCAGGGGTAACAGGATTGCCTGGGAAATGTACGCGATACAGATCGTGCTCAGCATTGAGTTTCACCTTGCACTTATATTCTGTAGCGTTGGATTCGATTGTTACTATATGGAAAAAGTTATCAATCAGTTTCATGGCATGCTCGTCATAGGAGTGAATGTGTAATGTATTTTAAACCTTTCGTTGATGGCGATGATATCACCATTGGGTAAGAATGTGATTCGTCTTTTCTTCTTAATGATATCTTTGCTTGTATCCATAGATGATAAGATGAAAGTGAAATCGCCTCGTAATACCTTCTTGATGTACCACTTATTCAGTGGTCCCACTACATTCAGAACTTTCGCCTTACCTTTGGAAAAGGTGAAGTCAAAGGCTTTGACGCCAAACTCGTTGACTACAGTACCCACGATACTGTTGTCTGGCGCTACGTTCATGATACAGATGCCGGTAATTTCCTGACCTCTTACCTGCATCAGCATGTTGTACTCCTTAATGGCAACGGTGTCGGCATCCTGAAATCCACTATTCCCTTTTCCCAAAGCATGGCAGGGGATGAAACAGAATAGTAGCAGGAGGCTAACGTACATCAAACCATTTCTCTTCGATGGGCTTATTAGTCTTGACATTGTTCAGTTTGACAATTGTGGCATCTCCTGTCTTCTCCACCATTTTCACGCTGCTCACCATAGTCAGCGTGGGATTGAAATGAATTTCGATGACGTTATAGATCTGTTTCAGTTCTTTTTTCTTAGGATATAGTTTGGCAAAATAGAGATTGCCAGCCTGATAGATCTCTACGGTAAAGTCTGAAGAGCTTTTCAGTCCTCCTCCTGTGATGCTGTTAAGGATGATGCCTGTAATCTGACGAAACATTTTATTTCCTTGAACATCAATGTCTTTCGTCGACTTGGCAGATTTCAACTTTACTTTGTCGCCATTGAGAATGAAGGTGTAGTCATAAGGTGAAGTGTATTGCCAGCGCAGCTTGTTGGGTTGCTTGAAATACATGATGCCTTTTGACAGCATTTCCTTACTAAGCAGTTTCATGCTTTTGGTCTGTGTGAATTCGCATTCCAGCGAGGTCGTGGAAGAAGACGATTTGTTAACCTTCTCGATAATCTGTTTCTGTTGTTCTGGACTCAGTTTAGTCTGTCCTAAAACGTGTAGTGAAAAAACTGTTGCCAGTATGACGAATGATAACTGTTTCATTTCTTTTCTTGGGAATTATGAAGAATATGTTTTTGAAAGTTGAGTTGTGAATTGTTATTTCGCTATCAGGACACAACCGGACAAGATGAGGAATACACCTATCCACCGCTCCAGGGGAATATGCTCCTTGAAGAAGATCATAGCAGCAAACATTCCCATCACGTAGCTTAGGCTTACCATAGGATAAGCCATGCTGAAGGGAAAGTGCTTGATGATATACATCCATAGAACCGAGCCTGCACCATAGCATATTCCGCAACTAATAAATTGCCAATTGGTGAACAGCCGGTAGAAATAATTCCAGGTGAACGAGAAATCTCCAGCCTTTGTCAGCCCATATTTCATAAGCACTTGACCTCCAGAAAGAAGCATGCACTGCAATAAGGAGATGGGCAACAACTTCAGTATCATTTCTTCTTCAATAATATGAGGGAGTATTCATCATGGTTTGCCAGATTTATCAACAGGATACTATCCAGCGAATCACACAGTCGGGGACTGGAGGTGTCATAGACAAACGAGGGAACAGTACTTCTTTTCAGGCATTGAGCAGCTGCATAAATACCCAAAGCAGATACTGTATAGTTCTCACCAAAAAGATGCTTGTAGTGCAGCAGAGGTTTATCAGGGAACAGCGCACGGATGGCGTCATGATAGTGTTCGTCGTTGATGATATTACCATTCACACCTGTCATGATGGCACTCACATCCTCCATTGTCATCCCTGCCTGTTGGAGCATCTTTCCAGTCCGATTTTTCAGCCCATCCATAGAGGGATGGTAACAGATACTTATGCCAGCCAACTCACACAGGGCATCGATATTTGGGTTGGTGTTCAGAAGCATCGACATGGCTACTTCTCCGCAAGGTACCATTCCTTCCTGTCCAACATAGCCTGTTTTCTGAAGTATTGAAAAGTAGGCCTCCGTCATCTCGTCATGTCCCCCTACCAATGCAGTGCAAATTCTACCTAGCTCCATCTGCATCCATGCATCCTGGACGGCAAGGTCAAAACTGAGGCCACCATGCGAATATGTCGTATTGTAACCATGGGTCTTCGTGTAGATGCCTATTGTAGAACCAACAGTATTGTGGGTGGATTGCATGAAGTAAGTGGGGCTCAACGTCTCTTCCCCATTTTCGATGATGGAATCCAGGAATCGTTCCGTATAGTCCAGACTCCCGATACTGGTGCCCGACATCACAGCGTCAGGTTGTTTAATGCCGGTCTCATTCAGCACCTTGAGCGAAGTCACCAATGCCCTTTTCATGATGTTGCCCATACGGCGTGCCTCGTTCGCAGGGATATAGTCGCGAAATACAGGATTCACAGCATGTACCAATGGTTCTTCATGGAATACAGGGTCCGCCATCCACTGTTCTGACAGTGGCTGTTGGATGGATATCTGCTCGGCAGCCTGTATGTATATCTTTGTATGTTTCATGTCAGGCGTCATATCTTGAGAGAACAATTGAGGAGTCGTTACCGCCAAATCCGAATGCATTGCTTAGGATATACTTGATGTCTTTCTTAGGATGTATGTCTGTCACAGGAAAAATGCCGTTCTCCATAGGTGTATGCCAGTTGATGTTCTGTGGTAGGAACTGATGGTTTAGGGCTAACAGACAGAATACAGTTTCAATACTACCGGAAGCACTGGTGGTATGGCCAGTAAAAGATTTTGTTGACGATATTGGCGGCAACTGTTCACCGAATATACGGCGTATGGCATGTGTCTCGCTCTCGTCATTATTTGGGGTACCTGTGCCATGTGCATTGATGTAGTCAATGTCCTCAGGCTTAAGACCTGCCATATGGAGTGCCTCTTGCATAGCCAAGAAAGCACCTTCACCATCGGGAGAGGATGCTGTTTGATGGAAGGCATCACACGCATTCCCATAACCGCAAAGACAGCCAAGAGGCTTCACATTGCGCTTATGAACGGCTTGGGCGGTCTCTAAAACCAGATAGGCAGCTCCTTCACCTAAGTTCAGACCAGCCCTGTCTCGGTCGAAAGGCTTGCATTGTTCATGGTCGAGGATCATGAGTGTGTTGAATCCATTCAGATGGAACAGAGTGAGACACTCTGCGCCTCCTACAACCACAGTGTCAGCCAGTCCGCAGCGTAGCATGTTGGCACCTGTGATGATGGCGTTAGTGGCAGAAGAGCATGCCGTAGATACTGTTGACAAGGATGCGAAGTGCCCAAAGCCGTCAGCAATCATTTCTGTACAGTCAGCAAGATGATGTGTGCCTATCTCAGCATGAAGGCGGTCACAGTTCTTTTCTTCTGCGTAAAATAGTTCGCGGCGATCCATGCCTCCTACTGTGGTGGCAGAAATGAAAGGAACCTCATGCAATGTTTCTCCTGCTAAATCGGCCTCTTCAAGTGCCTCGCGTAGGGCTATTTTCCCGATCAATGCATTACGTGTGTAAAGCGGATTGTCAGGTAACCCTAGCAGATGTATGATTTCTTCATTACTGAGCTGTACTTCACCCACTGGCAGGTCGCGATGACGGGATGTTAGATATCTCATCTCGCGTATTCCGGTTTTTCCTTCCAGAAGCGATGCCAGTGTCTCTGCCTTGCCTATGCCTATGGCAGAAACTACTCCTGCTCCAGTAATATAGATGGGATCCATCGCTTTCCTGCCTTACTTCGTCCTGTTCTCAGTGATGTACTTTGCCATCACGTTAACCGACTTGAACACTTCCTTGCCTTTGTTTGGGTCCTTCAACTTAATGCCGTATTTTTTCTCTATCAATACAATCAGTTCAAGTGCATCGATAGAATCGAGACCCAGACCGCTGCCAAACAAAGGTGCATCGTCATCTATTTCTTCTGGAGTGATATCCTCTAAATTCAATGCCTCAATAATCTCTTTTTTTAATTCTAAAACTAAATCTTCCATTTCTATTCTTCTTTTATACCTTATTATTATCTTATCTTTTAATCAGTTTCATGTTTGCCTCAAAATGGGTGATGTCGAAATAGTCCACCCATCCTGTTAATACGCTCTGGGTACATGAATCCAGGAAAACCGTACGAGCGATGCGTTCCATTTCCATTTCTTTCCGTTCCTTTGTCACTATAAAGCTGGTTTCGCCTGAATAATGATTACGGATGGCTATTTCGCCGGTTACAATATTAGGCAGTGTGTATACAAACAGTGAAGGACTTGGGTAATAGTTGTCCTGGTCACTGATAGTTGCCTGGTAGTGAATGTCAGCGCCATGTGAACCACTTCTGTTGAAGAGCAGTACAGCACGGTCTTCACGAGGGACAAAACGTTGTTCTTGCAAACTCTGAAGAAGCAACTCTGAAGCCAGAAACCCTAACTTGCTCAGACCGTCCATCTTGAAAAAACGGGGATAGTCGTTCACATAGTGGCGATAGAGGTCATTCAGCAGGTCAGGACCTGTTGTAGGCATCTCAAGGGTTTTGCCATTTAGCAAAATACCCGTGGAAGTCAGCTCTATCTCGGCAATAGTTTTCAATTCTCAATTCTTTTAAACAAGATGGCTGCATTACAGCCTCCGAATCCAGACATCATTTTGACAAAAGCCTGTTTGTCTGTCGTGGAGTTGGTGGCTGCCACCTGGATTCTACGACTGACACCAAGATTGGAAAAGCCTTTGGTTCCCAGTATGATACCTTCGTTGGCAGCCTGCATGGAGATAATGGTTTCAAGTACCCCCGCAGCCCCCATGGTGTGTCCGAAAATACCTTTCAGGCTATTCACAGGTATTTGGTCAAGACCAGCTCTAGAAAGAGCTACCGACTCCATCTCATCGTTAAAAAGGGTGGCTGTGCCATGAGCATTGACAAAAGCAAGTTCCTCAGGGGCTGTATCTTTCATCACATAACTTAATGCTTTGTAACTCCCTTCGCCTGTACGTGAGGGATTGGTAATGTGGAAAGCATCGTTGCGGATAGCTCCTTGGGCTAAGTACCACGTGCCATACTTCAGCCTGCTCAAGGATTCAGCATGGAAGATGATGGTGGCTGCGGCGTCACCTAGATTGATGCCTGTACGGTCTTCATCGAACGGACGGCATGGCTCATCAGAAAGAGCCTGGAGCGACTGGAAACCAGAGACGATGAAGGGTGACAGTATATCTGCTCCGCAGACAACCACGTGGTTGTAAGAACCAGTGGAAATCATCCGGGACGCTTCTATCAGAGCGCAAGCACCTGACGTGCATGCATTGGAAACAACCACAGGCTGGTTCTTCATTCCAAAATGGTCGGCAATGGCCTGAGCTGTCTCTCCTAGCAATTCTCGTTCTGCAGGCAGACCTTCAGTGTTCTCCCTCAACATATCCACATTTCCTTTGGTTGTCGATAGGATGAGAAGAGTTCTTGCTGAGGTCATGTCTACCCTGCACTGATGAAGTGCATTTGTAATGGAGAGAAGAACCATTTTCTCGAAGAAGGTATAGGCTCCAGTGATGCCTTCCTGTCCGCAGGCAGCAAGAATCTCTTTTCGATTGACCATTGCTGCCTCGAAAGGTGTTCCTGTGCCCCATTGCTCGTCATAACGCTTTAAGGCAGTGCGACCCTCCTTGGCAGCGGCATAGTTGCTGCTGGAGCTCATGCCTAAGGCTGTGACGACATTGTCGGCCACAACAGCGGCTACTGTTCCTGCCATTCCTTCTTCCATGCTTCGTAGAAGTCCGGGTTGGTCCATACAAGTTCGTAGTCTCGGGTCATGAATACCTGGACTGTGTGGCCTGTGGCCATCAATTCGCCGTCAGCCGTGTTGCGTATCTCATAGTCGAAGATGATCTTGGCAGCTTCTGTCGGACGGTAGGTGATGGTTATTTCTGGCTGCATGTCGTATGTGAGTGGCTTCTTGTACTGGATGGAATAGTCCACTAATGGAGCATAGTATCCATTGTCGGCTATCAGTCCGTAGCTCAGCCCGAATACTCGTCCGAAGTGCTCTCTGGCATCTTCAAGATACTTGGCGTAGGCACCGTGCCATACTACGTGCATGGCATCAATCTCGCTGAAACGTATCTTAAAGGGGACGGTAGTTTTCATTCTTCACACCTCATTTGACATTCCACATTCCTAAATATCCTTTGCTTCTAAATCTGTCAGAGCGATTTTCACTCTTGCCGAAGCAATGGTCTCGTTGCCCACCATGGTGGTAACACTTGCCAATGTCAGGTTAAATACCTCTTCCACGATGTGAACGTGGGTAATGAGTATCTCATGGCAGCGTGGCTGGCGCAGTATCTGGCAGTCACGAATATCGCCGATGAAGCCGAGTTTGATTGATTCGTTGTTCTGGCGGTTGATGCATCCCATTCGGGCAGCACATGCCTGTGCCATATTCTCTATCATGCCTGCTGGTGCCAGCAGATTATCGTCCAGGAATATGTTGTCCTCGCGAACAGTGAACTCTGTAACAGCGTCGGCAGGATTGCAACTCAGAACCCTGTCCACCATAACGAATGGGGGACGTTGCGGGATGAGGCTGGTTATGGGAATATCCTCAAATTTCATTAACTAACCTTTGACTCAATGTAGTCGTAGAACTGTGAGAGGGTCTTTACGTTAGCCATTTCCTGTGGGACGATCTTAAAACCGAAGTTCTTCTCTACAATTACAACGATGTCTACGTAGTCCAAACTGTCGATGCCCATGTCTTCCTTCAGCTTTGCCTCAGGAAAGATGTTCTCTTCTTCAATCTCCAGGTCGTCAATTAAAAAAGCCTTTACTTTCTCTTCAATTTCTGTTCTTGTCATAATACTTATATATTTATTGATTCCAAAAGTCGAAATAGTTATACCATTGTGCGGGATAGAGCTTAACGATACGCTCAAGTTCAGCTACATAAGCCTCTGCCAACTGTTGAATCTGCTCTTTGTGTGGTGCCTGCTTGTCATAGCTGAGCGGGGTGACGTATATCTTGTATTTCTTCGATGATTCTTTCATTACGTGGACGGTCAGTGCCTCAACCCCTCTAAGTACCACTACCTGGAAGGGACCCATAGGTAGGTGGGCCTCACATCCGAGGAAGGTTACGGGAACAAATTTCCGTGAGCCCCAGATGCGGTCTGCGGGTATGCTGACTGTCTCGCCATTGGCCAGTGCACCGTTGATTTCAAACAGGTGGCTCATGTCGGACATGATGGGAATCATGTGTATATTTGCATGTGCAAACAAACGGTCACGGTTGTTCATCACCTCCTTCTTCTCTCCGTAGTAAACCAACGCATTGAACCTCTTGGTTTCTGCTACCAGCGAGTAACCGGCAATCTCGTAATTGCCCACATGCGAACTGAACTGCACGAAGCCCTCAGGCTTTTTTGCCAGTTCAAGGAAGTGCTCATAGCCTTCCAACTCAATGTTGAAATGGCGGCCTGCATACATGGCGAACTTGTCGATGACAGCCTGTGCAAACAGGCAGTGGTTCTTGTAAGCCAGCCACAGTGCATGCAGTGATGAGTAGCCGAGGTGGTTGCGGAAGAAGTGGTAGGCGTAGCGGAAACCAGGTTTGAAGAGGGTGGGTGTGACGGCAAAGACATAGGCCAACACATAAATGACCCGAGTGTCAATAATCCTCAGGAGCTTTATGAGCCAACGGTGCATCAGTCCGTTGCCAAACGTTGTTCCGCCCCACTTTTTCTCTGCCATTTTCCTATGATTAGCAAATTGCCCTGATCACTCTTTTACTTTTACTACTAAGATAGAATGACCTTGTCCCAAATGATCGTGTATGGTCTCTATCTCCAGTCCTGCCTGACGGATACAGTATTCCATGTCCTCCGTGTTGTACATCTTCGAATTGCCGTTGGCCAATGCGGTGAAGTAGAGGCTTGTCATTGTCAGGCAGAGGGCGGCCGGCTCGAAGCGCTGACGGTCCCAAAGGGTTTCCATGATGTAGATACGCGTCTCAGCAGTCATTGCCTCCTTTGCTCTTTTCAGGATACCCACTATTTCCTCCATGCTGAAACAGTCAAGGAATTGGCTCATCCAGATGGCATCAAGTCCTCCATTGCGTTTGGGGAAGAGTGCACTTTCGTCAAGCAGATTAATGCCGTAGCCACTGATACGTTCGGCACCTTCTTTCCCTTTCACGTTCTCTTGCATCATGCCTATTTGCTGGGGCAGGTCGAGGATGGTTACTTCTACCTCCTGGCTATAGCTCACGCACTGCAGTGCCCATTTGCCGGTATTGCCTCCAACGTCGTAGAGGGACTTCACATGGTGCTCGTCGAATATGATCTTCAGGGCCTCGGGAAACGATGAGTCGCTATAGAAGTGGTCAAAGCCGAACCAGCTCTTCTGAACCTGTGGAGGCAACTGAGACAGGCCTTCATAAATGGTGGGCCAGTCGCCGAAATGCTTCAGACCGGCGGGACGTCCCTCCTTGAGTGCTTCTTCAAGATGGAACCAGCCTTCATAGTTCACGTCGTGATTGAAATCAATGTTCACACGCGTAGCTGGGTCGTTCTGCAGGAACCAACCGGTTTTGGAGATGTTGAACTTCTCTGTCTCAGGGTCTACAAGGACCGTTCCAATACAGAGCGATGCCTCCAGCAGGCATTTTACTGCATAGTCAGAAAGGCCTGTTGCCTCTACAATCTCCTTTCGGGTCATGCCGTCTTTGGAGTCCAGAAGCATCTGCAGGATTCCAAACTTCACCATGAGCCTCGATGCCTGGAACACCACAGGTCCCCAGGCAATGAACTCTGCCAGCCGCTGTGCATCGCGGGCAGCCAGCTGATCTTTTGTATACGCCTTTTGCAAGGCTGGAGATAAATGCATATCTTGTCTTTGATTATTTTGATGCCTTGACAATCATCTTTGCCACGTTCTCATAGCACGTGCCTAAGCGCTTTTCTTCGGTGAAATCGTACGAGCCGTTGCCACGAATCTCAAAGAGTTCGTATTCCGCCAGTTTGTTGCCGCCGTTGTCTGATACAATCAGCTTGCCGGTAATCTCTGCAGAACCGGCTCTGCCGCCGAATACCACCGATACGGCTGCACTGCCGAGGTCTAACTTCTCAATCACAATCTTCATCTTCAGGTCGGCCTTGTCGGTTGTCACCACCTGCACGCCCTTCTTGTTCTTCTTGTTAAAAGCTTCGATGAAACGGTTGCGTGCCGAAGCAGCCATCTCGGGCCAGTCCTTCACGAACTCCTCGCCGCGCTTCTTCAGGTAGTCCATCAGTTTGTCTCCTTTTTCCACCACGGTGTTGGTGTAGTCAAATTCCAGGGTGGCGGTCTTGCCACTTTCTGTCAGCACTTTCCCGTCGCCGGAAATCACACTCACTCTGTCGTCCTTTGCACTTACTGACAAGACCATCATCATGGCCATCAGTATCATTATAGCTTTCTTCATAATTCGTTTGTTTTAATTTCTCATTATCTCATTATCTCTATTTGATGCTTTGCATCGACTTTCCTCACGCTCGGCCATTTGAGAGCAAGCTCTCATGGCACTCGCTTAATCGGAAAGTTCTCAATTTCTCACTCCCACAGGTCAGAGTAGTTGAACCATTGCAGGGGATACATATCCAGCAGCCGTTCTATCTCAGCGGTATAGCCATCGGCTATCTGCTGGCGTTGCTGGTTCTTGGGCAGAGTCCTGTCGTATGGCAGTGGAGTAAAGTAGGCACTGTAGGATCCGTCGCGTTCCTTCATGGCACTGACCATGATCACGTCAATGCCTCTGGTGGTAGCCAGCGAAAACGGTCCTTTGGCCAGCTTCACACCATAGCCGTGGAGGGTTGCCATCACCAACTTGTTAGCATTCATGAAACGATCGGCAAAGGCGTTCACAATCTCTCCCTTGTCCAATGCTTCTACAATTTCTTCACTGTGTGATGTGCCTGTGCCTACGGGAATCATCTTGATGTTGGAGTCGCCAAACGAAGCTTTCCTGTATCTCATCAGCGACTGCTTCTCACCTCCGTAGACCAGCACATTGCAGGGTTTGTTCAGATGGAGAGAATAGCCCAGTATCTCGCTGCAGCCAATATGGGCACTAAGTTGGATGAAGGGTTTGGGACTATCCATCAGTTGTTTGTACACCTCCAGTCCATGGTAGTTGATCTTGAACTTATGGCCGGCATACATGGCAAACTTGTCAATCACCGTCTGACCGAACAAGCAGTGGTTCCTGTAGGTGGCACATAGTGACTTCCACCAACCATAGCCGCGTCGATAATGGAAATACCTGAACGTTAGGCGGGCACCAGGGCTGAAAACCATCGTTACGGGAATGACGAACACGGCCATGAAGCAATAGACAGCTTTCGTGCTGACGCTCTTGAGCAGTCTGATGAGCATCCTGAACATCCAGGCGCTGCCGTAAGTCGTTCCCTCGCGTAACTTCATATTCCTGACCCTCTGCTTGTTTATCGGCCCCTGCTTCTCACTTCCTGATCACCAGTGCGGAATTGGTACCTCCGAAACCGAAGGAATTGCTGAGCACGGTGTTGACCTCCATGTCTACAGTCTTGGCAGTGAGGTTCAGCGGAGCTGAGTACTCATCGGGTGTCTCAAAGTTGATGTTAGGAGCCACGAAGTTGTGCTGCATCATCAGCAGCGAGTAGACTGCCTCGCTGGCACCAGCCATCCAGCATTCGTGACCCGTCATTGACTTCGTGCTTGAAATGAGGGCACGCTTGCCATTGAACAGGCGGTTCAAGGCTATGGCTTCGAACATGTCGCCTTGCTGAGTAGAGGTGGCATGTGCATTCACGTAGTCAATATCGTCGGCCTTCACACCGGCATCGTCCAATGCACGTTTCATGGCAATGTAGCTGCCTTCGTCGCTGGGTTGGCTGATACCGCCTCCGTTGCTTGAAAAACCGTATCCGCAGACCTCGCCGAGAATGTTGGCACCGCGTTTCACGGCATGCTCATATTCCTCGAGCACCAGTGCGGCAGCACCACCGCTGGGTACCAGCCCGTCGCGGTTCTTGTCGAAGGGACGCGAGGCCTTTGTGGGGTCGTCCATGCGTACAGAGAAGGCGTTCAGGGCATCGAATGACGACATGCTGTACTTATTCACCTCCTGGGCACCTCCACAGAGCACCATTTCCTGCAAGCCCTGCTTGATGAACATATAAGCCAGTCCGATGGCATGAGAGCCGCTGGCACATGCCGAGCTGACAGAGAAGTTCACACCGCGAAGATGGAAGATGGTGTTCATATTCATGTTCACCGTCGAGTTCATGCCCTGGAAGATCAGCCCTGAGCCGATCATGGCTGAGTCGTGTTTTTCGCGCATAATCCTGTCAGACTCAACTACAGCACTGGCCGACGAGTCGTTGCCAAAGATGACACCCACCTCGTTCTGCAACAGATAGTCATCGTCGATGCCTGCCAGCTGGAAAGCCTCCTTGCTGGCCATGAATGCATATTCAGCCTCTTCCGACAGTCCCATGCGGGTACGTCGATCCAGCAGCCCTTTCAGTTGTGGACGCTGTACGATGCCAGTCAGACCCGACCGGAAACCATATTCCATTCTGTCCTGATCAATGCCGATGCCTGACTTGCCGTTATACAGCGACTCTTTTACTTCTTCCAGATTAGTCCCTAAGCAGGACCATATTCCCATTCCCGTTATTACTACTCTCTTACTCATCTATCATCTGTCATTTATCATTTATCATTTAGGGCAAAGCCCGCTCAAGTGTACAGTCCTCCGTTGATGGAGATGACCTCTCCGGTGATGTATGCAGCGGCATCCGACAAGAGGAACTTCACCAGTGCGGCTACTTCCTCGGGCTTTCCGAAGCGTTTCATGGGCACCAGCTGCTTCAGCTCGTCCTGCGGCAACTCGCGGGTCATGTCAGTCTCAATGAACCCTGGGGCCACGGCGTTCACCGTGACGCTGCGTGCAGCAGTCTCCAAAGCCAATGCCTTGGTGGCTCCGATGAGCGCAGCCTTGGCAGCGCTGTAGTTGGCCTGCCCCTGCATGCCTTTCAGCCCTGACAGCGACGACATGTTGACGATCCTGCCTCCATGCTTGCGCTGCATCATCTTGGGCAGCAGCTTGCGGGTGACGTAGAAGAATCCGTTGAGCGATGTGTCGATGACAGCGTGCCAGTCCTCATCGGGCATCATGAACATCACGTTGTCGCGGCGTATGCCGGCATTGTTCACCAGATAGGCAATGTAGTCATCCGGATGAGCTTCCTCCCATGCATTCAGGGCTTCGTTCACCGCATCGGCGTTGCTCACGTCGAACGGCATCAGTTCGGCCTGTCCTCCCTGAGCCTCAATCTCAGCCTTCACAGACAGGGCTGCCTGTTCGTTCGACTGATAGTTAATGATGACGGGCACGCCCGTACCTGCTATTTCCAGGCAAATGGCTTTTCCTAATCCTCTGGAACCGCCTGTTACAAGAGCATATTTCATTTCTCCCTCTCTTAATTACACATTTTATTATTCACATTCCCTCATATCTTCTCAATGAACGCCGTGGGAATATAAGCCGTAGATATGAGCCCTATCTTCGACAACGTCACGATGACTCGCTGCTGGCCTGCCACGCGGGCTACTTTGCCCTCTACGCCTTTGAATGCACCGTCCACCACCTTTACCTGGTCGCCGCTTTTATAGTGGCACATGGACGGCTCTACGAAACGCAGGTGCTCGCTATGGGTGCTCGTGGCACGGATAAAGTTGTCCATCTCGTTCAGAGGAATGGTCAGCGGTGGGTTCTTCTGTAGCTCGTCCACCTCAAAGTGGTTATAATAATAGGTAAGGAACGACAGTTCTGGCGTGTATTTCACGTATTCCTCAGCCTTCTGCTCTGTGGTGTATGCGAAAAGCAGGTTGGGGATGAGGTTTTCCAGCACATGTTTCCGTTTCCCATGCACGAATTTCATGGCTGAGCGTTTTGCAATGTAGGTGAGGGTCCCATCCATGATCATGTATTTGGCGGCACGGTCCTCACGTCCATAGGAAGCGCGAAACACGTACCATTTCTTCTGAGGGTCAAGGACGTACTCTACCGACACCCCTGTTTCTGAGCTGTTTGCTTCGGGGATGGTATCAGGGGTAAGCCTGACACAAGAAGGATTTGCCTCGCCTCCACGAGTTTTCACATTAGACAATGTGTTCATGAAAACGGCCGCAAAATTACAAAAAAAAGTTTAAATAGGACAAATAATAAAGGAAAAATGTGATTTTACTGCTGTTTTTATCATATAAGCTCATCTGCAAAGAGATAATCATCCCACGTTTTCGGGCAATCATAATGGGAATGCCGATGATGGATTGCATCAATCCTGCAGTCTTTTCGCGGGGATGTCTTGTCGTGAAGAGAGGCTGGTTTTACTGCAGTTTTAACATTCTTTTTGTATGAAGAGCCTCATGTCCTCCTGTCTTTCCTTCACCAGTTGGAACAGGCGGAACTGGTTTCTGGTACGTACCAGGTTGTGGTCGGCATAGGAGGTCTTGTAGTAGGTATCGCCATTCAGATAGTCGGTCAGGAAACGGGTGGCCTGCATGAAGGGGAAGAGGGCTACGGCAAAGGGCAGGTGGCTGAGTTCTACAGGGGTGAGGAATGAGCCTGCCGACGTTAAGTAGCCTTTTGTGAAGGCTTCGAAGATGTCCCACCGGAAGGCTATCTTGTCCAGCTCGGGTGAGTCCTCGGGCTGTGTATTGGCGGCAGTGCGCAGGAAGTCGCCGTAGTCTGAGAACACGTAGGCAGGCATGACGGTGTCGAGGTCAATGACACAGAGCACGTGTCCGTCATGGTCGAAGAGCATGTTGTTCACCTTGGTGTCGCAATGGCAGATGCGCTTAGGCAGCAGCCCTTTTCTGTGCAGTTGCTCGGCCAGGCACATCTCGTTGGCATGGGACTCGACAAGTGCCACCTCTGCTTCCACAGTCTTGAGGCGTCCTGCCCTGTTGCTGCTGACGGCTTCACGTAGCTGGCTCAGACGCAGTTCCATGTTGTGGAAGTCGGGGATGGTCTCGCCTAGGGGCTCTTCAAGGTCAGTCAGTTGCTGTTCGAAATGTCCGAAAGAAAGCCCGCAGTCGTAGCTGCTTTGAGGTGTTACCTCGTTGACGGTCAGTGTGTTGGCTATATAGATGCTCATGCGCCAGTAGCTCTCACCGTCAAAGTAATAGGTCTTGCCCTCGGCTGTGGGAATGAAGTAAAGCACACGGCGTTTGATGTCACTTACACCCTCGGCCTCCAGTTTGCTGCGTAGGTGACGGGTGACGGTCTCGATGTTGTGTTGCAGCAGCTCCACGTCGGTGAAGATGTGGTGGTTGATGCGCTGCAGCACGTAGTCGTCGTTGTCGGCCTCGGAAGTCTTTACCAGGTAGGTGTCGTTGATCAGTCCGTTGCCTAATGGAACGATTTCCTTCACCGTTCCCTCGATGATGAATTGCTCTGCAATATGGTTCATGATGACTGCGTCAATAGATCAAATGTCAATTGTCAAAGGCGTATTGATAGCCTTTCACTCGGTCCCAGGCACCTCGTGTGAAGTCGGGTATGGCTACAGGCGCAGAGCCGTTCTCTAATGATAAGCGTGTCAGCGGCCCCAGGCAACACCACTCTGCCATGTCGTAGACGTCCATATCCAGGGGCAGACCGTGCTGCAGGCAGTACACCAGCCGGTAGTCCATGATGAAGTCCATGCCACCATGGCCGCCCACCTTCTTGGCCTTCTCCTCCAGTTCCTTCACAAACGGGGGCAGATATTTCTTCAGCATGGCCGTACAAAGACTGTCGGGCATTGCCGAGTGGGCATTGAGGTTCTGATAGTCAGCCGACTCCTTGCCTTTCAGCTGGTCAGAGCGGAACAGCAGCTGGTGTACGGGATACTTGCTGGCATAGCCGTCGGAGCCTACAATCTGGTACATGCGGCTGTAGGGACGTGGCGTGAGCACATCGTGCTGAATGAGCATGGTCTTGCCCTTTACCGTGCGGATGAGGGTGGAGGTCTGGTCGCCGTTCTGGAAGTCAGGGCAGTCCTTCCCCGTCAGCTTCTTCGCCACACGCGGACCATTGTAGGGCTTCGTGTCCATGGCTACCAGGTATTCCATCCTGTCGCCGCGATGGATGTTCAGCAGCTGGCAGTCAGGTCCAATGCCGTGGGTGGGGTAGACGTCGCCGCGGTGCTTGGCGTTGAAGTCCAGCCGCCAGTTGTTCCAATATGCCGTCCAGAAATCGTCCAGGTTGTGCTGATAGGCCCCCTCCACGTGGAGCACCTCGCCGAACAGTCCCTGCTGTGCCATGTTGAGGGCTGCTATCTCGAAGAAGTCGTATACGCAGTTCTCCAGCATCATGCAGTGCAGGCGTGTGCGCTCGCTGGTGTTGATGAGCTGCCATATCTCTTCCAGTGTCATGGCTGCAGGCACCTCGATGGCCACGTGTTTGCCGTGCTCCATGGCGTAAAGTGCCAGTGGCACGTGGTGAACCCAGTCGGTGGCAATGTAGACGAGGTCAATGTCCTTGCGTTCACACATCTCCTTGTAGGCCTCGGTACTGCCGCTGTAGGCTGTGGCACGTGGGCGTCCGTGCTTTACAAGTAGCCGTTGGCAAGCCTCCACACGGTCGGCCTCGACATCGCAGAGCCCTTTCACCTCTGTACCTTCTATCTGTGCAAACCGTTCCACGGCACCGGGTCCGCGCATGCCCAGCCCAATGAATCCTACACGTACGGTGGACATCGGCTTTGCCCTCAGCTGCAGCACATCCTGCTGCCCGGCAGGCCGCTTAGGAACCTTCGTCTCAATCATCCTGGTCTGGGCATTGATACCAGCCAGTCCTGCCAGCCATACTAATGTCAAAAAGAAAATCAGTCGTTTCATCATCGTTTTAATGTCTTTAATTATCTGTTGTCATGCAAGGGGGGCGGTTCTTGGCACGTTCATCGTCGCTTCCCACTCATCATTTTCCTATTGCTTTGCAAAGGTACAAAGTTTTTTCCATACCTCCAAATTTCTGACCCTCGATTGGGGCGATTTTTGCACGAAGTTCAATTATTCCTGATGAAGCAGACTTTCAATATCACAACATCGTTCCCCATGCTCTTGTGTTTGCCCAGTCAGCAAGGAACGAATGGCCAGTGTAGACCATATACTCAAGCGATTGCAGATTTACTCAATTCTCTTGGCAGATTTACTCAATTCTCTTGGCAGATTTACTCAAATCTCTTTGCAGATTTACTCAAATCTCGTTGCAAAATTACTCAATTCTTCCGAATTGGCCAAATAAAAGTGTCACGAAATCAATAAATTATGTATCTTCTTTCTCTTTTTACCTCCGCTTGTCAATGATTCTTTTTTATGGAAAATTACCTCCCTTACGGTCAGTGAGTCTTCGACAGAACTCTCAAGTACTTGATAAACAATATCTTACGTTCGTTATTGGGGGGTGGGCAGCTTTAGTTTGTCACATTGTAACTTTGTAACAATGTAACATTAAGGAT
Source organism: Prevotella sp. (assembly GCA_016285075.1). Lineage (GTDB taxonomy): Bacteria > Bacteroidota > Bacteroidia > Bacteroidales > Bacteroidaceae > Prevotella. The sequence goes on from JAEEQB010000008.1 coordinate 80,139, forward strand.
TTTCAAATTGTGGATATAGGAGTATTATAATATATAATAATTGTAATTATTATATATTATAATGGTATAGTCTGCATATCGGAATATGCTTAATGTTACAATGTTACAAAGTTACAAAGTTACATTCTTTCGATTCCGTGGCAAAAACAGGGGGGGAGCACCTCACGGCTCCCTTCAGCGCTCGCTTCATCGTTGTTTTTGACAAAACGTATTATCCTGCCCACGAATCCGTAATATTTGACCCTCCAGGATTACTTTGCCTGCACAATAACAATCATCCTGAGTAATTCCCCAATCTTTTTGTCATGATTTCTTGCAAGTTTCATAAATAATGCATATCTTTGTGGCGAAAAAGAAAAACTATTGTTATGATGAAACTAATTCTCTTTGTGCTTCTATTATTATCTGTAAGTGCAGGTCATGCACAGAATACCCGTGTGAAAGTGTTTTTAAGAGACGGATCTATTATTGAAGGGGAAATGAAAGAGTTCGTACCATCGGATTACGTCATTCTCAACTTGTCTGGTATTGAGACAAGAATTCCCTTGTCACAAGTCGCTCATATTGATAATGACGAGACACATTCTCAAACTGAAAACACAGCCAATACTCAGGTGAATAATAAGAAAAACGCCCTTGTAAAGGATACTTTGGCTAATTACAAAGGCTTTTTATTAGCAGCTGGCAACAATGTGTATGTATCTTGCGTCACCGTAGATTTGCATTATTCATCGACAAATGATAATTACGTTAAGTATGTAAATACATCATTAAGAAGTTGGTTAAAAAAAGATGGTTTCTGGCGTGTTGTTGATAATAAGAATGATGCACACTTTATTATTAACTATGTTGTATTTACACATGGAAGCGATAAAACTCTCTTTAGCATTAGTTCTCAACGAACGGGGAGGACACTATTATTAAAGAAATCAGGTGGAAATGAGAGCATTGCAGACAATTACCTGAAAGCATCCAATTTCTATGTAAAGTATATTCGTTCATTACAAAAGAAGATAAAAGACGGTGAAGTACCAAAACAGATAATAGAGGATTTTACTCTAAGATAAAGAAAGCACACTTTAATGTACACCTTCAAGCAGCATTGATTAACTGGATGTTTCTTCTGATCATTTTTTGATTATCACGACGCCCCTTGTGATTCAAAGATATCTTTCAATCCCAATCGGTCGTGAGAGCAAAATGATAGAAGATAGAGACAAAACTTACTCATTTTTTAATGGCCTCCATTAGAAAAAATGGTATCTTCAATCTGCTTTATAGTACCACCAGCCGAAAGTCGTTTCCCTTGATTCGCTGCAAATATAGTAATCTTTTTTAGAAACACCAAACATTTTTCGATATTTCTTAATCTGTACGTTCTTCTGCGGCCTGCGAAAGTGTAGTGACAGCGGGGAATTCAAAAGGAGTGGGGGCAAAGTTGGGATCATGTTATAAAGTTACATTTCCGATTCCCATTCAGGGGAATTACTGCTGTTTCTGCAAAAACGGCGTCTTTTCCACCCTTGAAATTTGCGTGTTATCAAATTATTGTGTATCTTTGCACAGTCAAAAAGAAATCATCGAAGAATACGGGAATACGGCCTTCCCGAAGTTGTGGCCGACCAATAACAAGAAGAATATGAAGCGATTATTACTGTTGTCATTACTGCTTATCTGTGTTGCAGCCTTGAGCTTGGCACACGATTACAATGTGCGTGACTATGGTGCCAAGGGCGATGGAAAGACCCTTGACCACGGAGCCGTCAACCAAGCTATCGAGGCCTGCGTGGCTGGAGGTGGAGGACGTGTGGTGCTGCCTGCCGGAACCTATCTCTGCGGCAGCATCCGGATGAAAAGCAATGTGGAGCTTCACCTGACGGCTGGGGCAAGGATCCTGGCAGCACCTGCAGCGCTGAAGGCCTATGACGAGAGCGAGGTGTTTGGTGCGCCTGAATACCAAGACGGCGGACACACCTATTTCCACAACTCGCTGATATGGGCTGAGGGCCAGCAGAACGTGAGTATCACCGGTCTGGGCATGATCGACGGTGAGGGACTGACCAAACGTGACACGGAGAAGGCTGGCAACGTGCAGGGTGGCAGCATCGGCACTGGCGACAAAGCCATAGCCCTGAAGCAATGCCGTAACGTGACCATACGCGACATCACCATCTTCCGTGGCGGGCACTTTGCCATCATCGTCACAGGGTGTGAAATAGGCACCATCGACAATGTGACCATCGACACCAACCGCGACGGCATAGACATAGACTGCTGCAAATACTTCACCGTGAGCAATACTAAGGTGAACACGCCCAACGACGATGCCATCGTGCTAAAGAGTTCCTACGCCCTGAAACGCCCGGTGCTGTGTGAGCATATCCTCATTACCAACTGTATTGTAACTGGCTATAAACTGGGCACTTTCCTGGACGGGACCTATGTGCCTGAGATAGTGAACTGGGTGTGTGGACGCATCAAGCTGGGCACGGAGTCGAACGGCGGCTATCGTAACATCACCATCTCGAACTGCACCTGCATGTGGAGCTCAGGGCTGGCCTTTGAAGAGGTAGACCAGGGAAGGATGGAGAACATCGTAGTGTCGAACATCTCGATGAGCCATGTACACCATTATCCCATCTATATCACCACAGGATGCCGTAACCGTGGACCCAAGGAACGGACAGATGTGTCGTCGGCCCGTGACATCTATATCAACAACGTGGTGGCCGACGACTGCGACTCATTGGCAGGTATCATCATTACGGGCATGAAGGGAACACCCGTCAGGAACGTCTCGCTGAGCAACATCCGTATTCAGTACAGGGGCGGGGGAAAGAAGGTGGAAGGCTCTTATCGCGAGCAGGGCACCAACTATCCCGAACCACGCTGGGCAGGGCCTACACCAGCCTACGGACTCTTTGCTCGCCATGTGGACGGACTCAGGATGCACAACATTGCCTTTGAGTTGCTTCGCCCAGACGAGCGTCCGGACATCATTCTCGAAGATGTCGAGAATGTGTCAGACAACAGGAATCTTCATCAGTAAAAGAACAGGAATCAGTCGGCAGCCTCGAACTCGCGGAGGAAACGGGTGTCGTTCTCTGAGAACAGGCGCAGGTCGTTGACGCGGTACTTCAGGTTGGTGATGCGTTCCACACCCATGCCGAAGGCATAGCCGCTGTAGATCGTGGAGTCAATGCCACACTGCTCGAGCACGTTGGGGTCGACCATGCCGCAGCCCAGGATCTCTACCCAGCCGGTATGCTTGCAGAAGCCACAACCCTCGCCGCCGCAGATGAAACAGCTGATGTCCATCTCTGCCGAAGGCTCAGTGAAGGGGAAATAGCTGGGGCGCAGGCGTATCTTGGTGTCGGCGCCAAACATTTCGCGGGCAAACGACAGAAGCACCTGCTTCAAGTCGGTGAAGCTGACGTTCTTGTCGATATACAGACCCTCTACCTGATGGAAGAAGCAGTGGGCACGGGCAGTGATGGCCTCATTGCGATAGACGCGGCCTGGACAGATGACGCGTATGGGGGCAGTGAGCTTACCGTCTTCAGTATGCATCTGCTCCATGACGCGGGCTTGCACGGAGGAAGTATGCGAGCGCAGCAGGATGTTCTTCGTTACATCGCCTGACGGGCTCTGCTCCACAAAGAAAGTGTCTTGCATGTCGCGGGCAGGATGGTCGGCGGCAAAATTCATCTTGGTGAACACGTGCAGATCGTCCTCCACTTCAGGACCGTCGGCCAAGACAAAGCCCATGCGTGAGAAGATGTCAATAATCTCGTTGGTGACGATGGTCAGCGGGTGGCGTGTACCAAGCTCAACGGGGTAGGGGGTACGTGTCAGGTCAAGCTGCTCGTCACCTGAATCCTGGGTCTCGCACTCCTCGCGCAGCTTGTTGATACGCTCGGTGGTGAGCTGCTTCAGCTCGTTGATCTTCATGCCTACAGTCTTTTTCTGGTCGGCAGCCACATTGCGGAAATCGTTCATCAGGGCTGTGATTTCACCCTTCTTGCTGAGATATTTCAGCCGGAGCTGCTCTACCTCTTCTGCGTTCTTTGCACTTAGCGTCTGTACTTCTTTCAGAAGCTCGTCTATCTTGTCAAGTATCATGATATTGTATGGATTTTGCAAAATTTGGGTGCAAAGGTACGAATAAGCGAGCGAAACACCAAATAAATTTGAGTGTTTCTGAGCGAAAGTACCTTCGAGCGCAGCTCAAAGTACGAATAAGCGAGCAAAATACCAAATTTATTTGGGTATTTTCGAACCGAAAAAGCAGTGAGGGCCATCAAGCGTGCTTGAATGGCCGAGTCGCGTTTGAGGTAGACGGTAGTCAACAAGAGTACTTTCGAGCGCAGCTCAAAGTACGAAAAAAGTGAAGAGTGAAGAGTGAAAAGTGAAAAAAAATTGCTGCCACCTGTAAAAAATATGAATGATGAATCATGAATTATGAATTAAAATGTGTACCTTTGCCCGCAGAAGTGGGTGAGAACCAACCTTGCCCTGTATTTTTAAATAACTAAAAGCTTATGGGAAGTTTTATTGAAGAGATTCTGAAGAATGCCACATCGGGCAAGTCTGACAACGGAGGGTTGGGCAGCATCATCGAGATGGCTACAGGTAAGAAAGGCGGCCTAGGCGAGGTGCTTGGCCAGGTGACGGAAGGCAAGTTGCCCGGTGGTCTCGGCGAGGTGCTGGGTCAGGTAACAGGTGCACAGGAGAAGCCTGCCAAGAGCAAGGCACCGAAGCCTACCCAGAAGGACATTGCGCCGGAGGAGGCTCCAGCCGACATGGGCGGCTTGGGCAGCATCCTGGGGCAGCTGGGCTTGGGCGGCGGCAAGCTTGATCTGAGTAACATTGGCGACGTGGCCAAGAGTGTGATTAGCGTCATCGGTCTGGCACAGGGTGCCTTGGGCGGCAAAAAGTAGAAGGAAAGGAGGAAAGTATGGAAAAGATTGTAAATGTAGTAAAGTTGATGGCTAAGACAGGCCTGTTCTTTGCCAATTGCGACGGTAATTATGACCAGCGCGAGCGTGATTTCATTGAGAACTTCATCTCGGGCATCGAGAAGGTGGGTGACATTGAACCAGAATTGAAACAGAGCCTGAAGGATTCTCTCTGCCAGCAGTACACCTTTGACCAGATAGTCAGCGATACCAAGGAACTGACTGACGGTTTCAACGATGACGAACGCAAGGTCATTCTCATCACCATTGACCAGTTCATCAACGATGTGGTGAAACTCGATGGCGAGTTGTGCCAGAAGGAGAAATCCAACTACGAGAACTGGCAGAAGGAGTTCGGGTTGGCTTAAGAACCCGCTGTGGCCCCTGTACTGGCTGATTGCACTGGTGAAAGGCCAGTGTACAATCGGCAGTGTGGGAATCCGTTCCTTCTACGGGGATGATGTGAGGGAGAGGTAGCCGTCGCACTGTGCGATGGTTTCCTCTTCCATCATCAGCGTCAAGGCAGCATCTATCTGCTCCAAGGGCAGAGGGATGCTTCTCAGTTGTGTGACGTGATGGGGCTGGCCGTCGGACAGCAGCTGCCTGATCTGTTCTTCTGCCGACAGTCCCTCGGGGCATGTGTCTGCCAGTGCCTGACCATTCAGGCAGACATCGCACTGATGGCAGTCCTTGCTCTGCTCCTCGCCGAAATAGCGCAGCAGCTGACGGCTGCGGCACTGGTCGTCGGTCGAGGCATATCGGATCATGGCGTGTATACGGTCGGTATAGCGTTCCTTCAGCATTCCGTAGGTCTCTGGAGGAAAGATGAGGTGCTCTGAGTCCTCACGCCGCTGCATATAACGGATGTAGGGTGTCTGCTTCTGGGGAATGAAGCGGATGATGTGTTTTGCAGCCAGTCCCTTCAGCACCAGGTACAGCTGCGGACGTGTGATGGATACGTGCCTGGCAATGAAGGTCTCGTCAATGTAGGTGTAGTCCACGAACAGGCTGCCGTAGCCGCGCAACAGGGCGGTGATGACTCGTTCCTCCAACGGGTCGGTATGTTCCAGCCTGTAGAGATCGTCACGGCTCAGACAGAACATGACCCGTGCCTGTGCATCCTGCTCCTCTATGTACTCCAAGTAGTTTGCACGGTAGAGAATCTGCAGCGCTGACATGACCTGCACAGGGAAATGGTGGAACTTCTGGCAGAAATCGTCAATGTTGAACTCGAACATGCGGTTGTAGCCCGAACCCGTGGCCACCTGATAATAGTAGGCCAGGTGGTCATAGACCTTGCGCACGTAGTCTTTCTCAGGGAAGGTGTCGCTGATACGTTTCAGCAGCTTGCCGTGGTCGTTTTCGTTGTACAGCAGTATGGCGTACGACTTCTTGCCGTCGCGCCCTGCCCGCCCTGCTTCCTGGAAATAGGCTTCTATGCTGTCAGGGCAGTCTATGTGGATCACTAGCCGCACGTCGGGCTTGTCTATTCCCATGCCGAAGGCGTTGGTGGCTACCATGACACGTACCTGGTCGGCAACCCATGCTTTCTGACGCTCGTCCTTGACAACGGTTTCCAGTCCTGCATGATAGAAAGTGGCGCTGATGCCGCTGGCATTGAGCAGGTCTGACACTTCCTTGGTGCGGCGGCGGCTGCGTGCGTAGACTATGGCGCAGCCCTCTACGTGGCTCAGCAGGTGTACCAGCTCCTCGTTCTTGTCGTTGGTGCGTCGCACGATGTAGGCCAGGTTCTTGCGCTCGAACGACATGCGGAATACGTTGAATTCATGTGGCTTGTGGCCTGTGGACTGTGGTGTGAGTTTTTCCTGTATATCGTCTACCACCGTGGGTGTGGCGGTGGCAGTCAGAGCCAGTACGGGCACGTTGGGCAGCATGTGCCTGATGTCGGCAATATGGAGGTAGGAGGGACGGAAGTCATATCCCCATTGCGAGATACAGTGGGCTTCATCCACGGTGATGAAACTCACCCGCATGTGACTCAGTTTGGTACGGAAGAATTCGGAGGCAAGCCGTTCTGGCGATATATACAGCAGCTTCACCTGTCCGAAGATGGCATTCTCGAGGGTGGTAAGGATGTCGTCATGTTTCATGCCGCTGTATATGGCGGCAGCCTTGATGCCTCTGCGACGCAGGTTGAACACCTGGTCCTTCATCAGGGCTATCAGCGGCGTAATGACGATACACGTGCCCTCCATGGCCAGTGCCGGCACCTGGAAGGTGATGCTCTTGCCGCCGCCCGTGGGCATCAGCCCTAACGTGTCGTGCCCGCTGCTGATGCTTTCGATGATTTCCTGTTGAATGCCCCGGAAACCATCATAGCCCCAATAGCGCTTCAGAATTGACAGGTAATCGGCAATTGACAATTGCTGATGATCTGTAGTATCCGATGTGACTGTCTTTCTGCTTTCCATGAGGCCGATTTACCTGCTGAGTCTGCTGTGACTGTCATTTCTGCTTTCCATAAGGCCGATTGCCTATGATCTGCTGCCAGTTTTCAGTTCTCGTTTGCCGACGGCTTGATGTCCTCTATCTGAAGCTGCACCTCATTGCGCTTGTAGGAGTTCTCCTCAATGGTGTAGACGATGTCGAACGAACGTTTCGACTTGATGTATCGTGCTGCCTGGCTTTGTCCGAAGGCAATGCCGTTCATGACGTTCGACGAGCGCGAGTCTACCAGCTCCAGCTTGATGTGCTCCTGCTGGCGGCCCACCACTTTCGATGTGCCGTAGTCGTAGACGTTGCGGGTGCAGAACAGGGGTTTGGGATTGTCGGGTCCGTGGGGTGCGAACTTCTTCAGGTCGTTCATCAGCTTCTTCGTGATGTCCTTGAAGTCCACCATTTCCTCTATTTCGAGTGTGGCTTCGGTCTGCTCGGGCTGTATATGGGTGTTTACGTATTCCTGGAAACGGCGCCTGAATTCCGGTATGTTCTCTATCTTCAGTGTCAGTCCTACGGCATAGGTGTGGCCACCGAAGTTCTCCAGGATGTCACGGCACGACTTCACTGCGTCGTATATGTCGTAGCCTGCCACGCTGCGTGCAGATCCTGTAGCATGTTCGCCGCTGCGTGTAAGCACCACCGTGGGGCGGTAGTACATTTCAGTCATCCTCGATGCCACAATGCCCACCACGCCTTTCTTCCAGTTCTCGTCGTAAAGCACTATGCTGGCTTGGTGCTTCTGGCTCTCCAGCTTCTCAATGATCTGGTTGGCCTCCTCCGTCATCTGCTTGTCCACATCCTTGCGGCGCTCGTTCTGCTCGTTGATGTGGGCTGCTGCCGTCAGTGCTTTCTGAAGGTCACGCTCCACCAGCAGGTCTACGGCATCTGTGCCGTTCTGCATGCGCCCAGAGGCATTGATACGCGGGCCTATCTTGAAGATGATGTCGCTCATGGTGAGCTCGCGGCCTGTCAGTCCGCAGATGTCGATGATGGCCTTCAGGCCTGTGCTGGGATTCTGGTTCAGCTGCTTCAGTCCGTGGAAGGCCAGGATGCGGTTCTCGCCGGTCACCGGCACTATGTCGGCGGCTATCGACACCGCACAGAACTCCAGTAGCGGTATCAGACGTGAGAAGGGAATGCCGTTGTTCTTGGCAAATGCCTGCATGAACTTGAAACCTACACCGCAGCCGCAGAGGTGCTTGAAGGGGTAAGTGGAGTCCTCGCGCTTGGGGTTGAGGATGGCCACTGCCTCAGGCAGCTCGTCATCGGGCACGTGATGGTCGCACACAATGAAGTCTATGCCCAGTTGGCGGGCATAGTCAATTTCGCCGATTGCTTTGATGCCGCAATCGAGCACGATAATCAGTTTCACACCTTGTTCCGCAGCATAATCCAGAGCCTTGCGGCTGATGCCGTAGCCCTCCTCGTAGCGGTCGGGAATATAGTACTCCATGTTGGAGTAGAACTGCTGCAGGAACTTATACACCAAAGCCACCGCCGTACATCCGTCTACATCGTAGTCGCCGTATACCATGATACGCTCCTTGCGCCCCATAGCATCGTTCAGCCTGTCGACAGCCACGTCCATGTCGTTCATCAGGAACGGGTCTATCAGTTCGTTTAGCATCGGGCGGAAGAACCGTTTGGCAGCGCTCTCCGTCTTGATGCCGCGCTGAATGAGCAGGTCGGCCAGGATTGGACTCATGCCAATCTTGTCTGCCAGCTCCTTAGCTGCCGCGTGTCTGTCGGATGTAGGTGGTTCGTAATTCCATTTGAAATGCATTTATATTTATTTTTGTTCTTATCGCTTTGGTGGCGGCTGTAGCATATTCTGTTACAAAATACAGCTACGGAAAGGCCCAGGTGCAAGAATTTCTCGTTGCCTCAAGGCTACAATATAGCGCCCAAAAGTAATACTTTTTTGGGGAAAATACAATAATGGTTTATTTTTTTTAACAAAACACTTCGGCTATTCACTTTTTTTCGTACCTTTGAGACTGGAAATGGTTGCTTATTTCTCTCAAAAACTGGGTAATTTTAAGGTCGATGGTGTCATACGAAAGAATCTTTGGTATCATACTAAAGGGTCGATAGTATCATACTAAAGGGCCGATAGTATGATACTAAAGAGTCTATAGTATGATACTAAAGAGTCTATAGTATGATACTAAAGGGTTGATAGTATCATACTATAGGACCGGCTGTGTCTTACTAACCGTACGGAAACTTCAATCTACCTTTAGTTCTTGATCACCTTTACTGTGCGCACCTGACCTTCGGAGTCGGTGGTTTTCATCAGGTATACCTCGTGCGGCTGCATCTGTGTTACACGACGGCCGTCCACGGTGAAGAACTCGCGGCTGACCACCGGTGCGCTTTCATCGCTGCTGACTGCGGGAATGCCTGTGGGGTTGCTGGTGATGGCCACTCCGATGGTCTGGGTAAAGGAGGTCTCGCCGTCGCTGCAGCTGACTTTGAAGTGGAAGATGCCTGTGGCATCGGGCTTTACGGTGTGAACATAGAGCAGCGAGCCGCTGACTTCGGCCTTGTAGATGCCGTTAGGAAGCATCTCTACACGATAGACGGGTACTGTGCTCTTGCCGTTCTGCCCGTAGAAACCCTGGAAGTGGGCACTCAGGTCGATGGCGGCTTCACTGTTGGGCTGCACCACCAGATAGGGATGTGACATGAATTCCAGGTAGTCCTCCAACAGCGTCCATCCGTCCTGATCGGGGTCATCGTTCTGGTTGGCCTCTTGCGGGTCGCTGTCTACAAGGTCTTCCCACCAGTTGGGCATACCGTCCTGGTCGGTGTCCCAGTCGGCAGAGCGGTGCTCCTCGGGCCATTCCTCCCATCCTTTGCCGTTTTCGTGCTCAGTGATGTCGGCCTCAGAGTCAATCTCGCCCTTGATCTTCGACTTCGAGCCAACGTAGGTGTAGCTGCCCTCGAGGGTCTCACGTACGTTGCGCACGTGCTGCTCGTCGCGCATGGGCATGGTGGCACCGCTGTAGCTGGTGACGATCTTCAGCGCATCCTTCGCCGTGTGTATCTCGGCATGGCTGGGGAAGAACGGCTCGTTGACGAAGGTGTTGTACTGGTACTGGTCAGTGCGGGTATTGGGGTCAGTGGCACCGTTGGAGAGTGTGTACTGATAGGTGTCCTTGTACTTGTCCTGAGAGAGCGAGTGGTTCTTGTTCTCGCGTATGTTGCCGCTGACGTATGCCTGCCATTTGCTCTCTATGGAGCCTACGTTCTCGTAGTCCTGGCTGAAGAGCTGGGTGCGGCGTGTGTCGGGTCCCATCTTGTAGTAGTTGTTCACGAAGTTCACCTCGTGGCATCCGCCGTCGGTGGTGCGGTTGTGCCAGTTGTACACTACGTTGTTGAAGATGTCCATCTGTCCGATAGCGGTGTTGGTGCCGTCCATGCCGCCGCCGAGGCTCCAGTTACGGCCTTCGCAGTTCACCAGCAGGTTGTGGTGCCACGAGCCTATCTTTCCGTCAATGGTGGCGGCATAGCCGTGGTTGGTGCCGTCGGCATAGTTCTTGTGGCCCGTGATGCCCAGTGCCTCTGTAATCATGCTGTACTGGAACGAGATGTTCTTGGCGCCACGTCCGCTGACGGTCTCATCGGTACCCCATGCGGCAGTGCAGTGGTCGACAATGGCGTGGTCGGCTCCCGTCATGCCCATGGCGTTGCCTGTGTTCTCACCATAGACACCCAGACCGCGTTTGAAGCGGATGAAGCGGCATATGTCGTCAGAGCCTATGTTCACGTTCGATGCTCTCAGGCAGATGCCCTTGCCTGGTGCCGTCTGTCCGGCAATGGTGATGTTGGGCTTGGTGAACTGTGCAGCGAACTGCATGTCGATGATGCCGCTCACGTCGAATACAATGGTGTGGGGCTCTTCGATGCTGACCAGCCCGTATAGCAACGAGCCAGGGATGTTGTCGCTGCTGAGGTTGGTCACATGATACACGCTGCCACCGCGTCCTCCCTGGGCAAAGCGTCCATAACCCTCAGCACCAGGGAAGGCCAGCTGGCGGGGCTTGAACTTCCATACCTGTCCTTCGTTGACCTTGCCCGAGGCGTCCACCTCGTCCACACGCCAATAGTAGGTGTTCATGGAGTAGAGGTTATCCAGTGGATAGCTGGTCTGGTTGGCAGGCAGGGTGATGGGCATGTTCTTATTTGAAAGGTCGTCCTCGCTGGTGGCAATGATGAGACGGTGCTCCTTTACATTGGCATTGGCAGCCGTCCAGCGCAGTGTGACAGTACCTCCGTCGCAGTCGGCATGCAGGTCGTTGTTGGCAGGATAGGGCTCCTTGGCCTGTACGGTCACATCAGCGGTGTTCAGTTCGAAGCCGTTCAGCAAGGGTGTCTTGAACTCGTTCACCTGTGCCGCATCGGCAGGTGTGCCAGGATGGTCGGCAGAGGTGGAGAACTCTATCTCCACGGCATCGCCCTCCTTTTCTACGCTAAACACTGTGAACACGATGGTGGCGTTGGCGGCAACGGGCTGCAGGAACGAGGGTACGACGTTCTCGTGGGCCACCACGCCGTTCACCTTGATGGTCATGGGCGAGGCATACCACGCCGAGGGATTCTCCCAGCAGTTGTGGTAGGTGGTGAGCGAGTGAGTGCCGGCAGGCAGCCCCTCGATTTTCAGGGTAAAGGCACCGTTGAATCCGTAGGCCTTGACAGAGTTGTCATTGGGGTCGAGGGTGACGCCGTCAAAGGTCAGACGGCCGTTCTGTGACTTGTACTCTGCCTTCTGGATATAGCTCTTGCTCCAGCCTGTGCGCACCTCGTAGTCAGGGTCTACGCCCTCAGGTGCCTGGAGCACGCACTTGATGCCGTCGACGGTCAAGGTGTCGCTCTTCTTGCCCTGTACGGGCTTCCACCAGGTGTAGCCTGGCTCCAGTGTCTCGTCAGGATTGTTACGGTTGGTGATGCTGATGTCAACCTTCAGCTGGGGCTTTTCTTGGGCTGTTCCTTTCATGGGGGCCAGCAAGGCTGGCAAGGAAAGGAGCCATAGCAGATTCTTCTTCTTCATTTTTGTGTGTAGTGGTCTTTAAGTATTTTGCTTTCTGCGTGTTATGCTGCGGTTAGGCGAGAGCCATGATGCCCGCATCAATGGCCAAACGTAAGCAGTCTCACACGCTTCTGCGTGCAAAGGTAGCAATAATTTCTGATTCCGCCAAATATTTTTGCAGGCACTTTCCCATCCAGGTAGTGTACGCCCCGTCCATCAGAAGTCCAGCCGATAGAAAATGTTAGGCAGCGAGATGCCGCTCTTGTCGTAGCGTAGCTCCTTCAGTGCAAAATCGTAGCGTTGGGTGTAGGGTGTCTCGTTCATCAGGATGTTCACTCCCTCGAAGGCCAGTGTGTGGCTGAAGCGGCGTCCGTTCCACTTGTAGCTGATGGTGAGGTCGACGATGCTCGTGGGGTCGAACTGCTCGCTCATGGCCTGCGACTGTATGAACACAGGTTCGTCGGCATTGAGGCCGTTGGCAATGGTGGCAGGCAGGTCGATGGGTGTGTGGCGCAGTCCGCCCTGAAGGGTGTACTTGGCTGAGATGTTGAATACGTTCTGCTTGCGCTTTCCTACCATCCACTCCTTACCGCCCAGCAGTTTCAGCATGTAGCCCCTGTCGTACATCTGTTGGCGCCATACTTTGTCGAGCGCGCGGTATTCAGAACGGAAGAGTGATAGGTTCACCTGTCCGAAGTATCCGTCCTTCATGTAGTGCTCCAGGGTTACATCGGCGCCGTAGTTGCGAGTGTTGCCTTTGTTCACCAGTGGCTCGTCCACGAAGATGTTCTCGCGGTTCACCACGCAGTAGGTACGTGTGGGGTCGGCACTGACGGGTGTGTCGAATCCATATTGATAGAAGGCATTCAGACGTAGGTTCAGGTTGTCTGTGAACTGGTGGGTGTAGCTGGCCAGGAAGTGGTGGGTCTTTGCCATCTTCAGGTTGTTGTTCACCAGGTTGCCGGCATCGTCGCGCAGGAAATAGGTGTCGGTCTTCTCGATGGCTGAGTGCAGTCCGTAACCCAGTGCGAAGGAGTTCTTGGTGTCGGGTTCCCATTTCATGCTGATGCGCGGCTCAATGGAGAGTTCCTTGGAGAGCACGAAGTAGTTGGCTGCGACGCCGATGTTGAACGAGAGCTGTTTGATGGGTGTGATGACGTTCGACCAGTGCAGATTGCCCAGTCCTGTGTTGTCGCTCACGTCGTAGAGAGGGGTGGCGGGCACGGGGGAATAAGGTGCATCGGCCTGGCGGAAGGAGATACTGAAGAAGCGCTGTGAATATTCACCACCCACCTGTGTGAGCCATTTCGGCGCGACCTGCTTCGACAGTTCTGTGTTGAGGACGAGGCGGTCTTCGTTCTGCTTCAGATAGTAGTAGGGCTCTTCCTTTCCTGTGAAGCTGGTGATGGCGCCGCTGGCATCGGCGTTGAAGTAGCGGTAATAGGTGTCCAGCTTGTCGTGCTGCATGTTATAGGCCAGTGTGGTGCGCCATGTCCATTTGTTGCCCAGGTGAATCTTGTGCGAGGCTCCTGCCACGAAGTTCCACATCTTGAAGTGGTCGTCGCTTACATCGTAGATGGAGTGTACTTCATCAAGTTCGGGCAGCTGGTCTTTAGCCTTGTCATAAAAGCCGAGTGCGAAGACAGAGAAGGTGCCGGCAGTCTTCGTGGGGAAGTTGAGCTTCATCGAGAAGTCCATGAAGTCGAAGTCTGTTCCAGCCACGTCGAGGATACCCATTTTGTGGGCCAGGGAGGTGAAGCCGTAACGGAAGTTGAAGATATAGCTGCTGTTGTTCTTACGTGAGATGGGACCTTCAAGCGTCAGTTCTTCCGACACGGTACCCACCTGCAGTATGTTCTCGTGCTTGGAGTTGTTGCCAGCCCTCATGCGCATGTCGAAGACCCCGCTCAAGGAGTTGGAGTAGTTGGCATTGAAGGCAGAGGTGAAGAAGTCACTGTTTCCTATGGTGTTCGAGTTCAGGGCGCTCACCATGCCGAATCCGCCTCCGTAGAGGTCGCTGAAGTGGTTCGGTGCAAAGATCTCAATACCCTCCAGGCGATACTGCATATTCTGCGGCGCATTACCATAGACCGAGATGCCGTTGCCGTCGCTCTGTCCTGATACGCCTGCGTAGGCTGTCACCAGTCGGGATGGGTCATTGCCGCCGCCGGCAAAGCGGCTGGCCTCTTCCATTGAGAGCATCACGCCGCCAACAAGGGCAGTAGGATTGACCGTTGCCATCTTGTTCACACGTGGCTTCACGATGACTTCTTTCAACTCGTTGGCGTTCTCGCGCAGTGCAATGTCAAGAACAACCTCTTTCACACCCACCACCTGCACTTCTTTCTGCATGTTGGACTCATAGCCTATGTACGAGGTCTCAACAGAGTATCGGCCGCCTTTTCCCACGTTGATGAGGAACTTGCCGTCAAGGTCGGTGACGGAAGCCTTGTTTTCCATCTCTATGATCTTTACTGTCGCACCAATGAGGGGTTCACCGCTGATGGCGTCGGTCACTGTGCCACGCAAGGTCTGAGATGAGGCGGCACTGCAGTATATGGCCAGTATGGCGGCAAGCATCCAGTTCTTGCCGTACAGGAAACCAAAGGTTGAGCGAATCATCTTGTCCATTTTCAATAGTTTTATGGGTTATTGGAGTCTTATTCTGTTCGTTGTATTCGTCTTCTGAGGACTTTCCGGTGCAAATGTACAAAAAAAACTTGAATTATGAGCCGGTTCAATAAATAATTTATTCAACTATCTCAAGTTTCGCAAGTGCGCCCTGAAGGGGCAGCAGCTGTAAGCCCAGGGCGACGCTCTGAGTAAACAGACGTGGAAACCATCGCCCTGAGTAAACAGACGTGGAAACCATCGCCCTGCAAACTATGTTGACGATGAAAGAAAAAGCCGCAGTCCTTGTCGGACTACGGCTTTTTTAATTTCTTGCTTTGCCTTGAGCATTCAGCTCAAAGGTAGGCTTGTGATCAGAAGACCAAAACGGTATTCGTAATACCTCTTCCTTACTTCACCTTTTCAACAATGGCGGCAAAAGCCTGCGGATTGTTCATGGCGAGGTCGGCAAGCACCTTGCGGTTGATTTCGATACCAGCCTTGCTGAGTGCACCCATAAACTGAGAGTAGCTCATGCCGTTGAGGCGTGCGGCAGCGTTGATACGCTGGATCCACAGTGCGCGGAAGTTGCGCTTCTTGGTGCGACGGTCACGGTAGGCGTAGGTCAGACCCTTCTCCCAGGTGTTCTTTGCTACTGTCCAGACATTCTTGCGAGCTCCAAAGTAGCCACGGGTGAGCTTCAAAATTCTCTTACGCTTTGCTCTTGATGCAACGTGATTTACTGATCTTGGCATAATTTTTCTACTTTAAATGTTCGACAATAGGTTTAACGGAGACACAACAGGTCACGAACCTGCTTCATGTTGCTGGGATCGACGATAGCCTGATGCACCAGATTACGCTTCTGTTTCTTGGTCTTCTTTGTGAGAATGTGGCTGTGGTAAGCGTGATGTCTCTTAACCTTACCTGTTCCGGTGAACGTGAATCTCTTCTTCGCGCCGGAGTTTGTCTTTACTTTTGGCATTGTTTTTTGAAATTTTAAATTGTTATTAATAACCGACGGCTACGCATATACCGGGCGCGCCGTCTTCTTTTGCTAATCTTCGTTTTCAGTGAGCTTCTTCAGGGCGTCGGCACTGATCTTGGCATTGGCCAAAAGCCCACCGTTTGAGGGTGTGTCTATGTCGCTGTCGTCAGCGTTTATGGCCTTAGTCTGCTGTTTGACGTTGCCCTTGGCATCGGTCTGTTCGCCTGCCTTCAGCTTCTCGCGGTCGCGGGCCTGCTGGCTCTTCTTCGTTGAACTGCCTGTCTTCTTGGGTGCCAGGTAGAGGAACATCTTCTTGCCTTCGAGCGATGGCATGGACTCCACTTTTCCCCATTCCTCCAGGTCGTTGGCAAACCTGAGCAGCAGCACTTCTCCCTGTTCCTTGAACAGGATGCTTCGTCCGCGGAAGAACACGTAGGCACGCACCTTGTTGCCTTCTTCGAGGAACTCCTTGGCGTGCTTCAGCTTGAACTGATAGTCGTGCTCATCGGTCTGCGGTCCGAATCTGATTTCCTTCACCTCAACCTTCACTTGCTTGGCCTTCATTTCCTTCTGGCGCTTCTTCTGCTGGTAGAGGAACTTTGAATAGTCGATGATGCGGCACACAGGCGGGTTGGCATTGGGTGAGATCTCCACGAGATCGGCATCCTGTTCGCGTGCCATTTCAAGTGCCTGACGGGTGGGCATTACTGTCGATCCGCCATCACTGACGATGCGGACTTCGCGTACGCGTATTTGTTCGTTAATACGGTACTGATTCTTTATTTTGTCATTTTTCATCAACTATTTTGAGTTTGATTTTTCGAAAATCGGCTGCAAAATTACTAAAAATTAGTGAAATGCAATAGGTTAGCAATGGGAAGTATCATGCGTTTTACGTTTTTTTAACAGAATCGTTTCTGCCTGTCCTGTCCTCAGAAGAACAGGAAGGGATTCTTGCTGCCTTTTGGGAAACGCTGGAAGCTGTAGGTGAGTTTGATCAGGGCATACTGTGAGATGACGTTGGTATAGGTCTCCGTGCGTCCCTGTTCGTTGATGGTGCAGTTGCGGTTGGAGAGCTGGCCCAGTATGTCGAATCCCTCGAGGGTGAGCAGCAGCGACCCTTTCAGGAATCGGCGTGTGAGTCGTGCGCCCCAGATGAGTTCGTTGGTGTTCATCTGCGGGTCGCTGTATCCGCGCCGGCTATAGTTGGTTAGCGTGGTGTTGAGTTCGAAGTCCCACGGCAGTTGCAGCAGCAGTGAGCCTCCGTAGCTGAAGTTTCCGGCATTGATGCGCTGGAAGTCCTGACGGTCGCCGTTGACGTGGTTGTAGGAACCGCCTACGTTGAGGCTGAACTCGCTGTTCTGCGGAGCAGAGAACTCGTTCTCACTCTTTTTCGATGCAAACCGCCATGTGAAGCTGAGTCGTTCAGTGAGGTTGGTATTGTTGACGGTGCTGCGCTGGCTGCCCAGTGTGAAGTCGGCATCGCCCACGCCTGCTATTCCTCCGGCTCCTGCTACGCTGTTCAGGTCGACGCTGTGGCTGTAGTTTCCGCTGAGATCGTTCTGGAACGAGAGGGTGCGTTTCTCATCGAGGCTCTGTCCCCAGGCGATGTTGCCTGATAGGTTCCAGTTGCCATTGACGTTCTCGGGTTTGGTGACGGTGCGGCCTGTGGCCTTGTCGTAGACCATGCTGGTGGCCACGGCGTCGAAGGTACGGCTATAGTTGAGGCTGCTCCATATATTCTTCTGCCTGGAGCCGCCATGTATCGAGAAGTCGGCACCAACGTTCAGTGTTCTGGTCTTCTTCAGGTCGGGATTGGAGTAGGTGGTGAGCAGCGGGTCACTGTCGTCACGGTAGCTGACAAGGCTCATGATGTCTGGTGCGCTGGTGTCGAGCGAACCCCTGACCGAGGCACGTATCAATGGATGGCTCTTGGTATCGCTGATGATCATCACGTCATGGCCCTGCACTTTTGTCTTCTGTTTGTCGTTGCGCTTGGGTGCATACTCTATGCGCAGCGAGGGGTTGAAGGTCCAGTAGCCTTGCGTCAGGTGCTGGGAGGTCTGACGGAAGTAGTCGAGTGTGTTGTGATAGTAGACCACGGGCAGTTCGAGGTTGATGGCACCGTCGCCCAGGAAACGAGGTACGAGACGCAGCTGGGCGGTGAGTCGGTTCTGAATATCGTGGCGGGTAGAGGTGTTGGAGTTCATCTGGTCGAGCACGCTCAGCAGGGCTTCCTCAGTGGAGGGCAGTGTGCCCAGTGAAGTGAGGGTAGAGTCGAGGCGGTCGAGACGATAGAGTGAGTTCTCGCCGTCGTTATAGTTATGGGAATAACGGTAACGGAAACGCAGGTTGTGCTGGCCCATGCCATAGTTGTAGTCTGCAGTGAATGCTGTGTTCCAGTGGGTGTTGGGCGCATAGGTGTACTGATTGCGGAAGTCACGGAGTTCGCCACTGCTACTGCCCATACTGCCGCCTGTACCCATACTGCCGCCGCTGCCAAAGCCACCACCTTTCATATAATAGACGTCAGACAGCTGGTAGGTGTTACGGCGGCTGGTGCCGTAGTTTGCATCTGCGCTCAGCGATACCACGTCGGCCATGATCTTGATGTCGGCACTGAACTGTCCGCCTAGGTTGAAGCTGCGGTTGTCGCCCTGTGACTGCTGCGCGCGTCGGTTCATGGTGATGGTGCGGTACTTGTCGGGGTGCAGGAAGAGGTCGTCCAGCAGGTCTCCGTACTCGGCAGGATCGGCATCGAACTGTGCGGAACGGTTGTTGCTATGGTTCTTACCGTCACTGTAGTTGAAATTGATGCTGCCGTAGCTGACCAGCCCTTTGGGTGAGAGGCTGATGCGGGCCATGCCTCCCAAAGAACGGCTGCGGTTGCGTGCATAGTTGGCCTGCCGGCTGTAGGTGTCGCCGCCGGTGAGGTAGGTCTGCGAGGAGGTCCATGTGTCAGTATGGCTATCGTTGTGGGAGCCGTTGATGCTCAGTCCCCCCGACAGTTTGTCCTCCCAGTCGCCGAAGCTATATCCCACGTCGGCTGTACGGTAGGTGTTGACACCCTGGGCCGACTGCGGCTGGTAGCCCATGACACTGATACCCCCTCCGCCGAACATGATGTAGGAATTGCTCTGGTCGTTGAGGTTGTTCACGTTGGCAGCCACTGACAGCTGGTGTTTGCCAGAACGGCGGTTGGCCATGCCCTTCAGCCCCCACCGGTGGTCTGTGCCGGCACCGCCCTCTATGTTGCCGAAAGTGCTGGTGGCATACTGCTTTTTCAGCCTGACGTCCATGACGTAGCTTTTATCGTCCATGTCGCGTCCCATCATCTGGGTGAGCTTACCTTTGCGGTCGAACACCTTGATTTTGTTCACCGTATATGCGGGTAGGTTCTCCAGTGCCGCCTTGGGGTCGCCCTCGAAGAAGTCGCGTCCGTCGACCAGCAGGTTGTCAATCTTCTTGCCGTTGACCTTGATTTCACCGTCCTTGCTGAGCTCGGCACCAGGCAGCTGGCGGATGAGGGCATCGAGCATGGAGCCTTCTGCCAGGTTGAATGCATCGGCATTGTAGACCACCGTGTCGCCTCGCAGCACCATCTTGATCTTTGTGCCGGTCACTGTCACCTCGTTCAGCACACGCGACTCGCGCTGCATGTCAATGCGCTTCAGCCATATGTCGCCCTCGCGCTTGTACTTCACCTCGAAGGGTGTGTAGACGGTCTTGTAGCCTATGCAGGAGGTGCGTATCAGGTACTTTCCCTTGTCCTTGACGGGAAAGGAGAACATGCCGAAGTGGCGGTACATGAGAGTGTCGTCGCCAACGGGCTGATAGGTGGCTAATAGGGAGCTGTCGGCAGCAGCCAGCAGGCAGATGGAGACGCCCTCTACGGGCTCGTGGGAAAAACTGTCGGCTACGCGTCCGCTGACCTTGCGTACTTCTTCCATCTGCTGTGCAACAGC